>NZ_VTXJ01000001.1:0-590697 GCF_013114525.1 Vibrio sp. T3Y01 | reverse complement strand
AGATGTGTATAAGAGACAGGGTAAAAATATATTTATGTGTTCACATGTAAAGATAAGTGATTAAAAGTAAAATAACCCCAACGCAAAAAAGCTATAGCTAACAAGTCATTGGTTAAAATGCTCTCAACTACTCACCTTAGTCCTTCTTTATGCTCCCTAAACTTCAGCTAAAATCATGTTAGAGGTCCATTAAAGACCGATCTTTATCGTCCCTTTATAGATATGGCTTTACACGCCCTATTGAACCCTTACAATGTGCAGCAACTATATTTATCAAGGTTTATCTCTATGTCTATTCAATGGTTTCCGGGTCACATGCATAAAGCCCGCAAAGAAATCGAAGAAGTTATCCCACAGGTTGATGTGATCATCGAAGTACTGGATGCGCGTATCCCGTTCAGTAGTGAAAACCCTATGATCTCCTCACTGCGCGGCGATAAGCCTTGTGTAAAAGTGCTGAACAAACGTGACCTTGCCGACCCAGAGTTAACTGAACGTTGGATCGAGCATTTCGAGAAAGAGCAAGGTGTAAAAGCTATTGCAATTACCACCAGCGTTAAAGAAGAAGTAAATCACATCATGGAGCTGGTTCGTAAGCTCGCACCACACCGTGAAGAGATTGGTAAGAACATTCGTACTATGATCATGGGTATCCCTAATGTGGGTAAATCAACCATCATCAACTGCCTAGCAGGACGCACAATCGCAGTGACAGGTAACCAACCTGCAGTAACTCGTCGTCAACAGCGTATAAACCTACAAAATGGCGTGATCCTTTCTGATACCCCAGGAATTCTTTGGCCTAAAGTAGAAAACCCGCACAGTGGTTTCCGCCTAGCGGCTACAGGCGCAGTAAAAGATACAGCGATGGAGTACGATGAAGTAGCATTCTACACCGTGGAGTATCTTGCGAAGCAGTACCCTCACCTACTGCAAGAGCGTTACCAAATTAAAGAACTGCCAGAGTCTGACATCGAGTTGATGGAAGCGATCGGTCGTAAGCGTGGAGCACTTCGTGCTGGTGGTCATATCGACCTTCATAAGTGTTCTGAAATCTTACTTCACGAGCTTCGTAACGGGACTTTGGGTAAGGTAACTCTAGAACTACCAGAAATGATCACAAAAGAGCTGATCGAAGTTGAAGAAGCCGCAGCACTAAAAGCCGAGCAACAAGCTAAGAAAAAAGAAGAGCGTCGTAAGCGTTACTTGAAGAACAAGCGTTAATAGCGATTAATCACTCTCATATATCCCTCTAAACATATTCACGTTCTATTTCATGTAGGACGTGAATATCGTGCCCCTCCTTTGTTGATCTAGCTAACATACTGACAAATCTATAGAAATGCTCGTTTACAATCATCAAGACTGTGACATACTACGCAAATTATTGTGTATCAATTTCGGCTAGTTTCTCAATGCGCTCTTACATCGGGTTCAAAAATCAACGATTTAAAACCTATTTCGACAATGAAATTTATCTGCCGTACATAAATTTCATCTACATCCCGATCTCAATATTCTGTGCTTTTATTGTCACGGACTATATTCACTTCGGTACAGAGTGTATTACACCAATTGCCTTTCGCATCGTACTGTTCTTGATGATGATGGTTGTTGCTCGGTATTGCATCAAGCACAGGCCTAACGTTTTAGAGTTCGTTGAAAGCACCTTTCTTGTCATTAGCTCGCTGTTTCTAGTCTACGTTGGGCGGCTCGCGATTGACCTAGGGAATTTCGATTACCAAGGTGGTATCGTCCTCGTGATGATCTACATAGGTACGTTTTCTAGATTATCGGCCAAATACAGCATCACAACACTTTCATTTATTTTTGCCGCCTACCTAATCGGATTATCTCCTTTGCTGTATGCTGCAGAACCTGCTCATGAAGTCGAAACCATTTCTATTTATGTGTCTGCTTATATTTTGATTTCAGCGGCCTGTATTAGACGCGACTTAGAAGTTCACAAACGCTTCGCACAATCGGAGCAACTTCGAAAACAAGCGATACAATTACGTAAACAGTCGAATATGTTTGAAGCGCTTTCCTATAAAGACGCGCTCACCGGCTGCTATAATCGACTCTACTTACACCAAGTGATCGAACCGAGCATTGATCGCGACTTATCCATCACATCGATTATGATCGACATTGACCATTTCAAAACCATTAATGATACCTACGGGCACCAGATGGGCGATCTGGTCATTAAAGAGTTGGCCATCGAAATTCAGAAAAAACTACCACTGGGCAGTAACTGTTTTCGATATGGAGGAGAAGAGTTTCTGATTTTGGTACAAAACGGGACTGAAGATTCAATTCAATCACTCGTAGATTCGCTGCTAGAGTGTCCCTCTCGCCTTCGTTTAGAAGTCACAATTTCAATTGGTGTTAAACATTCACCTCAAGCACTAGGCTCGGTAGAGCAACTCATCGATGACGCCGATCAAGCACTCTATATTTCAAAGAAAAACGGCCGAAACCGTACATCTTGGTCTAATTAACTTCTTACCGACGCCCTTTTCTATTGCAAGCGAAACGAAAAAGCCCCAAACATATGCATGCTTGGGGCATCAATTGTATTCTCAGTCGCAAAATTGCGTCATGACGAACAAAGCATCAGAGCGTGACAATTACGAAAACGCAGCGCTTTTGGTTCTCTGCTCGAGGTCAACGGGAGAAGCCCAAGAGATGACTTTCTCGTTAACTTGACTTCCGCATGGCGCGTTCCACACCTGCTCCAATTCTTGTTTTCCACCAATCGCTTCATAAAACGCAATAGCTTGATGATTTTCAGACATCACCTCTAGGTAAAGCCCTGAATCAGAATAGTATTGTTGTAATCGTTGAGACAGTTCAGACAACAAACGCTTGCCTAAGCCACGGCCTCGGTAGTTACTGTCTACATGCAATGCATCGATGAACGTCCCGCGTTCAAAGTTATGATTGCCAAATGCGCAGACAAAACCAACCAGTAAACCGCCTTCCTCGAGTAATAGAACATGTTGATTAAAAGGAGGATTAATCAAACGTGTCTGCCAAATAACAGACCTGTCCTCCAAAACCTCATGTTCTAGGTAATCATCAGCAAGAATGCCACGGTAATATAGCTTCCAGCTATCCGCGTGTAATTGGGCAATCCGCTCATAATCTTTATATTCAGCTACCTTAATTTCCATTTATTAGCCCTTAGTACTTCCATTTATGACTTGCTACTACATTTCACACTACCTTTATACAATATTTAAGTAAAACATACTAATACACGTTTACACTTTCAATATTGACTTACACGTGTACGCTGATATTCTAGCGCACAGATGTAAGCTCAATGGAAAATTGCTAATGAATAGTGCCGACAAACCATCAACAAAAAAGCCACCGTTAATCTGGCTCAATATCTTTGTATTCTCGTTTAGTATGCTGCTTGCTGTTGTTGCGGCTCCCGTTTACGGCTACTTTTTTGGCTATGGAATGGAACATTGGGTATGGCTAGCGATCTGTTTTAGCTTCTGTAACCTTTCAATCACGACTGGCTATCACCGCTTATGGTCACACAAAGCCTTTGAAGCGCATTCGAGCCTCAGATTCCTATTTGCTTTGGGCGGTGCCTTTGCCTTACAAAACAGTGCTCTTCATTGGTCTTCAGACCACCGTGTTCATCACAAGCATGTCGATAACAACGACAAAGACCCTTACTCAGCAAAGCGTGGCTTTTGGTACTCACACATCGGTTGGATGATTCGCAACTACAACACGTCTATCTATAAAGATCACGAGAACTGTCGCGACTTGAAGAAAGACAAGATCGTAATGTGGCAGCACAAACACTACATTCTTCTTGCGCTCATCATGAACTTTGGTGTGCCTATCGCATTGGGCCTGATCTATGGCGATGTGATTGGCATGCTGTTAATCGTAGGTGCGGTTCGTTTGGTACTTAACCACCACACCACATTCTTCATTAACTCTCTTGCGCACATCTGGGGCAGCCAACCTTTTACCGACAAGAACACAGCACGCGATAATGGTGTGCTTGCCGTACTTACTTTTGGCGAAGGCTACCACAACTTCCACCATATCTTTGAGAACGACTACCGTAACGGCATTTACTGGTGGCAATATGATCCAACGAAATGGCTGATTAAGAGTGCTTCGTTGATGGGGCTGGCGAGTAAACTTAAGAAAACACCGCAAGCACGCATTGAAAAAGCCGAAGCGGCAATGCTATTAAAACGCACGCAGCAGAAGATCATGCATCGTGCGGATAACATTCAAATCGCGGAGAAACTGCAGGCGGAATTTGACTCTCTTGTATCCAATATGAATGAATATTACGAAGTCAAAAAGCAGCTACTAGAAAGCAAGCGCGAAGACGTTGTGAAAAAGTACGAACATTCAGTGCTTAAGGTCCGTTATCAGCAAATCAAGATGAACTTCGAACAGCAAAAGAAAAATTGGGCGATGACGGTCGAGCAATACGCTTAAAATAAAGCAGTATACTTAACACACCAATAACAATACTGTTTGGTTCTTATTCGAAGGCCCTCGTGCAAAGCATGAGGGCTTTTTTATTTTAAAGGTCTAATTAAACACCTGAATTTAAAGCTTTTCTTCAAATTACAAATACCGGTTCCATTTGTCACATTTTTGATGCAATAGCATGTATTACGAAGCCCTTTGTCGTGACCACCATCACTTACAGGTTAATCCTCGTCTCATACCATACGCGTCCCAAAATTCTTTCAGCAATTAGCGGACACACTTTATGAAATTGTTAAAAACATCTATCGCTTTCGCCATCTCTTCTGCGCTTTTGATTGGTTGCAGCAGCGATACCGATTACGTTCAACCTGAAGAAGTAAAGATCGCTACTTATAACCTGTCTTTTGATCGTGCCACCTTCCAAGATCTTGTAACGGAAATGCAGATTGAACCAAGCGCTCAAGCAGTACTTGTATCTGACTATCTCAACAACACAATTAGTGCGGCTGACAAAGAGACGGCGGCAAAAGTGATTCAAATCCGTAACGTAGCAGCTGTGATTCAAAAGAATCGTCCTGATGTTCTGATGATGGCCGAATTTAACAATGACGGTACTGGAACGGACAAATCAGCACTAGAAGGCTTCCAGAAAAACTACCTTTCGGTTGCGCAAAGCCTAGACGGTGCTGGTGGCGACGCGAACCTAGAGCCAATTTCATACCCATATTTTGAAAGCTACTCGACCAACACAGGTTTATTAAACGAATTTGGTTTTGATTTAGATAACGATGGTACTCCTGGAACATTGCCAGGAGATGCATGGGGCTTCGGTTTCTACCATGGTCAATACGCGTTTGCTCTGATGTCTAAATATGAGATAGACACTGCGAACACACGTACATTCCAAGAATTTAAATGGAAAGATCTTGAAGGTGCCACTATTCCAACAATCACTGTTTGTGATGGGTCAAATACGATCCCTGCAGGCATGAGCTGCGGCGATGAATGGTACTCAGCTGAAGAGTGGGAAGAAGTTCGTTTATCTTCAAAGAACCACGTTGATGCACCAATCCTAATCCCTACTAAAGATGGTACAGAAACCGTTCACTTACTGATGTCACACCCTACTCCGCCGGCTTTTGACGTAGGTAAGAACATCGAGCAAAACGCAGCAGAAGTCGACTTCTGGCACCAATATATCCAAAACAAATCGTACATCTATGATGACTCTGGAAAAACTGGCGGTCTGGAGCAAGGTCAACACTTTGTCATGATGGGTGATCAAAACCTAGATCCTGTTGATGGCGACGGTATTAGTTCTGTAATGCAAGACTTGCACAATGATGCATTAGTTAACCAAGATGTCACCAATGGCAGCTTGTACCCAACAAGTTATGGTGCCGCTGAACATGCGGTAGATAAATCATCGTCTCATCCACAGCCGAACCGTATCACTTCAACATTTGGACTTGCTGTAGATTACGCACTGCCTTCAGCAACACTTAACATCGTTGATTCTGGTGTTTACTGGGCCGCTTCTTATGAAGAAGGACGCAAGCTATTCAATGACTCACGAATTGGTGATTATGGTAACGGCAAGGACGTATCCTCTGATCACCGAATGATCTGGGTAAAGGCTGATTTCAGTAACTAATTCATTCACTTTTTAAGATGCCCGGCTTAGTGTCGGGCTTTTTTATGAGCGTAATTCACTAATCATCTCGCGATTAAAAAAGGAATTATGGACTAAAATGGCCATAGTCATTGGATAGAACGTATCTTTTTCTTTGATTTATCGATACTTATATTATTCGGACAAAGAGATTTATTGCCCTAGGAATTCACAATGACTAAGCTAACCATTATTGCGACAATCGTCTGTAAAGAAGAGAAGATCGAGTTTGTAAAATCAGAGATGATTAAGCTCATCGATAAAACCCGATCCGAAGAAGGCTGTATCAACTACGACCTCCATCAAGACAACAGTAACCCGGCTCAATTTGTGTTTCACGAGAATTGGGAATCAGAAGCACTTCTACAAAAGCACCTAGCAAGCCAACATATCGCAGACTACGTTAAGGCAACTGAAGGTTGTACAGAATCCTTTGTTATCAATCGAATGACACACATCGCCTGACTAGCAGTTTATTACTAACTCAGTAACAAGCCCTGCTCTTAAAGCAGGGCTTCGTTTTTCTATCGCGTTACGCTTTATCGATCTCACTTGTGAAACGAAAAAGCCCGCCAGAGTAGCGGGTATGGTCAATCATCATGACTGTCAAAGACAGATAGATAATACCAATCGTAGTAAATAACTGCCAGCCTAGCTGGTTCAAAAACTCGATAACTGCGTTAGAATTTTTGATTGTAGAATAACTACTTATCGAAACTTCTTGTCGAAACGAGCAGCCTTGTTCTCAAGTCTTTTTCCTGCGCTATTTCTAATCACTTACTTACTGTGATTGGTATAACAACCATCAATCCAATATTGAGTACCACTTTACAATGGCACTCTGACATTTCTTTTGCTGTCGCTAGCACGGGGGCACTAGTTAAAAGCACGAGCCAAAATGCCATTCCCTTGATATTGGTAAACACTTGAATTACTACTTACAAAGACTGATTCTCCGGGCTTAAGCGAAACTGACCGTCCTTCTGAAGTGACGATCGCCTCTCCTTCCACACAGAACAAGATCTCCGCGCTACGTAAATACTGTGACTTGCTCTCATCAGTCGCAGACAAGATATCAAAGCCAAAGTCATCCACCGGAATCGGATAGCTCATCTTGCCCTCTTTCAATACAGGCTTAAGACGAATATCTTCTGGCTTAATCGGCTCAAAGATCGTGTTGTCGATAAGCTCAGGGACATCGATATATTTGGGTGTGAGACCGGCACGCAGCACATTGTCTGAGTTTGCCATGATCTCCAAGCCTGTGCCCTGAACATAAGCATGTGGGGTTTCTGCGAACAGGAACATTGCTTCACCCGGTGCTAGTTCAACCGTGTTGAGCATCAATGGTGCAAACAAACCAATATCACCCGGATAATGCTGTTTGAATTCAATGCTGTATTGCAAAGCTTCACGTCCCATGACCGTTTTGGCTGGTCGCGCATGTGCAGCATAAAGCTCATTAAGCGCAGACGCTTTGCGGTCACCTTCAAGAGACATAATTGCGCTAAAGAAAGACTTTAGAGAATCACTGTCGGCATTGGCTTTAAGCACATTAAGTTCAATCGCTAACGAAGGAATATCCGCTTCTTCGAACAAGGCAATAATGTCGTCGATTGGACGAAAGCCATTCATCGCTTTGTAGAAGGTCAACGCATAAACCAACTCAGGTTTATGGTTTGGATCTTTGTAGTTGCGATTAGACGCATTCAAAGGGATACCAAGTGCATTCTCACGCTCAAAACCTAATTCTGATTTTCGCTTGTTCGGGTGAACCTGAATCGATAACGGTGTTTCAGCAGCCAACACCTTAAACAAGAAAGGCAATTCACCGAAACGTGCTGCCGTGTATCCGCCTAAGACATCGGTTTTGTTTTCATCAATCATGTGAGAAAGCGATTCACCGGTATCGCCTACCTTTGAACAACCATTTGGATGAGCACCCATCCAAATTTCTGCTTGAGGTTCCTGGTTTGGGTTCACAATACCAAACAATTGGTTAATGGAGTCTTTGCTTCCCCATGCGTAGTTTTGAATAACGTTGTCGAGTTTAAATAGAGACATAATTACTTCTCATTAAAAATCTGGCTACCAAGCTTGAGCGTGGCGGCGATATTACGGGCAGTACGAGTCAGGTTTTGATTCGCTTCTGATAAAACTTGGTCTAGAGACTGAGGTGAACGTACGGTTCCAAATAAGCTAGACATTGAACCGTAAAGCTTTTCAACGTCTTGCCCCAAAGAGCCCGCTATTCCAATGGTTGGAATATTCAGCTTTTGAGCTCGCTGAGCGATGCCGTAAGGTGTTTTACCTTGCAGGGTTTGGTTGTCCATCTGCCCCTCTCCAGTCACGACCAGTGAAGCGCCTTCAAGAACCTTATCTGCATCCAAAGCATCTAATACCATCTCAATACCCGCTTTAATTTGGATATTGAATGCAAGACTTAACCCCAGAGGTGTACCACCAGCAGCACCAAATCCAGCTGTGTCGCGATGATTAGTACCCGCATGTGCTTGAGCGATATCGGCAAAGTGTCCGATCGCAGTATCAAGCTGTTCAACTTGAGCTTTTGATGCGCCTTTTTGCGGACCAAACACGGCACTGGCTCCGCTTTCGCCACATAATGGATTATTCACATCACACGCGACCACGAACGTCACTTCTTTGCATCTCGGGTGCAGTCCATTAAGATCGATGCGTGCTAACCGGCTTAATTCGGCGCCGCCACCAGATAGCTCGTTGCCTTGCTTGTCTAATAACTTGCCTCCCAACGCTTGTAAGATGCCGGCACCTGCGTCATTGGTGGCACTACCGCCCAAGCCAATAATGATTTGCTCTGTACCTTTATCTAGCGCATCTCTAATCAGCAACCCAGTGCCGTAAGATGATGCTGTGAGAGGTGATCTTTCTTCTACGGTTAATCGATCTAAACCCGATGCTTGGGCAAATTCCACCAAGGCAGTTTTTACCTTTTTTCCATTAACTGTCTGTTCTAACGAAGCCCAATAAGCCGTACATTCGCGACCGATTGGATCTGTCGTTTGCAGCCGTTGTTTCTTACCATTGAGCGCCTCTAGTAACACGTCTACTGTGCCTTCTCCGCCATCAGCGAGTGGCATTTTCACAAACTCTGCATGAGGGAAAACGTCAGCAAACCCACGCTCAATACAAGACGCAACTTGATGAGCGTCGAGTGATTCTTTAAATGAATCAGGGGCAATTACAATTTTCATTGTCGTTCACCATTCCCGCCCACCAAGGTGAGCGGGTGATTGAAATTAGAATTTGATTTGGAATGTTTTCGCTTGGCAAGATGCCAGTTGGCCGAAGGTTTCTGTTGCTACATCACCTTCGCGTACTCGCTCATCCATACTTGTCTCTTTCCAGCTTGAAACCGGTTGAGTGAAGGAGATTGAATCCGACACTGAGCCTGTTTCTGCCGGGTTGTAAACACGCATGATCAACGCATCTACGTCTTCCGCTTTCTTGAGTACGCTTAGTACCGCACCTGCTTGTTGCTTCGATAGTAAGCTGAAGCTCATTGGTAGGTTTTGCTCGCCCACATTCAGCTTCATCGCGTTATAAGGGATCTTGTTGTAGCATTCGACTGGAGTGACATTGTCACGTGCTTGCGCCATGATGTTCGCGTCAATATGGTTACCAGAGAAGCCACACAGTGTGAATTCACACACTAATTTGCCGCGCACTTGTGAATCTGGCGTCGGGATCTTGATGCCTGATGGACGACCCGGACGAAGCAATAGCTCCTCTTTACCCAACACACCGATACCACGGAATAGTGTCAGTGCGAAGGTATCTCGGTTGTCGTCACCTTGAGATGCAATCACTTCAAATTCACGTAGACCATTCGACATGATCGCCATGCCCGCTTTACCGTTTTCTAATGCAGCGAAGTTCATCAGTTGGTAAACCGGAACCGGTGCTTCTTTCCACTTCTCTTCTTCCCAAACCGCCATTGCTGGGTCATTGGTTGGTCGAGTAATACAACCGAACTGGTTATCTGCGACCACAGTTTCAGAAACGAATGGCGTTGGTACTAAAACACGTACGCGGTGGTCGTCGGCTTGGTTGTCTAGCTCCATGCGTACTTCGATACGGCGAGAACCCTGCTTCAATACCACTTGGCATTGCGCTTCAATGAACCCATTTTGACCCGTGCGTTCTTCACGTTCTGCAAGGTTTGCAGGCACGTTCATTCGGAAAGCGATGTTCGCTACCGATTGGAAACCTTGGTGATCAATCGATGTTTCGATTGGGAATTCGTCTGAGTACAGTAACCACTCTTGACGAGATGGAGAGTAATCGTACTCATCGCCGTCATCAGAACCGTCTTCTAAACGAAGGACTTGATCGAATACTTGCTCAGTCTCTTTATCGAAAATGGTCAGAGTACCGTTGTCGTTTACATTGATTCGGTAGTATTCGTTCTCTAGCAAGTAGTCTTTTTGTTCTGCAACTTTTACTGCACCCTTCTCGTTACCTTGGATGTGTAACGTGGTGAAGCCCATAGCTGGCACAGTGCGTTTGATTTGAATATCAAACTCCATAAACGGGTCATAGTTACCGTAGTGAACGATTTGACGGTCTACTTTACCTGGGTCGATTTGGCGCTTGTCTTGGATGAAGTACTCAACTGGGTTTTCGTTTTCATCAAAGATAGAAAATTCTTGAGCACGGATAGTGATGGTTGTGTTTACCACTTCTTCACGCTCGTACGGAGAAAGGTTAAACATCGCCAGTTTGTCGCAACCTTCGCGATCCGGCATATGGTCGACAATCTTACGCTTGTAGAAATGAATCAGGTTTGTCGCCATGTCGTCCGCAAGGATATAACGATTTAAGATTTCAGCGTGAACCTTGTCTGAACAACAACAACCAATCGAGTCATGAGCGTGGTTCTTCATGCTCTCTTTCCACATTTTCTCAATCAAACCGTGGTGGTATTCAAAGCCTAATGTCCAAGCGATAGACGCTAGTGGTTCTAAGATGTTTACAATCTTGTTTTCGATTTCCGCATGGATCAGTTTGATGTCCATACGTGTTGACGAAATCGTGCGGTGAACACGCATGTATTTACCGTCGTTGAACTCGCCTTTGATTGTGTCGAGTTGGTCGCGTGCCGCTTCTACTTTCTCGAACACTTCTTCGTAACGGCTCATTGAAAACTCGCGATCTGGGTAGATTTCGCGAAGCTTGTCCATTACTTCAAAGATGTCTTTTTGAATTGGCATTTGGTCGTGACCGTTCGGTAACAGGATGTCTTTGGTTACCGATGGTTTCTCTAACACTGGGAAGTACTTATCTAGACGAGCACGCAGGCCTTCTTCATCTTGTGGAAGGTATTTACCAATCGCGTAACCCAGCGGAAGTACTTGTGCCGTTACTTCACTGCCGTCGTTTGATTGCCATAAGAATTCTGTTTTGTTGGTACCGTGACGCTCTGAACAACCACGCCAGAACATTGCGCGCGTGATATCGAAGCCGTTGTAGATCATTGGTAGCTGTGAGCTCATGCTGAATGAATCTGGTAGGTAACCAATCTTCATTGCATCGCCAAATTTCATACAGTCACGAATGCCATACATCATGTTACGTACAATCGACTCGCCAGAAACTTGCATTGTGTCGGTTTGAGAATACCAAGGGCCAATAATTAGCTTGCCCGCTTCAACCAATGCTTTTACGCGTTCTGTGTTCTCTGGTTTGATCGCGAAGTAATCTTCTAGAACTGCGGTTTGACCATCTAGAACGTAGTATTTGTATTCTGGATCGCTCTCCAGACGGTTCATGATTTCTTCCATGTTGTTCACGAGAAGAATACGAGACTCTTCTGTTGTGAAATACCATTCACGATCCCAGTGCATGTGTGGAGTAATATGTACGCGTGATGTAGTCATAATCATTTACCTAAATGTGTCGCTTCGAGTAAATCTTAAATTCGAACCCAAACACGACTAAATTTAATTTTTTCAAGGGGTTAAAATTGGCTGCCAATAAATTTAGGGTGCAGAAAACCACGCCCAGAATCTGTGTGAATAAAACCGTTAGGAGCACAGGAATTTAGGACAGCCAAGTTGTTCGTTATTTTTTATTTATTGATTTCGCAGTGAGTTAGGAGCTAACTCAAAATTCAGTTAGTTCTGTGTTGCAGTACTTGCTTCAAACTTACCCTTTTTTACAGCATGACCACGCCACATCAGAAGAGTAATGGTTGAAATCACTGTGCCGACAATCGCAGCACCGAACCAGATCGCAGCAGCAGAGAAAGCGCCTAAACCAGAATCGTGTAACAAGAAGATAGAGAAGATACCTGCGCCCGGAGTGGATAGACCAATACCTGCCGCGCCCACCATTGCACCTGTTACTACAGAGCCTAGTAAGAATGAGCCGATTACACGGATTGGATCTTCAATCGCCATTGGGATTGCACCTTCAGTAATACCCGCAAGACCAAGTAGCCATGTCGATTTACCGGTTTCAATCTCAAAGTCTTTGAATAAACGTGGAGCAATCATGGTTGAAGCCGTTACCGTGAACGCCGATACCATTTTTACTGAGCCAAAGATTGCGTAAGGACCATAAACACCGTTTGCCATTGCACCTAAACAGAATGCGTAAGCAGCTTTGTTTACCGGGCCACCTAGGTCGAATGATACAAACAGACCTAAAATTGCACCCAATAACAACGCATTGGTGCCTGACATACCGTTCAACCAGTCCGTTAAACCTTGGTTTAAGAACGCAACAGGTTTACCGATAACAAACAGCATCAAGCTACCCGCTACCAAAGTACCAATCACAGGGTAAAGGTAGAAAGTGAGGAAACCGTTAAACGCAGGACCCAAGCGAACATGCTCTTTTACCCAACGCATTACGTAACCAGCAATCAAACCACCAACAACACCGCCTAAGAAACCTGAACCAATGATGTTTGCAGCAATACCCGCAGCAAAACCAGGACCAAGTGCCGGTTTGTCGGCTAATGAGTAAGCTGTGTAAGCTGCCAGTACTGGCACCATTAATGTACCTAATAGGCCGCCACCTAATTTACGATACATCCACAGCCAAGAATCTTTTGTTGCGTAAAGCTCTTGCAGGTCAAAAATTTGCGCGATAAGAACAGCAACCGCAAGAACAGTACCACCAGCAACGATAAGAGGAACTGCGTAAGAAATACCAGAAAGCAGCGCTTGTTTAAGCTCAGTTTTCAGTGGCAGTTTTTTCGGTTTGTCATCAGTAGCCACTGTGCGTTCTGCACCGTTGCCTTTTTTAGCCTCTTCAATCGCTTCATTTAGAATGCGTTCACCGTGTTTAATCGGTTCTGCAACTGGCGTTTCAACACGAGGGATTCCATTAAAACGATCCGCTTCTTTAATCGCGACTTCAGCAGCAAATACACAAGCCACGGCATTGTTTAATTGCTCAGCCGTCAAACGATCTTCAATGCCATTTGCGCCCTGCTTTTCAACATGAACCTTGTAGCCAAGCTTTTTACCTGCCTTTTCAAGGTATTCTGCAGCCATATAGGTATGAGCAATGCCTGCAGGGCACGCAGTCACACATACAATTGTCGGCGCATTTGTATCTAAGTTGTCTTGTTTTTCTTCTTGCTGATTATCGCCATCAAGAAGTGCAAAGATTTCATCAGCGGTTGTTGCTTTTAGTACTGCTTCACGAACATCGTCATCAACCAAAGTGGTTGTCAGTTCGGTCAGCAGGTGCATGTGGGTAGAACCCGCTTCTGCATTTGGAATGGCAATTAGGAAGATAAGATTCACATCTTCGTCTTCATCTAGGCCTTTCCATTTCATGTCTTCTTTCAATGTTGCAACAGCGAAGCCAGCTTCTTTAACCGCGTCAGTCTTGCCGTGCGGTACTGCTAGGCCTTCGCCAAGCGCTGTCGGGCCTTGCTCTTCACGAGCAAATACTGCATCAAGGTACTCTTGCTTGTTATGCAGTTTGCCTTGCTGATCCAGTTGGACAGCAAGTGCGTAAATCGCTTCTTCTCGACTGCTAAACGTAGTTTGCAGATTTACGAGCGACTTATTCGTTAGAGTAGTAAGTTTCATAACCTTTGTCCCATAGTCACGGATTAGTACGACAGTCGTCCCTGTCGACGAGATGAATAATACAACTTCAAGACATTTAATCCGTGATCACGATCTCATCAATACACATTTGTATTTAATTTGTATTTAAACTGTATTGGTAAATCCTTTAAGAAAGCTTGTTATGTATCGTTTAATTTGTATTATATGTACTACAAAACGCCGATACGACGCTCACACTAACCTTTAAAGCAAGGCTTATATAGAGCAAATTTACGTATTTAAGGTACAGGTTGTTAATCAAAGTCTAGTTGTCCTAGCGCACAAATGAGGCAAAAATGGCAAGACTCCCTATGTATCGCCAAATCGCCGATGCAATAAGAGAAAAGATCAGTTCTGGAGAATATAAAGTTGGAGAAGCACTCCCAACGGAAGCGCAATTGCGTGAAGTATTCTCGGTAAGCCGCGTAACGGTTAGGCAAGCACTGAAACTACTCATCGAAAACGATGAGCTTGAAAGCGTTCAAGGCAGCGGAACTTACGTCAAAGAGAACAAGATCAATTACGACATCTACAAACAGTCGAGCTTTCAAGAAAAGTGGGCGCATTTGGATGTCGTTACCCACAGTGAGGTTCTGGCTTTTGAAATGAAGCCCTGTTCTCTAGCGATGTCTGAACACTTAGATATAAAAGAAGGTGAATTGGTTTTCTACGTAAAGCGTGTTCGTTTCATCGACAACAATCCAATCACAGTTGAAGAAACCTGGTTGCCTGTTGCTTTGTTCCCAGATCTTACTTATCAAGTGATGCAGACATCAAAATACGACTTTATTGAAAACACCAAAGGCATGGTGATTGATCGAAGTGAGCAGGAATTGGTGCCGATTCTTCCGCCTGAAGACGTTGCTAAACAGTTAGGTATTGATCCAGCTCAGCCTATCATTGAAAAACGTACTCGCGGTTACCTCGCCAATAACACGGTATTTGAATACAGCCGAAACTACTTCACATCTAACGATTACCGATTCACTTTGGTCGCAAGACGCCAGAGGTAATGCTAATCAGCGAGTTTCGATAATAGCAAAATGACCAACACAGAGAGCGTCTTGTTCTCTGTGTTTCTATGCTGTTATCTCAATCATAAACCCAACTTTCCTCCCCAAAATATTCCTAAACCAATATCAAGTAACCTCACGAAAGATCATTCACATTCATTTAAATACTGTTCGCGCGCTTTGACCATAAAATGAGCGCCAAATGACAAGAATAACCGTCGACAGGAATGTAGATGAATACCAAACAACTTGAGGACGCGGTCAGTGAAGTGACCTTGTTCAATCAACACCTGCACTTAATCCAATCTGTTCATACTATTCCGACGCCAAAAGTGAATTGGGAGTCGATGGCTATGGAGCCTGCACCTGTGATGCCAACCGTTCGCTTCGACCATAAAGTCAAAGCCATGGAAGCGCTCGATGATTACAAACCTAATTGGTTGGATATGTTATTGGGGAATAAATCGAAGCTGCATACTCTTACTAAGAACGTTGAACGCGCAGCAGAACAGGATATTGAAGATTACAAAAGCGAGTTCGTGCATTGGGTACAGAACTACAGTTACTGGGCCAAGCAGAACCAACTTTCAAAGGGTGTTCTGAATAACGATAGCGGAGCCAAACTGACCGCTCTTTCAGAAGCACAACAGAATCCTATCAACGCCTCTGTAGTCGACACAAAACTGATCAACCATAACTTTAATACTTACAAGAATGGCCATCTGTTAGAAATCAATATTCAGGTGAATAAGGACAACGTGATCCCTAAAGAAAGAAAGGTGCTGTGCCAAGGTGAGGTAAAACTAAAGAACCTATCCGTCCCTGAGAGAAATATACTGTATCGAGAATATGTGTGTAGCTGTGTTCTTAAATGTGCTCAAGACTCTTTCAATGTATTGCCTGAGACAAGCGTGGTTATCAATGTTGAGCAGGCTTCAGCTGAACATTCCAATGAGACCATTCTTTCGTGCCATATCGAGAAAGGCTTGTTGGAGTTCTTATTGATTGAAGATGACAAACCCTCAGAGATACTCGAGTTCTTCGTACACCTTGAAGATTTTAACCCTCACAGAGGTAATGGCTTCTCAGCGATCCAAACTATCTTCTCCCCTTTACCTATTGCGTCGTAACTCGCTCGAGCTTTCGATTCATTCTCTCACAACTCACACGGCTAGCACTGGGTTCGCCGTGTAGACCACGAATCAAATTAATAACTATGTCGACCGACTCTATTTTTAAAACAAAACACCTGTCAACCAATACAGATCTAGGCAGACGTTGTTTCAACTCCTTAGTTTTTTTCGCTTTGGTTTTATCGGTACCAGTAATCGCAGAAGAGACAGTACTTGTCGATGAGCCTCTACTTAAGGAAGAACAAGAAGACGAATCACCGTTTACGACGTTAACTAAGTTAGGGTTTATATACTCTCAAAACACCAGTTCATCCTTGTCTATCAATTCTGGAATATCCGTAGGCTATAAAAAGGAAAACTGGGGGCAACGGGTTCAGTTCGATACCTATTACACGGATGCTGAAAATGATGAAGATGGAACGAATCGCTATACCACCAACTATGGGATTACCTATGACTTGAATGACGTCACCTATATAGTTGCGACTGCACGCTTTGAGCACGACCATTATGGCACCTACCGCAAGCAGTTCATTACCGCTACTGGACTTGGTCGCCATTTTTACGATACCGAAAGAATCAAGCTTCAAGGCTCTGCTGGCCCAGGTTATCGAATCAGTAAACGCCAATCCTCTGATGAAGAGTTTCCAAACAAAGAGAACTACGAACTTATTGCCAATGCCAGTATCGATGGCTCTTTAACGCTCACTGAAACGTTTTCCATGGGTGCTACGGCTAATATGGCCTATGGTGAAGAAAACACGAACTACAACCTTAAAGGCTACCTAAAGAACATTCTGATGGGTAATTTAGCACTGACGTTTGATACTGAGTACATCTATAACACCACTGTTGCCTCAGACCAAAGCAATAGCGAGATCTATAGCTCAATGAATCTAAACTACGATTTCTAACCATACAGTTTGCTCTGCCCCCTAATATCGCAACTCCGGATAACAAAAGGCCCTCACAATGAGGGCCTTAAAAGTATCTAAAAGCGATTAACTTCTATCTCTGATATACTATTACGCTGTTTTTGACCTCAAGCGTACTAGCACATCCATTTGCTTCAAGTTCGCCATACCAACATACGCGACAGGCACCAAGAACAATGAGAAGAAAGTTCCGACCGTTAAGCCGCCCACCAATACTAAACCGATGTTGATACGACCTAGAGAACCAGGACCATCAGCCAAAGCTAGCGGTAATGAACCTAGGATCATCGTCAGTGAGGTCATTAAAATAGGACGTAACCTTGAACGTGCGCTACTGACCGCGGCTTCTTTTGCACTGGCGCCTGATTTACGTTTCTCATTAGCAAACTCCACCAATAGAATACCGTGTTTCGTCACAAGGCCCACCAGCGTCAGTAAGCCGATCTTTGAATAGATGTTTAGGCTTTGACCAAACACCGATAACGTCAAGATCGCACCAACAATACACAGGGGAACGGTCAGCAAAATGATCATCGGGTCGACAAAGCTTTCAAACTGGGCCGCCAAAATCAAGAAGATGAAAACCAACGCCAGTACGAATAGCACCTGCGCACCTGCCGTAGAATCCACAAGGTCTTTGACAATACCGTTGAATTCGTAGCTCTGTGCTGGTTTCAATAGACTTGGCACCGTGTCGTCGATATACGCTTTTACATCACTTGCGGTATATCCCGGCATAAGATCAGCGGTAATTTCTGCACTGTCTTGTCCCATGAAAGTCTTAAAGTTCGATTCCGATGTTACCTGTTTGATGGAAACAAACTGAGACAGAGGAAGCCTTTGTCCCGATTGTGAATCCACATACAATTTATCCAAAACTTTGAAATCACCAAGATCCTTCAGATTCACTTGTACTTGGATTGGGTATGTATAGCCATCATCCGCTTGTAAATCGGCAGCTTTCACTGAGCCCAAGAAAGTCGACAGCGCATTGGTAACATTGCCGTAATCCACCCCAGACAACACAATCGCATTGCGGTCAATCGATAAGTCATAGCGCAGCTGGTCGCGTAACATTGAGTTTTTAACGTTAGTGACACCCTCATAATCCTCAAGAGCCTCCACCACTTTGCTCGCTGTTTCAGACAAAGCGCCGGTATCACGATTCACAGTTGTAAGTTCGAGAATCATGTTAGTCGCAATATTCAAGTTATCCGCTGAGCGAACCTTGAAAGACATACCATAAGCAGAGACTGAACTTTTCGCTTTGGCAATAAACTCATTCACTAATTCATCCGCAGACTGGTCACGCTCTCCCCATGGTTTTAGTAGGACGTGATTGGTCGGTGTGCCTTCAATGTAAGACAGGTTGGCTTCAACTGATTCATCGCCTTTAAACACACTATTTAACTGTTCGTTGTTATCAAGATGATATTGGCGACCAACACCCGTTGGTGGTGTTGAGGTCACCTCTACAAAGCCAGTATCTTCTGTTGGCAACAGAACTTGAGGCATCTTCCAAACGGCCAATGCAGACAACGCAATTAGCATTAATGCGATACCGCTCATGAGTGCTTTACGATCAAACCACTTACCAAGCTCCTTAGTGTATCGGTCAGACAAAACATTGAGCTTCGCATCGACCTTTTGATACCACTTTGCAGGCGTCGAGACAGGCTTCATCAAGTAAGCGCTCATCATCGGTGAGAGCGTTAACGCGACAAACCCTGAAATGATCACAGCAGCTGCAAGTGTGAAAGCAAATTGCCTGAACAGATCGGCGGTTAAGCCAGCCATTAAGCCGATTGGCAAATAGACAACGGCCAAAGTCAATGTCATCGCAATAACGGGGAAAACGATCTCTCGACACCCTTTGATAGCAGCGTTGAATGGAGTTTCACCCTCTTCGATATGACGGTAACAGTTTTCCGCGACAACGATCGCATCATCAACCACCAGGCCAATCGCCAAAATGATCGCCAAGATTGTTAGGACATTGATGCTAAATCCAAGTAAATGCATCACTGCAAATACACCAATCACACACACAGGAATGGTAATAATCGGAATAGAAGCAACGCGAACAGAACCAAGGAAAAGAACAACGACAGCGGAAACAAGGACAATTGCCTCAACCAAAGTCATGAAGCCTTCATCAATAGCCGCTTTGATAAAATCAGCTTGGTTATAAACCATTTTCATCTCGATGCCTTCAGGCAATTGAGGTTGAATCAGGTCGATTTGCTTTTTAACTTTATTAGCAACCGTTACTGGATTTTCACTTTTAAGAGGCAAGACCTGAATCGACATCGCTAAATTGTCGTCAACACGAAGAATACTTGGCGTTAGGCTTTCTTCTCCCATTTTGACTTCAGCAATATCGCCAATACGGATGATCTTTCCATTATCAACACGTACCACTAGGTCTCGGACATCATCAACGCTGGTCACCTGATTGACCGGGTTAATAGAGAAATCTCGAACCTGGCCTTTGATCGTACCCGCGGTAAATGTCGCATTGTAAGAACTCAGCGTACCCACCACATCAGAAGCACTCATGTTGAGCGCCATCATGCGATCAGGTTGAAGCCAAACCCTCACTGCTTTTTGGCTACCACCGTATGGCCCCCAAATACCACCAACACCTTGAATATGTTTAAACTGAGGGACAACTTGCTGGCTAATGTAGTCGTACATATCTTGTTTAGACATTTTGCCAGTGTTCACAAACGTGATGATATTACTTGGCATACTGGTGTCTGATGAGTCATCTGTGACCGTTGGTTTATCAGTCATGCTCGGCGGGAAATCGCCAATAGCTTCAACACTACTGCGAAGATTGTTCATCAGGCTAGTGTATTCAACGTCATCGACATCATCTTCGAAGATGATTTTTAGACTACAGGTGCCTTCCTGACAATCCGTAGTCATGGTCTTTACGCTATCAAGACCTGTAGCAGCAGTAATTAATTTGTCCGCGACATTGCGCGACATAAACTCTGCACTTGCACCATTAATTGCAGCCGTTACTGTTGCAGAGGGAGTTTTATGTTCAGGGAAATACTGAATCGATAGCTTCTGAAATGACAGCACGCCAAGCAGTACGATGGCGATGCTCAACACTGAAGCAAAAACAGGATGCTTAATACAAATCTCAGGAAGCTTCATTCGGGCTCTCCTTCGTTATCGCTTCCTTGCTGTTTGATTGACTACTTTGCTCAGCAGTGACCTTAGTTTTGCTGGCTGCACTTGGCTCTTCTTCTGAATCTTTTGAGCCGTCAGTCCAATCAACCGTCGGCTCTACTGGGTATTGTTCATCAAGTAGTGTTTCAGTGGTTTGTTCAATAGGTTTCGTTATCTTTTGAGGCATCAACTCTACTGTTTTTTGCTCAACATTCGGGTTCATGACCTTAACTAAAGAGGCTTTCTTTAGGTTTTGCTGGCCCGTAACCACCACGTTATCACCGAGCTGTAACCCTTTTTCAACAACGACGTATCCATCATTAGTATTGACACCGAGCTCAACGATTCGTTGTTCAATATTTTTTCCATTAACTACCCAAACGAAACGTTCTGCATCTTTGGCTTGGACCGCGTTTTGAGAAACGACCATTTTCGTTGAGTCTTCACTGGTCATCTGACTCACCTTGGCAAACATGCCCGGAACCAAGCGGTGTTCTGGGTTGGTCACATGCGCGTGAACCTCGACTCGACCTGAGCTTTCATCAACCGCTGGGGCTATGTAGTCTACGACGCCAGAGAACGCTTCATCGGTAAATGCATCAACTTGGATCGATACATTCTGTCCTAATTTCGCATTACCTAGGTCCGATTGTCCAATCGAATACTGAACTTCAACTGGATCAAGCTTGATCAAACTGACCAAGGCCGTCGAGCTATCAATTTTGCTCCCCACAGAGTGGTTGAAGTTCGTTAGCTGACCATCAAAAGGCGCCACCAATAAGTAATCATTCATTAGTGCCTCTTTCTGACGAAAGTCAGCGGCCGCAAGATTCGCTTGTTCTTTTAGCTCTTCAACATCTTGTTGAGACATTGAATCAGGTTGCTTTTTCAGTAGCTCTTGTACTCGCTTTAATTTTGATTTTGCTAGCGCTAACGAGCTTCTCGCTTTATCTAAATCAGCTTTTGCTTTGGTGTTATCTAGTTGAGCAATCAGCTCACCTTTCTTAACCGAATCTCCATCTTTGAAATGGATTTCGAGAATTTTATCGGAAGCGCTAAAGGTCAATGCAGCAGAATCTGTAGCTCTAATTTTGCCGACTTCGTTGATTGAAGAAGTGAATGCTTGTTTGTGAGCCTTTTCAATGGTCACTGGAATCAGGGGCGAGTCTTCGGCAAATGTGGGAGTGATATGTAAGGCAAACAGAGCCAAACAGATTGTTTTACTAAGCTTTGTAAATTTCATTTTTAATAACCATAACCGTCAAATTCATCTGAATTAAACGTTTTCTAAGCAGCTATTTTTTACTTAATGAGCTTCCAGCTATTTAAATAATGCTAAAACAGCTAATAATGAGAATTGAGCTCAACTCACTGTCGAGCCCAGCAATGTTTATATGATTCCTAAAGTTTTCGTTCTAAACTCCAAAGTAAAAGTTAAAAACGATGTTGATATTGAACACCAAGTAAAACAGCGTCAGCGCTAACATCTGCAGTAATATTGGAACTCGTTCCTGGAATCGTCGTCAGGCTTTCGTCAATATTTTGTGATTCTCCGATAATAAAGCCGATACCTACATCCACCGAGTTGTCATCAGTGAAGTGGTAAGTTCCTCCAACAGTCACCCAGTGACGGTTTACATCAGGTATCGATAAAGAGGTTAGCTCGTCGGTTGGAGATATGTCGTACATGTAACCCGCTCGTAGCACGACGTCTTTCGACATTGTGTAAGTCCCCCCCACCGATACATGCCCTGCATCCTTCCATTGATACTCTTTAATTGAGTCGTCATAAGAGTCTGAAGTCAGTGAATCAAACTCAGACCAATTCACCCATTGCAGGCTATAGTGGAATGCCCATTGCTCGTTAAGTTGATGCCAACCAGAAAACTCCAATGTATCTGGCAGTGGTACATTCATCTTGTCGGCAGGAACTCCACCTTTCGTAATATCCCCTTCAACTTCGATATCCGGGCTATATCGATAAGTAATACCAAACCTGTTGTTTTCATTAACTTGGTAAGTAGCACCTATATTGGCGCCCAATCCAAATCCATCAGCATCAACGTCTAGCAGGTTTTTCCTGTGAATTTCGCCTTCCCCGTAGATGACATCGAGCCCAGCACCTAAATTGATTTTCTCAGACAGCTCATAGGCAACCGCAAAACCTACATTAATACTCGATAACGCTGTTTTCCCACCAAACTCATCCGCTTCGAACGAGTCATCAAATTCCACATCGGTACCGAAGTTAGAATGTACGGTGGCACCTAAGGTAAATTTAGAGCCTTGAATAGGATGAACATAATGAAGGTTTGGAACCAATGTTCCCGCATCAAGAGATTGATCATCGAGTGTTTCTGTATTGCCTATCATCGGCGTGTAGCTCACATTAGAGACATCGATACCACTATCGATATAGATAGCACCGACAGAGAGTGTAGGTTGCTCGATGTAAGCCATCGCAGCACTGTTCTTAGCGACGATCGCAGCACTATCCGCCATTACAGCGTCACCGGCAAACGCGCGACCTAAACCCGTTGCAGACTGCGCGTTAAGTTGGAATCCAGCCGCGTTGGTCAAGCAAGGAACAAGAGCAGCTGCAGTGCCCAATAAAAGTTTATTCTTCATTTTGAGGCACCTCTGTTTCGATATGATCTTCGTTATTGATGACGACGACAGCACCGTCACTCATTACCATTGAAGCAACAGCCACTTGCTGAGTGTCGACAGCTTCACGCACGTCAGACATATTTTCGCCTGGCGTTCCTGGTAAGCCGCTCTCGTCCATCGGCCCCTCATAAGGGAACAAATAGGTTCCATGTCCGCCGGTGGTTGTTCTTACCGCTCCACGTTTTTGTTCCATATTTTCTGATGTGCCTGTTATTGGGTCTAAACCAAGCGCAGCGATCAGCGGCTCAGTGCCTGTTCGAATATTATCCGGGGCTGTATTTGGAATGACGCTATCCGGAACGTAATCAACGCCTACATCGCAGGTTTCACCACAATCTCCAACCGCTGCTAACAAAAGAGTTGGTTGCTGTGCTGAGACTTGGCGTGAGATAAAACTCGCCGGGTCCGCACTATCAATTGTTGTTTGAACACCCTGCTTAAGGTCGGTGACCACTAAGTTGAAAATGTCATCTTCTAACTGGCTCACAAAGAGTGCGTTGTCCGTAGACTGTGCAACAAACTCGCGTAGCGCTTCAATACACTCTTGATTCGTTGCTTCCGCGGTACAGATATCGGGTATGACTGTTTCAGCAATACTGCGCTGAACATCTGGGGACTTCTTAACACCTTCAGACATCTCTGGACCTAAAGTTTGAGATGACAGAACCAGATTAGTGAGCCCTTGGCCAGGGACAACAAAGTTCACCGTGTTAAATTCAAAATTGGAATTAGTATCCGAGTGAAAATCACGGCTTGCTTGGCTAAACTCACTCACCATCACCGACATAATTCCACCCAGTGATTGTCCGATTAAATGAACCTTATCGTTGTCAACCCAACCTTCTTGGCTCAGCGCATAGCGTAAACCCAGAAAATCTGAAACCGATTGTTGGAGGTTAGAACGAAGCGCTAAAGGAGAATCAATATTGATGAAGAACGCCTTGTTCGCTCGAGCACTTATTTCTACACCTTTCTCTGGCCCCTCACCATCTGGATCGGTATTGTCATAGCGCATTCGTTCCCCGTGATATGGCATATCAATCGCAACCACGGCATAGCCTTTAGTGGTGTAATCTTTTGCCATCAAAGATGCCGTGCCACGCTCTGCAGTAACACCGTGAATAAATATAGCGGTCGGTAATTGTTCACCTTTATTCCAATCCCACTTGTTTGGAACATAGATATCTGCGGTTATTTCTAGCTCTTCAGTTATCCGAGGTATAGGGTTATCCGCAGTAGGAAAGCCACCCGAAGTGTTGGTAATCCATTCGTAGAGCGGTGGACAATTTTCTTTAGGGTCAAATTCATCAACGGTACACTCTGCTTCCCTTTCTTTTGTGAATGGTAAGTAAAATGGTATTTTTAGCGTCTTGTGATACAAGTCATAATCCGGTTTTAAGCCCGGGACTTTACTTCTAGTACCAATGAACGAACTACCAAATAGTTCGTGATTTTCCTTCATTGCATCTAAAGGAGAATATGAGCTCTGCGTTTTAAATTGAGCAGCATATACAGGAACACCCTTCTCTGGATAAAGTGCATAATATGAGTCAATAGCATTTAGTACCTGCTCTTGAATATTCTCCTCTTTATTGCTTTGTAGCGGCGCATCTGAATATATCAATTCATCAAAACTAGAGTCTGCTTTTAAAGGCTCATCGAATTCAGTTTTTACCCCATCGGTGACAACAATAGAATAAGTCGTCCCCGCTTTTAACCCAGATTCACATTGAATTTTAATATTAGAACCATCGGCGGATATCTGGGTACCCACTTCCTCACCTGTTTCCCCATCAATTAATACAACATTCCCCGCTAAGGTTTCATTATTCAGTGGAAAACGCTTATCAGAATTAACGCTTTGTAATGGAATTAAAATAGGCTCAGCACAAAGTCCCCAGCCGTCTAAAGCCGCGTATGAGTTATTGTAATCCTGATAGTAGGCATCATTCATCGATGACATCGCGGCAGCGGGCTCACCGACTCCGGTAATGGTGCCATCGTCGTCGTACCCATATCCGTCGTTCGGTTTTGGTAGTTCATTAATGTTGTAAGGAACCAATACTGAAACAGGTTCTTGAGTCGAGTCTTCAGACTGACAGCCGAGTAAGGCAAGCGTAATTAGTCCACATAAATATGGCTTATTGAATTCTTTCAAAACAGCTCCTTCGTAGCTTTAGCATTAAACTGGTGTGGTCATGCGATTTATCATTATTAGAGTTGCCATTTGAGTCAGAGATAGACTCGATTTGTTTCAGAGAGCAGGCAACACGAAGTTGGAATGACACATTGATAGAACTACGTAAGAAATTTGAGCACTTAACCCACACCCACTAAATCAGCGTCACATGCTAATGATCCAATAGCTGCTAACACCAAGCACCTTAAACCACATTAAACAACCTCAAAAAGGTATATAAGGAAATCTAATTAAGCCGATAAGAATTTAAAATTCAGCAACTTAAACCTCAAAGACAACAAATTCAGCAAGTTTATATTTGTAACGGTATTTGTTATATTTAGGTTAGAACGCTTATAACAATGAGAACCCAAATGTCTGCTGAATTTATTATCAATGATGATATACAGGTCAATTTAGAAGAGAGTGAAATCCACCACTTTAAGACAGGACGCACATACCCGATTGGTTCTAATGAATCAGAGCTCCTTAAATTTTTCATCTCAAAACCTAACGAGGTGATCACACGGCAAGTCCTGATTGAACAAGTTTGGGTGTCTAAAGGTATTTACGTTGAAGATGGAAGCCTAATGCAAACCATCTCAATCTGCAGGAAAGCACTAGAAGATAAGAGTGGAATGATCATTGTCACTGAACGTGGCAAAGGATATCGATTCGCAGGTCAAGTAACGCAAGATAAAGAAGGTGCACTTCGTAAGATTCAAGCGCAAGCAAAGCAAGATTCGCAACAAACATTAGAGGTGGCTCCGAAAGAAGAAGCGACACAAGAAACCACAACTCCTGCGAAAAAGAGCAGTAATGTGTTGACGTTATTTGGCGTATTTACCCTTGTAGCCGTGCTATCCCATTATCTATTTTCGTACTTAGATAGAAATACCTTGGCTGAAAGCCTAACAGGAGAGCATTTTATTTCCTGTAAGATAGAAACCGATGAATTTACTTTTAACGAGCTCTACAACGTTACTCTTTATGAATATAAAGATCGAAAAATCATTATCGATAATTCAGGGAATTCTTTGAGCTTCCCAAGCGAATTTAAAGGAGTGACTTGTGAATAAAGTAAAACAAATATTTTTGATAGTGGGACTGCTAGGTCTATTAGTTGGCTGGTTAACCACTTTAATACCTCAAGCGTACCTAAAAGGGCATTATTTAGCCAATACCGCTTCGATAGTAAATCCGCCTGATAAAATCATTTATAATCAGGCTTCAGTTAATATCGAATTTAAGAAAAATAATAGCTATGAACTGCTCTATGTCTCGACTAAAGAAGCGGGCTTTACTTCATCAGGTACTTACGCGGTTAGCCAACATGATATTTCGTTAGACGAAACTCAACATGAGCAGATCATTCCTAATCGAGATCTCACGTTTTACGAGAAAGTCATGATCAGTGAAGGCGCAGTTCTGTCTTCAGATGCGATGACTTACATTCCGTTGAACGATGAAGAGCTATTACTGGTGACCCAACGTGGATTAATTCATTTTTGCAAAAAGGTCATCTGTGCTGAGTTACCTGCATATTCAAATTCGGAGCCTGAATTGGATATCAATTAAATACAGGCTCCGTATATAAAAAGCGCTCGTGCCTAACTACCTCTAGTTGCGAGTGATTCATCCCAATGCTGACGCCTAGCTATCCTCAATCAAGTAGGCGTCAGATCGTGAAAACAGCCACCTATGATGTGAATAATAGCCCTTCCCTGTTCATTTCGGTCACTAGGCTGATAATCCTGGCATTTTATAAACCTCGCCAACTATATGCAACAACACCACTCAAAAGTGATCCAAGTTATATTCTAACGAACGATAAAATTTGTTTATTAACAACTAAACAACAGTAGTTAATCACGATTTACAACCACAATTAACATCAAAAAAAATGTTTGTCTTAGATCATATCAACCTCAACTATGCCTCGTGCCACAGTGCAGTTTTCTGTACATTCATTGTCATATTCTGAAACAGTTTCTTATATTTTTTTAAACTTTGTGGAGATTTCTATGTTAGAACTCTTGATCGGATTAGTGGTTACCGTCGCTGTTGGTTACTTTATTGTAAAAGGCTATAAGGCGGCGGGCGTATTACTAACAGCTGGCCTTGCTCTTCTTCTTATTACTGGCCTTATTGGTCACACAGTCTTACCAGCTAAGATAGCTTCAACAGGTAACATGGTTACCGATTCACTAGAATTCGTTAAATACATGCTTCAGTACCGTGGCGGCGGCCTAGGTATGCAAATCATGCTTCTTTGTGGTTTCGCTTCTTACATGACGCACATCGGTGCAAACAACGTGGTAGTGAAACAGTTCTCTAAGCCACTGTCTGTTATCAAATCTCCATACGCACTGCTTGTTGCTGCGTACATTGTAGCGTGTCTGATGTCTCTAGCAGTAAGTTCTGCAACGGGCCTTGGCGTGCTATTGATGGCTACCCTATTCCCAATGATGACGGCAATGGGTATTTCTCGCCCAGCTGCGGTTGCGGTATGTGCATCTCCGGCGGCTATCATTCTTTCACCAACATCGGGTGACGTAGTTATCGCTGCAGAGAAATCAGGTTTAGACCTAGACGTATTCGCGGTTCAAACGGTACTGCCAGTGTCAATCTGCGCAATCATCGTAATGGCTGCAGCGGCTTTCTTCTGGAACAAATACCTAGATAAGAAAGAAAACACGCCAATGGAAAAAGTTGATGTTTCTGAGATTGAAACAACAGCGCCTGCTTTCTATGCGGCTCTTCCTTTCCTACCTATCATCGGTGTTTTCCTATTCAACGGCCGTACCATTCCAGGGCTTAAGCTAGACATCTACACTATCGTAGTTGGCTCAATTTTCGTTGGTGCACTTGTTGATTACGTTGTGAAGAAATTCGACGGTGAAAAGACGCTAGAAGATCTAGATTCTTGTTACCAAGGTATGGCGGACGCATTTAAAGGCGTTGTAATGCTGTTAGTTGCGGCAGGTGTATTTGCTCAAGGCCTAATGTCTATCGGTGCAATTGATAACCTAATCGGTCTTGCTGAAGCAGCTGGCGCTGGCGGCATCGCACTAATGCTTATCCTCACAGGTCTAACGGTTGCTGCGGCAATTGCGACAGGTTCTGGTAATGCACCTTTCTATGCATTCGTTGAGCTTGCGCCTTCACTGGCTGCGAAGATGGGTCTAAACCCAGCGTTCCTTATTATCCCAATGCTTCAAGCATCAAACCTAGGTCGTACTATCTCTCCAGTATCTGGCGTAGTGGTAGCAACTTCAGGCATGGGTAAAATTAGCCCATTTGAAGTGGTAAAGCGTACCTCTGTACCAGTCATCTGCGGCCTTATCACGGTTATCTTCGGAACACTGGTTCTAGTACCAATGGCAGCTTAAGTCGTTAATAGTTATACAGATATATAATGCCTAAACAAAAAGGCGCTGAACTTAATAAGTTCAGCGCCTTTTTTAATATCACTCTGCAACACCTTTACAGCTATGGAGAGGCGGATTGAATAATACGGCTTGAAATAGTGTTATTTCAAAGGACCAAGCCCTACTTCATTTCACCATAGCGTTCTAGGTAAAGAACCGTTGCAGCTGTACGAGAAGGTACTTGCAGCTTTTTCAGCAAGCTCTTCATATGTACCTTAACTGTCGATTCAGAAATAAACAGGTGGTCCGCGATTTGCTTGTTACGGTAACCTTTCGCAACTTCTTGCAGGATCTGCATTTCACGTTCCGTCAATTGGTCAAAAATGTCGTTGCGGCTACCTGCGTCACTTAGGTAACGAGCAACTACACTACTGTATGCCTTGTCACCACCGTGTGCTTGCTTAAGAAGTTCGATCAATTCATCAGGCTCGGTGTCTTTCAGCAAGTAACCATCAGCACCCGCTTTTACAATCGCTTCAATGTCTGCAGGGCTGTCAGAGACCGTCAGGATTACAATGTTTGCGCTAGAACCGTCAGTGCGAAGTGCTTTCAAGGTATCTAAACCAGACATGCCCTTCATATTGAGATCCAAAAGGATCAAATCAGGTTCTTCTTCATGAGCAAGAGCAACCGCTTCAGTGCCGTTACTTGCTTCTGCAATCACTTCGAATTCGTCTTCAAAGCTCAGTAATTGGCTTATACCTCTGCGCATCAATGGATGATCATCAACCAGCATTACTTTACAAATCGTCAACTTTAACTTCCTTCAAACTTTTATATTTCAATATGACTGTACAGCCTTCACCTTGCGCCGCTTCAATCGTCAAGTCGCCATTCAGTCTTGCCGCACGCTCCTGCATAATGCTCATCCCGTAGTGGTTCACCTTGGAACTACTTGAGTCAAAGCCATCTCCATTATCTTTTATCACGACTAATACTTCACCGTCCTCATCGATACAGCATACATCTATCAAGTCGGCATTGGCGTGTTTTATTGCATTTATTGTTGCTTCACGAATCAATTGAAGCAAGTGAACCTGACTATGCGCATCAAGCTCGATCGATGAGAGATTATTAGTGAGGTTAATCTTCGCATCGGTTCTCTCGCTGAGCTCCTCAAGCATGGTACTTAAGGCGTCTCCAAAGTTGCCCTCTTTAATGGTCAACCTAAATGTGGTGAGTAGTTCTCTTAACTGGGTATAAGCGTCGGCTAAGCCGTTTCCGATCTCAGACGCTATTTGTTCAGATTGCTCTCGGTGCTGTTGCTCTGGCAGTTTGCCAATCACACGCTTTAATAGTGTAACTTGGATTTTCAAGTACGACAGTGATTGAGCCAATGAATCGTGGAGTTCACGTGCAATCGTGGCACGCTCTTCCATGATAATAAGCTGTTCAGCTTTCTTTTGAGCACGATTGTAGTAGATCGCTCTCGATAGCAGTTGAATGAAGCTTTCGATCAGAGCTTTAGTTGAGTGCCCGTGGTGATATGAACAGTATAAATAGCCGAGAATAAGTTCGTTATCGTCGAGTTTCATCTCAAACTTTTCGTAGTCTAAATTCGAATCGTAACCTTCATCCATAATCAACGAACGGCCTGAGTTATCTACAATCTCGAGCCTCAGTGATCCAATCCCTTCCAAGCTCACGAGATGCTGCAAGATAGCTCGGAAGTTTTCAGGAGCAATACGCGTAACCGTGAGCTCTTGTGACGAGTTATAAAGTGCCTGCAGCGACTGGTTCGCATTTTGCAGCTCAATCGTCTTGGCATCCACCACATCTTCAAGGTTTCGATAAAGCACGCCTAAATCTTTGGCCATCGAGTTGAAGGTTTTGGTCAAAATGCCCATTTCGTTGTTACTGGTCACTTTGAGTTCTACCTCGAAGTCGCTGTTTTTGATTCTTTGGCTCGCACCGACAAGAGCATGTAGCGGTTTAACAACCTGTTTACGTACAAAATGAACAACAAAAAGAGATATGACGAGAATTCCGCCCAAACCGATACCACCAGCCCACGCCAGTTTAATCAATTTGTCTTCTGAGAATTCTTGCAGTTTAAAAACAAATCCATCGATCTCAGTTACGAAGTTTTCAACCAACACGAGATAGTGTTTACGGTCTTCACTATTCAGAACGCGTTTCAATTCATGCCAACGGCCAATAATTAGGTAGTAGTCTTCTGTGATATCCGTCGGAACATCCCAACTCACCAATTTAGTCATCGAAGGCGAATAAAGTGAACTTTCAAACTCACGGATATGGGAATCGAAATCAACAGATTCTATTTGAATATCATGGGCTAAACGATAGCTTTGCATACGCATCGAACCGGCTACATTGACAGCCTCAGCATCGTTCAAGCTTGAAGCTAAGGTAAAGATAGCAAAGCCAGTAGTAGCAACGGACAACAGCAATATAGAGAGTAATGACTTAGCTATTGTACTAGTAACAGATGAGACCGGTTTTATAAGCAAACGTGACTTCCTATTGATATATAACTTGCTATTAGGCTCGTATTGTCACACATCAAAAATCATAGCTCCATTCAATATGTGATCACTCGCCTCGTAATTTATTGATCTATGACAATATATACCCCCAATTAGCCCTTAGGGGGTATTTATACAATTGTTTCTAAACCTACACTACTTGTGATGACAAATTACAAGATATTAATGAAATAATGACCTACAATTACAACATCTTAGCAACATCTAGGGGTTTTTAGTGGTAGATCTGTCAAAACGTCGTCTGTTTTCTAGAAAAAAAGTCGATGCAAGCCAAATTCGTTTGCCTTGGATTAATAACCTAGAGAGCTTTGTAGATGATTGCACTCGCTGCGGAAAATGCATCGAGAGTTGTGAGACTAAGATAATCATTGTAGGTGATGGTGGGTTCCCCACTGTCGATTTCTCTATCGATGAATGTACGTTCTGCTATCAATGTGCAGACGTTTGTCCGGAACCCATTTTTAAGCCAAAGCAAGGAGAGCCTTGGCAAGCAAAAGCACGTATTTCTGATAAGTGTTTAGCGCAACAAAATGTTGAATGCCGAAGCTGTGGTGACATGTGTGAACCTATGGCCATTCAATTTCAACTTAGAGCAGGCAGTGTTGCTCTACCAAAAATCGAGTTAGATGAGTGTAGCGGTTGTGGAGCCTGCGTAGCAGTTTGCCCTACTTCAGCTATTCTTGTGAGTAATGCATAAATAAAAATAACGAGAGCAATTTATGGCACTAAATGAAGTGCATATATCAAGTTTAGTCGTGCATGTGAGCCCAGAGCATCTCAATGAGATCAAAGCTGAGATCGAGCAATTCGATAACGCTGAAATCTACGGAGATAGCCCTGAAGGCAAAATCATCGTGGTCCTGGAAACCGAGAACCAAGGTTTTGTAACGGACACCATCGAAGCAATAAACAACATTAAGAACGTTTTAGGGACAGCTTTGGTTTATCACCAAATCGAAACTGGACTAGAAGAAACGGATTTAGAAACTGGAAGCAACAATTCTCAACTTGAGGGTGAAGTATGAAAATGACAAGACGTGCGTTTGTGAAAGCAAACGCAGCTGCATCAGCGGCAGCCGTTGCAGGTGTAACACTACCAGCAACAGCAACCAACCTGATTGCTAGCTCAGATCAAACAAAAATCACGTGGGATAAAGCGCCTTGTCGTTTTTGTGGTACGGGCTGTTCGGTACTTGTAGGTACTCAAAACGGCAAAGTGGTTGCGACTCAAGGCGACCCAGAAGCACCGGTAAACAAAGGCCTTAACTGTATCAAAGGCTACTTCCTTTCAAAAATCATGTACGGCAAAGACCGTCTAGAACAACCTCTTCTTCGTATGAAAGATGGCGAGTTCCATAAAGATGGTGATTTCGCACCAGTATCTTGGGACAAAGCGTTCGACGTGATGGCTGAGAAATGGAAAGCGTCTCTTAAGAAGAACGGCCCAACAGGTGTTGGTATGTTCGGTTCTGGTCAGTGGACAGTTATGGAAGGCTACGCAGCCGTTAAGATGATGAAAGCGGGTTTCCGTTCAAACAACATCGATCCAAACGCTCGTCACTGTATGGCTTCTGCGGTAGGTGCATTCATGCGTACCTTCGGTATCGATGAGCCAATGGGTTGTTACGATGACTTTGAACACGCAGACGCATTTGTACTGTGGGGTTCAAACATGGCAGAAATGCACCCAGTACTATGGACTCGTATTACAGACCGTCGTCTAAGCCACCCACACGTTCAAGTAAACGTACTATCTACGTACTACCACCGTTCTTTTGAGCTTGCTGACACTGGTTACATCTTCACCCCTCAGTCTGACCTTGCGATCGCTAACTTCATCGCAAACTACATCATTCAAAACGATGCGGTTAACTGGGACTTCGTAAACAAGCACACGCACTTCAAACAGGCAACAACTGACATTGGTTACGGCCTTCGTGATGACGACCCACTACAGAAAGCAGCAGCAAACCCTAACTCAGGTGCAATGACTGCAATCACTTTCGAAGAGTACAAAGCAGCAGTTGCAGAGTACACAGTAGAAAAAGCATCTGAAATGTCAGGCGTATCTGAAGAGAACCTGATCAAACTTGCTAAGCAATACGCGGATCCAAACATCAAAGTAATGTCTCTATGGACAATGGGTATGAACCAACATACTCGTGGTGTATGGATGAACAGCCTTGTGTACAACATCCACCTTCTAACAGGTAAGATTTCTACTCCAGGTAACAGCCCATTCTCACTAACTGGTCAACCATCTGCGTGTGGTACAGCTCGTGAAGTAGGTACGTTCTCTCACCGTCTACCTGCAGATATGGTGGTTGCTAACCCTAAACACCGTAAGATTGCAGAAGACATCTGGAAACTTCCAGAAGGCACTATCCCGGCAAAACCTGGTAAACACGCTGTTGCTCAAGACCGTGCATTAAAAGACGGAACGATCAACGCTTACTGGGTAATGTGTAACAACAACATGCAAGCTGGTCCAAACATCAACACTGAGCGTCTGCCTGGTTACCGTAACCCAGATAACTTCATTGTTTGTTCAGACCCGTACCCAACAGCAACCGCTCAAGCGGCTGACCTTATCCTTCCTACAGCAATGTGGATTGAGAAAGAAGGTGCTTACGGTAACGCTGAACGTCGTACACAAGCATGGTACCAACAAGTGAAAACGGTAGGTGAAGCTAAGTCTGACCTATGGCAAATCATGGAGTTCTCTAAACGCTTCACTATTGAAGAAGTTTGGGGTGAAGAACTGGTTGCGAAAATGCCTGAGTACCGTGGCAAAACCATGTACGACGTACTTTACAAAAACGGCAATGTTGATGCTTTCCCTCTGTCTGAAGCTCAAGAGCTTAACGACGATGCACAAGCACAAGGTTTCTACGTTCAAAAAGGTCTATTCGAAGAGTACGCAGCCTTCGGTCGCGGCCACGGTCACGATTTAGCACCGTACGACCGCTACCACAAAGTTCGTGGTCTACGTTGGCCAGTTGTTGATGGTAAAGAAACTCAATGGCGCTTTAAAGAAGGTTCAGATCCATACGCGAAAGCGGGCTCTGGCTGGGATTTCTATGGCAAACCAGACGGCAAAGCACTGATCATCAATGCTCCGTACGAAGCGCCACCAGAAGTACCAAACGAAGAATACGATATGTGGCTATGTACAGGCCGTGTTCTTGAACACTGGCACACAGGTACTATGACTCGTCGTGTACCAGAGCTTTACAAAGCTGTACCAGATGCATTGTGTTACATGCACCCTGCTGATGCTAAAGCTCGTGGCCTACGTCGCGGTGATGAAGTTCTTATCGAAAACAAACGTGGTGAAGTTCGTGTACGTGTTGAAACTCGCGGCCGTAACCGTCCACCACAAGGCTTGGTATTCGTACCATTCTTTGATGCAAGAATTCTGATCAACAAGTTGATCTTGGATGCAACGGATCCTCTGTCTAAACAGACGGATTACAAGAAGTGTCCAGTTAAGATCACTAAGGTCGCTTAAGAACTATATGTTCTAGAACTTAGTTCGTAGATCTAACGTATTTAATATTGCGGCTACTTTTTTCATAACCTTTTGAGCGAAGTAGCCCACTCAAAGAATTAGCCTTTAGGCGGAGAAATTAACCATGAAAAAACTGATTACTGCCCTACTATCAGCTGGTCTTTTGCTAGCTGGCGTAGCTCAAGCTGAGCTAGATAACCCAGGCGGCATTGGTGGCGTAGAATCTCTACGTGGTGCAAGTGAATTAGAAGCAACTCGCCCAGCGGATGACTTCAAAAAATTCCCTCGCGACCAAGTGCTTGAAAGTGATTACGTATACCAACCACCATTGGTTCCTCACACAATTCGTAGCTACGAAGTCTCTCTAAACGCAAACAAATGTCTGTCTTGCCACAGCTGGAAAAATGCGAAAGAGATGGGTGCAACAAAGATTAGTGTTACTCACTACATGAACCGTGAAGATGCAGTACTTGCTGACGTTTCACCTCGTCGTTACTTCTGTCTGCAGTGTCACGTTCCACAAGCTAGTGCGAAACCATTAGTAGAGAACGAGTTTAAACCTGTTGACTCACTACGCTAATCTTAGCCGTATTGTAGAGAGGCTATTATATGAAATTATTAAAAGCGTTTTGGAAAAGACTGACAACTCCAAGTAAAGCAGCCGTAGGCCTTGTACTTTTCTTGGGATTCTCGGGCGGTCTTTTGTTCTGGGGTGCATTTAACACAGGTATGGAAGCGACCAACACAGAAGAATTCTGTTCTGGCTGTCACGCACCTATCGTTGAAGAAATCCAAGAAACAATCCACTACTCGAACCGTTCAGGTGTTCGTGCAATCTGTTCAGACTGTCACGTACCGCATGAGTGGACTGATAAAATCGTTCGTAAAGTTCAAGCATCAAAAGAGCTATATGCTCACTTTATTGCTAAGACGATTGATACTCCTGAGAAATTCAAAGAGCGTCGTGCTCACCTTGCAGAACGTGAGTGGGCTCGTTTGAAAAAGAACGATTCACTTGAGTGTCGTAACTGTCACCAGTTCGATTACATGGACTTCTCTGAACAGAGTCCTCGTAGTGCAAAACAACACTCGACAGCACTAGCTTCTGGTGAGAAAACATGTGTAGACTGCCACAAAGGCATCGCACATAAACTACCAGACATGCACGGTGTTGAAGGCTGGCAATAAGGAGCAATTGAATGAGTACTTTAGAGAGCGTAATTTGGCATATCTTAGGTTACAGTGCTATGCCATTTATCATTCTTGCCGGCTTCGCAGGTGTTGCAGCCGTATCTCTTTGGATTTTATCTATGGGTAAAGACAAAGAAATCGATTAGGAATCGAACCAACTTTTCTCCTACTTTTGATGAGTTGGAGATTAGCTAAAGTTAAAAAGCCACTGAATTCAGTGGCTTTTTTGTTATCTGCGCTTCTATTTTTATAACTGTATAGTATCCATAAGAGCACTACGCGTCGCTTGGTTGACCGCCTTTCTCAGTGACTTCTGTATCGCTCTTAGCTTTATCGACAATTGGAAGCACCTGTTTTACGTAGTTACCCGGCGCCTTGCCAATTACAGGGTGCAGCTCAGAACCTTGATTAAACGGTTCGATTTTCTCATCTGCTTCAAAGCCCTGCAGCCATTGATTCCAGTGAGTCCACCATGAGCCTTCATTGTGAGTCGCATTCGATAGCCACTCGTCTGCAGAATCATCCAAGTTATCGTTTAGCCAGAATCCATACTTTTTCTTGTCTGGGTGATTAACAATGCCTGCAATATGACCAGACTCTCCAAGCACAAACGTTTTATTACCACCGGTATTCAGTGCGCCGCGGTAAGTCCCCTGCCATAAGGCAATATGGTCTTCTTTAGCCGAGATGAAGTAGCTTGGTATTTTGATCTTATTCAGGTCAATCCAGACACCGCCTACTTTCACGCCTTTGTCTTGAACAAGTTTATTCTCAAGGTAGAGTTCACGCAGCAAAAAATTATGGCATTTAGCTGCAACGTTAGTGCTGTCACTGTTCCAGTACAACAGATCAAACTCCATTGGGCTGCTGCCTTTTAGGTAGTTATCAATGTAGTAGTTCCAGTACAGGCTGTTTTCACGAAGCAAACTGAATGTCACGCTTAATGAACGACCATCCATGAACCCTTTAGCATCGTTCTGTTTCTCAATGGCGTTAATGATCGTTTCATTGATATATGCGCCAACCTCTCCCGGCTGAGAGAAGTCTAATAGAGTCGTAAAGAAGGTCGCGGTTTTAATGCGTTTCTTCATTCTTTTAGCAGCATAGTAAGCGACCGTTGAAGCGAGAACAGTACCACCAATGCAGTAACCTGCAGCATTGATTTGCTCTTTACCCGTGATATCTTCAATTGCCGTCACGGCTTTCGCTACGCCTTCCGTGACATAGTCACCGAACTCTAAGTCTTTTTGCGCTTCACCTGGGTTACGCCAAGACATCATGAAGACGCTGTGCCCTTGCTCAAGCAACCAACGAACCATTGAGTTCTTTTCACGAAGGTCGAGAATGTAATACTTATTGATGAATGGAGGAACGATCAACAAAGGCGTCGCGTTCACTTGAGGTGTTTTTGGGTAGTATTGAATAAGCTCGAACAGATCATTTTGAAAAACGACATCACCTTCCGTGTTCGCAACATCAACACCTAATCGGAAGGCATTATTGTTGGTCATACGGATCTTTAGGATATCCGCGCTCGCTTCAACATCAGCTTGTAGCTGTTCAAGCCCATCTAGCAAGTTTTCACCATTGCGCTCAAGCGTTAGCTTCATCAACTCTGGGTTAGTCGCAATGAAGTTACTAGGAGAAAGAGCATTGATAGCCTGACGTGAAAAGAACGCCACACGTTCCTTGGTTTTCTCGTCTATGCCTTCGATTGAATTAATGGTGTCTATATAGCTTTTGCTGAATAACAAATAAGACTGCTTGATAAAGCTGTAAAACGGGTCATTTTTCCACGCTTCATCAATAAAGCGTTTATCACTGCGCTCTTCAGTAATGACGATTTCGGTATTACCCATCAGTGCGGCATTTTGCCAAATCTTAAGTTGCTGTTCCCACCACTGGGATTGTAACTGAAGGAGGACGGCGGGTTGGTTAGCGGCTTGCTCGAAGATTTTTGACGCATCATCAAAATTCAACTCTTGCATCGCTTGATTTAGGGGAGATTGCGCGGCTTCCTTGTTTTGTTCAAAGTTTTCCCACCATTGCTGGTTTGTTTGTTGAAGTTTAACAAGGTAGTCCGAAAAGAAGTGTTGAAACATAACATGACTCCAATAATCGGAAAATCACCACCGAGCCTCACAGTAAACACTGTGCTGACTCGATGGCGATTTTATTTATGCAGGTGTAACTGTTTTCAAGTTTTCAGTTGTTAGTGTTTCAACATCTTCTTTGAACTCTTTTGCCACAGCTTGAAGCTTAGCACTGTCACTCATCATCTGTTGAGAGAGTTGAGTTAACGCTGCTAGTTGCTGGCTGTTGAATGCCGTAAGGCTGTTCACATCTTTAATTTCACTTACTGCTTTCATTTGAGCAAGACCCATATCCGTGTAAGTCTGCATCGCATTCATTTGCAATTCCGTCATTGTTTGAACGTTCTTTGCAACCAACTTGTTGAACTTGAAGTATGGTTCAAATTGCTTTTCAGTTTGGTCAGTAATCGTTTTAAAAATATCCGTGTACATAAGTAACTCCTGATGAATACATAGTGTAGTAAATTGGTACTGATATCGTTTCAGTTAAGGTGCGATGGTTTGCTAACGCACCTTGTAGACTGCAGCGATAAATTGTTTAGCTTGCCAACGATACATCCGGCGTTAACCTTCAATACCCTTAAGCAGAACAGCGGTTCCCATTCCCCCACCGACGCAGAGTGAAGCAACGCCATAACTGGTCTTTTGCTCAAGCATTTCGTGGATGAGTGAAACAATGATTCGGTTGCCTGACGCTCCTAGAGGATGACCTAGGGCAATCGCGCCGCCGTTAACATTCACTTTTGGTTTAAAAGCGTCTAATGGCAGATCGTGCTGCTCAGAAAGCTGATACATCACGCCAAGCGCTTGCGCCGCAAACGCTTCGTTTAATTCAAACAGATCAACTTGTTCGAGTGTTAAATCCGCTTTATCCAGCGCTTTAGACACAGCCTCTACTGGACCTAAGCCCATGATCTTTGGGTCTAATCCAGACTGTGCGTAGCTTGTTAGCTCGACCAGTGGTGTCAGGCCGTATTTCGATACAGCACTCTCTGATGCCAAGATGATTGCACTCGCACCGTCATTGATACCTGAAGCGTTGCCCGCAGTGACCGTACCTTCACGGTCGAAGGCTGGACGAAGCTTTTGTAAACCTTCGAACGTTGCATCCGCTTTCGGGTATTCATCGGTATCAAAGGTGACGGTCTGTCTGCGCTGTTTCACTTCAACAGGCACAATTTGCTCAGCAAACTTACCCGCTTCGATCGCAGCTACCGCTTTTTGTTGGCTTTCTAGCGCGTAGTTGTCTTGAGCAAGACGCGAGATATTCAATGCATTCGCAATGTTCTCTGCTGTCACACCCATGTGGTAATGATTGAACGCATCCGTCAGACCATCGCCAACAAGCAAATCTTTCATCGAAATGTCGCCCATCTTGTGTCCGTTACGAATACTTGGCGGAACCACGAAAGGGATTTGAGACATCACTTCCACGCCCGCGGCAACAACGACCTCTGCGTCTTGGGCTTTAATATGAGCAGCAGCATCCATGACTGACTTCATACCACTGCCACAGATCATGTTGACACCATAGGCTGGAGTCTCTTCAGGAAGCCCAGCGTAGATAGAAGCCTGACGTGCAACACCCATGCCTTGCCCTGCTGAGATCACGTTACCTACGATCACTTCATCAATGACATCTAGGGGAAGATCTACTGAATCCAGAGCACCTTTAATTGCTACGCCAGCCAGCTCACCCGCGCTAACGTTTTTCAATGAACCTGTAAATGAACCAATTGGTGTGCGTTTCGCTGCAACAATAAATACTTTTTCCATCATTCAATTCCTGTCAGTTTCGCCATTAGTGCATGTACAAACCGCCATTTACAGACAAAGTTTCGCCCGTAATATACGCACCAGATTCGCTTGCTAGGAAACCAACCGCTTCGGCAATTTCGACTGGTGTTGCTAAACGTTTCATTGGGATTTGATTCTTGATTGAATCCAATACTTCGGGCTTCATTTGCTCAACCATTGGCGTTGCAGTGTAGCCAGGTGCAATCACGTTCACTGTTACGCCACTGCGAGCGCCTTCTGCAGCTAAGGCTTTCGAAAAACCAATCATCCCAGCTTTTGCCGCCGAGTAGTTAGTTTGTCCGAATTGCCCTTTAAGGCCATTCACTGACGAGATATTGATGACGCGGCAGTTACCTTTCTCACACATAGGAGCGAATAGAGGTTGAGTTACATTAAACAAGCTGTTCAAGTTCGTTTCGATAACCTCTTTCCACGCTTCTGCGTTCATCTTTTTAAATACGCTATCACGTGTGATACCAGCGTTATTAACGAGAACATCAACGGTTCCCTCTTCCTCTAACAACTTGCTCAAGCTCAATGCGCACTCTTCGGTGTTGGTGACATCCAATTCAAACAATCTCACTTGATCTTCAGTAAATTGTTTCTCGTTGAACCAATCCAATGCACACTGGTAGTTTCCGGTAAAGTACGTTGCAATTACACGATATCCGTCAGCGACCAACTTAGATGATATAGCCGATCCGATACCGCCCTTTGACCCTGTAATTAAAGCAAGTTTTTTCATTAATGGTTCCATCCCTTACAAGCAATTAAATAACAATGATGTTAATAAGATAATGTATTATTCGACAATTAAACTTTCGCGTTGCTTTAATTAAACACTACCTATCAAAATCAAAAATTATTATTACAAACAGAAAATAATTTCTATTGATGTCTAGAAACCTGACTTGGATCTCAAAAACCATGAAATGTTGCGCACATGTAAAATCACAACAAGCCATTGATTTAAAACAGATATTTTTAATATTGCTTGTATCAACAACACGATAAGTCACTGTAAAACCAAGATAAAAATATAATCCGAACCTTGTTTCAATAAGAATGCAATATTGAATTTACAATTTATTGACTACCGAAATAGTAGTAAAGAAATTATTTCTTATTAATAAATCCATCTTATTTGTTTCATAAATCAGTCAATATAAATTAGGGGAAAATGGAGAAAAATTCTAATTTAACAAACAACAAAAAAGCCCACTCTATTACAGAGTGGGCTTTTTTATTTAATTGATAAGTTAACGTCTATCGACTATTTACATTCTCAACGGTAATAATTTGACGTCTCTTAATCTTTAAATATTTCATTTGTATTTACATCAAGATAAATTTTGTTTTCAAGAGATAATCCACCACAGTAAATAAAGTAGACATCACGATCTTTATACCGAACTGATTTGACCCAACCACCTAGCTCTTCAAAATCACCAGGTTCGCATTCACCTTCAGAGATCAACTTAGCAACGGAATTGCGAAATGTCTCTTGGTATAGCTTAAGGTCATCAGATTTAACCAAATAAGAGTCCAATATCTCTTTGTTTTCTTTCTCAGAAATAATCACTTCATCATTCGATAGGCCAGACATGGAAACCCACTCTGCTGTTTGTGAGCCACCTTCTTTTAAAACAATGTAATCCGAGATGCGTCCCCAATCACCTTGCTTCTCAAGTACTTCTACTTTTTCACCTTTATAGAGATAGTCCGTTATTAACCCGTCAACCTCAGGCTGCTCTACCACCTTCAGCTTCCTATCTGATACATAAAACTCTGTCTGCTCTGGCTCCGGTTTCAGCTCCATAATGGGCTTTAAATCAGCTTCGGGTTGCTCAATCGTTTCAACAACTGGCTCTTCAACCTTTTCTGGTGGCGTTGGGTCTTCTTTCATAACGAAGAAGTAATACGCAGTTCCTCCTCCGCCTAGTACTAACAACACAAGTAAAGCGATCAGCGCTTTTTTCATTCAATCCACCAGCTCTTCCGTTTGAAGTCAATGTGCAGTGTACCTCAACTCACTGTACAGCTCATCTATACTCTCTATAGAGAACACCATAAGTAGAGGAAGGTCATGAGTTTCTGGGGAAAAGTTCTGATCATAAGTGTGTCTGTGAGTACGAATACCGTACTTGCAAGCGGATGTAACAGTGAAGATTGGCAAACGCTGCTAGCTCGTCAGTTCGCTTTTGAAACCCGCTATAACCAATACACAAAAGAATTTAACCAAGTTCTCTCAACCTATGAGTCACAGACCCTACTGTCTAAACATTTCACTGGAGAGCAAGTCGTTGAACTTTGGGCAAAGTACGAGCAAAGATTTAACACACAGCTCAACAGTCACATGAATACCGCTTACGATATCTCCGAAGTTCTGCTTAAACAGTCATATGTTGTATCGACCGAGCTAGAAGGCACTCGTTCTCTTGCTCGATTATGGGAAGCAATGGCTCAAGATTGTGATAAAGCCAAGCTAATGCGCCAATCAGAGAGTGCACTGTCACATGTGAAGAGCTCGCAGTCTCTCTCACAAGACCTTAATGTGCTGAGTGAAAAGTTCAGGCAACTATCGTTTAGGTATCATCAGGAAGCCACAATGATCGATGCTGCGCGGCAATCAAATGAACGGGAAAGCGTTCAATCAAACGAACCGCTTCGCTAGATTTATCTGCAAAATCAGCTGCGTCTGATGAAAATGTATTCAACCCAGCCTGAATCAAAGCTTTATCAATAACTTGTAAAACTAATGTGCTAACTATCAACAACAAAGTTCAATTTCCAACCAATGCAAGTAATTATGTGAGAGATTCATCACAAAATAGATTTACAAACGCCAGAAAATTGTTATCATGAATCTTCATATAACTTAATAACAAGAAACATTTTGGCTAGGTAATATGCAAAAAACTATGGCTTTCAACTGCTTGAGTAACACGGAATGGACTGCAGAGATAAGAGCTAAGCTTTTATCTGTAGCTAAACACATGGAAGAGTTCGGTTCAGTGAGTGAATTAGAGCTATGTAAGATATTTGGAGAAACAATCTGGAATGACGGTGTGGATTATCATTCACATGCTTTTTCATTCAGAATTAACGCACAAACTGGAGATTGTTCAATCTCTAACTTTAAGTATCACTAAGTTTTGCACCTATCGTATACGGAGTACCTTTCACGAGGTGCTCCGTTTTTTATTGCTGCGAGTTTGGCACTTTATGAAACATCTTTGTTGAACCTCGCACTCTCGCGCCAAGGCTAAATCATTTCGTTTCCAGCTCATTCTCCCCTATGACAGCTAAACTTTCATGTTAATTAGGCGGTATAAACTGGAAGTGGCGCATTGCCTTTCACTTGTCTTATCGCGAGGTGAGTGTGGATGTCTTTTACATTAGTGAGTCTTTGGAGCTTTCGGGTAAAGGCTTCATAAGCCATCAAGTTCGGGCTAACCACCTCTAGTAAATAATCATAAGCGCCAGACACAACATGGCAGCTGATGACCTCCTCCATGTCGACAATCGCGCCTTCGAACTTATCAATCGACACTTCTTGGTGGTTGTTCAGGCTCACCTCAACAAACACACTCATCGCCACACCAACTTTCTCTCGCGATAAACTCACGCGATATCCGTCGATAATGCCCTTTTCTTCTAGCCTTTTGATGCGTCTCGCGCAAGGTGAAGGGGATAAGCCGACTTCATCCGCTAACTCAGCCGTGGTCAATCTACCGTCCTTTTGTAGCAACTCGAGAAGATGCCTATCAATCCTGTCCATAGCAAAAGCCACCCATTAGTTAAATTTGTTAATAATCCAAGGAATGTTAGCAGAAATCCTCAATGATAGATCAAGTTAGAACCAAACTTGCCAACTTGAGGCAGGTGCTCTCCCTCATAATGAATCATCATTCACTTTCATTGTTTATTATGAATCTTGGCTATCTATCAATTACCGTCACTCTGCTCATCTGGGCAAGCTTTTTCCTTTCTCTTAAAGGCGGTGCGAATTCAGCTTTAACGCCCGCAGACATCGCACTCACACGCTTTCTTATTCCTGCCTTGGTCTTATTACCTTTGGTGTGGAAAGCGCGTAATACCATTACAGTAGTGCCTAACCGTTACTTAGCAGGTATGTTCATCGGTAGTGGCCTGCCTTATTTGCTGGTTGCTGGCACAGCGATGCAATTCGTTCCAGTTTCTCACGGAAGTGCTTTAGTGCCCGGCACGCTACCTCTGTTTGTAACCGGGATTGCGGTGCTCTTTTTCAAGCAACCACTTAGCCGCCACCGAATCGTTGGTCTAGCTTTGGTTTTACTTGGTATTGTGTTGTTCCTTGGGAGCAGTTTGAGTAACTTCAATTTTGAGCACACCAAAGGCCACTTACTATTCCTGTGCGGTAGCTTAATGTGGGCAACCTTCACTATCTCAGCTCGCGTTGCCAACTTAAATGCTTTGGTCAGTGCGGGCTTTATCTCTCTCTGCTCTACTTTGTTATTAGCGCTTCTTATCCTGACAGGAACACTCCCTAGTCACTTAATGGATGCACCTTTCGCTCAATGGCCTTTTGCAGAGCTTGCCATTCATTCAGCAGTACAAGGTGTCGGAGCGGGTTTAATTGCCGCATTCACTTACCTTTACGCGGTTAATACCTTAGGAGCAGAGCGTTCTGCTGCGTTTGGCAGCGCGACACCTGCCGTTGCGACACTATTGGCGATTCCATTGTTCAACGAGATCCCAGATGCGATGACCTGGCTTGCCCTTGGTTCTATTTGTATTGGTAGCTTGGTCGCGAGCAATATCTTCATGAGAAACGACCAATCCATGCAATATCAGCCGCCAAGTCATAGTAAAGCGTAGCGCTGTTAATATTCACCATTTCCGCTGGTTTTCAGGTATGCGGCATCCAGATAAGCCTACAAAGGTAGGCTTATCTAAAATCTGCTTTTTCTAAGCTCGCTTCTCCATTAAACTGTCCGACCTTTTTGCTGATTCAAGAGAAAACCATGCAACGCGACTACACCTTAAATTGTTTAATCACCATGCCTCGTCATGAACTAGAAGAATTTAGTTTAAGAATGATCCATCGCCTTGTTCCTGAAGACGCAATGACAGAGTTGTTCACGTTTGAACAAGAAGAAGTCACCAGCGAAGAACGCATGCAGTCGGCAAAATTCGATGCGATGCTGCGTATGACGGCAATCGCACTTGGTGAGGTAAACCTAGCGTTTTCTGAATCGGACAACTCACAGCAAAACATCGAGCGCATGACTCGCCTACTGCTTTGGCACTTCTACTCAATCTCTTTCAACTTAGAAGAAGCTATTGCGATTGAAGTACACTGCGACAAAGTAGAGAAGATCTTAAAGAACGCACCAAAAGATGCCTTTGGTTGGGTTAAAGAATTAACTGAGTTGCTTCACTTCTACGCAAAAGTAAATGAAGGCAACGAAGAGAAGAAAGGCGCGTAACCTCGCCTAATCTTTAGTAGGCTGCAATTCAAAAGCAGCCTAACGAATACCAAAGGCAGAAAGAACTATATCGAAGGCAAGTAAAAGCTTTGCTGAAATGAGTTCTCTGCCTTTGTTGTTTCTAACACACTGTGATGCAACATCAGTATAGACTGCGCGAGCTTGAAACTCGAGCACGCTGAAAGGCTTGGTAATATAGTCATCAACCCCAGCTTCTAAGCCCGACACCTTATCTAGCTCAGTGTCTCTTGCTGTAAGCATTAGCACAGGCGTCCAGTCTTCTTGCTGGCGTAACAATCGACAGAAATCAAGACCGTCGCCATCAGGTAAGCCTCGATCAAGCACGATCAAATCAAACTGACTTCTTCGATATAGCACTTGAGCCTTTTCAATTGAATTGGTTCTTACAACATCATGCCCTTGGAATTTAAGGTGCATCTGCACCAGCTCAGCCAAGTCGTCATCGTCTTCGACTAACAATATGTTTGCCATCAAATTTACCGCAGCACTATTCATTATCCCTGCTCTATTCGGAGTCTGCCCACCTTTCAATTGACCGGAATAGAGCAGGAATTCTTTCATCGTGTGCTCACCCTGTTACTCGGTGCGAGTAATAGTGATTCGTGCACCGGGATTAAGGAAACGATGGTTGCCACTCAGTGCAGAAGTCGCCAAACCATCATCTTGGCTGATGACACCAGAGTGGAAGCTCACTACATCGGTGTCGTTTCTAACACTGTTAAAGCCCTCACCACCGCCTGCAGGCCCAGGAATGGTTGCAGCGAGTTCATCATTAAGCTCGGTTCCTGAATCCCACACATTCATGTTCATCACGAATGTGTCGCCCACCGCTAATGATTTCAGCGATAAACCAGATTCACCGACAAACGCATCATTGGTATTCACCAACATTGAAGCAACAGAAATATACTCTTCTAAGCTTGGGTCGACACGAATAGACACCGTGTCTTGTTCTCCGGAAAGGATCAGCCCATTGCCTGAAATGCCTTGATAAACATTCGCGTCGCTGTCGCTTAGCGCGATGAGTTCAGCATTGCTTCCACCTTCAGCTAGGTATTCAAGGTCAACAGAAGCACTTTGGCCGATCTCAAACAGCTCAAAGCTAGTGTTGTGTGTCAGTACCGCGAGTGGTGACATAGGTTGGTTGGGCGTGAGGTTGGTAACGCTCACATCGTAGCGGTAGTAATCATCGTCATCATCAGGACAACCGGCTAACACGGCGACAGAAGCAGCGATAAATAAAATTCTAGCTTTCATACATCCCCCTTACTTCACAACGATCGTGATGGTTGCCACAGGGTTTAACCAGCGATGGCTGCTGCTATCGAGGTCACTAATACCGCCTGCAGCATCACTATCACCAATGTTGCCCGGATGAATATGTACCTTAGCGTTAGACACGGCAGTTTCTACACCTGTACCACCAGCACCAAAGGTAATAAAGGGAGGGTTTGGCATACTACCAGCCAACTCATCATTGGCTTCAGTACCTGCATCGTAGCCATTCAGTGTGGCTTTATAGGTACCTGCTTGAGCTGGGATCTTCCAGCTGTCTAATCCAACAAAACCATCATTGGTTGGTAATAACATTGCGCCAAGTGACAAGTAAGCTAAATCACCCGTATCGATATCAAACGTAGTTGCGACACCTGGGTTAAGAATGCCACTCGCAGGGTTCTCAACGACGACACCACCCGCATTGGCGATTACACCAGATAATCCCGAGATGTCTCCGCCTTCCGCCATGGATTCCAACTCAGCAGAAGCTGCCTCCCCCGTTCTAAACATGAACAAGCTTGAATCATGGGCCGCTGCCAAGATTGGCGTAAAGTAGATTCCTTTAGTTGCATTCGTCACTGTCACCTCAAGCTGGGCTGCCTGGGCTTGAACAGCTCCAAAAGCGAACATCGCAGAGCCGATCACTAAGCTGATTTGAGTACGTTTATTCATTTTGATTCCATCCTTTACTGAGTCCTTTCGTGACTGACGAATCAATAACATCGAAATACGTGTTATCTAGTCAGCCACGAACTGTGGTGTTGACTCTAAGAATGACGCCCAAATCTATCAGCAACTTCATTGAATTCTCATAAAAGTCTCACAAGTTTATACAAACTTATTACAGCCCAGATAAGTACCCATAGAGCGCTGATATTTAAGTGAAATTAGTCGCCTCGCAAAGCAAAGCAAAGCAAAGCAAAGCAAAAGAGAAACATTAAAAAGAGAATAATAAAGGAAGAAAACGCAAAAAGGCCGAATCGATTTACCGATTCGGCCTCTGTTTGGGTGTATTGTTGCTCGTTCTAAAAGCCGTGTAGGCCTCTAAGTGAAGCTAACAGTACAACATCAATTTAGAACGCGTAGTTTGCGTCAATAAGCTCGCTGACTTCAACTTTTGTTACTTCAGCACGCGCTTCAAGCCATTGTGCAACTTGCAGTTGCTCTGCTTCAGTTACAGAACGGTAACGCTCGATAGAACATAAGAAACCTTCAAACAGCTCAAGGCCACCGCCACCAAAGCATAAGCCGATGCTGTCGATGAAATCGATGAACTCGTCAATGAACACATCGTATTGGTCAAAATCAGCAATCGATGTCTTGCAGCTTACTTCAAAACCCAGAATCGCGAATTCACCTAGGTATAGCTTTTTGCGTAGGCGACGATTTTTGTTTTCGATTTTATCTAATTTCATAACTGTCTCTCTTTTCATTTGATTAAGCATTTATACACAGTTCTAACCCAATCCCCAAGTGTTTTGTCTTGCATGAGAAGTCTTATGGCAAAAATCGTGCTACAGAAACAAAAACTTAATAAAAACTATAAAAATCTGTCACTTAACTGCTTCACGATTGGTCACACATTTACCCAACTTATTAACCAATCAGTTAGTACGAGGGTAAGTCATAAATAACGAATAATAAAATCAGCCAATAGGAAGCAGTCGCGATGAGCAAGGAAACATTTGATAGCACTCGTTTTAACAAGAGTAAAAACAAACCCTTCGAAGAAGTTCTAGATGCAAACCTTTCAAGAAGAAACGTATTAAAAGGCGGTTTAGGCATCAGTGCAATGACCGCTTTTGGCGCGTTTGGTTTAGCGGGTCACAGCACAGCTAACGCCGCAACAATGCAAGCAACAGGCGCGCAAAAAAGCACCGCAACTTTAGCGTTTGAATCGGTTAAAGGCTCATTGACTGACAGTGTTGTTGTGCCTAAAGGCTACACAGCACAAGTGCTCGTTCCTTGGGGCACACCACTTAACAAACATGGCAATGCTTGGTTAAAAGACGGTACAAACAACGCACAAGACCAAGCTAACGCACTGGGAATGCACCACGATGGCATGCACTTCTTCCCGCTTGATGGCAACAGCAACGATGGCTTATTGGTAATCAACCACGAATACATTGACCAAAAAGCATTGCACGCTAACGGCCCGACATATAATGAAGGTGCTCGCCCTAGCCTTGATGAAGTACGTAAAGAGATCAACGCACACGGCGTGAGTGTGGTTCGCGTTAAGCTTGAAGGTAATCAATGGGTAATGGTCGATAACGACCCACTTAACCGCCGCTACACTGGCGCGACAGTAATGGATCTATCTGGCCCTGTCGCTCACAGTGAGTTTACCAAAACCAAATTCTCACAAGACGGCAGCCAAGCTCGCGGCACTTTGAACAACTGTGGTAATGGCTACACGCCATGGGGAACTTACCTGACGTGTGAAGAAAACTGGCCGGGTTATTTCGTTAATAAAGGCGAGACAACGCCAGCGCAAGAACGTATTGGAATCGCTACCGACAAAACACGTTACGGTTGGGACACACTTTCAGGTAACAAACAAGAACGCTTAGACGAATTTGCACGCTTTGACGTAACACCAACAGGTGAGTCAGCGATGGACGATTATCGTAACGAAGCACACGGTCACGGCTACATTGTTGAGATCGACCCCTACACTGCAAACTCTCGTGCGAAAAAGCGCTCTGCTCTGGGGTGCTTCCGTCACGAAGGTTGTACCTTTGGTAAGTTAACCGAAGGCGAACCAATCGTATTCTACTCTGGTCACGATTCTCGTTTCGAATACCTCTACAAATTTGTTTCTGAAGCGAAATGGGACCCGCGTGACGCTGAGCCAAGCAACCGCCTAAATGCTGGCGACAAGTACATGGACAAAGGCACGCTTTATGTAGCCAAGTTCAACGACGACGGTTCAGGCACATGGTTACCGTTAACTCTGAGCAGCAAAACCACCAATGGTGGCAAGCTAGGTGATACGTTTGATTCTCAAGCGGCACTTATCGTTAATACCGCAGGCGCAGCCGACCTTGTAGGCGCAACGCCAATGGATCGCCCTGAATGGTGCTCTGTAGATCCAATGACAGGTACGGCTTACCTAACGCTAACCAACAACAATAAGCGCAAAGAAGCCAATTCAGCGAACCCTCGCGTAAACAACAAATTTGGTCATGTTATCCGTTGGGATGAAGGCAAAACGGCGGGCGAATTCCATTGGGATATCTTTGTATTCGGTTCACCTGCAGTGGAAGATAAGTCTATCAACCGCTCAGGTCTAACAGATATGAACCAATTCGCAAGCCCTGATGGCCTAGCGTTTGATGCGCGTGGCATTTTGTGGATTCAAACGGACAACGGCGCAGACGAAGTAACGGGCTATACCAATGACCAAATGCTGGCTGTCGTTCCATCGCAGTTAACGGATGACCAAGGTAACAGCGCGGTAATTGATGCTAACAATCAAGCACAGCTAAAGCGCTTCTTTGTGGGTCCAAACGGTTGTGAAGTGACTGGCTTTACCATCAGCCCAGACTTCAAATCACTGTTTGTGAACATTCAACACCCTGCGAACTGGCCATCATCAGACGATGCAACGGCTCAGACTCAAGGCAACGTTCGTCCGAGAGCATCGACCGTTGTGATTCGCCGTGAGGACGGTGGTGAAATCGCCGTTTAATCGGTAGAACTGGCTGAGATCGGAAACATTTCTAACATCTAGCTATGTAAAACCAAAAAGAGCGATAAGGCCAAATGCCCTATCGCTCTTTTTCTATTCTATTCAATCTTCGGTTTAAGTAAGAATCCTAGCATTCAAGTTCATCGTCATACCAAGCTCTCGTTAATCACAGTTAACTCACGAACAACCACACACCAACACCCATCATCAAAGTGCCGGCAATGCGGTTCATCAACTTCACATTATCAGCCTTACCGAGCATGTGCTTAAGGCTCTTACCGCCTGTCGCGTACAGAGTCATACAAACAAACTCAGAAACAAGAATAATCGACACGAGAATGAACAACTGCGGTGCTAAGTCTTTACTGCTGTTAATAAAAGGAGGCAGCAGAGAAATCATAAACGCCCAGCCTTTCGGGTTTGCAATCGCAGTAACAAAGCCTTGAACCACCAAATCCCAATCATTGTTCACTTGGGTGTCTTGATTATCAGTACTGATCGCCAGTTTGCCTCTCGAGCGCCACATCTGAATACCTAGGTAGAACAAATATGCTGCACCAACGAACTTAAAGCCAGCAAATAACCACGGGTAGTTCAGCATTATTGAAGCAATACCCAATACAGCGGCGACCGACACAACAGCAACACCTGCCAGCTCACCGATCATCATCCATAATGTGCGCTTGTAACCAATACTCATACCAAGCGTTAAGGCCAAAGTCATACACATGCCGGGCGTGATTGATACAAAGAAAAACGTGGGGATGAAAGCCCAAAGTAGCGCGCTATCCATATTATTACCTTATCGACTTATTTTTATTTGATTGTTTAGCTTGTTGAGCTGTCTTTGTAAGGAGCGACCTTATATTTAGCGACACCACGAAAAAGAGCCACAATACAGTGGCTCTTTTTCATTACCAACCGTAATTTTACTTACGACGGTTTTTAATTCGCTTCATCATCGCTAGGCGACGTTCTGCACTTGCTTGGTCTTGTGGAGCATCATTCGCGTTGTTCTTACGACCTTGGCGGTTTTTGTATGCCGCTTTCGTGTTTAGCTTCTCAATGTAAGCATCACGCTTCTTAGGTTCGTAACCTGGTTGCTCAACACGACGAATACGTTGTTGAATCAGTTTCTCAACTTGAACAACTGTCAGTTCTTCTTCGCGGTTAACGAAAGAGACAGCATGACCTTGTTTACCCGCGCGACCAGTTCGGCCAATACGGTGAACGTAATCTTCTGCTAAGAAAGGCATGTCGTAGTTAATCACGTGTGGTAAGTCTTCAATATCAAGACCACGAGCCGCAACATCGGTTGCCACCATCACACGTGCTTTACCTTCTTTAAAATCATCTAAAGCACGACGACGAGCACTTTGCGCTTTATCACCGTGACACAGTACAGCTTTAATGCCGTCTAACTTAAGCTCTTTAACCACTTCGTTTGCGGTTTCTTTGTAGTTCACAAACACCAACACTTGGCGCCAGTTTTTACGGCCAATCAGCTCAGAAAGTAGCTCTGTTTTACGCTCTTGATCCACAGGGTAAACTACGTGACCTACCGTTGCAGCCGTTGAGTTTTCACGCTCAACACTGATACGTTTTGGCTTACGTAAGATATCAACCGACAGTTGGTTTAACTGCGTTGATGTGGTCGCAGAGAACATCATGATTTGTGGAGAAGTTTCTACATCCAACATGATCTTGCGAACCGCATTGATAAAGCCCATATCTAAGATACGGTCAGCTTCATCAAATACTAGGAATTCTAGGTTAGCAATAGACACGTTACCCGCTTCTAAGTGCTCTTCTAAACGGCCTGGCGTCGCAACCAGAATATCAACACCCAGTTCTAATTGACGAACCTGTGAAGACATCTTGTTACCACCGTAAACCGCAGAAACGCTTAGTTCTGTGTATTTAACGTAGTCTTTAATGTTTTGAGCAATCTGCGCTGCTAGCTCACGAGTTGGAGCTAGAATAAGGCCGCGAGCCGTTCCTCGAGATGCTTTTTTACCACTGTTCAGTAGATGCTGGATAACAGGCAATGAGAATGCCGCTGTTTTACCTGTACCGGTTTGAGCAGTAGCAAAAATATCATGGCCTTTACGAGCCATTGGAATTGCTTTTTGTTGAATTGGAGTGAGTTTTTCATAACCACACTCAGTCAGCGCTTTGACTAATTCAGGAGCAAAACCTTGAGAGGAAAATGACATTGTTACGAGTTCCTTAAGCAGAAAGCCTACATTCTTATTTCAGCCGAGCACTATAAAGTAATTAGAGTGATTTATCTCACATTTATCGTGATATAACGCAAATTTTCTCACTTAATCTGGTGTTTACCTAGCTAACTGCGAAGCAAACACCCGATTATTATGCTCAAACAGGGAATAAACCCTATTTGATGCCACACAGCTTGAGCAAGATCTGCTCTAGATCGCCCCAAGGCATAAGCTGTGAGTCGATCACTTCTAATCGTGATTCAAAACCATCAAGTGTGATTTCATTGACTGAAACAACTTGATTCGCGACGTTGAAAGCAAAGCAACCTTGGTCAGTGTTGACCACCGCTTTAACGCGCTCAGCCGTCAAATCAGACAGCATTGAGAATAGCGCATCGAAATCGAATTTATACTCTGCACCAAATAGCCAACCACAACTAAAATAACCCTGCCCTTTGTTTTCCTTTCGGATGAACGCTTCGCCAGGCGGAAGTTCGAATTGAGGTTCTTGTTCAGCGTGATCATGATGGTGCGATTCAATATGAGTTGAAGCACTTCCGTATACACGTTCGATGTCCAGCACTTCCAACGGCACTTCACCATCGTGAATCAGCTTATGGAATACTTTTGCGGGTGTTTGATCGGTCACCCAATCGTTAAATACATCGATGTCTTCAGAGTGAACAAGGTCAACTTTAGTACCAAGAATCACATCAGCACTGTCTAACTGATCATTAAAGTTCTGATTAGAGGTGTACTTTTCGTTGGATAAGTTACGCGGATCAACCAAACCTAGCGTCGCTTTAAGATCAACGTATGGCGTGTATTGATCTGAAGTCAGGGTCGCAATAACCTGCTTTGGGTGCCCTAGACCTGTTGGCTCAATCAGTAAACGGTCTGGCTTTTGACGGAGCAACGCATTAATGCCCACCGACATCGGCACGCCAGCAGTACAACACATGCAACCACCCGGTACTTCTTTAATCAAAGCACCTTGGTCTGTCATCAATGCACCATCAATGCCGATCTCACCGAACTCATTAACCAGTACAGCCCAGTTTTCATTCTCAGGTTTGTTTTTAAGTAAGTTCAAAATCGCTGTCGTCTTACCAACACCTAAGAAACCCGTAATTATGTTTGTAGGAACTTTTTTGGTCATATCAGTTCTCCTTTTTTAGGGAGTATATACACAATTACCGAAAAGTTGACCCCAATCACTTGTTTATACTCATATTGAATCGCAAAGCGTGGGTTCGCAAAATGGAGAGTCGGGCTGAGAAGCTGAAAATTGACCAATAAGGAATTAACATCCAGGGAGAGATGAGTGTTGGCTGATGGCTGATGGCTAGCAAAATAAAGAAAAGCAGATTTTGGATGCTCCAAACGAACTAAAGGCGTACTTCATGAGTACGCCTCACCCTCGTTACTCAATCGTGAGTTCGCGAATCAGGAAGCCTTAAATATCGACCTGAACATTTAACGAGGAACTAAAAACTTTGTTTCTGAATCCATCCAAATTGTGTGTAAAACCTCACTTCTCCTTGCGGTTCGTTATGTTGCTTTACGATTTAACTATGGTTCATTTTTGCGGTAATTCAAGTTACCACCCGAGAAACGATCAAAATTGTGACGGTGATTCCACTATATTGTCCATAGATCTTATTTATGTAATACACTACTTTCATAAATGAAATTCAACTTTGCATCTTTGCTGCTATAGGATAAGCAAGGGAGGCGTATAATTTACGACAGTCCCACCGCATCAACTCAGGAACCAACCTTCAATGACCAATAGAGAGAAATTTAAGCAATCCCTTTTAGCAAAAATGCCAAGGGGTGCTATTAACCAATTTCTTTCTAGAGACAAAGCTCCCGTTTCAGTTCTCATCCTTTCGTGCATTGTTGGTGTCCTTGCCGGTGTCGTTGGTACCTATTTCGAAGTTGCGGTTCATTTCATCACAGAAACACGTACCGATTGGCTAAAAGACGAGATTGGAAGCTATTTACCACTTTGGCTAGCTGCCTTTCTTATCAGTGCTGCATTCGCCTTTATTGGCTATTTCCTCGTTCATCGCTTTGCTCCTGAAGCCGCAGGATCTGGTATTCCTGAGATTGAAGGCGCAATGGACGGGATGCGTCCGGTTCGTTGGTGGCGAGTATTGCCCGTGAAGTTCTTTGGCGGTATGGGCGCTCTCGGTTCAGGTATGGTGTTAGGTCGTGAAGGGCCAACCGTGCAAATGGGCGGTAGCATTGGTCGTATGGTCACTGACATCTTCCGAGTAAAAGATGATGACAGCCGCCACTCTTTACTAGCTTCGGGTGCGGCTGGCGGTTTAGCTGCTGCATTCAACGCACCGCTAGCTGGGATTATGTTCGTTGTCGAAGAGATGAGACCGCAGTTTCGCTACTCGCTTATTTCTATCAAAGCCGTCATCATTTCTGCCGTTTCAGCCAACATTGTATTTCGCTCTATCAATGGGCAGTCGGCTGTTATTACCATGCCTCAGTATCAACAACCGGATCTGAGTGCGCTTTGGTTATTCTTATTATTGGGCGTACTGTTCGGTATGTTTGGGGTGATATTCAATAAACTTATCACCCTTTCACAAGACATGTTTGTCGCAATACATAAGAACGACCGTAAACGTTACTTGATTACAGGTACTTTGCTTGGCGGGTGCTTTGGCCTATTGCTTCTCTATATTCCAGAGTTGACTGGTGGTGGTATTGGCATTATCCCAAATGTCACCAACGGCAATTACAGTACCAATATATTACTGCTTATCTTTTTAGGGCGCGTACTAACCACGTTACTCTGTTTCGGCTCTGGCGCACCGGGCGGTATCTTTGCGCCGATGCTAGCACTGGGCACGCTCTTTGGTTACGCATTCGGGCTTATCGCGGCAGCACTCTTTCCTGAGCTGAATATAGAACCGGGCATGTTTGCGATTGCAGGTATGGGCGCACTGTTCGCAGCTACTGTACGTGCACCGATTACAGGGATATTACTGGTTATCGAAATGACCAATAATTACTACCTGATCTTACCGTTGATCATCACTTGTCTTGGTGCCGTAATCATTGCCCAAATGTTAGGTGGTCAGCCGATTTACAGCCAACTCCTCAACCGCACACTAAAAAACGAGAAATTGAGACAACAAGATCTCCCTCAACAAGAGGAAGTTCGTTAATAACAAATAACTCATGAAACAAAAGCACACATTCAACGTGCTTAATGTCCCGATTTCGCATCAAAATCAAAAAAGCAAACGTTAAACTTGGTATCATCCACTCAAAATTAGTTGAGCGCCCTCAACATCTATTGAAGGCACAACTGCACGCTCTAACTAGAGCAAAAATTCTAATGTTTGATAAATAACTAAGTTGGAGCAAGTCGTTGAACTGGAGAAGATTAACCCAAGTAAAAAATGTGCCGCCATCACAGGCGTCTTTAGCACTTGGTGTTATTGGGCTAGGACAGGCGTGGGCACTGTATCTCCCGGGGGTTGGTGAGATCATTCGTCCTTATCTCGCCGCATTCGGCGCGCTATTATTACTGCCAGTTTTACTTCGTTATCTCACCAGCTTTAATACCTTCATCAATGATATTCGTCACCCGCTTAGTGGAAGCCTAATGGCACCAATGAGCATGGCATTGTTGATCCTGTGCGACTATTTAGCCGAGATCTCCACCATAATCGCCTACCCAATATGGTTCTGTGCTCTATTGCTGCATTTTACTATGATGGTGTTGTTCTTCAGTTTCCAGATCATCAACTTCAAAATGTCGAACATTGTTCCAAGTTGGTTCCTATATCCAGTAGGCTTGATCAGTAGTTCATTGGCAGGCACACAGTTTGGCCACACCGTATTTTCAGAAACGCTTGCAGCAACCTGTATTGGTATCTATTTCTTCATGCTCCCTGTGGTGCTATATCGCTTGGTGTTTGAAGGGAACCTTCCACGCAGAGCAAGGCCAACACTGGCAATCATGGCCGCTCCGGTAAACTTGTCTTTAGCCGCGTACTTGGTCAACTTTAACAATCCAGATCCTATTCTCACAGGCGCATTGTCAGGTATCGCCATCACCATGACATTGTTGATTTACCTATGTTACATCCGCTTAATGCGCTTGAAGTTTCAACCTTCAATAGCGGCTGTCACCTTCCCTTCTGTTATCAGTGCCATCGCCATGCATCGTTTAACTACATTTTTCGGTGCAGAATACCCACAATGGTACTGGCTACACAAGTTTGGCTTCTTCGAGCTCACCATCGCAACTATCTTAGTGATTTGGGTCGCAGGCGGTTACGTGAAAATGTACTGGCCCGAGCTTTTTGACCCCGATTACATGTCTAAGAAAGTGAAACGTTCTTAATCAACTCAAAAACACTTTCTAACTCGCTGAATCCGCGGTTCTACACACAACAAAAAAGGCCTCACACTGTGAGGCCTTTTGAATAGGCAAGGTTTTTAATAGATCAGGCGAGTGTTAACACAACTCCCTAGAGTTCTTAAAAGTTAGCGTGGTTCTTAGAAGTTCGCGTGAGGGCCAAATACTTCATAGTGAACTCGTGAACGACAAACGTTTAGCGCGTCTAGTTGCTCTACGATGTTCTTCATAAAGCCAACCGGACCACAAATGTAGAAGTCGCTCTCTTCAAAACCTTTCGTGTCAGAAATAGACGCTAAGTCCATTTGACCTTCGTGCGTATTCTCACACGCAGATGCTTCTTTGTTCATGTACCAGGTTTTTGCTTCCCAACCTTTATCGGCAACGATATCTTTCACACGTTTAGTGAATGAGTGTTGGCCTTCATTTTCACAAGCGTGTAGGTAAAGTACTGGCTCATTTTTCTCTTCAGTATTCAGGAACTCAAGCATAGACTGCATTGGCGTTACACCAACACCTGCAGAGATAAGCGTTACTGGCTTACTGCGCTCTTGATAAATGAAGTCACCCGCTGGAGCATAAAGGCTTACTTCATCACCGATAGCAACCGTGTCGTGTAGGTGGTTAGAAACCACGCCCTGTGTTTCTTGGCCATGGCCTTCACGCTTCACAGAGATGCGGTATTGCTTACCGTTCGGCTTGTCTGATAGTGAGTATTGGCGAATTTCACTGTATTGCGCGCCTTCTGGCTTAACTTCGATACCGATGTATTGACCAGGCGTGTAGTCTAGAACGTCACCGCCATCTTTTGGTTGTAGAATAAAGCTTGTTACTAGTGCTGACTCTTCAATCTTGTCTGCAATCACGAATGTACGTGCCGCTTCCCAGCCGCCAACAGCTTGTTTGCGTTGTAGGTAAAGCTCAGCTTCACGATCGATGAATACTTGAGCCAAGAAAAGGTACGCCGCTGTCCACGCCTCTTCTACTTCAGGTGTGAACGCGTCTGTTGCCAACTCGCGCAATGTTTCAATCAGGTGTAAACCAACGATTTGGTAATGCTCTGGTTGAATGTTAAAACTTGTATGTTTGTGAGCAATGCGTTCAACCGCTGTTGTTAACGCTGCTAGGTTTTCAATGTTCTTTGCATATGCCGCGATAGCTTCAAACAGTGCTACGCCTTGGCGACCTGTTCTTTGGTGAGTCATATTGAAGATATCTTTTAACTCAGGGTTATGCGTGAACATACGTTGATAAAAGTGCTGAGTTAAAGCTGGGCCTGCGCTCTCAAGTAGAGGAATAGTAGATTTGATGATTTCGATATGTGCATTGTTAAGCATGAATTTACTCCGAACACTGAGCCTTATGACCTATTATGTCATTTTGACTACTTAAAAATTAAGAATGACTTATCGATTTTCTGAAAGCTTAGTTATTCTTAGAAACTGAGTTATTTTGACTCGTTTTCATTTCAAAAAATCGCGAAACCTGATTAATGCCACCTGATTGATTGAGATCAAGAATAGTCTGTTTAATCAGCGCTATAATTGGGCTTCACTGTCTGTTTAGCACAATCAGTGCCAACTTTTTCAAGCCTCGCCACCACTCGCTTTATTCTAAAAACCGCCTTTATAAAAATGTCAAAAAGACCTTTTTTTTAAGTCAATAAGACTCTATAGTGTATATAAACACACAGTTAGAGTTTTTTATGCAAGATATCTCCGCATCTACCCTCATGGAAATGACCATTGGCCTCGCAAGTGGTGTGAACGATCAAGATCGTTTTAACCGCCTGATCGATGCCATTCGTAAAACCATCACGTGTGATTGTGTCGCGCTATTAAGCCTTCAAGGTGACACGCTAGTCCCCGTTGCAATGCAGGGCCTCAGTCGCGACACGTTCGGTCGTCGGTTCATCATTTCAGAGCACCCACGCTTTGCGGAGATATGTGCATCTCGCTCTCCTGTTCGTTTCGATTCTGACAGTTCACTGCCTGACCCTTTTGATGGTCTACTGATCGACCATGATGGCGACCTTCCGATGCACGCTTGTATGGGACTGCCTTTACTATTTGGCGATAAACTACTGGGCGTTCTGACACTAGACAGCCTAAAACCAGACGTCTTCGCTAACATTCCAGCACGTAACCTTGAAGTATTAGCAGCCATTGCGGCGTCAAGCATGCAGATGGCATTGACCTTTTCTCAGCTTGAACATCAAGCAAAACAATCCAAACAGTTGTTAGAAGAGTTGAACGTTGAAGCTTGGGAACGCGACGGCGGTGAGTTGATCGGTAACAGTGACACCATGGTTGCACTTAAAAACGACATCGCTGTAGTAGCACCTTCAGAATTCAATATTCTGATTCACGGTGACACAGGTGTAGGTAAAGAACTGGTCGCTCGCACTCTGCACCATCAATCGCAACGTAAGCGTAATCCATTAGTTTACGTAAACTGTGCTGCGATTCCTGAAAACCTAGTTGAAAGTGAATTGTTTGGTCATGTACGTGGCGCATTTACAGGTGCAGACAAAAGCCGTTTAGGTAAGTTTGCGTTAGCCGATGGCGGCACCCTATTCCTTGATGAAATTGGTGAACTGCCGTTAGCCGCGCAAAGTAAATTACTGCGTGCCCTGCAAAACAATGAAATTCAGCCTGTAGGTCAAGACAATATCCAAACCATAGATGTACGCGTATTGGCGGCCACTAATAGAGATTTAAAGCAAGAAGTGGAAGACGGTCGATTCAGAGCTGACTTGTACCACCGATTAAGTGTATACCCTATTGCGGTTCCTGCATTGAAAGATCGTGGTGACGACATCAGCTTGCTAGCGGGCTTCTTCCTGGAACAAGCGCGTCGTAAGTTGGGTATCAACCAAGTGAAATTCCGCTCTGACGTCCTTTCTTTCCTAAACCGTTATGGTTGGCCGGGTAACGTGCGTGAACTTGAGCACGTGATCAGTCGCTCAGCATTAAAAGCATTAGCACGTAGCACCAATAAAAACCTAGTGACAATTACTAAAGAAGATTGTGGTCCACTCGACCAAGATCAGCCTATTGCGACGACCCAGGTGAAGAACACACCGTTATCGACACCAACGATCGACCTTTCTGCAGGGCTACGTGGCGCAACGGACGATTTTCAACGCAGTATCATCACTGAGGTGTTGGAAGATGCCAACTTTAACTGGGCACAAGCTGGGCGAGTTCTGAAAACAGACCGAGCAAACCTGACTCGACTGTCTAAGCGTTTAGGGTTAAATGTGGCTAAGTCTCACACGATTGAACGGACAAAATAGATATTAGCGGTTTGTTGCGAGCATCTGACAAAACTTGTGTATATAATGCTGCAAATTGTAACGCTAATTTTAAATATGTAGAGAGAGTTATGAAGTTTATCCGTTGGTTCTTAGGTCGTGTGATTTTGCTATTAAATTTTGTTTTTACCCCTCGTGGCGTGAAGCGTTCTCAAGAAGAACAAAGCCAAGTGAATGAGCAAGCAAAAACGCACACGTTATACCAATTCGAAGCGTGCCCATTTTGTGTAAAAGTGCGCCGCGCGATGAAACGTCAATCGGTTCAGTTTGAACTTCGTGATGCTAAAAATAACGAACAGCACCGTGCAGAGCTTGAAGCGGGCGGCGGTCGTGTGAAAGTACCTTGCCTACGTATTGAAAAAGACGGAAAAACTGAGTGGATGTACGAGTCTTCAGACATCGTTGCTTACTTAGAAAAGCAGTTTGCATAAGCTGAAAAGCTAAGCGAAAGTCAGATACAAAAAATCCCTCAAATGTGAGGGATTTTTTATGTCTGTTATTTGCGTATTCTTCACTTGGGAACAAAAACGCTAAAGGTTATTTGGCGACGATAAGCATCAGTTCCACGCGGCGGTTACACGCCTTACCTTGCGGTGAAGCGTTGGTACATGCTGGAACATACTCACCAAAGCCGCGAGTGTAAATAGAACGACTCGATACATAGTTGCTCTCTAAGCGAGCTTTCACCTCTTTTGCACGCTGCTCTGACAAAGGATCATTAATACGATCTGTGCCTGTATTATCAGTATGACCTTCAATCACGATATCGATGTCTTGGCGCTGAGAAAGGTAACTACCAAGTGTGTCCAACCATTGGTTATAAGCCGGCTCTGGGAAGGCTGACCCTGTCTTAAAGTTCACGTGTTGCTCAAGCTTAACCATCACGTGGTTACCCGGCAGTACTTCAAAATCGATACGGTTTTGTCTTAAAAACACTTCTAGCGGATCATTCGTCGACACACCACGACCATAGTTAGTAGTTATGGTTTTTTGATAAGAATGGCTCTGCATTGAGTAACCGCGGTTGCTCGCTGTACCTGTAGTTTGAACCACACCCCACTCTGGGTGCATCAGGTCATAGTCGGTTTGCGGTGCCGTCTCTAACAGGTTATCACCTAGCATACCGGTTGGTAATGTTGTCTCACACCCAGCCAAAGCTATGCTTAACATTATCGCTAAATATCTCATTACTTCACCAACCACTCATGCAGATAAATCATTTACTAATGTCTATATCGGCATCGAGAAAAAAACTTTAGACAAAATGAGAACACATCTTAAAAAAGTGCTTTTGATCACAGTTAACCGTCAACTAGCCTGTCTTCGCTCGCTAGTTCGAACTGTTTGCATTTATTTACCTTATAATTGTTTTCCAATTCCGACTAAATAGTTAGAATCTCACGACTTCTTAACGCTAGAGTAAACATCATGTTTAAACCATTTACTAAATTCATCACTGCAATTGTTGCTGTACTTGTTATCGCCGGTTGTAGTGAAACAGACGAGCCACAAAAAGGTGTTCAATACGAAGCACTTCCTACCGCTCTAACAGAATTTAACTTGTCTCCGATCACTGAAATCTTCTCTCTAAACTGTGGTCACTGTCGTCAAATGGAAAGTGCAATTCCAGAGATTGAGTCGCTTACAGACCAAACCATTGGCAAGATGCACGTAACATTCAATGAAAGTGCTCAAATCAGCGCAATGATCTACTACACAGCAGTGATGCAGCTTAATGCAACGCCAGACCACGCTTTCATGGACGACTTATTCGGCGCTGTTCAAATGGGTGCAGACGCAACACCAGAGCAACGTCAACAAGCGCTAGAAACCGCTTTTACTTCTCGCGGTTTGGTTAGCCCGTACCAATTGAACAAAGAACAACAGGTAACGCTTTTTGACTATGTTAAAAAAGCAGAAGAAGTTTCAGTAAAAGGTCAGATCAACTCAGTACCAACGTTTATCGTTAACGGCAAATACCAAGTACTGACAGCTGGGCACCAAGACGTTGCTGGCATCGCAAAAACGATCAACTACCTTTTGACTCAACCATAAGCGCGGCTTTAGTCAGCTCATCAATAAACTAAGCAATAAATACAATAGGTTTTACTATGTCTAAATTTGTCATCCCGGTCATCGTCTTTCTTTTGGCGGGTTTCATGATTTACCGTACTTGGACAAATCATAAGTCTGGTGCAGAAAACTTCGAACAAGGTCAACAGTTCCTGCTAGAGAACGGAAAAAAAGAAGGTGTGATCACGACTGAAAGCGGTCTTCAATACCTAGTTCTTGAAGAAGGTTCAGGTACAGAGCACCCAACTAAAAACAGCAAAGTAACGGTTCACTACCACGGTACTCTGATTGACGGTACGGTTTTCGATAGCTCTGTAGAACGTGGCGAGCCAATCTCATTCGCTCTTAAGCAAGTAATCAAAGGCTGGCAAGAAGGTTTGACTTACATGGTAGAAGGCCAAAAGGTTCGCCTATTCATTCCAAGCACGCTAGGTTACGGCAAAGGTGGTACAGGTCCTATCCCACCATCAGCAACACTGATTTTTGACGTTGAGTTAATCTCTATCCAGTAATCTACTCGCTTGAAAGTGAGCATTACGTTAAGCCCCGACATGCAGAACATGCCGGGGCTTTTTATTCGTAAGTCATTACTTTAAATCGCCTTATCACTGGCGACCATCCAGTTGACACGAATAATCAAGTAAAAACACAGCCACTAGACGACTGGTCTAATTTAAATTATAGTATCGACCATGAACGAGAAAACAAATGACACGCGCCTGCATATTTTGAATGTTGGCTATCAATTAATAGTGAACAACGGCTTCAATGGCGTTGGCTTATCACAATTGCTTAAAGAAGCGGAAGTACCGAAAGGATCGTTTTACCACTACTTTAAATCGAAAGAGCAATTTGGTGAGGCGTTAATTCAGCACTATTTTGAAAACTACATCACTAAGATTGAATCCATTTTAGTGCACGGTGAAGGCAACCATTATCAACGAATTCTGGGTTACTTTTCACTATGGGCGAAAACTGAAGATGGCACCTGTAACGCACACAAGTGTTTAGTGGTTAAGCTCAGCGCTGAAGTTTCTGACCTTTCTGATCCTATGCGCCAGGCTCTGCTAAAAGGTGCTGAGAAAGTCACAATAACCATTCAACAATGTATTGTTGGCGGTATTGAAGATGGCTCTATCTCGGTAGAAAACAGTCAAGAAGCGGCCCAGAACCTATACTCAATGTGGCTAGGCGCTAGTTTATTAAGCAAGTTAAGCCAAAGTTCACATAGCTTAGAATCGGCATTACGCCTTACCGAACAAATTTTAAAAGGTGAAAGCCATTAACGCGCACTGCGTTTTATTGGCATTGACTTTTTTAGCTCAAAAGAAATCACCCGCCCTCTTATCAATTTGATGACGGCGGGATTTTTAGGAAACAAAACTAGACGACTGGTCTAATTCTAAATAAACACAATATAAAATTAAGGACATCCAATGACTCAACAAGACAATCGTCGCATCGTATTGGCTTCTCGCCCTGTCGGCGCACCAACTCAAGATAACTTCCGCTTAGAAACCGTTGCCGCACCAAAAATCAATGATGGTGAAATGTTACTACGCTCGGTTTACCTATCTCTCGACCCTTACATGCGTGGCCGTATGAGTGATGCAAAATCTTACGCCGATCCAGTTGCTATTGATGAGGTGATGGTTGGTGCAACTGTGTGTCAGGTCGAAGCATCAAACAACAGCAATTATGAAGTTGGCGAATGGGTATTGGCTTACACAGGTTGGCAAGATTATGGCGTGTCGAACGGTGAAGGTCTTATCAAGCTAGGAAAAGCGCCGACTCATCCTTCTTACGCATTGGGCATCATGGGCATGCCAGGCTTTACCGCTTACATGGGTTTACTGGATATCGGCCAACCGAAAGAAGGCGACACGTTAGTGGTAGCGGCTGCAACTGGTCCAGTTGGCGCTACCGTAGGACAAATCGGTAAACTAAAAGGCTGTCGTGTCATTGGCGTGGCTGGCGGTCAAGAAAAGTGCCAGTACGCGAAAGAGGTTCTTGGTTTCGATGAATGTATCGACCACAAGGCAGATGACTTCGCAGAGCAATTGGCGAAAGCGTGTGAAAATGGCATCGACGTTTACTTTGAAAATGTTGGCGGTAAGGTATTCGATGCAGTAATGCCTTTACTTAATACAGGTGCTCGCATTCCTGTTTGTGGCCTTATCTCACAATACAATGCAACGTCTCTCCCTGAAGGCCCAGATCGCATGTCTAGCCTAATGGGTACTCTTCTAGTTAAGCGCATTAAGATGCAAGGCTTCATCATCTTCGACGACTACGCACACCGTTACAACGAGTTTGCAACTCAAATGACTGAATGGTTGTCTCAAGGAAAAATGCACTACCGCGAGCACCTAATTGAAGGCCTAGATGAAGCACCACAAGCATTCATGGGTCTGTTAGAAGGTCAGAACTTCGGCAAACTTGTTATCAAAACTAACGAACCAAAATAGCTCAAGGATAGAATAAGCAGAATTATGATTACTTTACATCACCTGAATAAGTCGCGTTCTAAGCGCATCATCTGGCTACTGGAAGAGCTTGGTGTCGACTATCAAATCAAACCTTACCAACGAGACAGTGTCACGTTTTTAGCACCACCTGAACTGAAGTCTGTTCACCCTCTTGGTAAATCTCCAGTCATTGAAGACGATGGCGTCGTGATCAGTGAATCTGGCGCGATCACTGAGTATCTCATCGATAAGTTTGGCGAAGGTAAATTTGCACCAGCACGTGGCACAGCTGAATACGTTGAGTATTCTCAGTGGCTACACTTTGCTGAAAGTTCGGGCATTTTACCAATGTTGCTTAAGATCTTCGTAATGAAAGATGGCGCCGAGACAAACTTCCTCGGTGGTTATGCTGATGACGAAAATCAAAAGATCCTAACCTTCGTTAACGAAGCACTTGAAGGCAAGACCTATCTTGTAGGCGAAACACTCACTGGTGCCGATTTCATGATGTCATTCATCGTAGAAATCGTCGGTAACTTTGGTGCAACTGCGCTTTACCCTAACATTGCTAAATACGGCGAACTTTTGGCGAGCCACCCTGCTTACCAAAAGGCGGAGCAACTCGAGTTAGAACACTCCAATTAATCGAGATTTTGTCTATTCAATGCTTCCATAGCATGAAAATGACTGTCTAAATGAAGCCAAAGCCGATTTATCTTTCGCTTTGGCTTCTCATTTACCTTCATTTCGACAACAATATCGAGCTCTAAACTGAATCCCCATAGAGTTTGATCTTCATGTCAGCGAACCTTGCTCAATACACACCACTGCACACGTTAAACCAAACAGCGAATCAAACCTTATCGCTGCCAGAGCGTTTTACATTCCCGTATTACTATACTCCGCATCCACTGTGTGAAATAGCGATGCAGCAGCTTCAACAGTCACTGCTTGACTGTGGTGTGAATGAAACATCACAAGGTAACCTCTATGCCGTTCTTCTGGTTCAACACCCTCAAACTCAAGAATTGGGCTTCCTTTCTGCGTTCTCAGGTTTGCAGCTAGATTCGTCTTTGGAGCCTCTGTTGTCGAGTACCGCCTTTGTTCCTTCTGCTTTTGATAAGCAGAAGTTTCAGGCCCTAAACACGCAAGGCTTAATCCTACAAGCGACATTAGCTAACGACATTACGAACCTAGAGCAAACTCATAACCTAAATGAACTGACTTCAACGCTAAGCGGGCTTAAAAACGACGCAAACAAAGCAATAGAAGCCTTTCAGCTCACCATGGCCGCCAACAAAGCACAGCGTAATGAGCTTAGAGAGCAAGCAGCTCAAGAGAAAGATCTAGGAAACCCAGAATCTGCGGCCAACCTACTTAAGCAGTTAGGAAATCAAAGCAGCCAAGAGAAGCGCGACCTAAAAGCACTTCGGATCGAGTGGAAGCAGAAGATCGCTGAAAAACAATCACAAGTAGACGCTATCGAAAGCGAGCTTAAAAGCCGTAAGAACAACTACCAGGCCATTTCTGCAGAGTTAGAAACACAGCGCTTGTCTCACTATCGTTTTATCAACCAAACGGCAGAATCAAAGAGCCTAGTTGAATTGTTGGATGGTAAAGACGCGCTTGAAGGCTCTGGCGACTGCTGCCTGCCAAAGCTGCTTAATTTTGCCTTTGAATACGGCTTTAGACCGTTGGCTTTAGCTGAGTTTTGGTGGGGATTACCGCCAACAGATGTCATTCGACAACACGGGAACCTCTACCCAGTTTGCCAGAGCAAAAGCTTTGAGATCCTTGAACACCAGCTAAACGGCATTGATCTAGAGGATAATCCGCTTATCGTAAACCCTGCGGTAGGTAAGTCGTTTGATATTGTTTATGAAGATGAAGAAATAGTGGTCGTGAACAAGCCTGAAGAGTTCTTGTCTGTTCCTGGTAAGTTCATCGAAGACTCAGTGTATACGCGTATAAAAGCGCGCTACCCAGATGCTACAGGCCCTTTGATTATCCATAGATTGGATATGTCGACATCTGGCTTGTTGATCTTGGCGCTAACAGCCGAGTCCAACAAGCACATCCAAAAGCAGTTCATCGATAGAACGGTCGAAAAGCGTTACACCGCACTACTTGATGGCGAAATAACGGGTGAATCTGGTGACATCAGCCTTCCTTTACGTGGCGATATCACCGACAGGCCAAGACAGCTGGTTTGTCATGAGCACGGACGTAACGCAGATACGCATTGGCAAGCCGTCAGCACTAATAACGGCAAAACCAAGGTGCACTTGTATCCTAAAACAGGCCGTACCCACCAGCTACGCGTACACTGCGCTCACCCACAAGGACTTGGCGTACCGATTCGTGGTGATGACCTATATGGCTATAAGCGCGAACGGCTGCACCTTCATGCGGGCTACCTCAAACTGATTCACCCAACCACCGGGGAATGGATGGAATTTGAAGTGCCTTCTAAGTTCTAAATCGACTCGTTCTCACACAAAACTAAATCAGTAAAACGAATCAGGGCTCTATATCAAATCGAGATATAAAGCCCTGACTTTCAAGAAATCGTGTATTGATATTAATAATATGGATCAACCGGCTGCCAACACAACCTAACCCATCACCTCTTTACGCTGGTCGACACACTCAAACGAGCCCATTTCGAACTCACGGCAGATCCATGGTCGGTTTTCATAGATGGTACACATCAGTGTTTCCCTATCTACCGCTGAGCACCAACCATCATCAAGACGTTTCATGGTTTCACCGCCCCACTCATCGTAAGCAATATGCTCTTCTGGGACACCGGTATCTGTGATGATCATAACCTCTAAACGACAACAGCATGCCTGGCAATTGGCGCAAGTTACTTCAGGTTCGGTGATGTTCTTTATCTCTATGGTCATAAGTAACTACACTGCTAAATTTTGCGTATAGTAATCGAAACCATCAGCGACTGCTAATAAAGAACGTTATTCACCTCGCTTTGTCCCGTTCTAAAACAACAAAAGGCGCTGTGATCAAATCACAGCGCCCAGTCGTTTTACTTTTCTCTCTGGTGCCAGTTCGTTTAGAACAGACTTGAGAAGAACAATTTAATGTAGTCCATCAAACGTTTGAACAAGCCACCCTGCTCAACCGATTCAAGTGCGATCAAAGGCTGAGTTTGAACATCTTCACCATCAACAGTGTAATGAACCACACCTAGAGTTTGACCTTCTGCAATCGGCGCTTTCAGTTCAGAGTTAAGCTCGATAGATGCGGTTAGCTTTTTGCTGTCTGATTTAGGTAGCGTGATAAACGTGTCCTCTGCAACCCCAAGCTTAAGCGTGTCTTGACTACCGAACCAAACCTTCTCCTCAGCCACTTGGTCGCCACCTTGGTGGACATTAAGCGTATCAAAGAATCGGAAACCGTAACTTAAAAGCTGCTTGCTGTCTGACTCACGGCTTTTAACACTCGATGCACCCATCACTACTGCAATAAGCCTCATTTCACCTTGTGTTGCCGAGCTCGCTAAGCTGTAGCCTGCACCAGAGGTGTAACCCGTTTTCATACCATCAACCGTCAAGCTTCTATCACGAAGCAAGCCATTACGGTTGTGTTGAGTGATGCCGTTGTAACTGAAAGAACGTTCGCTGTATAAGCCATAGACATCTGGAAGATCTTTAATGATCGCTCGACCAAGCAGCGCGATATCGTAAGGTGTTGAATACAAGCCTTCCGCATCTAAACCGTGTGCATTGGCGAAATGGGTATTTTCCAATTTCAGAGAAGTCGCCCAAGAGTTCATCAAATCAACAAAGGCATCCTGAGAGCCCGCGACGTGTTCTGCTATAGCAACACTGGCATCGTTACCCGATTGAATAATCAAACCGCGGTATAGATCCATCATCGCCACATCGGTATTTACTTCTATGAACATTTTTGAGGAGTCTGGGAAATTCTTCGCCCAAGCGTTTTCACTGATTCTTACTTTGTCATCTGCAGAAATGTTACCTCGCTTCATCTCTTGACCCGCCACATAGCTGGTCATCAGTTTGGTTAAACTTGCAGGGTTTAGCTTGGTATGTGCATTTTTTTCGACGAGCACATCACCAGAATTAAAGTCGATTAACACATAACCTTTGGCGCCTAAACTAGGCGGAGCCGGTACGATAGAAGGTGCGGCGATAGCTGCTGTGCTAACCATCGCTGCGTTACTTACAATGAATATACTTAATAGAGGAAGAGAGTATTTTGAGAACAGTTTCATTGAATTAAACCTAAGTTAACGTTTTGACCAGTATAGACAAATGCCAGCAAAAGAAGCGCGAACTTTACGTAGCTTTACGCAAATGTACCTTTAGTTACAAATAAAAAAGTATATTCTGCGATTTGTCTATTTTTTCAACTGTTAATATTGACCAGGAAAATACTCTCTTGTTCAAACATTCTTAATTTATCTTTGGCATCCGTCTAAATAGCATCTCAACAAAGCCAGAAATGCGCTGTTTGCTCTCGCTTGCTTCTAGGTCAGGCTTAATCCCCGATTGAGCTAACGCTTGCCATTGGATTATCTGAGAATTTGGTAGCGAAAATACAATGTATAATGAACCTTTTTCAGTGAGTTTTCCTTTGCCATCATAGAAAGGAACGCCCGTAGAAAGCTGTACCGCCTCGAAAATTGAATTGTCATTCAGCTCTGACTCTTCTGCCAGTCCAAATCCAACTACCACATCACCGATGCCACCACCCGACTCCAAGCGATACCCTTTTTCCGTTAGCTGCGCTTCAATTGCGTCACGCACCATATCGGTAACCACAGTTTCATTGTACTTCTTAGAGAGGAATACCTGTTCCGATTGTGGGTGCCATGAATAAGTTGATACGCCATTTTTCATGAACTCAAAGTCGCCGCTGATCACGACACCATAATCATGGACGGGCGGCTGTTCTTGGGTAGTACAAGCTGTCAGCACAATGCTCATCAAGGTCACAAGCACAGCGGTCTTTATGCTTTTTGTTGCACAAATGGATCGTTTTATCATGGTTAGAGCCTTTACCTATATACCAATAACTATCAATTTAACCACCAACATAAATGGTAATTATGTTAGTAGAAAGTGCATTAAACGTTTGCGTAATCGCTAACCTTCACTTCTACCTATTTTGGGGGTTTAATCACAAAAACGGAGTTGGTATAGTCTACCCCGTAAAACATAACCAGACCATTCGAGGCACGGAGCTTCCTCAATCATCTCATGAAGAGAAGAATTGGTACCGACAAAGTATCGGCAAATTTAAGAGGGTCAAACAATGGAATTCAATATGGTTGAGATTTTAGGTTACGCTGCGTCTATTATGGTCGCAATTTCATTAACAATGAAAGATATCGTTCGCCTGCGTGTCCTTAACTTTATTGGCTGTGCACTCTTCACAGCATACGGCGTTATGATTGACGCTTGGCCAGTGGTTGCAACCAACGGCTTCATCGCATGCGTAAACATCTACTTCCTTGCAAAAATGCAAAAGGAAAAAAAAACGGAAGCGATGAAAGAAGCAAAAGCTTAATTTAGCGACTAGCGATTTCAAACTATTCTGAAAAAGCCCAAATAGAGCGATCTATTTGGGCTTTTTTATTCGTGTTGTTCTAAATAGATGTTTTTAGACTCAATATGACGAGTGATCTCACAGGTAAGCAATTCGATATTCGTTCTCTTTATAGATTTGGGTATTGTTACGCCCACTCGCTTTGGCTTTGTATAACGCTTGATCGGCTTTTTCGATTGTCCCTTCTATCTGGAATAACACTTGAGCATAACAACAACCAGCGCTAACCGTCACAGGTGAAACGACTCCCTGAACTTGCTCAATCCTCTTCCTCAAAGTTTCTGACAGTTCGAACAACTGTCGCTCATCGCAATCAAAGGTCACCAAAATAAACTCTTCCCCACCATAACGCGCAATCAATCTGTCTTTGCTAGACAAATGCTTCAACGTATCTGCTACTGCACAGATTACCCTATCGCCCTCTGCATGCCCGTATTGGTCATTCACTCGCTTGAAATGGTCTATATCCAACAAAATGACACCAACACCTTGTAAGGGGTATGGCGAGTTATCAGATATTTTAAGCTTTACCTGCTCAATGAAACTTCGGCGGCTATAAAGACCAGTGAGATAATCGAGGCTCGCAACATCCAGTACCATTAAGTGGCGATGGCGTAAGTAAAGTACCAAAACAACAATAATGCTGAGCAAACTAACAACCAGCGTCACCAAGCTCAACAGCAACAAATTATGGTTCTTGTTCAGCTCTTGTTCTAAAACCCCAGCTGAAATCACCCAATTCAAATATGGGTAGAACTTATAAAATACGTTTTTGCTCGTTGTTCCATTCGAATCAGAAATCGAGTAGCTAAAATGCCCTTCGGGTTCAGTGCCCACTTTATTGATAAGTAACTCTGAAGAGTCGTCAATTAAGGCCTTTAAATGCTCATGTTCAACGCTAGGTTGCAGAACTAGTTCACCTTGTAAATCGACGATGTATACATAACCGCTATCGCCATAAGAGTACTTTCTTAGTTTGTCTTTTAATGCATCTAGATCAACCAAATACATCAACTCTTCTTTGTAGGTCGTCGCCACCAAAGTATTGCCACTTGGTAGTATTATTGAATAAGCAACTTTGGCTCGTCGACTTATCTCGTGAGGGTTGGCGTGGAAGTATTCGATCATACCAGACTCAATATTGAGTTGTTTTTGTATATGGGTAAGATGTCCTCGCCTTTTTCCTTGCAAAAAAGGGTGATATAGATGAACACCTTGCGGAGACGTCAAATAGATATAGCCTGACTGACCAATGTGCAACTCACTGGCTATCTCGCTTATCTGTTCAATTTCTTGATCTTCGGCCGCATGCCACACGTGAGACGCAACAGTGTCCGTAATACCTTTTAAATAGGTTTTTATCGCTTCGTTTACTGTGGTGTCGACGATGTCATAGCTCGCATTCACAATAGTACGAAAGAAGAACTGATTGGAATCCAATAGTGATTTTTGGGTTCGATTAAATTGAACTGCAGAAAGGAGCAGAGAAACAACGGCTAGCACAATTGAGAAGCTAAGAATGTATTTACGTCTGACTTTCAAGATTACCCCATCATCTCTAATTTTAGGTAACACTCATATTTTTCTAATAAGCAGACTGTTTTATATCATGATTGATGTTTTTACTGAACGAATGTCTATATTTTAGAGCCTTTCAATGTGCAATCTGTGACTTATAACAAAAACGCCGAACTGTTTTCAGTTCGGCGTTTGCATTGTCATCTAAAGTCACACTAAACGACTGATAAATATAATCAAAATCATTTACATCTACCATTCATCATCATTATGAAAATGTACTTTTAATGACTCCTATTATTGATATCAGCTATTAACTAATACGAGGTTACGAACACACTTTGGTCCAGCTACCATCACTTCCTGGTTCAGAACTTGTCCACCAGTTAGCTTGGTAAATGCTACCGTTGTGAACCACTTGGTCACCCGTGTTTGCATGGCTTGGGTTACCTGCCCAGTCTTTCTGAGGCAGATCTGGGTACACAGTTAAGCCTGCAGTATCACAAGTACCAGGGTTTGTACCACCGTCGCCAGGGTTACCGCCACCAGAACTGATATCACCTAAAGGTAAATCTGGTTGCTCAAAGCTGAATGCATAATCGACACCACCTACGTTAACGGCATAGTTTGCAGGGCCTGAAATTGGCAAGTAATACACCATATCCAGCTCATATACACCACCAGCAGGGAGTTCTTTCCATGCAGGTAATGTGAAGGCCACACGGTGCATAGTACCGTCTAATCCGCCGATGTTATCCGCACGAGTATGACCCGAAGCAATCACAGTCAAACCACCACCAGATTGATCTTTCGCGTTGTCTGGTGCAGATACTGGAATGTCGAACTGGAACTCAGTACCGCCAGGCAGTGCTTGCCCCGTATTATTGGTAAACGTGATCTTAGGATTAATTGGGTAGTTTTGGTCACCGACTTTGAAGCCACCAACCGATACTGCAATGTCTAGTGCTTCGGTAGGAATTGCACCAGTCGCGACTTTGTTTCCATATGGCGTTGCCGACTTAAACTTATCGTAGATAGCTTTAGTCATTGTGTTACCCATGTGGAACTCACCGTTACCGCTGTTACACGCTTGCTCTGTGGTATCAACCGTTGTTCGGTTGCCACTTGCATCAAGTACATAACAGTTGTAGTCGCCAGCCAGTTCCCAGAACATGATGCCGCCGATTTCTTTGTCGATAACGTAGTCCGCTTTCACGTTGATAGACTCTTTATCTTCCGTAGAAAGGAACACGCCTTTTTCAGCATTCCATAGCCAAGGTGCAACCGCCACGCTGTCGTAGTTACGCGTGTAAGTGCCTCTTAGAACATCCGTTGGATCGTTTACAGGATCTAGCTTGTAGGCGTCCGCATAAGAACCCCAAATACCTTTCTCTAGGTTCTTCGCATGCCACATTGGGTTCGAACCTGCGCCCATTTCGTTTCCTTTAGGGTCGGTATCATGCCACATGTTATCGATACCAATCGCACCGTGACCACAGTTGTTCTTCTCACCTTCACCAGTACCAGCGGCACATTCAGATTGGTTAGGCAATGCAGCTCGGCCCCAAAGACCATTTTCACCACCTGTTACGCCCTGCCAACCACGCGTGTAATATGGAACACCGATGTTAATACGACCTGCTGGCATTGAACCGCGGAAGTAATGGTAAGCCCAATCCGTGTTCAGGTAACCGATACCACCATAAGCCGCTGTGTCGTATACATTCCACTGCGCTAGTTCTGAATCTTTACCTGTATCAAACAAGGCTGCGTTATGGCCAACGTGGTCGTTCCAAGCGCCGTGAAGGTCGTAAGACATGATGTTCACGTAATCAAGATATTGAGTGACATCGAATGTTTCCATACCGCGTAACAGGTAACCAGAAGAAGGTGCCGCGATAGTTAACATGTAGTGATTGCCATCTTCAGCAGACGCCACATCAAGCTTCTCACGCAATACTTTCATCAGCACTTGGTAGGAAGCCCATAGGTACTCACGACGCGGTTCCATGAAGTCTTTGTCGTATGGGTTACCCGCACCAGCCATAGACGTTGGGTACTCATAATCAATATCTAGGCCATCGAATTGATATTTACGTAACATTTCAACCGCTGAAGTCGCGAATGTTTCAATGCCTTGGTGGTTGATAGATCCATCAGCATTGGTCGTCATAGTATAGAAGCCACCATCAGCAACTCGGCTTCCGTCGGTCGCGAAGTGACCGCCCGTTTCAGCCCAACCACCAATTGAGATTAGCGTTTTAACACCATGTTTTTTCTTGGCTGTTGCGAGCGCACCGAAGTGACCTTTAAAGCCTAATGCAGGATCAACCTCTACTCCCGGCCACTCTTTACCGACAGCAGCATTATTCGGATCGTTTACGTCACCAACATTCACTTTACCATCTGAACCGATGCTCACGAACGCATAGTTAATGTGTGTGAGTTGCTCCCAAGGAATATCATTTACTAAGTAAGCCGCTTGAGGGTCGTCCCCTGCACGCCAGCTCGTGAAGTAACCAATCACACGACGAGGGTGATCCGCGCCCATTTTCTCACGGCCTTCATCATCGTAAATCGTACAGTAAGGAACATCGACACCTTGCGTTTGATACAAGCCATCAGGACGACATGTACTCACCGTTGGAGCACCATTCACCGTCAAAGAAGCGAAGGCTGAATCCGTTGTTGCGCCTTGATCGTCGGTCGCTTTGGCGTAGACAGACAAAGTACCTGCTTGAGTGGTTGTGTAGTCTAGCGTGTATGGGCTTGTAGCCGCTGTACCAACTAAAGAACCTGCTACATAAAAATCAACTTTATCAACCGTACCATCACTGTCTGCAGCCGTTGCTGTGAGTGTTACCACGCCACCTACATCAACAGAAGCCGCTGAAAGTGAAACTGATACAGTTGGCGCTTCATTACCGGGTTGTAGTGAATCAACAGAAATGGATACTGCACTTGCGACACTTGCCGCGCCTTCATTATCTGTTGCAACAACAGAAACCTGATGGTTACCCGATGTTGCAACCCAAGCCGCTTCAAATGGTGCCGCAGTAGCTACAGCAACTGAAGTTCCATCGACAAAGAACTCTACTGAAGCAACACTGCCATCAGTATCGAGTACTGTTGCACTTAAGACGACATTATCGCCCTCAACGATTACATCTGACGCGTTAGGTGCTGTTAACGAAGCGGTTGGGGCTTCATTTGGCGTGCCACCGCCTCCACCACCACTACACACATCAATCTTTTTCCATTGTGCATAGTCACCCTCGAATTGGCTTGGGTTGTTATTTTGATTCCAGTAATTCGCTGAGTACGCGCTGCCGTCATGTGAAACCTGATCACCACCGGTGTACACCGTGGCGGAATCCCACGCTTCTAACGTTGAACAATCAACAGCCGCGTAGCTGTTGAACGCCATTAAGCATGACGCGGTGAGAGTACTGAGTGTAAAAACCTTCTTGGCCACTCTTCCTTGGTTTAGGTGCATGTTAGCTGTCCCTTAAGTTATTGTTTCAAGATGCTTAATTTAAGTGTCATATATCTCATCACTTAAATTTCTTCGCAAAACAACTGTAGGTAACAGTGCCAATTTAACACCTAAAATATTCGATATTTATAAAATGACTCGCAATAATTTGTTTATAGCATGCAATGAGTCGACACTTATTTTGCACGAACAACTAATATTAAATTTATTTCGGTACGCTAAAAAATATCGCCTAATTCGCATCCTTAATTACAAAACTCTATTCATATCTACTTTATTTATTCGTTCTGAAATTTCGTTTTAAAACTAACCAAAAGGGAGTGATTTCGCCGTAGAACTGATTTCTTTTCTAAATTTGCCCACTTTTTCTTAACAATTGTGATAGTATCGCGGCTTTTTTTGACGAACCTCACATTTCCAATGCAAGTGTGGGAGAAATACATAGGCTCGAAAGAGCCAAATATAGCGAAGAAATAATGTCCAACTTGACGCAAGTCGCCAACGAAAACATCAACGCAGAATCTACTTCTATTAACTTCACTAAAGCCCAATCTTTGGGTGAAAAACTGGAGCTTGGAAATCCAGTATTTTGGCTAAGTGGGAGCTTTTTAACTCTCTTTGTCATTCTTGCCTTCACCAACACCTCGGTGTTGTCAGAACTTGTAAACATCGGCTTTAGTTACTCAACTAAATGGTTCGGTGCTTTTTGGCAGGTTCTCTTACTACTCAACTTCATCATCGGCTTAGTGCTTGCACTAGGACGCACAGGTCACGTTCGTTTGGGTAAACTTGCCCTTCCAGAAATGACTACCTTCAAATGGATGTCGATTGTCCTATGTACGCTGCTCGCAGGCGGTGGTGTATTTTGGGCAGCAGCAGAACCTATTGCTCACTTCGTTTCTGCTCCGCCTCTATACGGCAACGCTGATCCTCAAGCAATGGCATTCAACGCCCTATCTCAGTCTTTCATGCACTGGGGCTTTCTTGCTTGGGCAATCTTAGGTGGCTTATCCTCTATCGTACTGATGCACCTACACTACGACAAAGGGCTCCCTCTTAAACCTCGTACTCTGCTTTACCCGCTACTGGGCGACAAAGCGATCAATAGCTGGATTGGTAACGTAGTCGACGCTTGTAGTATTGTTGCTGTTGCAGCAGGCACTATCGGCCCAATTGGTTTCTTAGGTCTTCAAATCAGTTATGCGTTGAGTGAACTGTTTGGCATCTCAGATAGCTTTGCCACGCAGAGCATCGTTATTCTATTCGCCATCGCCATGTACACCCTATCTGCATTGAGCGGCGTGAACAAAGGCATTCAACTGGTTAGCCGTTACAACATCATCTTGTCTGTATGCCTGATCGGCTACATCCTTCTTGTGGGTCCAACAAGCTTCATCGTTGATGGCTACTTGCAAGGCATGGGTGAAATGATCGATAACTTCATCCCAATGGCGCTTTACCGACAAGATACAGCGTGGCTAGGTGGTTGGACGGTATTCTTCTGGGGTTGGTTCTTAGGTTATGGCCCAATGATGGCAATCTTTATTGCTCGCATCTCACGTGGCCGAACAATTCGCCAAATGATCGTGTCTATCAGTATCGTTGCTCCGCTAGTAACCTGTTTCTGGTTCAGCATCGTTGGTGGTAGCGGTTTAGCGTTTGAGTTAGAAAACCCTGGCGTAATTTCTAGTGCGTTCGAAGGCTTCAACCTTCCTGCGGTATTACTTGCTATTACTGCGCAACTGCCGTTCCCAACTCTGATTGCAATTCTGTTCCTCATCCTGACCACCACGTTCATCGTAACAACGGGTGACTCAATGACCTACACCATCAGTGTAGTTATGACAGGCACCACAGAGCCAAACGCAGCAGTTCGCACCTTCTGGGGCATCATCATGGGTGCTGTAGCCATTGCGCTTATCTCAATGGGCTCTGGCGGTATTTCTGCGTTGCAGTCGTTCATAGTGATTACTGCCGTTCCTGTGTCATTCATCTTACTACCATGTTTATGGCATGCTCCTAAGATCGCGACACAGATGGCAAAAGAGCAAGGCATCGCTTAATACCAAAGCCAACTAACCTCGGTTTAGTGTTTCGAACAAAAAAGCCACTCAAGTGAATCACCTGAGTGGCTTTGTTTTATCTGCTCGGTACTTGTATCGGCGAAGCTTATTTCTACCGATAGTTCGGCTTATTGAAACTTTTCCCCAGCGGCAACCATGAATGACATTTCAACCAACAGTTCAGGATTTGCCAGTTCAGCTTTCACACATGCGCGGCTAGGCGCACACCCTTCAGGAAACCATGCTTCCCACACTTCATTGAGTGCATCAAAGTTAGCAAAATCCGTTAGGTAAATAGTGACCGACAATACGCGAGATTTATCGCTATCTACCAGGCTCATCATCTCTTCAGCTTGCTCAAAGATTTGTTGAACCTGACTCTTAATGCCCGCAGATGTGTCTGACTCAGCAACTTCAACAAAGCTTGCAATACCATTAAAAACAGTCACATCAGACCAACGCTTGGTCGGGTTAATTCTATGAATCTTCACTTGCTATTCTCTTCTTATTGTTAGGATCTACATCAGGGTAATCTAATCCAAATCCCTAATATTGAAAACAAAAACTAGATCGTGCTATCGGTCTTAGGTTCAACACACTTTCACTGACGGCATTCAACTCTCGCGGAGACGACAATCGAAGAGTTGACTCCCTTCTCGACTTCAAAATAACCACCAGCACTCGAAAGCTGACGAACTGAGAGTTTGTCTTTTCCTAACTTATCGAACCAATATGGAGCCAGTGAACATTGCGCAGATCCGGTTGCTAAATCCTCTGAAATGCCGATCTTCGGTGCAAAATAACGAAGTACATAACCGTCATCCGAGCTTTGGGCGGTCACCATCACAGCATGCAGCTCATTGATTTTTTTATACTGTTCAAAGTCAGGAGTAAAATTCCTTACTGCTTCCTCTGAATCCAACACTAACACTAAATCTCTTGTCGAGAATACATCGACAACGGGCTGATTCAAATCCGACAGATCAATTGGAGCATCGCTCCACTCAACATAAGATTTACCATTCCAGCTTGGCAGTTCCAATCGAGATAAGCCGTCTTTTCTAGAAATCACGACCTGTCCATAATCACTGTTTAAAGTAACCTCTTCAAACTTATACCGCTCGATCAAATCAGTACCAGCACCCAAACTACCATGACCACACAGGTTTATCTCACCATCTAATCCAAACCAACGGATGTCGAACTGACTTCCCGATTTCTTCACAAAAGCAGTAATAGGCTGGGCTAGTTGATGTGTTATTTCTAGTAGCTCTGAATCTGCTAACCATTGCTCTAATTCAACAACCCCACAAGGGTTCCCTTTCGCCGACTCTCCACTAAATACATCATATATAAGTGCTTTGATAACTTATCTCCTTGTACCGTCGTATTAAGCTCTTAATAAAAACTATCATTTCATTTTCTTCAAATAAACCATTGATACATATAACATTAAAGTGCCAAGTGTAATGATTCATAAACAGAAGTAATACTCTCACAGTGAAATTAATTTTGCACTAGTGCGGTCATGTGTAGAACTTATTAATGGAGTACTTTTATGCATGTTCAAACCTATGATTTAAAACAAAGCAACTTCGGATACAACCTTGGCGTGATAGGTGTCGCGTTGGTGTTAGCTTGGATTGGAATTTATAAGTTTACGCCTACCGAGGCGATGTTGATTGAGCCTTTAATTGCAAACCACCCAGCAATGAACTGGCTTTACAATTTATTCTCAGTCCAAGCCGTGTCTAATATGGTTGGTGGTGCTGAAATCATTGTCGCGATCGGACTGATGATTGGATTTAAGAAACCGCAAGTCGCATTTTATTCTGGCATTGCTGCGACGGCTATCTTTGTTGTGACACTTAGCTTCCTGATTACAACGCCAAATGCTTGGAAAGTATCGGATGGCATCTTAGTCACTAACTTCTTCCTAGTGAAAGATGTCCTGTTTTTGGCTATCGCGATTAGCGTAATCGAACGTAACAAACCTCAGAAGTAACCGTAAATCTATAAGTGGCCGTAACTAGAAGTAACCTTAAACCTTGAAATAAAAAGACTCGAAGCTGGCTAGAAGGACGCTGCCAGCTTCTTATATATAAGTCGATAATCGATTAAGTCGGTCGTCTATTCCGAATACAGATATCAAGCCCTAATGAATTAGATGTTTCTACTCAATTTTTACTCTCAACTCTTCGCACTCTAATCCATCCAAAAAGCCAACAATAATGTCATTCGTACTTTGCTTCGCGAGATTAGAGCCATAATCACTTAAATCCATATGCTTAGAGTCTGGAATCTCAACAACACAACTACCATATTGCTTTTGCTCTGATTCAGTCGGTAGTACACCCTCTTTGGTAGGATATTCAGTTGCTCGAATGGAAAGCACTCGGATATTTTCACTTTTGGGTAAAGTGACTCGTTTGTGGTCGAGCGTAATTAACTGAGAAACATAACTTTTATTTTCGTTACTCAACCATGTAGAAATGTCGCCTCCGTTCGAATGCCCGACTAAGGTTAACTTGTCAAAATCATAAGCAGGGAAACGACTCGCTAGCTCATGTTGGAGGACATTGAGAGTCTTTGCCCCTCGCGTCCAATTCTCAATTCTTGTCTCATACAAGTCACCAGTCTTCGATAAAGGAGGATCACTTGGTAGTTCGTGATCGACATAAATGGTCATGTAATCCCTATCGTTGAGCATTTCTCCAACAAAACTATATTTGGTGAATGGAACTCGATTACCAGCACTAATAAAAGCCACGTCACACTGCTCTGTCGTTGTGCAACTTTCAGAGTCCTGAGGTAAAACAATCTCTACAGGTATATGGCGATCTCTTTCCGAGTCAACAATAACCATCGATTCCGCCGACGTAGGCAAAGACAGAACACCTAAGATAGCGCCCATTAAATATTTCACATAACACCTTGTAATACTTATAAAGTTAATAGGTTAGAATCAAGATATATGTCCCAAACCTCTACCTCATCATTAGGTTTTACTCTTCAATACCATCATGATTGAAACATTGTCTTGTTACCAAGCCCCACTTTTCGTCTTGGTACTGGTCTTCCACATATTTACCTGAGGTGTAGTCATTAACGACTTCTCTCCAGAACTTAACAGCATGATCTGCGCCCAATACTTGCTTAATCTCCCAACTGCCTTTTAGGTGTTCAAACAGTTCAGAGATAAACTGCTTCCCGACTTTATTTTTTCGAAAATAAGGCACCACATAGAAATCACAAATCTCAAACTCGTTTGGCGCTTTGGTTTCAATGGCGGTTAATGCAGCAGGAACTCCATCAATGTAGAGTAAATAACCCGTTACGGCATCACCAAGCGTCGGGTAAATCTCAAACAAGCCATACTCGTCTGGTTTGTCTCCGATAATCTTTGAAAACTCAGCCGCGTAGCCCTGATATAAATTCGCGTATACCTGCTGATTACCACTATAGACTGTCACAATGTTCATAAACTGACCTCTGTATTGTTTCGCACCACAATGGTGTGAGCTCATCTTTCCGAGCCTATTATCTCATTGATTATAGGAAAAATAATAGATATCAAATACCCACTTACACGGATATTGCCTGGCGGTAATAGTTGGCATTCTGTTGTTGTCCTTTGAATACTGCGTAATTTTGGACACGCTCAACTAGCTCGAAACCCGTATTTGTTAGTACTTTATTTGAACCGACATTACCTACTAATGCATAAGCATCAATATATTTTAGGGTTGAGTGCTTAGACAAGTAGGTTAGCAGCTTTCTGACCGCATTAGAGGCGACACCTTTAGAACCAAAAGCTCGACCAACCCGATAGCCGAGCTCCCCGCTTTCACCATTTTTGCTGATATCGCGAACGTTGATTCTTCCACAAATAACGCCGTTAGCGTCCTTAATTAGCATCGGGATCAACTCACCATTTTGGTATTCCTTGAGGAGGCGCGTAACTTGGTCGGCAACCCCTGAATCAGAATAGAAACTGTCATCCCTAGCAGGAACAAATTGATTAAACCACTCTCTATTTTCGAGTTCAAATTCGAAAAGAGGACCAACATCACTTGGTTGAAGTAAGTGTATAGATATATCCATAAATAACTCTACAAGGCTCCCTTAAAGTACTGTTTTTCAGATTTCGAACTCTCTGTGTTTCTATCTAGGTTGATGGGAGTTAACCATCGCTCAGAGTATTGGCGTGACCAAAAGCAATCCCATTACCGCCATAGATAACAAAGCACCACTGAAAAAACTCGGTGCATGAAATGGTCGAACTTTTGATTTAACGACCTCTCTCTCAATCGCTTCTTGGTAAGTTTTAACGGAGAGTTCCTTAACGTAATTACTTTGCATAATAAGCTCCTTCTGAATAAGTAAGAGAAGCTTAAGACTTGAAGTTAGGTTGAGGTAACGCGAAAAATCATGTTAATTCACACCGTTAAACGAGTTACTCCAAAATCACCCTAAAAATGTCGTTGTTCACGCCACCCACATCTACTAACTCTCCAGTTTTCATATGAATTGACGTGTTTAATTGTCGAGTCGAACGTGGCTCTTTCGTTTCTCGAATCACAAGCATATCGACCAAGTAGCCAGAGTCTTGCTTTCGTACTAAGCCCGAAAAAGTCACACTTTCAGCCCTATCGGCGAGTACTGAATTAAATGTTTTATCTTCTAATACGCCTGCGGAGATGGACGTCTCGCCATAAAACAACGTGATACTTGTTGGGTCAGGTTGTATAGCTTCATTGGACGCGCAGCCCATTAGAGCTAGGCACAACATTAAAATAATTCGAAATTGCATAAACTTGTTTTTCGTTCTCTCGTTAAACGCTTTTTTGTAAAAATACCATGACGATGATTCAAACCACTGCGCCTTTCAGCTCAGCTTCTAGTGATTTATTGTGTAAGTTGTCAGCCTCTGCGGACTGGATGGTTCCAGAGATAAGGTCTTCGAAGAGATCTAACTGCCCTGCGGGGATGAGTTGATTTTGTATCGCCCTACGTTTGTTTGAATCAAATAACCGCTCTGCCACCCAGCCGATTAAGTAGACCAGAGAAAGACACCCACCAGCTGTAGCAATATTGCCTTCGATGACTAAAGGCAGATCTTGAACGTTGCCACCCATTGCTTCTAATGTTGGTTTTGCATGCGGGTTTGTTGTAAGCCTCTTACCTTTAAGTAAACCGAGTTCGTGCAACACAAAAGATCCCGCACAAATCGACCCGATTAACTGCTCGCTCGGATCCAGCTGTAATGAGTTCATGAACTCCGGCTCTTTCAATGCAGCCGGAATACCGCGATAACCACTTGTGATCAGCACTACATCTTGCTGCGCAACCTCACTCAAATGGCCATCGGTTTTCACCGTCATCCCCAAATGTGAGCGATGCTCAGGCTTGGTTCCAAGAACCTTAACCTCCCAAGAGTCTGTCGTTCTTCCTAATAAGTCATACATCAAGAAGAAGTCTACATCGGTGAAGTCATCAAATAATACGATTCCGACTTTGTACATAATACATGCCCTTGTTGATTACTCTCGATAGATGAGAAGCGTTAATAGTGAAGCGATTCATAGAAAGGTGATATTAACCACCACATACTTGAGGTCAAACTCGAACCACAATTATTTATGGCCCCTAGGTAACAGCGACGAAATTAGACCATTTTCTTTTGACTTCGGGAGTCAACGCTAGAGTAAACTCATAACCTAAGTGATTCTCACGTGTTATTTCAAACCCTAATCGCTTATGAAACTGCACCGACAGTTCATTTAAGCGTAAAACATTGCTTACTAATACCCTTGAATCACGATCTTTCAGTATGTTTACAATGCCACGAAATAGAGCAAGAAAAGCGGCTTTACTTCTGTAGTCTGGGTGCACCACAAACATAGGGACAAACCACTTGCCATCGCCTAAATCACTTAACGTGGTGTAGCCAATTAGCTTATTATGTCGCCGATATTCGACAAGCAGTCCTTGTTCCATCGATTGGGTGCGCGATGCTAAATACACATCTCTATCGATTGGAAAGCCCGCTTCTTTTGAAATTGACTCCAATGTCATCACGTCCAGTTCTAAATATTCTTGCATTACTGCCTCTTACCTGTACTTAAAAGAATTGCAGAACAAAACACGCAATAAACGCCGGTAAGCCAGCAATGAATAACACTAAGCCCGTATGATAATTCATTCGGTAGTGTTCTTGTTGGTCTTTAGCAAAATCGTGCCCGTCGACCATTTTGTAGACTTTGTCTGTAATAGGATCATCTAAGCGCGTTGTTTTACTATGAACGCCTCCCTCCCACAGAAGTTTTGCCAAAATCCAAATGACAATAACGACAAAAAATAAAAAGTCGACCAGTTGAGTAGAAGCAAAGAAAGGAAAAAACTGCGACAGCACATAAACGACCATTGCAGCCATCAAATTGATAAGCACCACTTTCTTTAACAAATCGAGCAAATGAACCTCCTCCAGAATCTTAGTACCCAGTAACAGGTATTTATAAAATTTAGATTTCTCGGTCAATCAAAAATTATGCGCAAGATTGCACTATATGAAGTGCCGCATGTTTAACAACCTTTATTGCTGATAGGAAGCATTACACCGCTCGTGGTGATGTATTGAGGTGACGCTTACATTCGCGCCCAACTTGTGATGAATTAGAGTCATTGATTCGGTATACACTGTCGCTTAATCGCAGGCCTTCAAACTGAATCAGCTCTAATTCCAAGTTAGGAACTAGAGCCGAAATTTCAACACTGTTATCGATGTATGTAACGATGTTTAAGCAACAATGTCTTGTGGAGGTGTACCTTCGCAGTTAGAAACGACGGCATCAATTTGAATTAAAGCATTCATAGGAATCTTAGAAACCCCAACCACCGTTCTTGCCGGTAAGTCAGCCTTAAAGAATGTCGTATAGACCTCGTTCACCGCGTCAATATCTGAAATATCTTTAAGTTGAATATTGATTTTCACCGTATCGTCTATGCAATGTTCAACACTTTCAATGATCGCCTTAATATTCTTAAGACACTGTTCAGCTTGCTCTTTAATACCACCAGCAACCACTTCATTGGTTTTCGGATCTACAGGAAGTTGACCTGAAATATGATTGTAGTGAGAGAAAGCAACGGTGTGTGAATAAGGCATAAATGGTGCGTCAGCAGTGTTATTTGCTTCAATAACCAGTAAGCAAGTATCCTCTGGTAGTTGTGGCGGTGTGCCATCGCCATGTGAAACCGAGGTATCAATTTGTACTAAAGCGCCCATTGGTAATTCAGATGCCTGTACAACCGTTCGCGCCGGAACATAACTTGGGAAGAACTTGGCACAAGCTTCGTTTACCTTTTCTGCATCTTCGATATCATTTAGGTAAATCGTGGTTTTCACCACATCATTCATAACATGGCCAATGCTTTCTAGAATCATTTTAATGTTTGCTAAACATTGAGTTGTTTGCTCTGTGATTCCACCTGAAACCAACTCACCAGTATTCACATCAATCGGTAATTGAGCCGAAAGATTATTGTAGTGAGAAAAAGCCGCAGTCTGAGTCGATAAAACACTCTGAGGGGCTTTATCCGTGTTTCTTGATACCTTAACTAACGCACATGGTGCCTGTGGTGTTGTACCTTCACCATTTGAGATAAGAGCGTCCATTTGAACTAGCGCATCGCTCATTGGTAGAGCGGCAACACCAACCACAGTGCGTGTCGGAAGGCTATTACTAAAGAAGCCCTTATAAACTTCATCGATAGCTTCCATATCGGAAATGTTCTTAACGAAGATATTAATTTTCACCACATCATCCATTACATGGTCGATGCTTTCAACAATCGCTTTAATATTATTCAAACATTGCGTTGCTTGATCTTTAATATCACCGATGACTATTTCACCTGTTTTAGGGTCAATAGGTAATTGAGCAGAAAAGTTATTATAATGAGAAAAAGCAACTGTTTGTGTAGATACATTGTTTAGCGGAGCATTTTCAGTATTTCTTGAAATTTTAATGATATCGCTACTCATCGGTGTGATCCTTTTAATAGAATAAGAATACGTATTTATATTGACAATCGTATTGGAATGAATAATTAAAGTAGCGCCATGTTAGGTGAATAACTTTGGGTTGAACGTGACATGCATCAGACTATCACTCAACTAATATTCAGTGACTTATGGGATAATTAGTCATCGAAAGACTAATTATCCACGTAACTTAGGTTGGAGGACTACTCATCTCTCTCTATTTTTAAGTATATCCAACAATATTGAATACTTTCCCACATAATATAATGGGTAAGTTATTAAATTTAGTTCGTGTTTGTTAGCTTGTTCACACTAAAATACCCTCACCGATGAGTTTTATAAGTTAACGCCTTATTTCCATGCATAAACTTTTAGGCTATCTAACTAATTATTTTAAATAGCTTGTTTTATATAGTTACGTTAATAATATGTTTAATAAAAATATCACCTGTTTCAGAACATAGATTGCGAGGAAGAAAGACTACACCGCTCGTGGAGTAGTATTGAAATGACGCTTAAATTCTCTGCTGAATTGAGATGGACTGGAATAGCCAACTCGGCGCGCGGCATCGTTGATTCGTAGGCCTTCTAACTGGATCAGCTCTTTGGCTTTGTTGAGCCTTACCTTCTTCAAATATTGGAGTGGTGATTCGAAGGTGACGTTACGGAAAGCATTATGGAAAGCAGACACACTCATATTCGCTTCATCGGCTAACGATTGAACAGTAATGGTTTGGTCATACTCTTCATGCACTTTAGACAATGCTTTGGCGACGCGTGCGTAATGGCCATCATGATGGGCTAAATCAAAGAGTACGCGGCCCTCAGAGCCAGTTAAAGCGCGATAAACAATCTCCGTCACCATTGCATCGCCCAGAATGTTGGCTTCAATATCGCAATGCAGTGTCTTTGCCAACCTTGTAAAACTCTCTAGCATCGCCGTTTCCATTCGAGTGGACTCTAAGCCACTCGAATTCTGTTTGTGCTTGTTACAGTAACTCTCCAGAAAACCTTGCTCTTCGAGCTTTTTCACTAAGCTATGTAAACGCTGAGAATCTATGTTGATCGACAAACCCAATAACGGCTCACCATCAACCGGTAACGCTTCACATTCCAGTGGCATTGGCACCCCCACCACAAGGTAATCACCAGCCGCGTAAGTCACGGGCCTGTCGCCTATGTAGATATTCTTTTTACCCTGTCCAAGCATGATGATACCTGACTGATAAGTGAATGGTTGGCGCTGATTCCCACCACTACTGCGATACAACCACACACCCTCAATCTCTGTTTGTCTGATCCCTTCAAGGTCATCCCAACCTTTGAGTTCAACGTAAGATTGCAGTAACTGAGCGAGTGTATTCATAACAGGCGATGTTCCATTCAAAGAGTGATGTTGGTTTGCACAAAAGCCCAAAGAGAATATCAATTATGTAGAAATAGGCAATTAGTTTGGAGAAATTGACCTTCACCACCCTAATTCCGTGTACTAATATGCAAATATAGAAATTGAGCACTACAACAAAATAAAAATTTTAGCTTTACACAAGGAACTGACGATGCAATTTACCTATGTTAACCCTACTGTTATCCACTTCGGCCAAGGTCAAATCAACGCTATCAGCCAAGCCGTTGATACTTCAAAGAAAGCGCTTGTCATCTACGGTGGCGGTTCAATCAAAAGCAACGGTGTTTACGACCAAGTAGTCGCAGCTCTTAAAGATCACGCTTGGATTGAGTTTTCTGGTGTTGAAGCAAACCCAACCAAAGAAACATTAGACAAAGCAGTCGCTATCGTTAAAGAAGAAAACGTAGAATTCATTATCGCTGTTGGCGGTGGTTCAGTAATCGATGGTTCGAAATACGTTGCAGCAGCAGCGAAATACGACGGTGACGGTTGGGACATCCTAACAGGCAAGCACCAAGTCACCGAAGCAACGCCAATCGGTGCGGTACTGACGCTTCCTGCCACAGGTTCTGAATCAAACATGGGCGCAGTAATCACTCGTAAAGCGACTCAAGAGAAGCTGGCTTTCCTTAACCCTGCGGTCCAACCTAAGTTTGCCGTTATGGACCCAGATGTAATGAAGTCTCTACCAGAGCGCCAGTTGGTGAATGGTCTGGTTGATGCTTGGGTTCACGTTTGTGAGCAATACATCACTATGCCTGCTAACGCGATGGTTCAAGACGGCTACGCAGAAACATTGCTGAAAAACCTTCTTGTACTGGGTAAACAATACGACGAGCGTGATAACGACGCATGGCGTGCAAACCTAATGTGGACAGCCAACCAAGCGCTAAACGGCCTTATCGGTACTGGAGTTCCTCAAGACTGGGCAACGCACATGATTGGACATGAGTTCACGGCATTGTGGCATGTCGACCACGCACGTTCTCTAGCCATTGTTCAACCTTCACTACTTCGTAACCAGATTGAAGCGAAACGCACTAAGCTAGAGCAGATGGGGCGTAACGTATTTGGCCTAGAAGCGGGCGCAGATTTAGCAGAGCGCACTATCGACGCTATCGAAGCCTTCTATCACAGCCTTGACGTAGCAACCATGTTTGATGGCTACGAGGCGAATAAAGAAACGGCTATCGACAATGTGGTTGCACAGCTAGAATCACACGGCTACCTACAACTTGGTGAGAACCAAGCGATCACGCTAGAGAAAACTCGCGAGATTCTAGAGTCTGCAATCCATTAATGGTTAAAATTAAAGCAAAGAAATCAAATTTTTAAATAAAATCGCGATAATTTAAAAATTTATTCAGCGAAACTGAACCAAATTCTTTGACCTTGCGTATACCCTCAAGCAGCGTCCTAATCCGGCGCTGCTTTTTATTTGCCCTACAAGATGCTATTAAATTCTCATAAGTTCCTAATTTTATGTGCAATCACATTTCTATATTGTTAAGGTAAACCTGTCTCTTTACTAGGTATGAACAACGATTTGAACAATCTTAAGGAAATGGTTAAGTTTAAGTCACTTAACAAGTGGTATGGTGATTTTCATGCCCTAAAGGATATCGATCTTAATATTGAACAGGGAGAGATTGTGGTGATTTGCGGACCATCTGGTTCGGGTAAATCCACTCTTATCCGCTGTATCAATCAGCTAGAACCGTTCGAAAGTGGCGAACTTTCCGTGTTAGAACAGTCACTTCCCTGCAAGTTCAACACACCAGGCCAAGTTGGAATGGTGTTTCAGCACTTCCATTTATTCCCCCATCTTACTGTGCTCGAAAACCTGACTCTGTCTCCTATTCGTACGCTCAAAAAAAGCAAAGAAGAAGCAGAGAAAACCGCCATGCATTATCTCGAGTGTGTACACATCGCAGAGCAAGCGAATAAGTACCCGGCTCAGCTTTCAGGCGGCCAACAACAACGTGTAGCAATTGCGCGCTCTCTTTGTATGAAGCCAGAACTACTACTATTTGATGAACCGACATCTGCCCTTGATCCGGAAATGATCAATGAAGTACTGGATGTAATGGTCGAACTGGCAAGTGAAGGCATTACCATGGTGTGCGTGACACACGAAATGGGCTTTGCAAAACGCGTTGCCGACCGAGTCATCTTTATGGACGAAGGACAGATCGTGGAATCAAATACACCACAGAGTCTGTTCGAAAATCCTCAACACGAACGTACTCAAGCGTTCCTAAATCAGATTCTGACTTACTGATGCTGCTCAAAATAGTTAAACCCGCCCTCTCTGCCTTGGTACAAATTGTGGTACTTGCGGCAGCCATTGTTTGGATCCTCGACTCAGGTGCTCAGGCGATGGGATACAGCTGGCAATGGGATCGAGTACCTGACTACATCGCTTTCTATGAAGATGGTGAATGGTGGCCTGCAGAATTGATGGAAGGACTACTCGTTACCATCAATATCTCTCTGATTTCTTTAGTTGCAACACTGGTGATTGGCTTAACCACAGCCCTATTGCGAAACTCCAATTCAGTCGTTGGTCGCACGCTAGCCACCAGCTATGTGGAATTGATTCGTAATACACCATTGTTGGTACAAATTTACCTGCTCTATTTTGTATTCGGCCCTGTAATCGGTCTGGATCGCTTTAGCACAGCTGTTTTAGCTTTGGCACTTTTTCAAGGGGCATACACCGCTGAGATATTTCGTGCTGGGTTAAATAGTATTTCTAAAGGACAATTTGAAGCTGCTCAATCTTTGGGCTTATCAAAGGCCTATACTTATTGGGATGTGATTCTTCCTCAAGTGGTGCAACGTACGCTACCACCTCTTACCAACGAAGTGATCTCCCTTATCAAAAACTCTTCGATTGTGAGTGTCATGGCTATTTTCGACCTGACAACCGAGGCCAGAAACATTGTTTCTGAAACTGCGATGCCATTTGAGATCTGGTTCTCTGTGGCGATCATTTATCTTGCACTTACACTTTCACTTTCTGCCGTTGCAGCTTGGCTTGAGCATAAGCTCGGAGCCAACTGGCGAACACAATAAGGATTTATCAGCATGAAGCTATTTAAAACCGCTATCACTGCTTTACTTGCGCTTGCCGTAAGTTTGCCTGCACTTGCGTCTGAAACGCCTAACTTAGACAAAATCAACGATCGTGGTTCCCTACGTGTTGGCATGTCGACTTTTGTTCCTTGGGCAATGCGTAACAAACAAGGCGACCTTGTCGGCTTTGAAATCGATGTGGCAAAACGCCTTGCTGAAGATTCAGGCTGGAAAGTTGAATTTGTACCGACAGCATGGGATGGCATTATCCCTTCACTGTTATCGAATAAGTTTGACGTAATCATTGGCGGTATGTCGATTACTGAAGCGCGCGCTAAGAGTGTTCTTTTTACTGAACCATACTCTCACTCTGGTGTTCAACTGGCGGCTAACAAAGAGCTAGCAGAAGGCTTCAGCAAGATTTCTGATTTCGACTCTCGCCGAGTGAAAATTGCAGCTCGTCGTGGTGCCTTCACAGTTCAAGTGGCTCGTGAAACCTTCCCGAAAGCGAAAGTACTTCAGTTCGATGACGACGCTCAAGCTTTCCAAGAAGTACTAAACGGCAATGCACACGCGGTTATCGCTTCAAGCCCTAAGCCAGAGCACGAAGCGATCAAGAACGCTGACACGCTATTCATTCCATTTGATGAACGTCTATCAAAAGGTAACGAGGCATTTGCTGTTCGCCTAGGTGAAACGGACAAAGCTGAGTTCTTCAACGAGTGGATCAAAGCTCGTACTGAAGACGGTTGGTTGAAAGAGCGTTACGAGTACTGGTTCTCTACTCTAGATTGGCAAGACCAGATTGCTCAAGGTCAGTAATCGATAGCTAATTAGACGCTAAATAACCAATCAAGGCAGTACCTTGCTGGTACTGCCTTTTAAGAAACACCCGAGATAGCTATAAACTCATAGCCACTCTCACAGCATATTAATTATCATTGTTTAAACAGGAATGACGTGAGTAGTACTAGCGCATTATCAACGCCCAAGCCCAACCTTCACACCAAGCCTTGGTATCAACGCCTCAATCTATTAGATGGAGTGTTGTTTGCCATCATTTGTGCGTTCGCAGGTTGGCTTTATTATCGCTCTGCTGTCGGCATTAACTATCAGTGGCGATGGGAAGACGCGTTCACGTTAATCTTTATTCCACCTTCTCAAGGCAGTATTCCATATTTCTTCCAAGGCTTGGTCGCAACATTGCGTTTGAGCTTATGGAGCATGGTGTTAGCGCTCTCTTTCGGCACACTGTTAGGAGTAGCAAGACACTCTAAGATCGCTTTATTCAAAACACCGGCGCTGCTTTTCATCCAATTGGTTCGAAATATTCCACCACTGGTTTTTGTGTTTATCTTTTACTTTTTTGTCTCTAACCAACTGATTCCTTTACTTGGTTTAGAAACCCTTTTGCGTGAACACAATGGCGACATCAACCAACTGCAAGCTTTTCTATTTGGCCCTGCCAACCTTTGGGAAAACTTAGCTTCTGGCGTTATCTGTATTGGTTTGCTCTCTTCGGCGTATATCGCTGAAGTGATTCGCGCTGGCTTGGAAAGCATTCCGAAAGGGCAATGGGAAGCTGCGGACTCACTTGGTTTGTCCGTCTTCTCAAAATATCGATATGTGGTTGGTCCGCAGGTATTAACCGCGATTACCCCACCTTTGGCTGGCCAAGCAATTTCGTTGGTAAAAGATACATCGATTGTCTCTCTGATTTCGATTCAAGAAATGACCTTCGTTGGCACCGAGATGGCCAACTCATCCGGTTTGATCTTTGAGATCTGGCTGATTGTCGGCGCGGTTTACTTCGCGTTATGCTTCACTCTCTCGCGCATTTTCAGAACCATAGAGCACCGTTCAAGTGCTTATCTCAACCGCTAATTTGCACTAGTCATTCGGTTGCTTCTGTGGCACTTCAGTAACCTCTGCTTGCCCTTAGCCTATAATATTCATCAGCTTTTCCTGATTGGTTTAACTCATTGACCAATCAGGATTAATCGTTTCAAAACTCTCTTCTAAAGCACAGCAAACCCTTCATTTAAACACTATACTTTGAATACTAAATCCCATCGGATTCTCTCAAAGGTCAAACCAACATGGATAATCATAAAGAAAGAGCATTTTATGCCGTTGTCGGCGCATTAGTTGGGGACGCTGCCTCTATGGGGCTGCATTGGTTATATGATCAAGAGAGGATCATACAGGTAGCGGGTTTCGAGCCTGAGTTTCGTTCGCCAAACGAATCCGATTATCAAGATAAAGGTTATTTTGCTCACCAAGGAAAATCCGCAGGCGACCAATCGCAATACGGTGCTCAACTATTAGCAATGGTCGATAGCCTAGTCGACAATCAACACTACGATGAAGCAAGTTACATCAAACATTTCCGCTTCTGGTTTGATTTCGGCGGCAGTTGGCAAGGTTACATAGATAAAGCGACGCGCATGAGCTTGCTGAACATCCATCAATTAGAATTAGCAAACGCCCCTATTACTTCGTGTGGCGCTGACGACACGCAATTGCCTGCAATTTCAAAAATCATCCCTTTAGTGGCTTGTACCTATACGTCTCACACCTTACCAGCAATGGTTGAAAGCGCGGTTCGAGTCACTAATAACAACGATAAAGCAGTAGAATGGGCACAAGCCATCACCCTACTGATTCAAGCTGCGATACAAGGTAATTCGCCATTACAATCCGTAGAAATGGTAAGACAGACCTGCAGCAGGTTTATACACGATCAAATCGATGAAGCCCTCGCAGAGCCTGAGCTTTCAATAACTGACGCGGCAAAGATATTTGGATTGCATTGTGAATTGAGTGCCGCATTCCCCTTGCTGATTCGCATCATTGCTGGCGCTCAGAGCTTTAAGCAAGGTATTCGCGACAACATCTTATGTGGCGGTGACAGCTGTGGGCGGGCAATAGTGATTGGCGCAGTATTAGCGGCTTGTTTCTACGAAGAAGACGGTGCGATTCCAAAAGAATGGCTTAAGCAAGTCGAGCTAAATGGTGGTGTGTTATCCCTGCCCATTGAGTAGTGTTTTGGAGCCTGAGTAACCGTTCTGGCAATCAAAAACTAAAGCGCCTCTCGATTCCTTGCTCGAGAGGCGCTTTAGTTTTCACTATTCACTTCAACGAATGGCTTAAACGGATAGCTTCAGCTTCAGATTATAAACTTCGCGGCTCCCTACGACCGCTGGTTTGTCACTCTGACTGAACCTATTTCGTTCCTCATTCCTAGAACTGATACGCGGCAGAAAGCTTGTAGTTACGACCAGGTTCATAGTCATCGAGGGTAAAGCCCCTCGCCGTACCTGAACGAGATGCGTGTGAGGTATATTGCTCGTCAAACACGTTGTCGATACCAAAGGTGACAGACAATCCGTCCACGGTAGATGGCACCCATTGTGCGTAAAGGTTATGCACGTCGTAACCTTCTTTGATTGGCTGACCATCAAATACGTTGTCTTCATCCTTAACAAACATCGAATTCCAACCAAAAATCGTTTCCAACGCTTCAGATTGATAGTCCAGTGTTAAAGTGATGCTATCGCCCATATCAATACTACGACCATTTCCACCTGCGACAGCGCCGCCTGTGTCTTTGTTTTTAGTATCTGAACGTGCATAAGAAAGTTTACTGTTAAACATCTCGTAGCCGTAAGACAAGCTTGCTTCAAAGCCTTTGATCTCCACGTCGCCTAAGTTGTAAATCAAGTAACTTTGGCTAGCACGCTGGTACTCTTCGGCAATGTAATCATCAATATTGGTTTGGAATACAGTTAGGTTCGCGCCAACAAAGTGATCATCAATACGCTTGTCGAAACGCACGCCACCTTGTGTGTTCTGCCCTGTTTCAGCTTTGATATCATCCGCTAAGTACGCAGCATCTTGATACGCAATAAAGGTCTCCATCAACTCTGGGCCTTTAAATAACGAACGTGTGCTCGCAAACAGCGTCCAATCTTGTGTAACGTCCCATTGCGTCGCTAGAGACCAAGTTACGTCATCGAAATCGTCATTTCCTGTCTCTGCTTTACGCTGATAATCATCAAAGCGAATACCCGCTGTGATCGAGAAGGCTTGAGTAAAGTAGAACTGGTCTTCAACAAAAAGCGCGGTAGAAATGGCCGACTCATCCATAAACTTACTGCTGCCGTAATAACTGCTTGATGACTTGTCCATGTAATCAAAACCGTAGGTCGCAACATTATCAAACGACATCAAGCGATAGTCCGATTGGAACTTAGCATTCAAGCCAAAGTTTTGGTTCTTCGCCGTGTTGTTAGACAAGCGATTCGACGGCCAGCGTGGTGCCATGACACTTTCATCGCGCTTAATTTCAGTTTGAGTGTTGTAAAGCGTCACGTCCCCTTGGTGAGTATCGCCACGAAGCTCATAGCTTGCAGTGACGGTGTCACGGTCGTAATCGGTTGGGATCAGAATATCGTTAGACAGGCCTTCATTCGCGCCACCCGACATATCCGGGCGCGGACTGTAATCGCCGCTATCGCGGTAGAGATCATAAGCGAGTTCAAAACGGTGCAAGTCGCTCGGTTCAAAACCAATCTTACCTAGAATATTGTATACATCCCCTTCTGAACCAAAGGTTTCATTGCCATCGCCATCCTTAAAATCGTCACGGCTCATGTAGTGGCTGTAGAGCATGGCATCAACGTTATCCGATAGTAAGCCATACACAGTTAAAGAGCCTTGCTGACTTGCGTTAGTGGCATAGCCTCCATAAACACGAGCTCCGAATCTCTCGTCGTAACGAAGCAGGTCTTTTGCATCTTTAGTTTCAAACAACACAGAACCACCGAGTCCATTTTGCGTGACTGAGTTGTTACCTACTTGAATATCGGCCGATTTCAAAATATCTGGGTTAAGCGTGAGGTTGCCAATGTGGTGAAACATGTTGGCGTGCTGAGATGCTCCATCAAGTCGAATATCGAGATCCGTTTCGCTCAAGCCACGAATCGTGATTCTTTGGTTCACCGAGTGCGTTCCCCCAACATCAACTCCCGGAATCTCACGCAGTAGATCCGACATATGGTCAGCTTGTTTGAGTGACATATCATCGTCAATGATCGATTCTGTGTTACTAGATACCTTCGTTCCCCACACCACCACTTCGTCAAAGTGCGATGTGTTCTCTTCTGCTATCACAGGGCTACTATACGCACTGGCTATTGCAATACAGAGGGCTGAAAGCTTGATTGTTGAGCTGACTGGGCTTTCCATAAATTCAATCCTAGATGTAAATGATAATAATTCGCAAACATGATAGAGTTGTAATTTATAAATGCACAGATGATTTGCTTATGCGAAAACGCACAGCTGTTATGAGGAAAGGTCAAATGGGTGAAGTAACGTCAGAGCAAACTAAACTTGCCGAAACGACTGTGGCGAAAGCGAATGTGATAGCCAAAAAGTCTACATTAACCAAGAAGGTCGCTCTCACTAAAAAGTTAGAACAGACTGAAAAGCAGATCATCGTGACACAAGGTCAAACTAAGCAGACTTCACTCGCTGAGGGGAAATTTCTTTCTTACCAATACAATGATCAGATTTTTGTGCATGGTGGCCGCTGTATTGAATTGGTCGACAGTAATATCGTATCTACAGCCCACTCCGCTATTTTGATTACGATTCTTCTCGAAGGAAAGCTGATCTTTGGCTACGACGATTTAGAGTTCGACCTCGATGCCAGCAATGGACCACAAGGCGTGGTAGTGAACTTGGTCAAACCAGCCAACTTTAGACGCTCGTTAATTCAAGAGAACAAGATGAATAAGATCAACATCTTGGTTAAGCCACAATGGGTAGCACCACGTTTAAGTGACCACTGTTCAAGTAAATCATTCTTAGATTCGCATAAGGCCTTTTACGATGTGCAGTTCAACGCTGACATCATTCAACTCGCCAATACACTCACTAGCCAAGCGACACCTGCCAACTTCCAAGACAAGCTTGTCGTAGAGACGTTAACCCAGCAGTTACTTGCTCAAACCCTGTCGCAAATGCCGATTCAATGTTGCCAAAAGTGTACCTCTGAGGACAATAACACTCGTCCTAACGGTACGGATCAGCACGTTGATTTTGCCCAAAACGATAACCAAGTTTCGGCTGAAAAAGGGTTCGATGCCAAGATTGAAGACATCATCAGCTACATTGAGATAAACCTAGATCAACCGCTCAGCCTAGAAAGTATTGCGAGCAAATTCTCGATGAGTATCTCCAACCTTCAGCGTCGATTTAAGCAGTCTTACAATCTAACCATCAACGGCTATATCCGACACAGACGCCTAGATATCGCGCGACAACACTTAGAACGAGGCTTGGTATCAATCACTGAAGCAGCCTATGAAGCGGGTTATCAGCACCCTTCTAACTTCACCAATGCATTTAAGAAAACGTTTGGTGTTCCACCTCATGCGCTTGCGAAACACTCTGCATCAAGGGGGAATTAGCTTCTGACGTAAAGAATCTATTTGTTTTTAATAACTGGAACACACTGCGATAACTCGCTCTTCAACCAAGCTACGAATGAATTGCCTGACTCATCCTGATTGCTATCTTGCGTGAGCAATATGTACTGGTGACCAGAAGGTACGAAGCCAAACGGCGCGATCAAGTTACCTCTTTCAAGATCGTCGGCGACAAGTGGATAAGACCCAAGCGCTATGCCTAACCCATCGACAGCCGCCTGAAAGCAAAAGTAGAAGTGTGCAAATGTTTGGTTCGCTCGAGCATTAGACCACTCTCCACCATTAACTTTATCTTTAGTGATAGCACCCCAACGACTCCAAGCATCTGGCCGTGTACTGCTATGCAGTAATTTCACATCATCTAAGTTATCTTTTACCTGATGCCAATAATCCGGGGAACACACAGGGCCTACCCACTCTTCAACTAGCGGTATCTGTTCGTAACGCTCGGTTAATTTAAAGTCATCTCGGCGAATCGCCATATCGAGTCCTGTCGCATTCAAGTTCACAGGCCCACCAGCAGTCGACAAACGAACATCAATACCTGACTCAGCGTAAAAGTCGCCTAAACGAGGCATCAACCAACGCATGGTTAATGTTGGTTCACACGACACCTCGAGCGCATGGTTTTTCAGTTGGTTAAGCTTTGTTACGCCTGTATCCAAAGCCTGAAACGCTTGCTCTGTGTAGCCCTTGAGTAACTCACCCTCTTTGGTCAAACATACATTACGCCCCTGCTTATAAAACAGAGTATGAGCCAGGTGATTTTCCAGAACCTTGATCTGTTTGCTCACCGCACCATGGGTAATATTGAGCTTTTCTGCCGCTTCGCTGTAACTCATCGAATGCGCGGCGACATGAAAAACATGAAATGCTTTAAGATGCCTCATGTGTGATTATTTCTCACAGGTTAATGGAATTCATTTCGATTATAGGTAGCAAATAAAAACCATACAATGGCCGCTCATCAAATAAGAGAATTGGAGTATTTATGGAATGGTTGAGCTTAGCGGTGTTAGGGCTATTAATTGTTATAAGTCCTGGTGCTGATTTCGTTTTGGTTTTGAAGAACAGCGTCAACCAAGGAAGACAAGCCGGTATTTGGACAGCATTAGGGGTTAGCCTAGCAATTTGCGTTCACATTAGCTATTCGATGCTAGGTATTAGTTACTTAATCTCACAGAATGAACAGATTTTCGACATCATTCGATACGCAGGTGCCGCTTACCTTGTTTACTTAGGGATTAAAGGAATTATAAGCGCAGACAACAAACTTGCCCCTATGGAAGGAACGACGCAGAGCATCAGTGTTTGGCGTTATTTAGCCCAAGGCTTTTTGTGTAACGTACTCAACCCTAAAACCATGTTGTTCTTCTTGAGCATCTTCAGTCAGGTCATTTCACCTGACGCTGAAAACCAACATATCGCACTCGGTTACGGGCTTTACATGATTGTCCTTCACGGCTTGTGGTTTGGAATTGTTGCAGTGTTATTTACTTCAAATACGCTCCAAAAACACTTGTTGAAAGCCAAGAAAAGGCTCAATCAAGCGTGTGGATTTGGCCTTTTAACATTCGGGGCATTATTGGCGGCTAAGTCTTAAACCACATGCAAAACTGTGCCCCTAAGACCACAATCTAAAATTCAAAGCCACTTCATATCATTTGAAGTGGCTTTACCATTTCACTATCAGGGAAGATGGTGTTTAACTGCTTCGTATTTATAGATAGGTGCTCGCCAAGCACACCTTTAATTACGCCTCGCATGTCAGTCGTTGGTTTAAGAAATATCGGCACTACGAAGGACGGCAAATAGCCACTCTTTCGGAGGTCTAAATCGATTAGGATTAGGCTCACTCGCCTGCTCGCTGCTCAGTAACAAGCGGTAAACAGGCAGCAAGTCACCATTACCTTTTAAGTATGCAGCAACCATCTGTTTTGAGAGAGCTTTAGGTGTGTCACCAATAAAATGCAGGCAAAGCTTATCAACCAAATGTTTGGCTGTGTCTTGGTGGGTAGCTAGGGCTTGTAAACACGACTCCCCTTGCAAGACACCTGACTGGGAGTAGGATTTTCCAAGTAAGGTATGCGGCCTGGCTCATGCAGGTTATTGGCGAATCGAAAACCAGCATTTGGGGATTGGAATTTAATACCCCACCCCGAAATCGCTTTTGCCAAGGCAATCACATCCTGTTGGGTATAGGAGCCATCAACACCAAGAGTATGAAGCTCTAGAATTTCACGAGCGAGGTTTTCATTGAGCCCCTTATCAAGGCGCTTACCAACTTTTGAGTTAGGTCCAATGGAGAGTTGATTATCAAGATACAAAAGCATGGCTGGATGCTTTGAAGATGCCATCAACATGTCGCCAAAGTTGCCATTCCAATGCTTGCGAACCATATCGTTTTCAATGCTTGCGGCTAAGGGCATCAATTTTCGATTATCGACCGAAATGGCAAAGTGATTGCTCCAAAACTGAATGATGCGTTCTTGGAAACCATATGGCGTTTCAACGCTTTGCAGGTGGCGAGCTTGAGATTGTTGTCGATAATGAGTTCGAAGAAACGACTGTGCCTCTCTCTTCATTGCTTGCATCTTTTGCTCATCATCCTTGGCTTTCTTTCGCTGTTCACGATTTTCACCAATAGTTATGAGAATAGATTCGGTTGTGGGTAAAGCTTGAATGGACTGATGAACTAATGGCTTTTTATCCAACTGTTCTAAAGGGGAATAATAGGTTTTCTGTCCCAATCTAGGCCCAAAACCAAACCTCTGTTCATCCAAGATTTTTGAAGTTGGGTAATAGTTCATTGCACACTCCCTTACGCTCAATCTGTTCTAAGTGTAATCGCTTAGTCATCAAGCATAGGGAGCTTTACAAGCTTTTACGTTAGATGGGTGTCAGGAGCCTATCAAGTTAAAGACACGGTGTGATCATTTTGAATGGGTGTCTATTTGCGCCACATATACACAAACTGATCGTTTTGCGAGGTGATTTCAAAACCAAATCGGAGATATAACTCCCCAACACGGTTACCTTGGAGATAACACAGCTCTACTGGCTTATTAAGCTTTGAAGCGTGAGTTAAGCAATCAGTCAAAACTTGGCTTCCAATCCCCTTGCCATGATATTCAGGCAGCAAGAAAAATCGACAAAAGTAGAAGTGCTCACCTTTGTCTTGCAGCAACACACTGCCAATGGCTTTGCCTTGAAGTTCAATAATCTCAGGCCTTTCTTCTTCCCACTCTTCGGCGTGTATATCTCGCTGGACTTGTTCATCCCAACCAAATACGGCTTTGATCGGTTCGAACTCCGCGGCCTTTTTAAGCTCGAACAGAAATTCATAATCTGATGACTGAGCGGGCCTTGTTGAATACTTCAAAATATCTCCAAAAGTCACTAGGGCGTCTTGCTTAAATCAGGTTTATTTAGGGTCTAGTTGATATCGCAATACTTCGTGTTTGTCTTGCTCTGAATAAAACGTACTCAAGAACCGACCACCACACTTCTCAATCACTTTTTTCGAAGCAATATTGCCACTTTCACAAGTAATGATAGCGCTTTCTGTTAGCGCATGATGTTGTATCCAAGACAACATATAGCTAGCAACACCTCGCCCTCTAGCTTGGGGCAAAGTTTCATAACCTATGTGTCCGATGACGTCATAGATGTAATCAGTCGTTCCATGACGAACTCGAATCACACCAAGGATCTCGGCACAGTCGATACAAAAATAGGTAGAGGCTGGAGTCCAACCTTCTGGCAAGCCTTCACCTTTAGAATAAGCAATACGCCTTTTTAAATAAGCGTCACTGCTATCAGAAATACCAGTGTAGATATCAAGCCCATCTTCAGCACAAGCATTCACATAATGATGAAAGGCTGTTGAATGCGATAAATCGGCTTTAACTATATCCATGTCGTTTTCACTCCTACTTAATGCTTGTCTGACTGTACGCTGAGGCTAAGCTAAACGCATGAAGTATTCTTGATGTCCTGTATGTTCATCAGTTCGTTCGCGAACAATTTCAAAGCCTTGGGAAAGGTAAAATCCAATACTTGCTTGATTCTCTTTGTACACACTCAAAGACAGATTCGGGCACTGCAGCTTGGCATGGGTCATGAGTTGTTTTCCGATACCACACCCCTGCTCTGTTGGGCTCACAAAGATCGCAGCTAATACCTCCTCATGGAGCGAATAAAAACCACGAACTTGGCCACCGTTCAGATAAACATAGGTTTGTGATGCGGGAAGGTAGATATTACGCATATTGCACACTTGTGACTTCCAAAACTCAGGCGCTATAAAATCATGCGCCTTAATGGAAGCCTCAAGCCAAATATCTAAAACGGTATCAGTGTCGGCTGCTCTGTATTCTCTAATCATTACTCTGTACCTAGTGTTATTCATCTTCTAGAGAGTATGCCGAGAAAGCTAAGTGAAGCATTGAACATTTACGACAATCGCACAAAACATAGATTACTGTTTTTTCACGTACTTCGCGGTTACTAACATTTCACCGCCACCATCCAGTTTGCAATCTAACTGATGGTCTTTACCTTCGTTGATGCGGCGAATCACAGCTTTGGTACCAATTTTTAGTACGCTAGAGCTGCCTTTGACTTTTAGGTCTTTGATGAAGGTAACTTTATCGCCAGTCTCTAGCACAACGCCATTAACGTCTTTCACTCGCGCAGCTTCTCTTTCCAAACGTTCTTCTTCTGGATTCCACTCATAAGCGCACTCAGGGCAGATTAAGTTGTTTTGGTCTGGGTAAACATATTCAGACTGACATTGCGGGCAAGGAGGTAAAGACATACGTTACTACTTCATTTAAATGGAATTTGTGTCATCTTAATGACTCTTGCCATGGTTAGCGAGCACAAATCGAATCAATTGCATCAAGATGAGTTGGTGATAAGAAAGAGCGGCTTCAAAACGAACAAACACAGCAGTGAGCTGTGTTTGTTTAGAAGGTTCCGATAAGTAAAACGGCTTAACGTTCAACTTTAGGCGAGTAAATGGAATACGCCGTAATTTGACCAGCGACGATCGCCGAAAACATAAACAGTGCCGATAAACCGATACTTGGGATCGGTAAGATAGACTGCTCAAATACCGATTGACTGGCACTTACTAGAACACGGCTACCCGGAACTAAGATAATGATTCCTTGAACAATATAGATAGAACCCGTTAGATCCATCTTCTTCGCAATCCAAGTTCCATAGAGCGTGATCAATACAGTCGTTACCCAAGTGCCAACTACCCAGCCACTATCAAAACCTAGATAGAATGGGCCCCACATACCTAGAACCGCAACTGGCAAGCCTAACAGGATATCGGTTGGGCGCGCATTAAACATCACACCGATAGAAACAGAAATCAGCACCAAGCCGGAAATATGCATCCAAGTCGGCACGGCATTGGTGTAATCAATGGATACCGCTTGCCCCCATACTGCTTCACCAATGTTCAGCCCCATGATGATGCCAACGAACAGCTTTATCAGTGTTAAGGCACTCTGCCCTAGCAAGCTGGTACCAGAGACTAAATCGTTAAAGGCCAAACACTCTAGTGCGTTGGCTATGGATAACCCGGGGACAAACAAAACGATCGAGGCAATACACAGCGCCCAGACCGGGATCGGTAGCCCTGTGCTTGCCAAAAATGCCACAGCAATACCGGTTAATAGTGCAGAGATGAATTCAACTGCAATCGCGCGGCGTGAATGGAGAACTTGCTGACATACCCAAACCATCAAGCCAAGTAACGCAGAAAAGCCTACCGCTTCCAAAGTACTGCCGACCAACATCAGATAGGCAGGTGGAATCCCCATATTCGCCAGTGCAGTAATCCATTTAGAATAACCAACCGGCTCTGGGACCGGTTCACTGCTTGGTTGATTGATACGAATAATGGTATTTGCCAACAAACTCAGGTTGATTGAAGCTGGCTTTAGACGTTTGAGAATAACGGCATTGTTATCGTCTGGAAATTGATAATTAATCGCGGTCGGTGTTGCCTGAATCATGACGTCTACACCATGCTTTTTCGCATAATATTGTGTGTATTTTTCAAGCTTATAAGGAGCACAACCACTGCGGTGAAGTGTATCGCCAATTTCAACAATTTTGTTAATTCGGTACTGAGAAGGCATGGGTATTTTAGGGGAAACAAAATGTGCGGCAAATGTACCAGACGATAGACGGAATGACGAGGTTTTTGCGTGATTTATCAACTAGATTCGTCACTTTTTTCTCCGAACACTCAAAAGTACGAATGACTCTACTCATTTAGGATTAAACCTATGAATAATAAGAATTGTTCACAAGTTAAATCTATGCATCCATATTGTTATAAACAGACCGTTAAGTCTGCTCAAAAAAACCGCGTGTGTTAACGAGATTATTCATAAAATTCAGGTCAAATACAGAACAAAGACCAAACAATGCGGCGGTTTATAAAGCAAGGTTAAAATTCATCCAAAGCTAGCGGTAGTCATAACATTTAAGCACAGAGCGCTTAACGAGAGTTTAGTCACACTTTATGCAACCACAAAACACCAGACGTGATTGAAAAACTAGCGGAGTGGTGGTTATGCGAGCACTTAGAATAAAAATGGAAGAAAAAGGTTTCGTTTTCAGTTAGATGTGGCATTATCAAACTCGTTAAGACGATGTGCGTGCATCGTATAATGGCTATTACCTCAGCCTTCCAAGCTGATGATGCGGGTTCGATTCCCGCTGCACGCTCCAAATCTTCTTAATGCTTCAGTCTTACTCTTAAGACAGTGTGCGTGCATCGTATAATGGCTATTACCTCAGCCTTCCAAGCTGATGATGCGGGTTCGATTCCCGCTGCACGCTCCAACTCAAGTTCATCGTTTATCCCCTTAGATCAAACTCAATCTTCAAAGATAATTTTCATACTTTGAAGTAGTACGCTAACTACTTAAATTATCTTTAGTTTCCCCTTTACTACTCTTACTGTCTCTCAGAATTGTTCTAGTTTTATAATCTCGGTCAATGTTCAAATCCTTCGTTGTGTTAATGTGCGCTCAACTGGAAACAACCATAAAATAATAAAAATGTTTAAAAGCAATGAGTTAACTATCAATATTGAGACAATCAATATCGCCCTGTCCAAAGTCGAAAACGCGAACAAAATTCAACTTAATACGTTGAAAGGTTATGTGAGCAGTGAGCCTGAGCAAGCTATTCTTGCGTTTCGTTCTTTGAGTGAAGTGGAGTCTATCGACGACAAGCTGAAAAGAATCATGTCAGAGCTCCCTCATCTAAGTGGCGAGGCGCAACACCTACTGGAAACATCGATTCTTTTACAGTGATGAGCAAGAAAGATAAGTCTTAGCTAACGAATGAGTATGAGTTAAGACTTATCTTTGATTTCTTAGCCCTGATTGAATTTCTAATTAAACAAAGAGCTAATGATTAACGTCTAAAGCGTTACACTTTTCACCATACCCGCTTCTGCATGCCCTGGAATATTACAGGCAAATTCTACGTGATTGTCTCCATGGAAATGCCAAAGCATCTGCTTCGCTTTGCCCGGTTTTACTGTCACTGTACTGCCAGAATCATGAGCATGATTACCCATATTTTTCATCATTTCACGATGCTCTAACTGCTCCTCGGAAGAACCAATCGAAAATTCGTGATCGACCTTTCCTGTGTTCATCACAACGAACTGCACCACGTCGTTCGGCTCAATGTTCACTTTGTTCTTAAAGGTGATTTTCATATCGTCACTCAGTAGCACATGAACCACTTTATCCGGCTTTGCGCCCGTCGCAGGCATGCCTACTTCAGACATACCGTCCATGTTCATCATGATTGAATGATCCATCTTTCCACCTTTCATCATGCTGTGATTCATCTTCGAGTGGTCCATGTCTCCGCTGTTCATCATTGAGTGATCCATACCTGAATGGTCCATATTTGAATGGTCACCAGCTGAATGATCCATTGCAGCAAACGCTGTTGAAGCGGTGATTGTTAGGGCGATAGTAATTAGTGTCTTTTTCATGGTCTTTCCTTAAATTGATTCTATTTTTTGTTGGTTTCACATGTTTATGTGGTGCGCCCTTACCTACTCCTATCTCGCAAGCAAGGGCTTTTATAATCAGTACGTTATTTACTTGTCTCGGCTTTGGATCTGAGTGATCTCACGCTGCTTCCACAGCTTGAAGATCGCAGGAAGCACCAATAGAGTGAGCAGTAGCGCAGACGCCATTCCCCCAATCATTGGCGCGGCGATTCGTTGCATCACTTCTGAGCCTGTACCTTCTCCGTACATAATTGGGATTAATCCAATGATTACGGTAAGCACTGTCATCATGACTGGACGCACACGAAGCCCTGCCCCTTCACGAATGGCATCAGTGAGATCGGTTTGTTGGAGTATTTGCTGGTTCTGTTCGGCATCAAGCTTTTTGAAGTGCCACGCTTGGTTGAGATACACCAACATGATTACCCCAATCTCTACCGCAACGCCCGCTAGCGCGATGAAGCCAACACCAACCGCAATGGAAAAGTTGTAATTGAGGTAATACATCAACCACAAACCACCAACCATGGCTAACGGCAATGTCAGCATGATCATCATCACTTCACCGACACGGCGGAAGCTCAGATACAGCAGCAACATAATGATGGCGATGGTGATAGGCACTACCACACTTAGTCGATCTTTGGCGCGTTCCATGTATTCGTATTGACCTGACCATGCGAGTGAATAACCCGCAGGTAATACGATTTGCTCAGCAACCACTTGTTGTGCTTCTGCCACATAAGAACCAAGGTCACGACCATCAATATCTACGAATACCCAACCGTTAGGACGTGCATTCTCTGTTTTGATCATCGGAGGACCATCTTCGTAACGAATATCCGCAACATCAGACAAAGCGATACGAGCACCGTTTGGTGTTACTAACGGTAGGTTCTGCAGCTTGACGACAGAATCACGGTAATCTTGCGGGTAGCGGACGTTGATTGGGTAACGTTCAAGCCCTTCAACAGTTTCACCAACATTCATTCCACCTACGGCCGTAGAGATCACCTGCTGCACTTCTTTGATACTTAACCCATAACGAGCAGCAGAGCGACGTTTGATGTCTATCGTGACATAACGACCACCAGCCACACGTTCGGCATACACAGAAGCGGTACCACTCACACCATTCAAGATAGGTTCCAGTTGAGATCCGATATCCTCAATAACACTCAAGTCCGGTCCTGCTATCTTGATTCCGATTGGCGTTTTAATGCCGGTCGCTAACATGTCGATACGTGTCTTGATTGGCATAACCCAAGCGTTTGTTAAACCGGGGAACTGAATCAGATCATCGAACTCTTTGCGTAACGACTCTGTAGTGACACCGTCACGCCATTCATCGCGAGGTTTCAACTGAATAACTGTTTCAATCATGGTGAGTGGTGCAGGATCGGTTGCCGTCTCTGCTCGCCCGATTTTGCCCCATGTAGTTTCAACTTCCGGGATGGTTTTGATTAACTTGTTGGTTTGCTGAAGCAGTTCACGCGCCTTACCTATCGAAATGCCTGGATAAGTGGTCGGCATGTACATCAAGTCACCTTCATCCAGAGGAGGAATGAACTCACTGCCAAGCTTACTGGTTGGGTAATACGCAGAAGCCATCAAACCCAGTGCAATCACAATCATCACTTTTGGATACTTTAGGCTTAAGTTGAGCAATGGTTTATACATCGCGACTAAGCTGCGGTTCACGGGGTTCTTGTGTTCAGGTAACACGTTGCCACGAATGAAGTAACCCATTAGCACTGGCACAAGCGTGATAGCCAAACCTGCAGCCGCCGCCATTGCATAGGTTTTAGTGAAAGCAAGTGGCGAGAACATCTTGCCTTCTTGGCCTTCTAATGCAAATACAGGAACAAAGCTCAAAGTAATTATGATCAGTGAGAAGAACAACGGTGCGCCAACTTCTTCTGCAGCCTTACCAATCACCTGCCAACGGTTTTTATCGGTCAGAGGCGTTCGTTCGATGTGTTTGTGGACGTTCTCTATCATTACGATAGCCCCATCCACCATAGCACCTATCGCAATAGCTATACCGCCAAGAGACATGATATTGGCGTTAATACCCTGCCAATGCATCACAATGAATGCGCCTAAGATACCAACAGGCAGACTTAGTGCGATAACCAATGACGAGCGGATATGGAACAAGAACAGCGCACACACCACGGCGACCACGATGAACTCTTCAGCCAGCTTCTTCCAAAGGTTTTCAACGGCTGAATCTATCAAAGTCGAGCGGTCATAAGTCGCGACAATCTCGACACCATCAGGTAAGCCTGCTTGCAGTTCAGCGAGTTTGGATTTCACCGAGTCGATCACTTCACTGGCATTTTCACCAAAGCGCATCACGATAACGCCGCCAACCGCTTCACCCTCACCGTTGAGCTCCGAGATACCACGACGCATTTGCGGGCCAAGGTTAATGTCAGCAATGTCACCTAATAGCAGCGGAGTACCTTTGTCGGTCACTTTTAGCGGCAGAGATTGAATGTCTTCGATGCTTGTCAGGTAACCGGTCGTACGAACCATGTGCTCGGCTTCCGCAATCTCAACAACAGACGCACCGGTTTCTTGGTTACCATCTTGGATTGCCTTATTGACTTGCTGAAGCGTCAGGTCGTAAGCACGTAACTTGGCAGGATCAATCTGTACTTGGTACTGCTTCACCATGCCGCCAACGGTCGCCACTTCAGACACGCCTTCTACGGTTTGCAACTCATACTTCAAGAACCAATCTTGCAAACTGCGAAGTTCTGCTAAGTCGTGCTGACCGGATTTATCTTGCAACACGTAGCTGTAAACCCAGCCCACACCGGTTGCATCTGGTCCTAGTGTTGGCTTGGCACTCGATGGCAAGTTAGGTGCAACTTGGCTTAAGTACTCCAACACTCGTGAACGCGCCCAGTACATATCGGTATCGTCATTGAAGATGATATAGACATAGGAATCACCAAAGAACGAGTAGCCACGAACTGTTTCAGCACCCGGTACAGCTAACATGGCGGTGGTCAATGGATAGGTCACCTGATCCTCAACGACCTGTGGGGCTTGACCCGGATAACTGGTTTTGATGATTACCTGAACATCTGACAAATCAGGAATGGCATCGACAGGTGTATTTTTAACGCTGTATAAACCGCCAAATACGATGGCGACAGTGGCAACCAGCACTAAGAAACGGTTGCTAATAGACCAGCGAATAATTGCATTGATCATAGTTCGCCCTCACCCGTGCTATTCGTCGGTTCGAGAGATTTGAGCACATAATCAGAACCTTGTTTCGCCACTAGAAACCGAATGGTTTGACCCTCGGCAAACTCAGATAAATCAAGGTCATCACTGGCTTGGAAATTCATTTCACCCGCTTTCCAATTCCACTCAGGGACTGGCTGATGTTTTACGGTGATCATGCCAAAATCTGCCATCAACATAGTGATGTCGCCTGTTACCCAAACTTCGCCAGCGATCTTGTGTTTGTTGACCTTGTAATCAACAACCTCGTACTGCCCTGACTCTGTCTTTCTCATCTCAAAATCAATCGCCTTACCACGTTGGACGTCACTCATGTCCAAGCCTTCCGCAAAGGTGAAATTCATCACCATGCCCGGCCAATCCCATTCTGGAACAGGCTGATGGTTAATCGTCACCATGCGACTACCTTGCATAACATCGGAAATTTCACCGTTCGCCCATACGGTTTCAGCTTCTTCTTCAACACCATTGATGCGTGACAGATCAGCGGATTGGCTCGATTCAGAATCCAACATGAAGTGCGCAGAAGTGACAATGTTCTCACCTTGCTCTAGCCCTTGAAGCACCTCTATTTTTTCGCCAGCTTCACGACCAACCTCAATACGAGCAGAGCGATACTTGCCAGAACCTTCTGACATCACCACTCGAGTCATACCACCGGAGTGAATCACCGAAGATCTTGGGATAGTAAGAACAGCTTCATCACTGATGGGTTTCAGCGCAATATTGGCAAACATATTTGGCTTAAGCTCACCATTAGGATTAGAGAACTTCAAACGAACGCGTAAGGTTCGTGTTTTAGGATCAAGAATCGGGTACACGTAGTCGACAGTTCCCTGCCATTCTTTACCGGGAATCGCATCAAGTGTCATTTCGGCATTACTACCTGTAGATATCCAATGCGCTTGTCGTTCAAACACTTCCGCATCAACCCACACCTCGTCTAGTGGCCCAGCACTGATTACCGCTTGTGCAGGAGAAAGATAGCCACCTTCACGAATGTTGAGACTAGCAATAACACCATCAGCAGGCGCTTTGATTTCAATGGTTTGCGAAGCCTTGCCTTGGCGAGTGATAGACCGAATCTGGGCTTTATCAACGCCCAAGGTAATCAAGCGCTCAGTCGATCCTTTTATCAGCCCTTTGCGACCGGTTTTGTAGGCACTCAGCAGCTCTTCTTGCGCCTTAACAAGTTCAGGGGAATAAAGCGTGAAGAGTACATCGCCTTTGTTGACCTTCTCACCAACCGCATTGATGTACAGCTTTTCTACCCAACCCGCAGCGCGAACGTTGGTTTGCCACAATGCACTCTCGTCGAATGCCACATAGCCAACGGTTTCAATACGTGGAGACAAAGACTCCAACTCAACCTTTGCTGTTTTAACGCCGAGATTATTCTCTACTGACGGATCAATAGATACAGTGCCAGCTTTGTCTGAACCACCACTTAAGTCATCGGCATAAACAGGAATCAAATCCATACCCATCGGAGATTTACCCGGCTTGTCACGCTGATAATTTGGGTCCATCGGCGCAACCCAATACAAGGGTTCATCGCTCGCCTGTGAGGAGGAGTTTCCTTCAATCGCCCCCGCCATTGCTGACATAACGTGTGCCTGGTTAATTAGAAAATGATTCGCACTAAAACCTAATGCGCCACCAACCAACAAAGCGATTGTTGCTACTTTTACTGATTTCATTATTCGTTCCTTATTGATGGTTTGTCGCAGTTAGTTGCGGTTGCTCAACCTGATAATCAAAGCCGCTCAGGAGTGACGCGAGCTTGCTATTCACGATGTTGAGGTCAGTAATCAAGCGCTGTTGCTCTAGCTTCAAAGCCAGCTCATCTGTCGTTGCTGAAATCACATCGTTAAACTGTGCCGTGTTGTTTTGATAACCTCTTTCAACCGCACGGATTCGCGCCGATGTCTGAGGTAATAAGGAACTTTGGTAACGCTCTAGGCGCTGGGTGAGATTCGCCTTATCCACCAATAATGCATTCACTTGAGCATTCATTTGGGCAAGTAAGGTGTCTTTTTGAGATTTAGCAGCGCCAACTTGGTGCTGAGCAGCAGACAAGTTTTTGTCTTGTCGATTACCCGTAAATAAAGGGATATCGACTGTTAGATATGCACTGACAAGATCAGAAGCAGGTTCACCTGCCATGTTATTCGCTTGTCGGTGGGCATACATGACTTCTACACCAAACTGAGGTGTGTAAGCTTGTTCTGCTAATTCAACTTGTGTCTGATTGGACGAGATAGTCGCGTCTGTTATCTTAACGAGCGGATGCTCCATCAACAGTTGATAGTGCTTAGTTGAATCAATATTGGTTGCTAATTTATTTTCCAATAACGACCAATCAATTTGGTTAGTCGCATTGAGTACACTTTGAGCATCAGGAGCCTGAGAACCAACAGCTTGAGTCCCTAGCCAATCCGAACCCAACCATTCAGAAAGCTGAGAGATTAAGCGACGCTGGACTTGTTGGTTAGCTTGCAGTTTCTCATTAAGTTTGCTGACTTGAAGCTGGGCATTGAGCAGATCTTGCGCTTCGCTTTTGCCAATCGAGTAATTGGTTTGCACATAGTTCTCTAATTCAACCAAAAGGCGTCTGTTTTCACGCATCACACCTTCTGCGACTTGCTGGTACCCCAACTCAAGCCATAGCTGCGTCATGCTGTTAGCAACCGTCAACTCACGAGCCTCAACTTGAAGAGCGAGTCCATCGGCTTGCTGACTTGCCTTTTTCTGCTGAAGATCAAGCGTATTGCCACGCTCGAATTGCTGCATCAAACCAACCGAAATATTGGTCATCGGGTCTTCGTCGAATTGAAAACTATCGACTGGCAGGCCACCGAATCCGACTTTGAGTTTCGGATCCATCAGCGTGGCGCTCGCAATACCAGTTTCCCTCATCGCTTGCGACTGAGCAAAGTACTGCTTGCGATTACTGTCTTGGCTCAATGCTATTTCAATCAATGTATTGAGTTGCTGAGACGAGCTTTGTTTATCAACTTGTGTAGAAACAGGAGCCGCAGCTAAAACACTACCTGAAATAAAAGCAGAGCTTGAAATAAAGGCAGCAGCAACCACGACACTCGCGTTTATTTCAAACACGGAGTTTGTTGGTTTTATATTCACAATGAATGTCCATATCTAGCGTTAAATAACGCATATAAAAGATTGGCGTATCAGGTTTATGAGTCTGATATCGCTATGTTTTTAGATATAGATTTATGCGGTAGGTGGGCGTAACAAAGATTGAGCGCGTGCGACTTTCTGCCCAATAATGACAGATTGAAAACGAGCTAGTGAAGAGACAAATGGATTGGCGACTTGAACAGCCTGAATCGGATAAGAAGTCGCAGAGCACACTGAGGCGCAGCAGTCGGCACTCGAACAATGGTTACCCATCGTCTGACTGCCGTCTTCGCTCATTGAAGACATATCGCATTGATCCATCAAATCATGGGCACTCATATTAGAGTGTTCGGCGTGTACTTCTTGACTCATCACATGGCATCCCGCCATTGAGTCATTAGTTGACTTGTCGTTATGGTAACAAGCCGATTTACCCGAACTCATTTCCATCATCATAATGTCAGTCATCATTGCTGATGAGCTTGAAGCATAGCTAGACATCAACATCGCGATGATGCTGAAAACAGTAATCCAAGTTGTTCGGAGTGTGTTTGTCATAGCTAACCTTTAAATTTATAAGACGACTATAAAGGTTACCCTTAGGGTAAGGTCAAGCTAGTTGAGCATTATCTTTAACTAATCGACGAAATTTTTAACTAATTGACCAAGGATTATTCAACACGCCTTACACTAAAGTGAGAGAGTCGTTTGATTTAAGGAAATTTTCTTTAAAAATTATCTGATTACCTCGCGAAACCTCGATCTGTGTATTTTACTTAAGAGAATGCAACCAAGATTCACGGATGAGAAAATGGCTAAAAACAACAACGTCGAAACACATAAGAAAAATACAAAAATAGAGAATAAAAAAAGCAGCGAGCTAAAGCCAAAAGAAACAACAAAAAAGAAAAAGCTCAGACTGCATTCACACCTTAGGGTTAACATCCCACTCTTCCAATCTCTCATGATGATCTTACCCTCATTGGCTAAGCACGCTGAAGCTAACGAGGGGTCAGGTGATTCTACCCATGACATGGATTTAGCGGCGACAACTCCTGTTGCAGATGAAACCATCGTCGATAAACACGCAGGTGCAAGTTCCTTCGAAGCTACTCATCCAAACACTCAAACAAATGAGAGCCAAGAAAGCCCTAATACCAATGAAAGTCAGGTCCCTCACGGGGCAAACACGCATTTAGTTCCTTCTCATCACCTATCGACGCTTTCACACCCGCAAGTTCATTACATCCCTTCGGTCTCCATGCCAACCATTTCAGCAGGAGGTAACGGTCAGCCTAGTCATTCAAACACGCCTCCTACACCAACTACACCCGTCACTTTTATTCCAGAAGTGATCAAGGGGACGTACGGAGAGCTTCATGTCGATGTAAACGGCCAATACACGTTCGTTCTAAACCCCAACTCACCTCAATACATCTTGCTGAATCAACACCAACAAGGTACTGATCACTTTGCGTTACACCTATCTAATGGTGCGAGCATCGTTGTTCAGATACCGGTAACGGGTAAGCAAGACTTGCCAAGTATTTCTGGTGATTTAACAGGGGTCGTTACCGAAGATCACAATATCGATTCACAAGGTTTACTCCATGCAAACGGTAAGATTGACGTCATTGACCCTGACCAAGATGAAAGTTCGGTAACGCCAGAAGTTATCTCAGGTAAATATGGCTCATTAACCATAGACGCTGATGGACACTGGCAGTACCAAGTAGACAACTCGCTTTCCAACGTTCAAGCGTTAACCGGAGCAACGTCACTACATGAAAGTTTTACAATCCACACAAAAGATGGCACCCCACAAACCATTGATATGACCATTGGTGGCAACGATGACAATGCGGTTATCACCGGTGTGGATGCAGGCTCGGTTATAGAAGATCTAACCACACAAGTACAAGGCCAGCTTTCGGTAACTGACCCAGATCTTGGAGAAGATCATTTTCAAGCGTCTCAAGTTAATGGTCATTTTGGGACATTAACTATCACTAAGGATGGAGCTTGGACCTACGATCTAGATAACTATAACCCCTACGTGCAAAGGCTTGCCCAAGGCTCGACTGCAACAGACATTATCACGGTTCATTCCGCTGACGGAACTGCACATCAAGTCACTATTACTATCAATGGTACCAATGACTCAGCTGTGATCACCAACAACACAGGAGGTTCACCAAATTCATTCTTCGTTGTTGGAAAAAGCCCCCACTTAGATCAAGTTATTGAAGATCATAAGCTCACAGTTTCAGGAAAATTAAGCATCAGTGATATCGATGCAAAAGAAGGGCATTTCTCCAATACCGATGTTGCAGGTACCCTAGGCACACTCCACCTCAAAGACAATGGTGCATGGACTTACGATCTGGATAACACCAATCCAGCAGTACAGGCCTTGGGCAAAGGCTCAGCAACAACAGACATCATGACCATCCACTCTGCCGACGGTACGCCACATCAAATTACTATCATTATCAATGGCACCAACGACAAAGCCGTCATTGGTGGCACAAGTTCCGGCGCAGTAACGGAAGAAACTCAACTTCAAACGTCCGGTGCATTGACGATTACTGACGTCGATACCGGTGAAGCACACTTCTCCAATACTGATGTAGTTGGCACACTCGGTACTCTACACCTCAAAGATAATGGAGCATGGACTTACGATCTCGATAACACCAATCCTAAAGTGCAAGCCTTGGGTAAAGGCGCCACTGCCACCGATACGATTACCGTTCATTCGGCAGACGGCACGCAACATCAAGTTGCCGTCACAATTAACGGCACCAATGACCGCCCTACTATCTCAGGAACCTCAAGTGGCGCAGTGATCGAACAAGGTTTGAGTACGGCAGGAAACCCCGATGCGACAGGGAGTTTAATCGCAACTGATATAGATAAGTCAGACACAATTACCTGGGCAATCAATCAACCTCAAGGCCAATGGGGAACGCTGTCGATTGATCAGCATGGTCATTGGCACTATCAGCTAGACAATTCAACCGGCGGCGCGGCAGATAAACTCGCGGCTGGTGAACATCAGTCTGAATCATTCTGGATCACCGCTACCGATTCAACAGGAGCGACAGTCCCTCATAAAATCGTTATCGATGTGCAAGGCAGCAACGACAAACCAATTGTCAGTGCGTGGACTCAGCTTCCTGCGGGTAAAGAGGATCAACCCGTAACCATCAAGGCTTCTGACTTGCTAACACATGCAAGCGATGTGGATAGTAGCGATGTATTGCACGTGACAAATCTGCAAGCGACACACGGTAGCCTGATTGATAATAAAGATGGCACTTATACCTTCACACCAGATAAAGACTTCAATGGTGAAATTCGACTCACCTATGATGTGGTTGACGGTCATGGTGGAAGCGTCAGCACTCAAGCTAGGTTCGACCTTACCGCTGCTCCGGATAACGCGATTATTACCGACGCACAAACCAATGCAGACTTAAGGGGAGTGACTGAAGATCGTGGCTATATAGATACCCACTACCAATTGCATTATGACGGCAAATTAAACATCCAAGACCCTGATAAGGGAGAGGCACAGTTTGATCCGAATATAGGCTCACAAACCTATCAAGGTATTGGCTACGACACCAAATTAGGTGGTCACATACTGCTCATGCGCGATGGTCATTACACCTATACGCTCGACAACCGCAATATACAGAACTTAGCGCAAGGGGAAGTTAAACACGATTCAGCCGTTATACGCTCAGCAGATGGTACAACACACACGATAGAACTAACGGTTCATGGTACCAACGATGCCCCAACCATCAATGCTCAGTCCCACTCAGTGACTGAAGGTGGAAGCGTTCTAAATGGACAAATGGTTGGCCAAGATATTGATACCGGTGCGGCCTTGACTTACAGCGCACCGCAGATTGATGGCTTGGTGGTTAATCCGGATGGCAGTTATAGCTTCAACCCTGCTCACTCTAGCTATCAATCGTTAGCATCAGGTGTCACGAAGACATTGACTGTTCCAGTAACAGTCACAGACGAACATAATGCGAGCAGCACTCAAAACCTCTCAATTACGATTACAGGAGTTAATAATTCTGCCGTTATCGGCGGTGTCGACACGGGTGATGTAACCGAAGGTAATGCTGGACAGGACATGTCCCCAGATTATGCTCAACCGGGTATGGCTCACTTAGTACGAAGTACCATTAGAGCCAGTGGCAAGCTTTCTATTTCAGACACAGATACAGGAGAGGCTGAGTTTGATACACACGGACTTGGCTTTAATTACTCAGGTCAATATGGAGACCTACTTCTTCGCAAAGATGGAACTTGGTTTTATCACGCAGATACGGGGCAGATTCGTAGCACTGGTGGTCTCACAAGCACCCGAGGAACAGCCATCGACCAGCTTGGTGAAAATCAAACTCTGACTGACACGATTACCGTGTATTCAAAAGATGGTACATCGCACGATATTGTGATTACGATTCACGGTAGCAACGACCGACCTTACTGCGCTTCTGAAGTACAGCTCAATTCGGGTAAAGAAGACCTAGCTCAAACCATCACAGCAACCGAGTTATTGGCAAATACAGTTGACGTAGACGCCAACGATGCAGGCAAGCTCACTATCGCTAATTTGCATGCTGATCACGGTTCTATCCAAGATAATCACGACGGAACCTTCACCTTTCACCCGAGCCAAGATTACAATGGGCAAGTACACTTCACCTACGATGTGAAAGACGCTCATTCGGGTGTGACGCATACGGGAGCAACTATGCACTTGGCGCCCGTGAGTGACGCAGCAACAATCTCCGGAACTGATTCTGGTTCAATTACGGAAGATAGGCACGTTTCCCCCGATTCGATGCATCATATTCAAGTGACCGGAAGCCTTTCTGTATCCGATCCAGATGCAGGAGAAGATCACTTTAGGGCGACGGGTGTATTTGGACATGAAAAAGCTATCAGTGACCCCTTCCAGGGGGACATGCACATAAGCCGATATGGCAACTGGGATTACGTTTTGGCAAATGGTAACCCTGCGGTACAAGCCCTAAAGCAAGGTGAAACCAAAGATGTTATCTACGAGGTCTACTCTGCTGATGGCACACCTCACCGTATTACTATTACCGTTACGGGTACCAACGACGCACCGACAGTCACCAAAGTGGCTCTCAACAACGGCACGGAAGACACACACTATCAAATGCAGGCGAGTCAGTTCGGATTCACCGATATCGATACTGGCGATACGCTGCACTCAATCGCGATCACTGACCTACCACCAGCGACTCAAGGTAAGTTTGTACTCGATGGACACGACATCACCGCAGGTCAGAGCATCATAGCCTCCGATATAGCTAAGCTTCAGTTTGTCCCTGCACCAAACTTTAACGGTGATGTTCAATTTAAATTTACTGTAAATGATGGACATGAAGATTCACAAGAAGCAACGAATACACTGCATATTGATGCGGTTAAAGATGCGGCTCAAATCAGTGGTGTTGATACTGGCGATGTTGATGAAGGCCACAGTAGCTTCGGGGACATGTCACCAGACTACGCCCATAAAGGTATGGCAAAACTAGGGCAAGCAGCCCTCAGTGTGTCAGGCAAGTTAGACATCATTGACCCAGACAGTGGTGAAGCTCAATTTGACTCTAAAGGTGGGGCTTGGAATAATTCATATCACGGTCAATACGGGCACTTAATACTCAACACAGATGGTACATGGCACTATGATGTCACCGTCGGCAATGTGGATTGGGTTGGCAATACAAAAACGACTGTTGGTACAACCATAGATCAACTCGGCGAAGGGCAGTCGTTAACCGATACTATAACCATCCAATCTAAAGATGGAACAACTCACGATATTGTTATCACCATCTATGGCGATAACGATAGACCCTACATCAGTTCAGAAGTAACACTTAGGTCTGGTACTGAAGATACAACACTGACCTTCACCAAAGCCGATTTACTTGCTAATACCGTTGATGTTGATACCAATGATGCAGGCAAGCTTTCCATTGCTAATCTGTTAGTTGACCATGGTTCTGTGGTTGACAACAAAGATGGCACATACACCCTAACGCCACCCAGGGACTATAACGGACAAGTTCATTTTAGCTATGACGTGACAGACGCGCATGGTGGTGTCACGCACACTGGGGCAACAACAACCTTAGCAGCGATTAACGATGCCGCAATACTTACTTCTCCTAGCACTGGTTCAGTGACCGAAGATCACAACCGAGCGGCCAATAGTTCGGAATTGTGGACTGGTTGGCTTAACCTAGATGTACAAGATAGTGACTCAGCAGCAGAAGCAAAAGTTGTTCAAATTGAAGTGAATGGTGTCACTCATACGGTGCCTTCAGACTTTGCTATGGACCTAAGTAGCAGTCACGGCACGTTCCACTTCACACAAAGTAGCGATGGCCATATTAAATGGGCTTATACCGCTGACAATACACATTCAGAAGTTCAAGGTTTAAGTGATGGTGAGTCATTAACGGATTCCATTACATTGGTGACTGCCGATGGTACTAAGCTTCCTTTAACCGCCAACATTCAAGGCATTGATGATCAGGTGATTATCGATACTCCGAATGCCCAAACTGCGCCTCTTGGCACCGTAACCGAAGATGTCAAAAACTCGGTTTCAGGTATTTTGTTAGCTCATGATGCCGATAGTAAAGACTCTGTTTCCTTTACTGCTGGTGACAGCGCTGGCAAATACGGATCTTTACATATTGATGCCGATGGTCACTGGCATTATGACCTTGATCCTGCCAAAGCGAATTCTCTTGCTCAGGGCCAACGTTTTGTAGAAGGGTTTAATATCACAGCGACCTCTACCGACGGTTCAACGTCTACACAACGCGTCGAAGTCTGGGTTGACGGTACGGATGATCACACCGTCATTTCCGGTGTTGACCATGGGGTTGCGACGGAAGATGTAGCGACCCATATGTCTACAGGCGTCAATTTAGTTGACGTGGTAGATTGGCAAACGTTGCATATTACGGATTCAGATAGCACTCCACAGCAGATGACCGTTGAGTTCGCAGGACAGCAATATACTTGGAATTTAGGTCATGAACTAGATATTCACACACCTTACGGCCTTTTCCAATTCCGTACAATCACCAGCGGTCCTCGTGCAGGGGAGCATGAATGGAACTACATTGGTGACAATAGAAATACCGATGTACAAGGGCTAAAAGCCGGCGAGTCGTTGCAAGAATCCGTTAAATTGATTGCAAAAGATGGTACTGAATTCCCGATTCATGTGGAGGTTCGTGGTACTGAGGATGGCGTTGTCATCGATAGTAAAACTCAAATAGGACAAGTCACGGAAAAGGCACAATTGAGAGCATCGGTTAGTGGTAACTTGGTTGCACACGACACTGATATTCACGACCAAGTCAGTTGGACTGCTACTGCTACCGGTGGCGAAGCGGGTAAGTACGGTTCGTTTTATGTAGATTCAACGGGGCATTGGCATTATGACGTTGATCAGAGCAAAGCGACAAAATTAGGAGACGGCGAAGAATATTGGGAGCACTTTACGGTTGAGGCAGTATCTACTGATGGTAGCCATGTTTCGAAAAGTGTATCGGTTGTTGTACATGGCAATAATGATGACCCAACAGTTAGTGGTGAAGTCACTTTGCCTTCAGGTAAAGAAGATACTTCAATTCATATTACACAAGCTGAATTAATCGCCAATGCTACCAACGTTGATACTAACGATAGAGGTTGGTTACACGTTCAAAACTTAACTGCAGACCACGGTAGTTTGGTATCAAATTCAGATGGCAGTTTCACCTTTACCCCCGCCCCTAATTACAACGGAACGGTACACTTTAGTTATGATGTTGCTGATAGACACGGTGGTATTGCTCATACCGGTGCGAGCACAACACTTACTGCAGTCAATGATGATGCTGTTTTTGGTGGTGTCGATACGGGAAGTGTCACCGAAGATCACAACGTCCACGCTTCTGTACAAGGAAACTATTCTTATAAGCTTGAGACAAGTGGAACATTAACAGCAACAGATACGGATGCCGGTGAATCAGGCTTCGATTTTAAAACATTGATGACGGCTTCGGCTCATCCTGAATGGGCACCTTACCAATCGAAACTGGGGGGGCAACTGGAAATAGATCAGCATGGCAACTGGAACTATTACATTGATAACCGTAAGCCTGAAGTTCAGGGCTTAGGCACAGGTGAAACTTTAACTGACACCGTTACTATTCATTCTAAAGACGGGACTCCTCATGTCATTACCATCACTATAAATGGCACCAACGACGCTCCGGTTTTATCGGTAACTCAGACGACCCCAACAACGGGCACGCTGATTGAAACCGATGTTGACGTGAAAGACACTCATATTTTCTCTGTCGTCAGTTCCACAGGGCAATTCGGTTCGCTATCGGTCGACCCAGATTCGGGCGCATATGTATACACATCTAATGGTTCGGTTGCTGGAATGAGTTATAACACGGCGACACACACATATCACGGCACCGATGTGTTTGAAGTAAAAGTGGCTGACAACCACGGTGGTGAGTCATCAAAGTTCATCACCTTTGATGCCAACGGTCATGTTTCAGTTGTGCCAGGGCAATCACCGACGATTTCAACCTCTGTGCCTTCCAATCCATTGGTAACAACCACGCAACCAAGTTTACCAACCGGGACAAACACTCCACCAAACAATGCAGTCACTGTCGATTTAGCAGCATCGAGTGATACTGGCACCTCTGATACCGATAACCTCACTAAAGACAGTACGCCGACAATCACCGGACACACGGATATTCCTTACTCACAAGTCACCATCTATGATGGATCCACACCTATTGGACATGCGGTGTCTGATGGCTCGGGGCAATATAGTGTGGCGGTGAGTAGCTTATCAAATGGCGATCATAACCTATCTGCCAAAGCGTTAGCTCCTTCTTCAGTTTTACCAGCAACATCATCCATTCTTTCTCTGCATGTTGATACTGTAGTCGCGCCGCTCCAAATATCATTAACTCACGATACAGGAAGCAATTCGTCTGATTTGATTACTAGCGATGGTTCATTAACTATCAATGGGCAAGAGGCAGGCGCAACCGTTGAATACTCGACCGACAACGGACATACATGGACATCGAGTTTCACCCCGCAACAAGGTTCAAATACGGTCAGCGTGAGACAAACTGATACTGCAGGAAATGTGTCGACCGAAACTTCCGTGAGTTTCACCTTAGATAATACGGTCAACGCACCTACCGTATCACTAAGTAACGACACTGGCCGACACTCCATCAATACACCAGACTTGATTACTAAGGATTCTAGGCTTTCCATTCAAACTGAAGCAGGAGCAAAAGTAGAATACTCGAATGACGGCGGACACACTTGGACAGCTGTGTTCAATCCAGTTGAGGGGGTTAATGACCTACAGGTAAGACAGACTGATATCGCTGGCAACGTATCCCCAGTGACGCACTTTAGCTTCACCTTGGACACCACTCCCGGCACAATCACAGTGAACCCGATATCGCAGGACAACGCGTTAAATGCCGCAGAGAACAACCAACCATTAGTGATCACCGGCACGACATCCAACATAGCACCAGGGGATGTCGTCTATGTCGTCATCGGCAATAAACACTTTTATGATGCAACGGTAAAACCAGATGGCACGTGGTCATTAACTCTAGGTACTTCTATACATCAAAACATAATGGCGACCGACCGCGACTACTCAATACAAGTTGGTACCGTTGATACGGCAGGTAATTCGACGCCTCGCATTTCGACCCATCTGCTAGTTGATACGCAGAGTCCGATTCCACATATTGCAGTTGACTCAGTGACACAAGATAACGTGCTCAATGCTCTTGAATCTGGTCAAACTATCGCGATAACCGGAACAGTAACTGGCGATTACCAAACAGGTGATATTGTCAGCTTAAAGATAAACGGTGCAACCATTTCATCACTCACAGGCTCGGTTGATTCGAGTGGACATTTTTCTATTCCAGTGGCTGGTAATATATTGGAACATGCCAATATTCATACTAGCTATGCAAATGGCCAGTCTGGCTCGATACACTCAATAGAAGCCACCATAATAACCACCGATTCCGCAGGAAATGTTGGCAGTGCGACGACAGGTTCACAGGTATTCAGCGTTGATAATCATGTTAGCCTGCCGACAATTACCTTTGAAAACCCCGGACCTGATGGGCTTTACAGCAAAGCAGAAATAGCCCACGGGCACCCCAATACAGTCACTGCGACAATTACCCCACCAGGTGATGCTAAGGTTGGCGAACATCTCGTTGTTAACGGACAGGATCATGTATTAGATGCTCATACTCTACAGCATGGAATACAAATTGAAGTTCATCCTGGTTCTAATGTACAAGCAACAATGACTGACGAACACGGTAATACCGCAGGCAGCCAAGGTTTTGCTGCCAGTGCTATACCTGAACCTATCATTGTCAGGCCACCATCGGGAAGTCACCAAGTGTCCGGTACACTTGGTGTTCCACCTCTTGCCCCATCTCAAACGCCTGTCCCATCGGCGCAAAACGGTTGGCGTATCCACCTACCTAATGGTCAGTATGTAACAAGCCATCATGGGCAATATGGAACGTTAACCATTGACCCTCAAACTGGTCATTTACATTACCAAGAGCAAGCACAAGTCCACACTGGACCACATGGCAGTGCTTCAGGTATTGGTCAGCATGAAGATAAGTTCGAAATCGCGCTGCAAGGGACAAATCAGGATGAGGTGGTTGCCCACGTGAACGTTCAAATACTCAGTCATGGACCAGGGCATAGTGGCAAACTTACGGTTGGGACAGAGGTCGTTGATATGACGATAACACCAATTGTCCACGCATCTCCCCCTGCTCCACCTCCACCACCGCCAGTTCAGCATGACGAGCCCGAGATCGCCTCTCACGAGGACTTCACGTTTACTGTAAGTGAAGACACTTCTCTAGATTTATCTCAGCATGCTCACCAGGAGTCAGACCAGAAAACTGACCACCATGGTGCTGCGGCTTATTTGGATGCCCTAGGTATTCAGCCGGATGCATCGCCTAGCACCGGGCACGATCAACCTGCAGACATGGACATCGTGCTTGCACAAGTCGACCAGCAACATGCCGTAGATTACGATCAAACACATTTGGATATGTCGGATGCACTTGAACACCATGATGCAGCCAATAACCATAACCATAACCATAACCAAGATGATGAACACCATCATCACAACGACTTAGATGGACTACCAGACATAGATCCAAATAACTAATGATTGGTCGTTAGTAATTAGTGAAATAAAACAAAAGGGAGCACGCCATGTGCTCCCTTTTTAGTGATTGTTTCTTGTATCGTTATGAACAAAGAGACGGTTGTGACTCTTTGAGTTACCTTTCTCCAAATGCAACACTGATATTGGTATAGATCGGCTTCCAAAGGTATTGAAACACCGACTTCTCGCCCGTCGTGATATCTACCTCACCCGTCATTCCAGGAAGAATAGAAAAGCTTTCAGGGTTGTCACGGAAGTATGGCGTTTCAACAGACACCACAACCTCATAATAGATTTCACCTCGTTCACTTTGGCTTGTTGTTGGTGAAATACTCTCAACCTCCCCTTTTAAAGCACCAAAACGGCTGTAATCAAACGCATCAATCTTGATTCGAGTTGGCTGGCCTACGTTCACGAAACCAATATCCCTCGGTGATAAACGAGCTTTAAAATCGGCTTTACCGCCAACAGGAACAATCTCAACCACAGTCCCGCCCGGTTGAATAACGCCGCCGTTCTGCGTACTTGGCAGGCTTTGTACTAAGCCTTGTAGCGGTGACACTAACATGGTGTTTGTCAATTTCGCTTGGCTTGAACGCACTCGTGCATTAAGAGCTGACAAATCTGATACTGCTTTGGATCGATCGTCACTGACTTTTGCTTTAGCCTCAGCAAGAAGTTGTTCGATTTTTTGCTCATTGCTGTCTGCCTGCTTAATCAGAACCGACTTCTTACCTCGAGCTTCTTCAATTTTCTGCTCTATGCTCGCCAACTTTTGGCGCATTTCAAGTACACGTAAACGAGAGATGTTCCCGGCCTTATAGCCTTTTTCCAAGATGTTTAGCTCTTGCTTAGTGGCACTTAGCTCTTTGTCATAGCTAGGTAGAGATTTTTCTACGACACGAAGCTGCTCTGCTATCTGCTCACTGTCCTTTTCCAACACAATGCGTTTTTGATAGTAGAGCCCTTTTTGAGCATTTAACTGCGCCTTTTGTTGGCTAACGATCTCTGGGAAATCAATTTCAAATTCCCCAAAATTCGGCTCACGGTTATCCAGTAACGCGTTCATACGTTCGATACTCGCAAGCAAGGTTACTTGTTGAGATTTCAACTCTTCGAGAGCCGTGCGCTGGAAGGTAGCGTCAAATTCAACAAGTGGCTGACCTTTCTCTACCAATTGCCCTTCTTTAACAAGAATTTGCTTTAACTTACCGCCAATGGCACTTTGTAATACTTGCTTTTCCCCTTCAGGAATCACCGCACCCTTTGCCTTTGCGATTTCATCCACTTGAGTGACCACAGACCAAGTGACAAAAGCGATAACACACAAGGCAACTGACCATGTCGCCAGCGCCAATGTTCGAGCTGTATTTTGTGATTCAACAAGCTCGCCGTAACGCTTGCCAGTCTCGATAGTTTTTTTAGCCATTAGCGACTCCTTGCTTTGACTCTACTTTTTGCTTTGGTAACTCTTGTGTGTCAGATAACTGCTGCTCTTGAGACTCTGATGGCTGCTCGAGAGGACCTGCATAAACCACAGCACCCTCGTCTAACACCACGACTTTATCAGCGAGCTTAATCAAGTCAGGATCATGCGATGTATAGATCACCGTTGCTTTTCCTTTCTTCACCACCAAGAACTCACCGAATACACGTTTAGCATTGGGATGGCCATCAGGTACCGGGTTATCCATTAGGAACATCGGGTAGTCATAAACCAAAGCTTTCGCGTCAATAAGGATCTGAGCGACAGTGCCTGACAACATATCAAACAGGCTATCCGGTTGGATGCTGCTGATAGAGGTATCCAACCCATCTGGTAATGTGGAGAACCATCGCTTGCCGCCAACCATATCAATGGCTGATATCATTTTCTGCTCTTCAACTTTATGCCCATCGCTCAACCACTCACGAATACTCAATGTAAGTAAGTCGGGGTAAGCTGCGCGAATGAAACACCAGTGACGATAGAGCTGTGGGTCGTATTGAACGAGGTTAACATCTTCAAGCTCGACCATACCGTTTTGGATAGGCTGTAAACCAGACAACACTTCAATTAATGTCGACTTACCACTGCCTGAAGGGCCAGTGATCGCCACAATATCGCCCGCTTCAACATCAAAACTTACCCCATTCAATGCAGGGCGACTCTGCTTAGGATAACGCAGGGTCACTTGGTCTAATTTCAAGTTAGGCGCAACTGCCGGCAGCGGGTGATGCTGGTAACTGAATTCACGCTCAGACGGCTGAGACAGAATACGATTTACCTGCAGCTTAGATTGATTAAAGCTGTTAAAACGCATCGCGCTGTTGGCCAACACCTGCGCAGGCCCAGTCACTTTGGAAATCAACATCATTGATGCAATCAAGCCACCAGGCGTCATCACTTGTTCGAAAATAAGTCCAATTCCTAAGCCCATAACAGCCAATGTTGAGCCCACTCCGATAAAGTAATAAATCGAGGTGTATCGACTTTGGAGAACCGATTGATTGAACGTCACCGTAGAGGCAAGCAAATTGGCTTTTTGGAAACGTTGGATCCAGTGCTCTGAAAACCCAGCACTGCGAATAAAGGCAAGCTTGGACGACAACTCATTAGTCATATTTTGACGATTCGTGCCTGCTACCGTCGATTGCATTGAGCGCTTACTACTCGAACGTATCGAGCGCTTAGCTAACAGGTAATACAGAACCAAAGAGACAATTGGAACCAATACCAGCCAGCCACCTAGCACACCTATCGCAAGGACAAAAATGGCAATGAAAGGCAAATCAAACAACGCATTACCGAGCGGTCCTGATAACACACCTGAAATACGCTCAGATAACATCACTTGGTTCTGTTGACTAGACGAGGCCGTTTGCTGGTTTTGAGCATAACTATTTCTTAATAGTCGCTGCACAAGGGATTGAGATATCTCGCGGCTGACTCGGTTAGACACAGAAGCAAACACTCGACTACGCAATGTTCTTAACCAGCCCATCATCACAAACAACAAGGCGGCACCAATAGCGATACCTTGCAGTTCGTGCCCAGCATCGCCACCAATAACATGGTCATAGATCGACATCGTGATGAATGGCACTGCGAGAGCAAATAAATTGGTGATAAAGCTGACTAAGAGCAATTTAGGAATGATAGGACGAAAAGCATGTAACCGTTCACCAACCCAATCCGGAGAAACCTTCTCCAATGGAGCCCCTTCAATCACAATGCAAAATTGAGGAATGTCTGAAACGTCTTCATTGCCATCAACGGCAACAAACTGTTTTGACTCCAAGTGACCAGAAACCAATTCATTTTCACCGAGAACCAGTAGAACTAACTTGTGATCGCCTACTTCATCTAGGTTGGCAACCAAGCGATATGGCAATGCAAGCCTATCAAACAGGGCAAACATATCATCAATCGATTCAATGCCGTTCTCATCAACCCATTGGTGAGCGAACAGTTGGATATTCGCATTAACTTCCAACTCCTTGAGCACAGAAAGGCTTTCAGTTTCCAGTCGGTTCATCGGATCATGTTGACCGTCTGTTTCGCCATGGCGATTAGTATCTAAACGATTCATGCAATGACCTCCTGCTGATTAGTACTGTCTTCGGCAATCGAACCGTTTTCTACTGTAATTGTTCGACTCGCTAGTTCGCGAAGTTTTGCATGATAGCTCACCACCAATATGGTGCGCCCTGCCAAGACTTCTTCTTCCAACACCTTAAGCAGGTTACCGAGAGCATTGAGGTCTAGCGAGGAATCCGGTCTCTCTAGCATGATAACGGGCTTGCCACTCGCCAATTGAGTCGCAATATTGAGCATCTTAATGTTGCCCATACTCAACAAAGAAGCACTCGTATGACCAATTTGTGTTTCTAACCCATCAGGTAAACGAGTAATTTCTTTGGTTAATCCTAAGCGCACAGCGTAATCATTGGCGCTTTGTGTTCTCTCAGGATCAAATCCACACAAATTGTCCAGAATCGTACCTGAGACTAACTGCCCTTTAACCCCGCAGTAAGCTGTAGCTTGAGCGACAGATGCAATAGAAATGGCTTCACCATTAATGAAGCACTCACCCGCGGCTAAATCATCAATCCCTGCAATCGAAGACAGCAAGTGACTATTGGTGTGGCGATCTTCACTCTCTAACAGCACCAGTTCGCCTTTATTTAGCGTCACATCCGCACTAGCGAATTCACCATATCTTTCAACGGTAGCTTGCTTGATTTCTAAAGTCTCAAAGTCAGAGATACTAAGCTCAGAACTGGCAGACTCAGACAGTGATAAGTCTCCTAACTTTTCTATTGCCTGATTAGCACTATGGATTGAATTAAGCTTGATTCGAACCCCAACCAGAGCACTCAGAGGCGCCACAGCTCTACCCGATAAGATGGAGCATGCTGCTAACCCACCCGTGGTTAATTGACCATCCAATACCCACAAACTACCGGTAATCACCAACAAAACAGAAGTCGCGAGTGCAGCAAGCTGAATACACTCTTGAGCGAAGGCGTTCTGTTCTTCTTCTTTGGCTCTGGATTGAGAGCGGACATTATTAAGCGATTTAAACTGATTAAAAATTCGAGACTCAACAGCCTGACGTTTAATACCCTGAATGGTTTGGCTAAGAAGAATCAAGAAGGTTTTTCTCTCCTTCTCATCTTTAGAAGCTTCTTCACTTAAACTTTTCACGCGGATAGAAGACAGCCAAACAATACCAAGCGTAATGAGCCAAACTGCCACAGGTATCGCCACTAATTCACCGCCGATATAAGCCACCAGCCCTAGAAAGATCAATGCAAAAGGCAAGTCGATAAAGCCAGAGATTATTCCACCAGAATACCAATCCTTAACTTTGGATACCGATCCTAATCCCTCTTCAACACCGCCCACACCTAGCTTACGAAGGTGTCCTGATGATGCAGTAGTCACCCTTTCAACCAAAGTTTGGTAAGTGGCTTTTTCTGTATTGCTGGCCGCCGCAGACAAAAGCCAAGTGCGAACAAAACGTATGAGTGCTTCCATGGCTACGGCTAGTGTCGCCCCGGCTAAAAGCAGCGTGGCCGTACCATAACTTTGATTGGGGAGAATGCGATCGTAGATCTGGAGAACCGTTAATGGAACGGCTAATGACAAGAGGTTAATAAGTAAAGAAGGCAGTAAGACTTTCCTTACTACCCCTTTGTTTTTTACTGACGTTACTGGCATACACAATCCTTATCCATGCTTATGAAATAAGATTGGTACACCATGTTGGGTATTGCAAGGTAACGAACTGATTTAACGTATTTTTCAAGATAAATATGACAAAGATCTTTATACGTAAACCCGTGTTTTTAGTTGTCCCTTACAAACACTTGTCATAATCAGTGATTGCCTGCTTTAATTTAGATAAATCTGAATCACACAAATACTGTCTCAATGATTCAAATTTCTCTGGTGGCCAGTCGTATATCTTCATTGAGATTAGCTCTTCGATAACTGACTTATCAAAGCGATGTTTAACTAACTTCGCGGGAGAACCACCAACAATACTGTACGGTTCCACATCTTTGGTTACTACGCTGTTCGCAGCGACAACCGCCCCTTCTCCGATGGTCACGCCCGGCATGATCATGGCACGCATCCCTAGCCAAACCCCGTCTTTGATATGAGTATCACCTTTGCCGATGTAGGCTTCGTCGATCACATCCATAAATGGATACAAAGAGAACCAATCAATTCGGTGGGTGTGATTGCCGCCCATAAGGATCACAACCTCGGCTCCTATGCAGACGTAATCCCCGATGTAGAGCTCATCGATTTCCCAACGCGGCTCCCACTGGCGGCTGACCTCGTCACCGTGCAGATAACGGACGACTGAGCGCTCAAATCCGTTATCCCAACAATCACTGTAATAGCTGTGTTGACCCTTGATATGAATATTAGGATTGGTGACGACCTCATGCAGCAATTCGAATTTAGACCAATGCTTATTTTGCATTTCTACCTCTAATTAACTTATTAGTTTTATTCGTTTAAATATCAAAAGATTCGACGTTGAAGATCTAAACATGCACAAACAAGCCCCCCATAGGCACAAGAAAGGCTGGGGTGAACAGTGAGTGCCATACTTAAATCATAGCAATGCCGCTAAAACTAAGAAGCGTCAGTGGATTCGAGGTTGCTTTAGAAGAGGAAGTAATTTCACAGTATGCTCAGGCTAAGAGGAAAGTTCTGTTGAAAAATTAATAGAGCCATTGTACCCATTAACTCCAACTTATTTGACAGAGAAATGTGATTAATAAGGTTTCAAATATCAGTTCATGTAGAGTCAGAAAAACAAGAGCCTGCGGTATTACACAGGCTCATGTTTAGATTCATGCTTAGCGTTATGGTTCACGCTTAGCTATGGGTTAAGTAACTACATTTTAGCTAGCTGCACTTTTCTATCTTTGTTTACCACACAGAAGTTGCCGCGCTTAGTACGACACTTAGAGCACCTCTCACACTCTACTGGGCTTCGATCGCCCTCTTTCCAGCGTTTGATTAGATGAGGCTCAGATAACAGAGGTCGAGAAAGTGCAAAGTACTCGATACCCGTATTATTGGCGATTTCTTCAATGGCATCAAAATCCGTTAAGCCGCCCACCGTGATAACAGGAATATCGACGTCTTGGCTGATTGCGTGGCCATATTCATGGAAGTAACCTTCAGCTTGGATAGTAAACCCGTCGTGTGACTCGCCAATCATGGTGTCGGCTTTACCATGAATGTTGCCAGAAACGACAATGCCATCAATGCCTACTTCTTCTAGCTTTTTACACACCAAACGCGTTTCATCGAAGGTCACACCGCCCTCGAAAAACTCAGAAGCCGTAAGCTTAACCAAGATAGGGAAATCATCACCAACCAACTTGCGTGTCGTCGTATAGATCTCAAGTAAGAATCGCATGCGATTTTCCAAGCTACCACCGTATTCATCTTCACGCTGGTTGTAATAAGGACTCAAGAACTGGTTAATTAGGTAAGTGTGAGCGGCATGAATTTCAACGCCATCAAAGCCTGACTTTTGTGCTCTCAAAGACGCTTGAGCAAACGCATCAACAATGTAGTCGATCTCGTCTTTGGTCATTGCTTTACCGAGTGTTTGAGTCCCTTTTTCAGGAACCTCACTCGGTGCGAAGATCACTCGCTCCCCAAGGTCATACGTGGTTTTCGTACCGCCATAAGCCAATTGCATTACGATTTTAGAATCGTTGTCATGTACCAACTGAGTTAGCTTTTTATACTCCTCGATAAACGAGTCGTTATACATACCCATCATGCCAGCATTCGGTTTTTCTTCTTCAACGATGTTCGCGTAACCCGTCACGATCAAGCCAACCTCACCTTGAGCTAGCTCTTCATAGATAGCGTAAAGTTTATCTGTCATATGACCATCTTCAGTCGCCATATTTTCCCACGTTGCACTTCTCATAAAACGGTTCTTCAGTGTCATGGTGCCAATGCGGGTTTCTGCAAACAAAGTACTCAAATCTAATCCTCATTTAATCGTGTTACGCCATTGCCCCATCTAGTGTGAGGCTGATTGCGCGGATACTACAGAGAATAAGACAGGCAAAACTTAATCTAGATTAAGAGAGAGGCACTCTCATATAAGAAACAGGCAACATTTGCTTAGAATGGAAGTCGTTGAGGACAGAAAACAAAAAAAGCCGTTCAGTGAGACTAAACGGCCTTAAAACTTTTCACTAGATAGGAATGCCTTCAGAAAGCAATGCCGGGCTTTTATCCATACTTAACCGTAGGATCAATACATTGATACACTTGCCCGATACTCGCGTCGTTTGCCAGTAAGGTTTCGATAAGACGAGCCACTTCTTGTCGGTAAATCACACCATGTACTTCCACTCGTTGAGAAAGCTCACCGTTACCCGTCACTTCACCGTCTAACAAGCCACCGGGACGTAAAATCGTGTAATCCAGCGAGCTCGACATTAACCACGCTTCCGCCAACGATTTTTCACGAACGGCGGCGCCGAACCCTTTTCTAGAGCGTTCTGATAGGTACTGCCATGAATCACCACAACCTAAAGACGTCACCAGCACAAAGCGTTTGATTTCATTGGTTTCCAGAGCATCAATCACATGTCGGTGACCAATGTAGTCAACCGGAACATCCGCTCTAAAACTGCCCATACTTGAAACCACCAAGGCCGATTTTGGTAACTCAGCCACCGTCTTTTTCACTTGTTGCTTGTCGGTCGCATCGCAGCTCAGTGTTGTTACGCCAAGAATAGCCAAGCGAGGGTTCTTTTCTGGATTTCTAGCAATCGCAATCACTTCAAAATCTTGCTGATGAAAGTGCTCAACCATTGCTGCGCCCAAGCCACTCCCCGCTCCCCATATAACGACTGTACTCATAAATACCTCACAAAAATCATGTTGTTCCTAATACTAACGACACAATCTAATCGGTTCTTTCGCTCAGATCAATTAATGCGAATAATTCTCAATATTAAATTTATAAGCGCTTAGCAAAGCAAATCGTGCGTCGTCGTTACCATACATTGATGGAGAAGAACTTAGCCGCTCCGATCATCGCAGAGGGCGATCAAACAGGGGCATTTTACTATGTAGAAATTGATCTCAAAGAAATCGCTCAAACCGTTCATAGCGAAGGCTTCTTTACCTGGTTGGAGGAAATGTATGAGCCTTTAGATTTCTTGGTTCGCCTTGCCGAAGAGCATGGCGTGATTGTGATGCCAGGTGCGGGATTTGATGCGCCAACGTGGTCCCTGCGCGTCTCTCTCGCGAATCTAGAGGAAGCACAATACGCAAATATCACCAAAGCGATGAACGCGGTAATGCAAAGCTATGTTGAACGTTACCAAGCGGCTTGCTAGCACGGCTTCAAACTAAAAAGATCCTAGAAAAGCGATAAGTTCTGAGTGTAGATTCACTAAATCAGTGGGCCTACACTCAGTTCTTTTATCTAAGATGATATGTGAGAATAACTATTTGAATTCATAGGTGTAAGAAGCGCCAACACTGTTATTTTCACCGAAGTCATCCTCAGCAAATATAGTGAAAAAGTTGAAGGATTGAGCATCACTCAACTTGTAGCTAGCGCCGACGCCAGTCCAGTAACCTGAATAATCATCAGAACCCATTGAACCACCACCAAAGGCCATAATCGACCACTCATCCGTAATCGCTTTTAAGCCAAACGCGCCAATGTAACCACCGTGTGTTGCACTCGGCATCAATACATAGTCAGAGCCAACGTTATCATCATCGAAAACCGCCACTTCGCCATCATTATAACTGTAGCCAGCCATAGGGAAGATTTGCCAACCGAACGGCTCAATGTCGAAATAGCTCAGTGGTATAAACGTACCAATACTGTAGTTGTTCTTGTAAGCATCGTTATCATACTCAGAGCGACTAAAGTTGAAATTGACGATCCCCATAGGCAACAGCCATGAACCGCCTATTCGCCACTCTTCGCCATCTGCGTTAACACGAGCATTGATCATTCGTGCTTCATCTAGCCCAATAGACCCAGAGAACTGCAAATCTTCGTTATAAGCAACGCCCGCTTTGGTTACGATTTTAGTCGGATCATCAGGGTGCTTCTCTTCAGCCAAAGCACCCGTTGAGCCCAGTATTACCGAAGTAACAATTAATAGATTACGTAGTGTCATTAGAAGGTCGCGCTAACACCAACAAAGTGGATACGGCCATCGAATGAACCGTCAACCATGAATCGGTCCATATCTACTGAACCCAAGTCAGCATATTCGTAGAACACATCAATTAAGATGTCATCCCAATAGGTAGATGCACCCACTGAGTAGCGATACTGCTCACCAACGGGAAGATCAACATACTGCATTGTCGGGTCGTCTTGTGGAGAAGTTTCGTAAGAGAAACCGGCTTTCAAACGCCAGTCTGAGTTAAGTTGGTAATCTGCGCCAACCGCGAATTTCCACACATCATCCCAATCGCGTTCAATTGGAATTCCACCCAATTGAGTGCCAAAGTCTAGAACTGTCGTATCCCATTCGCTCCAACGATGTAATTGAACACTAGCTAATAGATCAAGCTGAGAATTCAATGCATAGCTCGCACTCACATCAACAATTTCAGGAAGTGCTATGTCGGTAGACAAAGAGCTGAGCAATCCAAACTCTGTAGGGCCATTTACATCGTTATTGAACTCATGCTCGAGCTTAGAACGATAGCTGGCGCCAAGCTTAAGTTTGTCTGTTGGTGTGTACATGACACCTAAGTTATAACCGTATGCCCAATCAGTATCTTGCTTTATCGTTAATGCAGACGTCGTTTGTTGTAACGCGGCCCAACTTAACTGAAGACCTGCACCAACCGACCACTGATCATTCATCTTATAACTTAGTGATGGGTTAACTTGCATTGCAGTGAGAGTGATATCTTCTAAAAGTGCTGCACCCGCCCAATTGCTGCCGTAATCTAAGCTAGAGCCACCAACAGCACCAAGTGCAATACCAAGGTGTAATTTGTCAGTGACTTGATGAGCGTGGAAGGCACCAAACGAAGGCATCACTGTATGTGCTTTACCGTCTTGCTTATTGCCGTTGTCTTGATACTGCATCTCAAGATCGAACGCCATGGTGTTGATGGTCGTCTTACTTTCGCCCATGTGAGACATAGTGGCAGGGTTTGTCCACATCGCCGCTGCAGATCGAGTGTAAACACCGTCGCCAGCACCAGTAGTACCAGCGTTGGCAACGACAGCTTCTTGCAAAAACAGGCCACTTGCGAATGCATTTAAGCTCGTAAAAATTGCAGTGGCAGCTAGAGAGTAAGTAAAAGTTTTGTTCATCAGAGCGCTCATTTAGCCTTAGACATTAAATTGCTCTAAGGTTACCGCAAAGCCCCATAAACAAAGGGAATATCGATTATTCCTGTACAAGCGTTATTTGAACTTTCTTGCTAAGTAAGAGCGTGGCTTATCAGGATGAATTTCACGCTGTGCTGCTATCGCCCTGTTCTTACCTAACCCAACCTTTATCTGATACCAGGTCTCGTAGAACACAGCCATACCCGGGCTTAACCACCAAGTCTTGTTGTAGAGTTTCTTATTAGCAGCGACAACATCTGGTGACCGATTCGCGCACTCAAGTGCCAAGGCATAGGCTTCAGCGTAGGGGTCTTCAGCAATCTTGGTCACCAACCCATATTCTTTCGCGGTTTCACAGTCGATCACTTTGGCCGTCATCGCCATTTCTAAGGTGTGATCTTTACGCATCAGCTCTCTAAATGCGATTGCACCTCCCATGTCTGGAATTAGCCCCCACTTTGCTTCCAGTATCGAGAAGTTCGCATCAGGGCTAGCAATTCTAAAGTCACCGCCACTGACCAATTGCAGACCGCCTCCCCAACACCGACCATGAATCGCAAAAACGACAGGGCATGGAATGTCTCGCCAACCCAATGAAAAGCGTTGTGCGGCATTAGGCAATGTCGGAAGCCATTTAAACAACAGCTTCATCGCCCCAGACTTACTGGTTAAAAGAGACTTAACATCAAGCCCTGAACAAAAATCAGGTCCCTCGCCCTTCACTATTACAGCTCGAATCTCGGTGTTCTTTTTCAACTTATTGACCATGTTGTTCACACCTTGGAACATTGCCATATCAATAGCATTCAGCTTATCGGGTCGATTCAACACAACCGTCGCAATTTGGTTTTCATCGATAGAACAAGTAATACGAGCGAGGTTTGGCATGGTGGCTACCTTATGAGTGGTCAGACCTTTAGATTATACATTTTATTAACATATGCCAAACTTGCACATTAAGAAGCGAGACCTGTGTTGCTTAACACCTCCTCTTTGCACAAACGATACGAACAAAAAAGCAGTGATGGATCGCTCCACTCACTGCTTTTTTATTCATAGCTTTGATTGCCAGTAGCTTTGAATACCAGTGGCTTTAGGTCATGAGCAAAAGCTATGTTGTTCGAGATTTCAGTAACAAGAAAATGAAATAACTGCCACCAATAATGGAAACCAACGTCCCTGCCGCAAGTTGCGCTGGGAACACCACCACTTGCCCTAACCAATCAGCAAATAACATCAATGCCGCACCAATCAAAAACGATAAGATGATCTGTTCACGAACCAAGCGAGCACCCACCATCGCCGCAATATGTGGAGCCAGTAGACCAACAAAAGCGACAGGCCCCATGGTGGTTGTCACGACCGAACATAAGATCGCAACAATACATAACAATGCCACGTAGGCGACATTGATATTCAACCCTCTGGCACTCGCGAACTGACGGCCCGTCGCAATTAAGGTCACCCAACGACTCAACAGCAAAGCAGCCCCGATAGAAGCCGTTATCACCATGGTCATAATCATTGCTGACTCTGGTTCAACACGATACGTAGATCCTGCCAACCAAGCCAATAAGGTGTATTTTCCCTCTCCCACTCGCGTTAAAGAGAATTGCACCAAAGCTTCCAATACCGCGGTCAGCGAAATACCAGTAAGGATCAATATCGAAGGGGCGAACTGATGCTTCTTGCCAAGAAATAGCAATATACAGAGTGCAATCGCGCTGCCTAAGAAAGCAACCCAAGGGCTTAGCGAATGAATCGAGTATCCCATAAACAGGCTACTGAATATCAACGCCAGAACCGCACCTGCAGACACACCCAGAATGTCCGGGCTTGCGAGCGGGTTGTAGACCAATCTTTGTAAAATCACACCCGCCACTGCTAGGCCGCCACCAGCGAATATTGCGGTTAATATTCTCGGCCAGCGAATCGACCAATCAAATGCGTCTGGGATAACAAAATAGCCCATATCAGAAGATGGCTGTGACAGCGTGCTTAACGCCAACAAACCAAAGATCATCGCGCCCAACAAGAAATAAGCCACAGGTGAAATAAACTTTGGCCCTTTAGGCATCGAGAAAAATAACTGATCTTGAGCAGATAACTGCTTTCTCGCAATAATAATCAACGCAGGAGCACCGATCACCGCGGTTGCCGTCCCTGTTGGAATCATATCCAAAGACCATTGCGCCAAGAAAATCGCCAAGCTGTCGGTCACACAAAGCAACAGTGCACCTAACACGCAGCTTGCGATGAGTTCAGATTTCGCCTTTAAAAAGCCCAAATGTCTCGCGATGTTTGGCGCAATCAATCCAATAAAACTGATCACACCCACCGAGGTAATCGACACGGAAACCAGCCAAACGCCGATTGCCATTAACACAAAGAAGGTCGTGCCAATATCAAGCCCGCGTGCTGCTGCCCCTTCATTGCCAATAGAAAGCAGAGTCAAAACTCTTGGAGCCAACAGGAAAATAGCAAAGATTGGCAGTAACTTAGGCATAAGCCAAAGCACTTGTTCCCAACCGTTCTGTCCGAGATCACCCGCTCCCCATACAAACAGGTTCTGCGCATATTGGTCGTTAAGCAAAATAATCGCAGTCGCGAATGCGCCCAGCAGTAAGTTAACCGCCATGCCCGCCAAAACAATCGGTAAACCGCTCATGTTTTTGATGCCAACAATCGAAACAATCAGACCCATTGCAAGCAGCGCGCCTATCAGCGCAAACCAAACCGAATATTGAGCAACCAACATCGGCGCGACCACATTCAGAATGACCAGACCAAGCCACGCCCCTGATGATGTACCGAGTGTAAGGGGAGACATCATGCGGTTTTGCGTTAACTGTTGGAACAAACTACCTATGGTGCCGAGTATTCCACCAACCAGAATCGCCATCACTAAACGAGGTAAGTTGACATAGATTAATGCCATCAACTCGAATGAATCATCGACCATTTTATTGAATGTAACGATGTCACTGATCTGTGAGGCTTGCTGAAGCAACTCACCAATAGGGCCAAATTCAGACTGACCTAACCATAAATGAATAAGGGCGGCGATAAATAACGCCGCTCCCATCATCAAACCACTGGATTTCATTACTGCTCCGCTAGCGTCAACAACGATTGCGCCATAGCTTCTGCGTTATACAAAATAGACATAGCACCGCCGTAACTCCAACTTGCTGCTACAGGGCTAAATTGACCATCGCGAACAAAGGGCATGCTCTTCCAAACCGGAGAGCGATCTAACTTGTCTTGATATGGGAAAGGTTCAAAGTACAGCGCAATGCCACCCTTAACGTTCTTAAGCTCAGTCATACGCTTTTGACTGATGCCCCACTGACTCACAGGAAGATCCATCGCATTTTCGAAGCCTAGCTGCTCAAGCGCATATTGAGGAATCGAGTTATCACCGTAAATGTAAACCGAAGTAGTACTCGCAAAGCGGAAAGATGTCACTTTCGGCTTGTCTCCCGAATACGCTTTATCTAGTGCAGCCTTAAGAACATCAAGACGCTCATCCATCGCAGCGAGTTTCTTGTTCGCTTGTTCTTCTTTACCAAGCAATTGGCCTATCTTCTTGAAGTTCTCAATAGCAGCTTCAGCATTACTGTGCTGTTCACTGTATGTTTGGTAGTAAAGCACGGGGGCGATTTCAGAAAGTCGCTCATGAAGATCTTTCTGGGGTGACGCGATAAGAATCACATCTGGGTTGAGTTTCTTAAGCGCAGAAAAGTTAGGTTCAGTTCGAGTACCAATATCCGCCACGCCTTCTGGTATCGCAGGTTGCACAACCCAATCGCTATACCCTGCAATATCAGGTACTGCGACGGGTGTTACACCGAGTTCAATCACTTGTTCAGCAATGTCCCAGTTCAGTGCTGCCACTCTAACGGGTTGAGCTTCAAGGGTTTTAACCCCCTCGCTGTCTTCAGCTTGGTAATTAGCCATTGCATTTAACGATAAAGCACTCGCTAACATCGTTAGAACGAGTTTTGTATTCAAATTTTTTACTTTAGAAAAATGAGAAGCTATTGATTTTAAGCTCATATATTTGCCTACTTAATCTAAATTCTATATTTCTTCAAACGACAAAAGCAGCCTTGTGAGGCTGCCTTATTAAGACTCTAACTTAGTTAGAACTCGTAGTTCACGCTTAGCTCTACAGACTGCTCAGCACCGAACCAACAGTTCGATTGGTCGTAACACGCGTAATATTCTTCGTTGAAAATATTGTTCACCGCTAAGTTAGCAGTTGCACCAGATAGTGTGTCGCTGGCTGCGCCTAAATCATAACCCACCGACAAATCAACAACCGTGTAAGACGGTACTTTGCCTTGCGTGTTGCTTGCATCCATTTGCATTTCGCCTACGTAACGAGCGCCTGCACTGAATCGAGAACCCGCTAGTATGCCGTTAAATACGTTGTAGTTAGCCCACACATTAGCCGTATGTTCCGGTACATAGATCGGTGTCGTACCCTCTAAACCGTTACTAGAGTCTTCAGTGATTTCCATGTCAACATATGTGTATGCACCCGCAATATCGAAGCTTTCTGTCGCGAACCAACGTCCTGATAGTTCCGCACCTTGCGATACCACTTCACCCACTTGGATTCTTGGGCCATAAACGTTAGTCGGGTCTGTCATCAACATGTCTTGCTTAACGATATGGAATAAAGAAACCGTTGCTTCTTTCGACATATCGTCAGACAGGTATTTCACACCAATCTCTGCTTGTTGTGCGTTCTCTGGATCAAACTCATTGCCTGCTTTATCAACGCCCGGAGCTGGTTCAAAGCTCGTCGCATAGCTTGCAAACGGTGCTAAACCATTATCAAACTGGTACAAACCACCTAAACGGTAAGTGAACTGCTTGTGATCAGATTCATGGGCGTAGTAATCACTCTCAGATTTGTAGTGATCAAATCGCGCACCGGCAATCAGTACTAATGCATCCAGACGAACTTGGTCTTGAACGTAGAACCCCAGCTGGCTTGACGTCGTGTCATCTAGATATTCACCCGTCTTAGTCACATCACTGCGGTCTAGTAGATCATTGTTCGGATTCAACGGATCAAAGCTATTAAACCCGCTGCCATTCGCACTATACGATGAGTAGTTAACATTACCGTCTAGATCTTGGTAATCGATACCAAGCAACAAGTTATGCTCTACTGAACCAACATCCACAATACCGCTCAATTGGTTATCAATAACAAACCCTTTAAAGCTCTCATCGGTAGAGTACAAGTATCGATCCAGCTGATTAGGTGTGCTTGGGTCGTAACTCACATGATAAGTGTTCTCTTGGTATAAGGAAGCATCGGTATAGCGAGCGTTCTGTAGGAATGTCCAATTGCTATTAAACTCATGGTTGATTTTATAGCCGACCATAAGAACTTCACGCTCAAATTTGCTCCAGTTCTTGTCACCCATAGAAACCGATGGATCGCTTGCTTTCAACACGTCTAGTGGCATTGACGAGTTGATACCCATTGAAGGATCATTTTGGTAGTACAGGTTGAAGTTAATCAACGTACTGTCTGTTGCTTGCCAGTCCACAGAAGGAGCAATTAGGTAACGCTCTTCTTCTGCATTATCAACTTGACTGTCCTGCTTACGAGCAAGTGCGATCAAACGGTAAGAAAAATCGCTATCACCAAACTGACCAGTAGTATCGATCGAAGCTTCTTGTAAATTACGTGAGCCTGTCGCAACGCCAACTTTAGTCGACGGTTCCGTTTGTGGCGCTTTAGCGATCATATTCACCATACCACCCGGTGGCATCGCGCCATAAAGTACAGAGGTAGGCCCTTTGAAGATCTCGACTTGCTGCATTGCAATCGGATCTATCTGTGGTTGTAGGTTCCAACCATTTAAGAATTGAAGCGAAAGACCATCGTAGTAGTTAACGTTATTCGTGCTAAAACCACGAATAGAATAAGAGTCAAACATTGCTACCGAGCTACCACGGTTTTCAGTTACAACACCCGGTGCATAACGAAGGGCTTGATTCAGAGATTGAACACCACGTTGCTCTAACTGTTCTTCATCAATAACGGTAATACCTTGAGGCGTTTCTTCTGGCTCAAGTGCCGACTTAGTCGCGGTATTACGATACGCCTTGCCCATAATTGTGACAGTTTCTACATTCGAATCTGCCGCTGTAACGGTTTCTTCCGCCAACGCTTGCGCTGAAAATGCAGTGAGCAATGCAACTGCAAGTGATGAATACTTAAAACGAGTGTGAGTGGTCATGATTCCCTCGGTACCAATGCTTATTGTAAATAATAATAAATATCATTTGCATTGTATGTATCTATAAAAGGGATAATTAACAATTTGGTGCAAGTTCACGAAGAACTTGGCCGATTTATAACGAAAAAGGGTCAATTGATGATTAAAAACACAATTGACCTTATTGAGTAAGAGGCTTTACAAAGAATACGTAAAACACAGATATGACTACGATTTAATAATGGGAACCCAGTATTCCATAACTGCATCTGTGGCATGAGCTTGATAGGCTAATGGGTATACTTCGAGCTCATAACCATCGACACCTCGATAGCCAGAACTCGGTAGCCAGTTAAGTACAAACCAACTCAGAGTGTGTCTAAGGTTCTCAATCGGACCACAGTGTTTGACCACGGCATAGGTTTGCTTTGGAATGGTTAATACGTCTAACTTATCAGAGATAATGCTCGGCAATTGAGGAATTGAAATCTCATCATTAAGCTCTACTCCCGCCCAATAGTGAATATTGGTACCATCAAAGCAAGACTGAGTAAGGTCAATAACACCAATAAACTGAAGTGCGTTATCGTCTGGCAGGCTCACTTCGCCTTCCAAGCGCGACCACAATTGAGGGACTTTCTCTGCAAAATCTTGTGTCAGTGAAAATAAGCCACTTATTTCTGAGGTAATACCTTTAACAAGGAATGACTCTCTCTCATCAATGCGTACCTCAACAAAACTGAGTGGACCGTTATCAGCAGCGCTTACCGTTTCAGATACTTGTATCGGTTTTCTAAGCCCTGCTCTTTTGCCCGCTTTTCTATACTGACTGGGGCTGGAGCCAAACATCTGCTTAAAAGAACGACTAAAGCTAATTTCTGAATTGAATCCGAGTTCAAGTGCGATATCGATCACTCGCTTTTTGCTGTCCAACAGTTCTTCAGCCGCTTGGCTTAGCTTTAGCTCCCTCACGTAGTTTGCCACGGTCAGTCCCGTTTCAGCTTGAAACACTCTTTGCAGCTGCCAGCGAGACCAACAGCTCTGTTTCGCAATATCTTCTAGCGATAGTGCCGAGCTAAGGTTCGCATGGATATAAGCCAATACGCGGCTGATACGGTCAAATGCAGGAGTGTTCATAGTCACGCTTTTATAATCTCGATAGTGGTAACAATTAAGTCTATACAGGAATACTTTTTAACATTTAAAGCGACTTTTATCACTCAATAATGGCCAAGGCGTATTCAATTTATAAATTTTTCAAGCCAAGAGTTCTCTGAAGAGATGCACCATTTTGTATGGTTATCGTCAATGAGGTTCGCTATGATAACGCAACTGATTATCATTTAATGGTTTAAAATGCTTTCCCAGCTGCACAATATTGCCACTCGTCGCAGAGCCCCCTCCCTGCACCAGAAAATCTTCGCTTACTCAAAACAAATAACGCCTTATCTAAGCGGAAGTTATGGCTCTCTGAGCAGCAAAAGCATCGCAATGACAAACGATAAGAGCCATATCGAGATCAAACGTGTTTACGATGGATTAGCGGAAAATCACACAGAAGCAGGCAAAGCTTATTGGTTAACCAGAACTTGGGATCTAGTCTGCTGGCAACCCATCTATGTGACCTTCATTTCTATCTACGGCCTTCACTCGTTGCCTGATATTAAGAATATCGGTCAGTTTAGGTACAAAGAGTTCGTCGCAGGATACCGATTCTTTAATGGTGATCATCAACACGGTTCACCTGAGGAATTGATACCTAAAGCGGGCGAAGCCATACTTGCACTTACTGAGTTTTATCGCAGCCAAATAAGTGAATGGACACGCATCCGCCCTGGCTTTACTAACCATTTGTTGGCGGATCTACTGTTAGGCAGTCTGATCAAATTACAGCAACATGAGCCCAGCCTGACCAACGAATACATCACCACACAAGCTAAGCTTTGGTTAGAAGCATGCCAATTACCTGAGAGTCACTTAGACAGCCTAGAGGTCGATTCCGATTCTGGAATGCTTAAACTGATTAGAGTCAGCTGCTGCCTAGTCTACAAATGCGACTCCGGTAAATATTGTGACGATTGTCCTAGACACCCAAACAACAAGAAAACCGTTTAATTTCACCATCTATTTTTAGAGACCAGTAAAGCTGCTTTTAGAGACTAATAAGGCTGCTATTATTGAGCAGCTTTATTGGTCTAGAGACAGGACTGACATGTTTCAGCTTTCAAACATCAAAATCGTTCGTGATGATCGAACCATTCTCTCAATTGACGAGCTTTCCATCCCGACCAATGAGCTTACGGTAGTTCTTGGTCACAATGGCTCTGGTAAATCGACATTGGTTAACTTGCTTTCAGGACAGATGTCACCAGACTACGGCACTGTTGAATTAAACAATGCATCTCTTTCTTCATTAAAAAGCAGAGACTTAGCAAAGAGGATTGCGTATTTGCCACAAAAGCTCCCAGCTTCTGCAGGATTAACAGTGGAAGAACTGGTTCGTTTAGGGCGCTTTCCTTGGCGAGGTGCGTTAGGTCGTTGGAACTCAGAAGACAAATCCATCATCCAACAAGCAATGGAGAGAACGGGCGTTGCTCAGTTTTCACAGGCGCTAGCGGACGATTTATCCGGCGGTGAACGCCAACGTGCTTGGGTTTCTATGTTGCTTGCTCAACAGTCTCCGGTATTGATCCTCGATGAGCCAACATCAGCACTGGATATTCATCACCAATTCCAACTGATGGGTTTACTGTCTGAGCTGAACAAAAAGGAAGACGTTGGTGTTATCGTGATTCTTCACGACTTGAACCTTGCACTGCGCTACGCAACACACATAGTCGCTCTAAAGAAAGGTCAGATTGCCTTTGAAGGCAGCGCCGATAAGTTACTTGATGAACAAGTACTGTCTGCCCTGTATGAGTCCCCGATCCGACTGATCGACCACCCGGTTCCAGCCAAAACAGCCGCAAGCGAGAAAGTCGCCGTGGTCTGCGAATAGCCAATATTCTGGCAATTTAAACCAAAACGCTGAACATTAAAAAAGCCATTGAAATTCATCACTTCAATGGCCTTTTTAATTTGAGTTCGCTAGCTAATTTGACTAGCTAAGCTGTGCGTCTCTGGCTTCTTGGCTACTAAAACCTCGAAGGATATTAAACAGCGTAATCACAGTGAATAACGCAATGACCAGTGATAAATGCCATGCCTCTCCTAGGCCAAGCTTAACCAGCCCCATACTGACAATCGAAGACACAACCATTTGACCACCGCCCGACATCGCAGCCGCCGCGCCTGCATTCTTCTTGTAAGGCAGCATCACCAAAGCTTGAGCACAAGGAAGCGCAATACCATTACCGAGTATCATTAAAAACTGACCAATCATTAGATATAAAGGTTCAAGTGGGCAAAAGAAAAGCCACAACGCAGCTGAGATGTGTAGCACTGGCGTACATAACAGTGTTTTCTTATTGCCTAACATTGGGCGAATACGGTTACACAAGCTGGTACCACCTAACATGCCCAACGCAGGTATCACCGCCCACATCGCGTACTCGTCAGACGTCATGCCGATCTGGTTCTGCATGATAAACGGCATCACCGACACAGTGGTGATCATCAAACTAAAATTAAGCCAGCCAATGCTTGCAAAGCTCATAAAGTAGCGAGAAGTGAGTAGCTCTTTGTATTGCAACGCCATTTTCTTCGGTGAGGGAATCGCTGAGAACTGAGTGACGGTTTCTTTGAATTTGAACGCCAATACCCCCCAAGCCAATGAGACATACCCAAGTAACGAGATGAATACCATACTCCAGCCAAAGTGGAAGTTGATAAACCCACCGATAACAGGCGCAATCAGGGGAGTAATAGACGCTACCATGGCGATATAGGACATCGCCAAGGGTAAGTCAGATCCGCTGAATCTATCTCTTGTGGAAGCGCGAGCAAGCACCGCACAACAACCTGTTCCTAATCCTTGCAGGAATCGACCCAACACCATGCTGGTAAATGAATGGCTGAAGAAGATGATCATCAACAGGCCAAGCATGGCGAGCAACAAACCACTCAGCAGCACTTTTTTACGCCCTAAAGCGTCTGAAATAGGTCCATAAATAAACTGAGATGGACCAAACCCCAACAAATACACACTCACCAGAAGCTGAGCTTGCTCTAGCGAGACATCAAAATCTTTCGCGATCCAAGGTAAAGACGGAAACACCAAACCCATACTGAGTTGGCCGATACTGATGACCAAACACGCCAGTAAGATCGACTTAAAATCAAATCGACGGCTCATGATGTGGTACACGTAGTTAAAAGGCTTGGAATATCAACCAAACAACATTGAGGTGTAGAAGATAGAGAGAATGTTGCAGGTGTGGTATTCATGGTGCTCCGAAAGGATCAATTAGAGTATGGCAGGGTAAACATACGTGAGCTTGTATAATCATACAATACTGACTGAACTAAATATGTGAATAGTCACTTTTCACACTCCTTAACTTTCCGCCTGTCGCTGACACACGCTAGACTAACACTAGATCGTAATAATGAAGGGGCTTCAATGAACACTTATCACCGCATTCTCTCCTCTGCTTTGGCACTTATTGTGTCTGGTCCCCTTGCCTCAACAACCGCTTTTGCTTGGCAAGCTGAGAAGATCACCGACGGTCTCGTAATCCCATGGGGCCTAGCTTATGTCAATGACGACTCTATGCTTCTCACAGAGAAAGCAGGCGTTATTAAACACGTTAATTTAAAAACGGGTGACCAGAGCACGCTGTTCAGGCTCCCTAATATATGGGCAAAAGGACAAGGTGGTCTGTTGGATATCACGCTATCACCTTTCGAAGAAGATAAGTTCTATGTTACCTACAGTAAAGACATCGATGGCGAAGGCGTAACCACACTCGCTTCTGCTACATACAAAGGCAATGAAGTGTCCAATTGGCAAGATGTGTTTGTTTCCAAGTCGAGAACCGACACAGGTCGTCACTTTGGAAGCCGCATTACCTTCGATGATAACCACATCTACTTTTCCATTGGCGACCGTGGTGACCGAGACAACGGTCAAAACACCCTAACTCATGCTGGTTCGATATTGCGCCTGAATGCTGACGGGAGCACACCAAGCGATAACCCATTTGTAAATAACGACAAGGTTCTCGACGAGATTTGGAGTTTCGGTCACCGCAACCCACAAGGACTTTTCTATGATTTCCCAAGTCAAAAGCTTTGGTCTATTGAGCACGGCCCTCGTGGCGGTGATGAAATTAACCTAATAAAAGCAGGAGCCAACTACGGGTGGCCTGTCACATCACATGGTAAAGAGTATTGGGGCCCTATCAGCGTTGGTGATTCGGAAACCAAAGAAGGCATCGAAGCGCCTAAAAAGGTCTACATCCCCTCAATTGCACCTGGCAGCTTAGTGGTTTATCAAGGGAATAAGTTTCCTGAACTCAAAGGGAAACTGTTAGCGGGGGCACTTAAGCTTACTCATATCAATGTGGTGACGGTCAATGAACAAGGTGAGGCAATAAAAGAAGAGCGCCTACTAGAAGAGTTAGGTGAACGAATAAGAGACATAGAAACTTCACCAAACGGGGACATTTATTTTAGCACTGACAACGGCAACCTTTATCGACTGAAAAAGTAAGAATAGCTCCTATACGAGAAGACAATATTCGACAATGATTTTATAAATGAAGCCGTTAAATACTGGGGTTCAAAGCAGTTTAACGGCTTTCTTGTCTCAAAGCAGAACGTACCAAAACCGTGCAACGACTCTAATTTTGTCATCAAACATACCTATGTTTTTCACAAAAACGACAAGAAATCACCATACAACTGTAACTACATGATATTTAAGGAATGCAAAGTTTGACTACCTCCAAGTTTCTGCAACCTTTCCCTATGTATTCGATTGACTATCCCCTGATTTGATTTAGACTCGATTCCGGCTAGAAAGAAAGTTCTTTGTATATAAACATTTCGTTGGATTACTAGTAACCCCGTTGTGTTGTACGCAATAGCAATAAACTTTTCCACGCTATCAGTGCCACAATTGGCTCACTATAAAAATTAATTTTAGGGATAACATCATGTCTAACACAGTTACTGGTACAGTAAAATGGTTCAACGAAACTAAAGGCTTCGGTTTCATTCAACAAGAAAACGGTCCAGACGTATTCGCACACTTCTCTGCAATCACTGGCGAAGGTTTCAAAACTCTTGCTGAAGGCCAAAAAGTTGAGTTCGTAGTATCTCAAGGTCAAAAAGGCCCACAAGCTGACAGCATCAAAGTACTTTAATTTAGTATTTTAAAGCTTTCTAAAAATAGCCAGCCTCTGCTGGCTATTTTTTTACCCGGCCAATCGTTTGAGTGACAATTAAGACAAGGCATTATGCGCTGAGACCAAACCATAGCCCGGAGAACAAAAAACCAAACGAAAACCTCTGGTCAAAGCCGCTACTAAGTCAAAGCTCCTTTATCTAACATCTAAAGTTCACCTCAATATTCATCACTTAACCACCACGTAAAACTAAGCCTAGTTCATTACATTTGGTCGCCAGCACAGTAAAAATATTCGACCACCCTCACAACTCACTCAAAGGTAGGAAATCAGCATATGGGCGGCTGTTTGTTTGTACTTGCGCTCACTTTAATCCCTGCCTGTTATTCCTAGAAAACCTAGAAAATTGTACTGAGGATACGAATATACAACGAACGTTATACATGTATGTTAAAAATTAAGCATTAAGCATTAAGCATTCATTTTATAAATTCACCTTCAATCAACATATTAATCTTGATATGCTACCAGGTGAATAACTGAATAAAAACATCAATAAAATGAGTGCATTAGTATGAAAAAAACAATATTTACCCTTTCTATTACCGCTTTATTTTCAGTCGCCGCTGTTGCTGCAGACTCTATGTTAGGTGAACCTAGAGAACTTTTGCCAAATGAAGATATCAAGAGTTTTTCAATGGTAGATCTTAACGGTGACAACATTGAGGAGCTGGTTTTCGTTACTGAAAGTGGTCAACTAAAATATTCGCCGCTGACTGGCCTTGGACAGGGTTTGGTTGATTCTAGTGCTTATCAGCGCTTTAGAGACCGCCGTGGGTCGTATACCATGAATATCTCGCTGAAAGGAGGTAGAAGCTCAAATCCGAAACTCGGCGTATTAAGAAATAGTATACTTGGTATATCTTTCAATTCAGGCTACATGTGCGAGGCTAGAATGTCTTTAAAAAATAATAAAATCGTCGCTAAAGACAGTTCATTCTATGATGCAGCCTATGAAATAACATATATTTCTGATGATTACATAGCAGGAAAAGTGAGATGCTCAGGTCCCAGTGGTTTAGAGCAAAATGAATTCGTGCCATTTACAGCGACACGTAATTAATATTAGTTAAGAATAACCTAGACTTACCAAGAAGTGTCAATACCTTCAATGTTGACACTTCGTGTTTACTTATACTTCTGCAATTCTTTTGTATGACTCGGGGGCGATCACTTCTCAGTCACATAATCGTTAAACGCTCACGTCATAACCACCTAAGTTGACCCCGTGTTCTTCATTGTTAGTTCACCACAAGTGCTTAAAATAATTATGGTGTAACGAAAGCCTCATCTTGCTAGCCAACTGCTCTACTTCGTTTATACTAGGCGCAACTTACCTATAGGCTGTGATTTCAAAAAACGCATTGGTACAGCTATAGTACACCTAATCCGATTGGAACCCTTACATCATATGGCCCTCAAACCGACAATCTACAAGTTTCGTATCTCTTTAACTGATATGAACCGCGACTATTACGACTCTTTTAATCTAACGATTGCACAGCATCCTTCTGAAACAGAACAGCGTATGATGGCTCGCATCATGGCTTTTTGTATCAATGCTTCACCGGAGCTTCAATTTACTAAAGGGTTGTCGACTATCGAAGAACCTGATTTGTGGCAAAAGTCTTTAGATGACCAGATCCTAGAATGGATCGATGTGGGCGAACCTGACGCTGAACGTGTTAAGAAAGCCACTCGCCTATCAAAGTCTGTTCGTGTGTTCAGCTTCAATACTAAATCAAACGTTTGGTGGGAGCAGAACAAAGGTAAATTCGGTTACCTTAAAGCCCAAATTGTTCGTCTAGACAATGATGGTATTGAGCAATTAGCTGCAATGACAGAGCGCACCATGGACCTTTCAGTTATGCTGACGGGCAACTCTGCATTCGTGAATAGCGACACGCAATCAGCTGAAGTTACGTGGGAAGAGCTACAGAGTAATGACTGAGCTTCCAACCAGTAATCAGCAAAAGCTTGAAGAAAACCAACAAGCTAGAACCAAACTTCACGTTTGCTTGAAGGAGTCTGGCTTAGATTCGGTAACGGCGATTGCAACGGGTTTCGAGAAAGAGCTCTCGTCTTTTATCGACGAAAACCACGCTCTGTTTAAACATGCTTGTGAGAATAAGCCTGATAATTCAGCACGTCAGACACTGCTTGGCCTACTGACAAAAGAACATATCGATGCCAGCTATCGTTTTGAGAGCAATAAAGACGCTAGCGAAGCGATGCAAAATGTCTTCGACAATACGGTAGGCAGTGAGCATAGCGACAAGTTTCAAAACTCTAGCTCTCTGCAGTTAAAGTTAGTGACACATTTATGGTTGTTCATTCAAGGTCGACTAGGCATGGATTACAGCCTAGCCAATGATCACGCAGCAGCGACTGCCAAACTGCTGTCTCGCTTATCAAGAAGCACAGATGATGAAATCCGTGTTGACTTCATGGCAAGTTTTTACGATGGCTTGAACACCTACCAAGCAGAGAATAAGCCGTCCGGTTTCATTCATAGCTTAAAGCGTTTGTTTAACCTGTCATAAGCACCCCACCAGCTAAAATCAAATTTGCGCTTTGCACTGTGTAGAGCGCATCTCTTTCCAACCATTTTTCCCACTATGACCTCTGAGCATGAGATTCCCTATTACACTCGTCCCTCGCTATAGGGAATGACGGGGTTATGTGCTCAAAACTTCTTGAGTGCGTTTCACGCAGACACTTTCGCCAGTATTCTAAAGATTCACCTGAATTAACTCGTCGAAATTCTCCGTCACCCTCAACATACTCTTGAGTCAAATCCCCCAATATTCTCCGCCATCCCCGAGAAGTAGGAACGACTGAGTCGGGGATCTCATACCGAACCATAGATACAAAAATAGATTCCCTACTACGCTCGTTCCTCGCTATAGGGAATGACGGGGTTATGTGCTCAAACGTATTGAGTGCGTTTCACAAAGGCACTTTCACCACTGTTCTCAAGATTTATCTGGATAAACTCGTCGAAATTCTCCGTCACCCTCAACATACACTTGAGTCAAATCCCTTAATATCCTCCGTCATCCCCGAGAAGGAGGAACGACTGAATCGGGGATCTCATACAAAGTCAGAAAACTGCGCAGACAAGCAGGTCCCCTACTCGTTCATTCTTCATTCTTCATTCTTCATTCTCGGTAATGACAACATTCGTAGTCATTGCAATTAACTTTTCTACAAGCACAAAAAAGCCCCGCTGAGAGCGAGGCTTAGAATCTTGTTTGCCGATTTACTGAAGCTAAATCGTACTTATCATATCACTGGAGATTAACGTAGACCGTGCAAGAACTCGTGACGTGTCGCTGGGTTAGATTTGAAGATACCGCCCAGTGCTGTAGTGGTGGTTTCACTGGTTGCGTCCATTACACCGCGTGATTTCACACAGTAGTGAACCGCATCCATGGTTACAGCAACATCTTCTGTTTCAAGCAAGGTTTGCAAAGCGACAAGGATCTGCTGAGTCATACGTTCTTGAACTTGTGGACGCTGTGCAAAGAAGCGCACGATACGGTTGATCTTAGACAGACCAATGATTTTACCACGAGGGATGTAAGCGACAGCTGTCTTACCATCAATCGTCACCAAGTGGTGCTCACAAGTACTGGTCACGGTAATGTCTTTTACACGTACCATCTCACGAACGCCCATCTTGTTTTCAATTACGGTAATTTTAGGGAAATTTGCGTAATCTAAACCAGAGAAAATCTCATCCACATACATTTTAGCAATGCGGTGTGGCGTTTCTTCCAGACTATCATCCGTAAGATCAAGTTCGAGTAGAGTGAGAATCTCACGCATATGGTGCTCGATTCGTTCCTTTTTCTCTTCTCGGCTAACCTGGTTAGGACTCATTGGCGTCTCTAAACCGCGGCTTGCTAGCGCATCTTTAACCAACTTCGCTGATTCGCTAAGACCTGACATTGAACTTCCTCTTTTGTTACCCCTTCTGGATGGTAAACAAGGATACTCGGAATTTTGAATAAATACACCCATATTTTAAGGGAGGTCATTATTTACGGGGGCTAAACTGTGCTAAAGTGGCTTCAATTTCGTTGACGAAAAGCGTGTTTTAATCATTATTGAACCACCATTGCCAACCACAAAAATCAAAACAATAACGATCAAAGGATTTCAATTATGGGCTGTTGCGACGCTCCGGGCTTAATGCCAATTGAAGAAGCACTAGATAAGCTGCTGTCACCAATCAAACCTATTCAAACGACTCTAACTCTGCCATTGGCAGATGCTTTGGGCTACGTTCTTGCTGAAGACATACTCTCCCCTATTTTTGTACCTCCTTTTGATAACTCAGCAATGGATGGTTACGCACTGCGTTTAGCAGACCTAGAGAATGGTAAAGTACTGCCATTGGCGGGTAAGTCTTTTGCGGGTCAGCCGTTTGAAGGCGAATGGCCAGCAAACACCTGCGTGCGCATTATGACTGGCGCTAAAATCCCGGAAGGTTGTGATGCAGTCATCATGCAAGAAAATACTCGTGAAACCGATGCAGGTATTGAAATTCAGCAAGACGACATCAAACTGAATAATAACATTCGCCCTACGGGTGACGACATTAAGCAAGGTGACATCGTTCTTAGCCGCGGTGAACGTTTAACGCCTCGTGACATTCCAATGATCGCTTCACTTGGTGTGAGCCATGTGATTGTTGCACACAAACCGAAAGTCGCTTTCTTCTCTACTGGCGATGAGCTAAAACCGCTAGGTCAGCCTCTTGAAGATGGTCAGATCTACGACAGCAACCGCTACGGTATCAAACCACTGATTGAAGCGTTTGGTTGCGAAGCCATTGACCTAGGTATTATCCCTGATTGCCCTGCAACGCTTAAAGAAACCTTTGTAAAAGCGCAAGAATTGGCAGACGTAGTTGTCACTTCCGGTGGCGTAAGTGTCGGCGAAGCGGATTACACCAAAGACATTCTCGAAGAGCTTGGCGAAATCGGCTTTTGGAAATTAGCAATCAAACCAGGTAAACCATTCGCATTTGGTGAGCTAGACAACGCTTGGTTCTGTGGCCTACCGGGTAACCCAGTGTCTGCAATGATGACGATGTACGTGTTAGTTCAACCTATGCTGGCTAAACTTGCCGGTCATACTGCGTGGACAGCGCCAGAATCTATTCCTGCAACGACTAAGTCTGCATTCAAAAAAGGCCCTGGCCGTACTGATTACCAACGTGGTATCTACTCGATTGAAAACGGTCAATTTGTCGTAGAAACAACAGGTAACCAAAGCTCTGGCGCTTTCCGCTCAATGAGCTTAGCAAACTGCTTTGTGGTACTAGAGCGCGAACGTGGTCGTGTTGAAGTCGGTGAAACGGTTCAGATTCAACTGTTTAACTCGACGCTTTACTAACGAGGCTTGCTGATGGAAATTTTGTCTGATGCGGAAATGCTTCGCTATAACCGCCAGATCATTCTCAAGCAGTTTGATTTTGAGGGTCAAGAAGCGCTGAAACAGAGCTCGATTTTGGTGTTAGGTGCAGGTGGCTTAGGCTGCGCCTCTGCTCAATACCTTGCGACTGCAGGCATTGGTAAGCTGACATTGATCGACGATGATATTGTTGAGCTTTCAAACTTGCAACGACAAGTGCTTCACACCGATGCTGATATTGGTAAGAAGAAAGTCGTTTCAGCCGCTGAATCATTACAGGTTTTAAACCCACACCTTAGAGTTGAAACGGTCGACCACAGACTTGATGACGAGGCACTAGCAAAGCTCATTGAAGCGCATTCGTTAGTACTTGATGCCAGCGACAACGTTGAAACGCGCAATCAATTGAACCGCTTATGTTACGCATCTAAAACGCCTTTAGTTTCTGGTGCTGCAATTCGCATGGAAGGTCAGATTAGCGTATTCACTTATCAAGATGACAATGCACCTTGCTACCAGTGTTTGAGCGCTCTGTTCGGCAACGCTGCACTTAGCTGTGTGGAAGCTGGTGTAATGGCTCCTGTTGTCGGTATGGTGGGCGCAGCTCAAGCTTTGGAAGCGATCAAAGTTATCGCTAAGTTTGGACAACCAAAACAAGGCAAACTTTTGATTCTCGATGCCATGTCTCACAGCTGGCGTGAGATGAACTTAATGAAGATGCCTAACTGTTCGGTGTGTGGATAGACTAAACCATATCCCCCTATCGAGAGCCTAAGCCTTGACGATAAGTCAGGGCTTTTTTATGTCTGAAGTTTAGCTTCTACTCAAGGTTATCAAATTGAAATAGTTATTAAGAGATTAGTTTCATTTGAATTCTCATTTTGAGAAAACAACAAAAACTTGAATTATCAAAAATAAAAAGCATTAAAATCAACAACTTAAAAATGGCACATTACTTGATTAAGTATCTAGACCTTCCATCACAAGGATGTAGATATGAGAATTACAACGTTAAGTTTGCTATTGAGCGCGCCACTGGTCGCCAACGCAGCGCCATTCGATACTTGCCCGAGTAAGGCATACCTCTTTCAATCCACCCCCGTTGAAGTTTGGGGCGTTAACCTAGTGACTGGTTCAACGACCCTTCTCGAAGACGACACGGGGATGAACGCTAACATTAACGGTGTCGGTTTTGATTTCGAAGATAGATACATATACGGTTATGACACCACCAACAAACGTTTGGTGCGCCTAGGCAAGGATTTCCAAGCAGAAGTCATCAACACCAGTGGACTGCCAACAGACCATACCTTCTATGTGGGTGACGTTTACGATCATGTTTACTACCTGTACCGCACTGGTAAAGGGCTGTTCACGGTTGATCTATCGCCTTTAGATACCGATCCAAATGCGACAGTTACCGTTAACAAAATTGTAGGCAGCCCAGCAACTGTCAAATTAACTGATTTCGCTTTCCACCCAAGCGATGGCTCTCTATATGGTATCGATAATAACTCTGGTGGCTTATACAGCTTCAACCCTACAACTGGTGCCGAAACCTACATCGGCGACACCGGCGAGTTAGGTACGTTCGGTGCTGGCTATTTTGATGTCAATGGCTACTATTACGTATCTCGAAATCAAGACGGTAAAATTTACCGAATCAACCTATCTCCCGACAACGCTGCCAATATCGCAGCAGGTATTGTTCCAGCCGATGAATTTGTACCGAATGGCCCAATTTCTGGTCAAAACGATGGTGCTCGTTGTGCTAATGCACCTGTTGTTGATGAAGACTCAAACATCGACTTCGGTGACGCGCCAGACAGCTACCTAACTCTTCTCGCTAGCAACGGTCCTCGACATGAGCTTGATGGCATCACATAGTTAGGTACAACGCCTCCAGATGCGGATTTGGATGGTTATGTCACACCTCAATCAGATGAAACCGTTGGAGTGGATGATGAGTGGGCGAACGGTGGTATCGGTTTTGTAACCGCACTTGAAGCTGGCCTCGATTCGAAGGTAATTATTGAAGCTTCAACAACGGGCTATCTTTCAGCTTGGATAGATTGGAACCAAGACGGTAGTTTCGACGGCGCCAACGAACAAGTCTTTACCGACTACTTATTGGCGGCCGGTGAGAACGACTTATTCTTAAATGTCGATATTAATGCCTTAACAGGTACCACTTGGGCTCGATTCAGATTCAGCCAACAAACTAACCTGAGCTACTTTGGCGGTTCTACCTCTGGTGAGGTGGTCGATATTCAAGTCGATGTTCTTAATGATGGTGCAACGGCTCGTTACTTCCCAAGTGCTTCTGGCTACGCCACCCTAGCATATGAAGACAATTGGCCTTATAAAGCCGACTATGACATGAATGATGCCGTTATCATGTATCGCATCACTGAGATCTTAAAAGACGGTAAGGTTGTTAAGTCTACCATCGATGGTCGCCTAGCGGCTGTAGGGGCAACCTACAAAAATGGCTTTGCGATTCGCCTACCAAACCTTGCACCAAGCTCGGTAGATACCGTTAACTCATACATGAAACACAATGGCGTATTCACCGATTTAGGTATGGAAGACGGTCGTAGTGAAGCTATCTTTATCGCCGCTGAAGATTTGTCTGAAAAAGCGAATACTTCATGCGCCTTCTACCGTACAAGCAACGCTTGTAAAGAAGATGAACAGTTCGCATTCCAAATCGGTATCAACTTATCAGGCGACGGTGTGAGTACTGCGTCGTGGACAGACATGCCTTACGACCCCTTCATTTTTGCAACACCGGGCTACTATCACGGCGACAACCTACCGATGCACCCAGGACGTAGTTGGGAAGTTCACTTGCCAGACCAAGCACCAACCGAGGCCTTTGACACAGTGAACCTATTTGATTCTGGAATCGGTGTTGACGATAGCGACCCAGCAACAGGTAAATATTTCAAAACAGCAGAAAACCACCCTTGGGCACTGATTATCACGTCAACAGAAGAGTGGGAATGGCCACAAGAATACGTGGATATCGTAACTGCTTACCCAGAGTTTAAGCAGTGGGCAGAGTCAGGTGGTGACAATAACCAAACTTGGTACACATCACCAGCAGACAACCAATGTTACGAGCCATAAGGAGAGACGTCATGAGTATCAAAGATAAACATAATCGCGAACATCATAACGTTGAGTTGAGAAGCAACCTCTCTAAGGAAAATAATATGTCTGCACAAAGCTCTTGGAACATGAAGAAAACAATGACCGTAGTTTTAGCTACAGCCCCACTCCTACTTGCAGGTTGTGGTGGGGGCGGAGGTGGCGGTGGTGGCAGCACGGCTTCTCCTTCACCATCATCACCGGCGACACCTGCAACGCCAGTAACTGCAACGCCATCACCGTCTCCAGTAGCCAGTGCAGCAGCGGAACCAACTTACACTATGAGTGATTTAGTGGTACCCGATGGTTTTGATTACAGCTCTGTCGAGCAGTTCGATATCGACATCGACATCAGTAGTATTTCAACAGACCGTTCATTTGTTACCGTGTATAGCCGTTTTAGTGCTCGTGACGACTCGACATTGAAACCAGACTACTCAAGCAAAGTGATTGCAGGATCATTAAACAATGGTGTGTTCGCCTCTAACTTCGCGAGCCCAGTCAACCACGATTCACTTCTCGTTGAGATTTGGTTTTACGATGGGCAGCCACCTCTACAAAAAGTAGTATCGAGCAGCAACTCTCAGATCGTGTGGTAATGAAAGTTTAGTTTCGAATATCAGCAACTAAAAGTGAGCAGCAATGCTCACTTTTTTGATCGTTTCAAACCAATAACACTGAAAATTATCTGATAGGCGTTCATTCACTTTATTTCGAATCTAACTTATATTTTCAAGATAACCTTCAAAGACTTACTCTCATGAAACAGTTAAAAATAGGTCTACTTATTTTAATGTGTGGTGTCGGCGTATTAATTGCCCTTACCCATTTCCCGTTAACGTCAAAGACGGGGCAACGTATTGAAGCCAAAGTGATTTCGAATACACTCACTCAGTCATTAGATGGCCACAGGCGCTATCTTACGGTTCAAACTCGAGACAACAGTGTATTTCGCGTATCCATTGCACCGACCACAGACTGCCCTATTGATTCTGTAGTCTCACTTGATACATTAAGTAACCAAATCACCGGACAAAGCAGCTATCAGTTCATCCACTGTAGAGCTGCACCTTAGCCGTCGATATAACAACAGCTATAACTACAACAAGAATGGATACAATAAGAATGAATCAGCCACTCATTTCACCAGAACAACTTCAACAACGTTTGTTAGAGCAAGACAACATCATCCTCCTAGACGCCAGTATCGAATTTCAAATTCCAAGTGAGTCTGAAAAGATCAAAGGGCAAATGATTCCCGGAGCAATTCGTTTCGACTACGACAAAGACTTCAGCAACAAACACACCCTACTTCCTCACATGTTCCCTTCCGAAAAACACTTCAACACTCGTGCACGTGAAATTGGTATCAACCAAGACAGCACCATTGTGGTTTACGATAACTCGGGTACTTTCGCTTCGCCTCGCGCTTGGTGGATGTTTATGGCAATGGGACATCAGGATGTTTACATCTTAGATGGTGGCTTACCTGCATGGATTGAAGCGGGTTACGCAACAGACACATCGTACAGAGCAGAAGTCACGCCAGGTAATTTCGAAGGCAACATTCAAGACAACTACTTCGTGGATGCAAAGCAAGTCCTAAGCTATTCAGAGGAGAAAAGTGCCAATATTCTAGATGCGCGGTCTCAAGCTCGTTTCGATTCAGAAGTGCCTGAGCCAAGAGCAGGATTACGCAGTGGACATATTCCAAACTCAGTTTGTCTACCATTCGCACAAGTGCTGAATAACGGTAAGTTGAAACCTCAGAGCGAGCTTGTGGAGGTCTTTTCTACGTTGGACTTAACACCAACTCAACCGATGTTCTTTAGCTGTGGTTCAGGTGTGACTGCCTGCATCATTTTGTTAGCCGCTAAATTGGCGGGATACTCGGGCGAAATGGGAGTTTACGATGGCTCATGGACAGAATGGGGCGCTAACGAAAACCTGCCTATCGCCGTAACTAACCAGTAATTCAACTTCGCTTACTGCCACTATTAGAATATACTTCGCATGCATAATGAGCTTACTCCAAACATGGGTAAGCTCTTTGTTATTATATCGTAACGGCTCTCGGCTAAACTCCCAGTAATGCACCAACAATAAACTTCGATTAATCAAACACTAACCATTATTGTTGATATGAATGTTAATTTTTTACTCAAGAATCCCGATATCTAGTCGTTACACTATTTAATCATTAGTCATTATCGATGTGTCTTACAAACTTAATACATCATATTGGCGCCCAATAGTTTGTCTCGTGCACTCTGTTCAAAGTCGTAACCAAAAAAGGCATTCCATGGCTCTATTTAAGAAAAATATCTGGTCGCTGTACGCTCTAGTCGTACTGCTCACCTTGATACTTTTCACTGTGCTAGGTGTAACAAAGTGGCAAGCCAATAGAGAAGACTTCATTGAGCAGCAGCATATCCAAGTAGAGCTGTTTTCTAGCTCTGTCAGTTCACTGCTCACAAGCCAAGAGGCACTCCTAGAAGTCGTTGGACACCAATTGGCCCAACAGTCTGACTTCACTCGTACCGCCGCTATTCAGATTCGTCCAATATTGGATAAGTTGCTTGAGACTCATCCAGCGATTGCTGCATTTGGCCTACTTAACACACAGGGCGATTACTTATCTGTTAGCTCAAACCTCAAACTGGCAGACCAAGACAACTTACTTGAGCTTCCACAAACTCGAGACTCCTTTCTAGAAGCGCTTTCAAGTGACAGGATGGTTTTAGGGCGAACCTATTTTCAAAAGTCCCTAGATAGCCTAGTGATTCCGTTAAGAAAATCGATTTCAGTGGATGGTAATAGCATTGATGCCGTGATGACCGCGGGATTACGTTTAGATAGCACCATAGTATTTGAAAACAACGCGCATGCTGGCAGTTACAACACACTGACCTTGTTACGACAAGATAAGTACCGTCAGTTCTTTTCTAGTGACATCGAGTCTCTTGATGCTTACCTAAAACCAGTAGACAGCGACCTGCTTCAGCGCGTGAGCGTTAACTTTTCAGAGCAAGTCAGCGCTACTGTACAAGAAGCGAAAACGGGAAAAGAGACCTACTCATTTGTTGTTAGTGATAATAAATTCCACTCTCTACTGAGCGCTAAGTACCTGCCGGATTATAAGCTTTGGGTCGTTGGTCGCACCGACCTCGCACACGTCGATACCGTCTTTATCGAAGAATTTGGCATTCTTTTCATTATTTTTATTTTGATCCAGTGTGGTTTCTACATTTTGGTTAAGTCTATTGCGAAGAATGAGCAGCGCACTCGCAGCCAACTTATCTACCAAGCGAACCACGACCCTCTCACTACGCTGCCAAACCGTTTATACATGCGTAAGAACATCGATAAATGGGTGGCAAGTGAGTCAGAGCAATTCTCACTGCTGTTCATCGATATCGATAACTTTAAATGCGTAAACGATACGCACGGGCATGATTTTGGTGACAAGGTTCTTAAACAAATAGCGTTACGTTTAATGCGATTCCGCTCTCGATTGAGCCTATTGGTACGTGAATCGAGCGACGAGTTTCTGTTTTTAACTCCAATAACCAGCGAGTCTGAAATTAAACGACTCGCAGAGCGTATCATCGAGGTACTTTCTCAACCCTATGAAGTGCAAAACTCTCAATTCCTATTGGGCTGTAGCATCGGAATTGCACGTTTCCCTGAGCATGGTAAAGATCTCGATAGTCTGCTTCGCTCTGCCGACATCTCAATGTACAAAGCCAAACAGCAGCAAAACTCATACAGCATTTTCACTACAGCAATGCAAGATGCCCACCTCTACAAGATGAAAGTTGAACAAAGGCTGCGTATTGCTATCGAGAAACAGACACTGTTTATGGCTTTCCAACCTTTAGTACGAACAGATGAGAGTATTGATGGTGTGGAAGCTCTTGTGCGCTGGGTTGATGACGAGTTAGGTTTTGTTCCACCCGATGTGTTTATCCCCGTCGCAGAGAGCACTGGCTTAATGCATAAACTCGGCACGTTTATAATCGAGTCAAGTATTATGCAAATCGCTCATTTGCATAGAACGACCGATCAAGAGATCGGGTTATCGATCAACATCTCGGTTAGGCAGTTCTCGCATAAATCGTTCTCTGAACACCTGTTATCCACGCTTGAGAAATACCAGTTCTCACCAAGCTGTTTAACGCTAGAAATCACAGAGAGCTTGTTCATCGAAGATGTTAATTTGGTTAAACCAATTTTCGAAGGCCTCAAAAAGAACCACATTAAGATCTCTCTGGATGATTTTGGTACCGGTTATTCATCATTGAGTATGTTGAAAGCACTGCCTATCGACGAGCTTAAAATCGATAAAAGCTTCATAGAGAATATTGCGATAGACCAGCAATCATTGACTATGGTGCAGAACATTATTGCTATCGGTAAGAACTTCGGAATGGTGGTGTTAGCAGAAGGTGTGGAATCGAGCGAACACTTCGCGATCCTTAAAGACTGCGGTTGTGATTTGATGCAAGGCTACTACTTCTCACGCCCTATCCCATACGAAGAGCTGTGCCAATATCTTGCGCCCTCAGAGTCAATTCAAGAGCAAGCAGAGCCTATGGCTTAGTAGCTTAGTAGCTTAGCGGTGTAGTAATTCACAGATATAATAAGACTAAAAAGGGAGCCTATATTTGCCCCCTTTTGGTAGATTCGAGTATCGTTATACACCACTCAAGGCCGCAGCCCAGAGAATAAAAACACAGACAATGAAAACAAAACCCATTATGACTTAACGGTGATGACAACTCGTCGATTGCAACCTGTTGCCTTGTTGTCCGCAACCTTACATATCGGCGCACTTTCTCCGTAAGCATATTCGACGATGCGAGTTCCTTGGCGAAGATCTTCCTTTAAGTAGCTAGCGACCTGCCCCGCACGACGTGACGAAAGGGCTTTGTTGTAGCTTTCACTACCAAGACTGTCAGCGTGCCCTTCAATAAAAATCTTTGACTTATCGCCGACTAAACTTAGGTATTGTTCTAGTACTTGTTTATGACTTTCATCCAACTGATACACGTTGATTGGATAATTAAGTACTAGAGATTGTGTCGCTTTATCATAGAAACACACATCGTCTTGAGCCGCGACTTGGATCACCTCGCTCTCTTTATTGAGCAGCTCATTCTTCGGTCTTTCATCACGCTCTAACAATTTACCCGTTACTTGAGTTGTCACAACATGAGAAGAGACTAACGTGGTCGATGTTATGTACTCATCGACATTGCCCAAGCAATTCGCATAGCCCATTGGAGAGAGCAACATCATAGAAATCATCACTAGGTATCTCATGTTAATCCTTAAGTTTTCCTGTTTCTTCATTAATCAAATTCAAAATATACTTGTACACATCTTCACCATCTTTGGCGTGATAAATGTTTTTCTTGCCGAAGCAGTCTCCAAAACCATCACTTGCTTGGACGCGGTAGTTAATACCAATAACACCCATTGTCACTTTCGTTTTCTCAGCTTCAGTTGGCGCATTGCTTTGGAAACGATTCCGTTTCGCTGAAATGGTTGAGCGCAGCTTTTTACATAACCCCTGATCCACTAACTTCTGTAAATAGGTCTCGTCGCTGTCACTACCATCGGATAACACAATGAACACCTGTTCAGGGTTAAGGTTGGTCGCTTTATTGGCTTCTTGTGCCGCAGCAATGATTCCATTCCAAGAAGAGGTACCTCCACCAGCTTTCAACTGAGTGCTCATTAACTGAGCTCGAAAATTGTCATAATCCTCAGTCAGTGGAATATCGTAAAACTTGTAGTAATCATCAAAATCATTGTTTCGCTTATAAAGTCGCTCTACTTCATATCGACTCATTCCATACGATGGTTCGATGATCTCGTCATACAAGATTGGTTTATCAAACATTCGTCTCACTGTTGTCCCGGGAGAGTTTCGAGCGTAGTCATAAGCGTATTTCTTTCTCCAGGCGCTCCGATAGCCATAAGCGTTAAGCCTCACTATCTCATCGTCTTGTTTAACATGAAGAGGGTTGTACCCAAGCAAGGCGACTCTGCTTTTTTCTTCGGTATTAAACTCTTCAATATCATCAACGACTCGCTTAATGGTTTCTTTCACGACATCTAACTTCATTTTGCCGTTCTTCCACGAGTTGCCCATAGATCCACTAAAGTCACCAATAAAGTAGACGTCTACTGGCTGAGGAAGATATTTGCGCGTCACAGCTCGGCCACTGACTGAAAATTCAGGCTTTAAATTTACGTCTTCGTATGCAATCCAAGACGTGTATTTGGCCGTCGCACTCACCACAAAGTCGCTGAACGGTGCAAGCTCACCACTTGCTTGTACACAACCATCTTTGTACTCACATTTACTGGTATACACCGCTACATCGACATCATCTGTATTATCGACAACATAACGATCAACTAAGTAGCGTGCATACTTAACGTTGTTCTCTTCATCCTCTCTAGGGCTTGCGATAAGAGCAAGGCTCGCTACCTCTGCCGCTTCCAGTAACCTGGTATGCGCAAGCATCTGTTGCGACATCTGCATCGAAAACGCCATAAAAATAACCATCATTGGTAACAGGCCGACGAACAGAATACCCGCTACTCCCTTATTTCTTTTTATTGAACGCACCTTAAACCCTCGCAAATGAATAAGAAGAGCTCACAAGACGGAAGACCTCACCGTTCGCGATACCAATCAGGTTTGTTGGGATCTCATAGCACAATGAAACCTGATACATGGGTAATCTGCGCCCTCTGGAAGTGACGGGAAGCATTTCAATCGCTTTTTCTTTGGTGATATCGCTCATATCAGGAAAATCACAACCCTGTATGTTTCCTTTGCTTAGTGTCTTTTGAACCCTTCGGTAGTTCACTTTACTTCCAGAAACAGCAGTCTCTTCGAGCCTTATCTCATCAATGCGCATTCCGAATTTGGTTTTGTCAAAGTTCGGAATCATCCGCTTCATCGAAGCCGACGCAATTGCAAAGGCGTTGTGTTCTGTTTTCCTGCAATCACCTGCGCAAATGTCCATGTTGGCGTTAAATAACTGCTTCCGCTCTGCGAAAATCGTGGTCATTGAATATGTGGCTCTGTCCAATTGGCCTTTCTTGTTAATCGCTAGCATGTGGTTCACTACAACTAAGAAAATGCCAGAAGCAAAGACAAGCACCATCGCCAGTTCAACCGCAAACGATCCTTTTTGTTTAACTTGCACAGCCTGCCCCCTGACCAATTTTGAAAGAGCACCTTTCATACTCTTGGATCGTAATAACTTCACGCTTTATCGGCATATCAGGGAACCAAATAGACACAATGGGATCGTAAGTGTATTCCAAAGCGTAAACTGCAAGTGCCATGTCTTCTGGTTCATCTTTCTTATCCGGGCACTTGTCTGCAGAGGCATAGGTGTCAGTGCATTTCAGAAAACCTTCGTAGTCTCGGAAATAGTTCACATGAATGATGACGCTACCCTCTTTAACGACGTTACTCCATAATGCTCCACCGGCTTTGTTCAACTCATCTTTGATCATTTGCCCGTAGTTAATGGATTGACTACTACTTGAGTCACCCGCTTTTTTGGTTCGCATCACTGCCGTCGTTAATGCGTGGTCAGTCATACTCATAGAAAACGTCAAAATGCAGATCTCAACCCATCCGAAGACAATCGCGAGGAAAATCGGAATACCCATAGCGACTTCAACCGTCAATGCACCCTTTTGCTTTCGTTTAAACGATCTCATAAACGGACATACCTTTTCTTGGTGTAATCAACAACAAATGCTCCTTTGATATCAATGCTATTGAGAAACGCCTTGGCTTCATCCAGATTATTGAAATCACCAATGCAGTAACGCTTCCACAGCCCGTGTGTATAGGAATAGACAGAGCCATAGTTTGTTTTTAAATAATTCAAAAAGTCTGAAGGAATCGCAGTGTACGTTGCCAAAACTTGTACGCGATAAATTGGCTTTGCGTTTGGTTTAAGTTTTCTAGGATCAAGTACCGAACCGTCCACACTGTGTTTAGACGCTTGAAAGTCTTTGGTAGCATCAAGCTTGCTCACACGTGATGTTGGGGCAACAAAGCCACCTGAATTAGCTTGAGAGCCAATAAGCTGTTGTTCCATCTCTATTGTTGACTGTGTCACGGTCTTGTTCCCTCCGCTTTTAGATATTGACCTCATTAGCGCCTTGAGTTGCTTACGCGCTTGTTCATCACTATTTGAATGTTTCAAAACCTCGAGTGCGATATCTGGCCTTTGAGATTTAACTGAAGAAAGAATCAAGTTAGAGCTCACTCTTTGATCATTCGGATTCGAAAGATATAGGTCATATAAAATGTCCGTCGCACCTAAATAATCAGCCTGCATTATTTTCACCACGGCAATGTTATTACCGGCCTCTCTATCAGATGCACCTTGTTTACGACTCTCTTCAAAGTGTTCGATGGCTTGGACAAACTGCTTCTGCTGAGCCAAAATTTTTCCGGTTAAAAGTTGATACTCATATTCGGTACCACCCTCGTCACGGTATTTATTTAGTTCTTCTAGCGCGCGTTCAAAGTTCTTTTTCTGATAGTAAATACGAGCATTAGTTAGTATGTATTCCGGATCATCAAGGTTGCTCTCGCTATAGGTATTGCGATATAGCTCCGCCGACTTGATATCCTTTAGGTCTAAATACAGGTTAACGAGTTTTACTTTATATATAGGGTCAGACTGTATGTTTGCTTTGTAGAACTCGATAAGTTTCTGCGAATCGCCGGCCCCTATGAGTAGTTGTTCTTTGGTCTCAAGTTGATTATTCACGGTTGTACAACCAGAGAGTAAAGCGAAGAGCACAGTGATAAATAAATACTTTTTAATCACATCAACATCCTTAAAATACCTGGGGCAGCAATGAGAACAACAATAGGAACCATGATAAAAGCGATCAGAGGGATGGACATTTTTGCCCCCATCTTCCCAATTCTTTCTTCCAGATCCATCATGTTCAATTCTCTAATATCGGTCGCTAGCGTTGCCAATACAGGGCCTACAGATGAACCAAACTGCAAGCTCTGCACCATGGTCATCACAAAGCTTTGCGATTCACTGGTTGGTACAAGGTCGTAAAACTCCTCTAGCGCCTTTTCCAAGCCAACAAGACGTGAGCGTTCCACCGTAACTCGAACGACGTGCGCAAGGTTGCTATCGACCGAATGAAGTTCCTTAGCTAAGTATTCCAGGCTCGATTCGATAGTCATCCCGGTATGAACACACACATTCATCAGGTCGAGTAAAAAAGGTAATCTCGAACTAATGTGTTTGATATTGGCTTTACCCCGAGCAGACACATAAGTATCGGGCGCAATAACAAACGCTAATAACGCGCCCAATAAATACAACAAAGAAAACAGTACTTCGGTTTCTCCGCTATAAAAATCAAAGCCAATAAGAATCAAGCAGATACTAAAAGGAACGATTTTAAGTAGGTAATAAGCATCAGCGAGAAAGTCACTATAAAAACCCGCGGCCACTAACTTGCGTTTAGTTTCATCTTTATTAAAACTGATTCGAGATAATATCGATTTAAATAAGTCGGTTCGTTTCTTCTCTTCGCGTGTCGAACCAATGATCTTTCGGGTTTCAATATTTGCTCTGGTGTTGTCCCAAAATCGCAAGCAGTACGTGGCAAGCACCATTGAAACTATAAATATCGCCCCCCAAATGCCCAGGGTTTTCATGTCCATTAGTTAACACCTCGCAATATCAGCCAAATGCAAAAGAACCCGAGCAACTCACTTACTAGAACGTAATAAAAAATCGGCTGACCAGCTTCTTCGAACATAACGAAGCTATAGTTCTCTGGGCTAGTGAACTTTAAAATGATCAGGAATATTACTGGTAAGCAAGCAATAATCTTTGCTGATGCGCGCGCTTCAGAGGTCAACGCATTCTTTTTCTTCTCCACCGCCCTCGAATCAAACATAAGTCGGTTAATTTTGTTGATCACATCTTTCAGCTGACCACCTCGTGCTAGGTTGATCCGGATTGTTGAAGCGAAGAAAAAATATTCTAAATAAGGGAATGTATTGCTGCTTCGTTCCAGTACGTCATCAGGGTCCTCACCTATCAGTAGGCGCTCGGCCATAAATTTGAACTCTTTCCCTACCTCGTTATCAAGTTGCTTACCAACATATTCAAATGCATGGATAATACTTTGCCCAGAAGATATCGCCCCACTCAAAATGTTTAAGGCATCAGGAAAGTTGGTTTTAAACCGGTCCATCTGTCTCTGCTTGAGCTTGTTATAAAAAACGAAGAACAAAACGGGCTCAGCGATCATCAGGCAAACAAGGTAATCCTGTCTTAAGAAGAACTCATTGATGGCATACACCGCTGACGCAGAAACACAGACAAACAGAATAAGCTTCAGCGACATATTAGGCTGAAATACCTTGACTATCTTCTTGTAGCTTTTCCGGAATCTGGCTTTGTAGCTCTCTTCAAACTGCTGAGAATCAATAACAGATCGAACGCCCTTTACCCCTTCGAATTCAGCCTCCATCTCGATCAAGCTACTCAACTTTTTGTTTTGACGAGAGCGATGAATAAGAAAGTAGATCAGCAACGCGCTCCATGACGCAATCAGAATGAATGTCATGAGAAGATCTCCCTGACCGCTTGCTCTAGCCCGAAAAACTTAGCACGTTCATAAATGACAGAGCGGGTAGATAAGCCAGGCGTTCTAAACTCACCGACCATTTTCCCATCTTTAAAATCGGAGCTCGCCTCGTAACGAAAAATATCTTCCATCACTACGCTATCCCCTTCCATGCCGATAATTTCCGAAATATACATCACCTTACGGCTGCCATCATGAAGACGCTTTACCTGAACAATCAGGTCTACTGCACTCACGATGGTTCTGCGTATTGCAGATATCGGCAGGCTCGCGGTTGCCATCATCACCATGCTTTCAGTACGAGCAATCGCGTCGCGTGGCGTATTGGCGTGCAATGTCGACATAGACCCATCATGGCCAGTATTCATTGCTTGAAGCATCTCGAACGCTTCTCCGCCACGACACTCACCCACAATGATTCTGTCTGGGCGCATACGAAGAGCGTTGATCACGAGATCGCGCGCAGTAATTTCTCCCGTACCTTCAACACTGGCTTGTCGAGTTTCAAGCCTAACGATATGCGGTTTTTGAAGCTGCAATTCGGCAGCATCTTCTATGGTAACGATACGTTCGCCTTCACCGATGAAACCAGATAACGCATTGAGTAGCGTTGTTTTACCTGAACCTGTACCACCAGAGATCAATATGTTGCATTTACAGTGGCTAGCAATCGACAATAGCTTTGCCATCTCAACAGACATAGCACCAAACTCTGCAAGATTCTCGAGCTTAATTTTCTGCTCTTTGAACTTACGAATAGAAATGGAAGTACCATCAATCGCCAGCGGAGGTATTACGATGTTGACACGGCTACCATCCATTAAACGTGCGTCACAAAGTGGCTTAGATTCATCAATACGACGCCCTACGTTAGAGGCGATCCGCTTAGCTATAGTGTTTAACTGCTTTTCGTTAACAAATTGAATCGGCGACTGTTCTACCTTGCCATTGATTTCAATGAAAATATCCGAAGGCCCGTTGATCATAATATCCGAGATATCATCGTTATCGACTAAGGCTTGCAGTGGTCCCAAGCCTTTCAGTTCATCAAGCAGTGCCTTAACCAAATCAACCCGTTTCAAGGAGCTGACTTGCAACTGCTTCTTATCGATCAAGATATTCACAGAGTCTTTAAGCTGGTCTTCGAGCTCTTGATTACTGATTTCGACGAGTGTCGCCGCATCCAACGCATCGAAAATTTCATCGCGAAGTTGAATGTAGATTTCTTTTAATTGATTCATTTTCTAAACAAACTAAAGCGTGATTTAGGTTTAATTTTCTTACCCGTCAATGTCGCGACCATACTCAGCACAGCGGACGAGGACTTGGATTTAAGCAACTCATTGATACCTTGCTGGACCACCATCTTCTCAAGCGACGGTTCATACATGAAGTCAATGCTGTCTTTGGCTTTGATCCGCTCTTTAGCGCTAGCAAGCGTCACCATAAAGTCCTTTGCTGGCCTATTTAAATTGAAAATGATTTGGTGTTCAGATTTACCTATCTTTTTCTTCAAAGAGTTATAGGAGCGCAATGAAGACACCGACGGTTCACAAACAATAAAGATGCGATGGTACTTATCTGACAATTCCTGATCGTGCATCTCTTCGTAACAAGACAGCGGCGCTGAATCGATAATAAAGTTATATTGATCAATCAGTTGATTAGAAAGGTTGTAAAGCGTTGACGCGTGATCAGAGAGGCAAGCGACGTTCTTCTCTAACACCAAATAATCAAGCTTGTCTTTCACCGGATGTACGTAGGTCTTGGCGATGGCACTGTCGATATCAATTTGATTCAAATCGATACTGTTGTGTTTGGCTTTTAATCCTTTCACACCAATATAAATGTCGCTATTCAAAGCCCCTGAGTCATGATCGACCAAAAGCGTTTTTAAATTCGCTTGTTCAGCCAAAGAGTGAGCCAAGACTGAACTAACACACGAAACACCAATTCCACCCTTTGTTCCGAGTACTAAAATACGCTTAGCAACACGCGTTTTTTTAACGGTGCTTTCCCCCTCTTGCGTCGACTTAATTGCCGCAAGTAACGCATCAAGTTCAGAATCCCACAGCACATATGTCGCACCTAAAGCGTGCACTTGGTTACGCAGCTTTATCGAGTCAACATCACATAGAACGAGTAAAGAGATGTTCACATCCAGTCGAACCGAAATCTCTGAGACTTGCTCTATTACGTTTGGTGCACTGCGAAGGTCCAATACAACATGGTTCAACTTGATGTTTGACTGATTCCAAGCGCCGTCCAAATCAATATCAGTCACTTCAAGAGGTTTGGGAAAGCCTTCGATTGCGTAAAGATCTTGGATCGATTCAGTTAACGTGCTGTCGTCAGAAACAACCAAGTCTGTCGCTTGAACCGACGATTTCATTTTCGACGACGAGTTACGAAATAAAATATCTAAGTCCATCGCTACTTCGCCTTTTTGATTGGGTTAACCAAACTAATGTTGCGGTTGTGCTCAACACTACAGCCAAATTGGTAGTCTTCACGTTTCGAAAACACCATCACGCCACAGTCACTGCTTTTAATGCGGACGTATCGCCCTATGATCAGGATATTTTTCTGCTGATCGTCAGCGGCAAGTTCGACTTTGTATCTGTCTTTGGCAATCGACTCCGATTTAAACCTGTCTCGTAACTTAGCCACGAACTCACTCGCATCTGGTTTGTATTTGACGTAGAACGTTGACTTAGGCTCTCTTGCATTAAGCTCTCGAATAAAAGCCACAGAGCGTGACATTGAATCTTCGCTGCTCGTCGTATCAAACTCGAAGCGTTCTTCTAGCTGCTCAATAATACTGGTGTTCGTGCTATCAACATGTGAACAAGCTGAGGCAAGCAGTGCTAGTAGAGTAATAGCGATCCATTTCATCAGTTGAACCCTCCTTGGTTAATTGTGTTTTCTAGCTCTGGCTCATCAAGTTCAGAAAGGTCGATTCTCAGGAGTCGTTCAAGGTCGCTGGTACGCCTAAAGCTCGGCAGCTTGACCTGCTCTTGCTCAACTGGATCGACTAAATTAACTGTAGCGACGATAATGAGTTCAGTTTTAGAGCGGTTAGTAGAGGTGTGACTAAACAGTGCACCCAAGATTGGGATGTCCCCCAAAATTGGAATCTTGGTTAACGATTCGCGCTCTTCTGATGTCAGTAATCCAGCGAGTACAAAGCTTTGTCCATCTTTCAAATGGACCGTGGTTTGGGCTCTTCTGGTGCGTAACGAAGGCACGGAAATAAGCCCTGTAGTGGTCTTGTTTGATTCATCAATTGAACTCACTTCAGGTATCAAGGTTAAGCGGATGTTCTCTGTATCCGTGACCTTCGCCACCATCGCCAATTTAACACCATACTCTTTATAGGAGATGGTAATGCCGTCTTCGTCTCGCACCGCGATTGGGATTTCACCACCCGCTAAGAAGCTAGCCTGTTCGCCAGAAATAACGGATAGATTTGGCTCTGCCAGTACGCGCCCAATCTTGTCATCACCGCTCGCAGAAATAACAGCAACAATATCTTGAGCAGTAAAGTCGAGCAGCTTATTAACAAAAGTACCTGGCTCACCGCTGTCACTATAAGTCACACCCAATTCTGTTAAAAATGAACTCGAGACTTCCGCAACCGTTAGTTTTACGTTGATCTGCTCGGTAGTAAGCACTTTCAAGTTATTAATCACTTGGTCGTAGTTATATTGTGCGGTGTACTCGAGTTCGTCTAGCGCTTCGCCGTCTCCATCTTTGAGTTCGTAAGCGGCACGACGACGTTCTTTATTAAGCATTTCACCAACAAGGCGATTAATCTTCTGTTTAATCTCTTCGCTGCCAACAATGCCATCGAGTACAACTTGATCACCGACATTGGAAACCACTACGTTTTCATCAGGGAATCGCGCGATTAGCGTCTGCTTTAGTAGCCTTAAGCTTTGATTCACCACCAATTCAGCATTGTAAATTTCGTTTCCTCCACGATCATAAACAATCACTGAGGTAGTGCCTTGGCCAACGCCATAAACGACAACCTTGTTTTCATCAATAATTTTATAGTCAGCGATCTCTTGGTTCGCTACAAATACTGTCGATATCTGTCTCTTTAAATTAATGGTCTTCGCCGCACCTTGATCTAAGTTCATCAATTCAGATGCGAGCAATGGGCAAGAGAGAATTGCAGACAATAGCAAGGCTATATGTTGTTTGTTTAAATTCATGTTAGTCCTTACCACGTAGTTCTCTGACACCAAACTGTGTTTCTAATAAGTCACTACTGCGAATAGATAAATAACGGTTTTCAATTTCTGAAGGAATGATATTTACATCCCCAATTTTTTGAGCCATTTCGAGTTTCAATACACTGCGCATATTTAGAGCAATAACTAAGCTGTATTTTTTATCTTCAGCATCTTGTGAGTCGGTATCTTCGCTACCTTTAATCACCTGTAATACTCGCGCTCCACTAATAATGACTCGACTGACCAAATCACCGATGTCTCCATATCCACTCTCTACGAGGTTTGATTTTGAAGATGTAGTAGAAACAAAGCTCACTTTATCGCCAGGAGTGAGGGTCGATGTTTGTACAACCCCAATGCCCGTTACTTCATAAAAATAAGGTAATTCACCATCATTAAGCGACAGATACATATAATCTCGGTCGCCCGGGTTTGAAATCATCTCTTGTGTTAAATAAGTACCTTCCCTGATGTCTTCTTTAAAAAGAGCCCCAGGTTGAACAACGATGTCTTTTTCTAAGGTATAGTAATAGCCGTCTAAGTCCGATATATGGACAAACTTCTTCTCGTAAAAATTGGGAGTCAAGGGTTGAGAGCGTTTGATCTCTTTTTGAGCGACTAAAATACTCACTTTGGGTTCTTCTTTTTTCTGGACTTGTTGTGGCTCTTCGTCCGATGAAATATAGTTGCTGTTGATATATATCAATGTTGAAAAAATAGAGAAAGCGATAAGAAGGAGAATGATAATTCTGTTCATATTAAGCCTAAAATAGGGGCCAAAGCCCCTTAATATATTATTCTTAGTGGCCGTTTATTTGCCTGTAGTCGCAGTAGTCAAGTTGGTTGTAACCTTGGTCAAGGCACCAGTAATTGCATTTTTAAGCGCATCAGTTTGAAATGCAGCAAGTACTAAAGCTGACATTACAACAGCAATAATTGCATATTCCACCGCAGTAACACCGCGAATATCATCTTCGAACTTCATTTTTAGTTCAGCTAGTTTTGCTAAAGTTTTGTAGTACATAGTAATCCTCTAAAAAGTATATCGACCATTGGTCTTATTGAAATTGCGAAATGAAAGTTACCGGATTGAAAAATATACATCCAATTAATAGTTATTATGATCGCATAACAGAATCTTATTTAAGAAATAGATAAACTATTTTTATGACTTCATAATGATTTTTAATTACAATTTTATTGATATGAGACATAATCATAGATACCCTTTATTTATGAATATAGAAATAATCAATTACTCATTTTTAATCGCTCTAAATCTCTCAATATTTTCTTGTGTATGCATTTTTGATTGGAAACACAGGAAAATACCAAACAACTTAAATAAAATTGCATTGGTAGTTAACCTGGTTGTAGCCTTATCAAACGGTTATTTGGCTTCATCCCTGCCGATCTCTATTGTGTGTTTCGTTGTTGGAGTTTTACTTTGGTACCTCAAGGTAATCGGTGCTGGCGATGTTAAGTTACTGACAGCATTGGTCGTTGGGATTCAACCTAATTTAGTCATTGCAACCTTGATTTCTATAGGTTTTATGGGAGGGGGGTTAGTTTTAATAATGTATATAATCGGTAAGATAAAGCGTTTCAATAGCTACAAAAAAGGTATCCCTTATGGGATACCCATTGCTTTAAGTTGTTTTATTTTCAGCACAATTTCAACACTATCAAATTAGTCACATAATATTATGCTTTATTCCCGGTTCGGAAATATCACTAATCTGAAAAATTTGCTGTATTTTATCTTTTATCCCTAAAGTTTCTAGTTCTTGTGAAATTTCATCACTGCACCAGACATACATATTAACTTTCTGACGTAACGGGATTGTCTTACACTTTTCATCACATACCGACCACTCAGGAAATATTAAAACCGTCCCATTGGTCTCGAGTTCATTTTTAAGCAACTGGCATGAACTTGTTTTAACCCAACTCGTTACGTGAGACGAATCAATATTATAATTGTTAAGTAATTCTTGAACATATGACTTAGACAAAGAGCTACAGAAAACAACTCTCTGTGGATAGCACTCATAAGGGTCAAGTGAATTTGAATGTGCGATCACATAGTTTACCGTTTTTAATTGATAAGATTTTCCGTTTCCTTGTGAAATTCTATCCATAGTGAATATTAAGTCATAACGCGACAGGTCCAACGAAGAAGACTTAGTAAAACTGTTTATGGACAAGTCGATGTTGTTCAGCATCCGAAATTCATTAATGACTCGATTGACCATATCGAAACAAAACGACTCAGCGATCGCTATGTTAAATTGATCTCGTAGTTCAACTTTTTCTAGGTCTTCAAATAACCTTTCATACATGGACATGGTTTGGTCAGCATAATCCAGTAATACTTTTCCATGTTTAGTCAGTAAAAATCCTTCTTTTCGGTCAAAAATACTTGCCCCTATTGTACTCTCGATCTTTTTAATGTGCTGGGATACAGCAGGCTGTGTCATAAACAAAGACTCAGCAGCAGCTGTAAAACTTTTGTGCTTAGCAACGTGTGAAAATGTTCTTAAATATTTTACGTCGATAGACCTGTTGACGTTTTTCATGGTGCAAACTACCCCGATGTTGCGTTCTTTTATTAATTATTCTTATTAAAAATCAGCGTAAAAGTAACAATAGTGCCATTGAGATACAAAAAAACATTATTTATAAAGTCATAAATAATGTTTATATGCATCTCAATAAATACAGATATCTTTTTGCAACAACAACTGATTCACAAGTCCTTATGTGCTTTTACAAACAACATATTTTATTTGTCATTTGTCCACCAGGCCCCTTACAGAACACCTCCTCCAGACAAATGACAATCAACACAATTATAACCAAAACGTATGCAGTCACCACCTTAAAGCGCTACAAAAGCTTTGAAATTTATGCAAAAAGTCGACATTTATAAGACTTCAGGTCAAAAATCACTCAAGAGAATGATTGTTCAAATTTGTGATCTAGATTGCCATCAAATGAAACTAAACACCTATTAATATTACTTAATTCCAGAAAATGCGACAAAATACGCTGTTTTTACTCTGAAATGAGGTTAAGTCAGGCGCAAAAAAAAGGGCTGATAACTATAGCCCTTTCGTATATGCATAATTATTTTATGGTTTTATTTCAGCGTTTCGTTCGTAATCTAGAGAGTAAACAAAGTATAAAAAGAATAGACAATGAAGAGCTGCCTCCTGACGATTCTCCTTGATTCAATGTCACCTCTGATTCGTTGGAAACATTAGGCAAAACTTCTATATCAAAAGAACCAACCCACTCATCACCACCGGACAATAAAACCTTATATTTAATATTGTCATATAAAGCCAGCCTGCGCTCTGCAGGCGCATTATAAACAATCTGAGCATCGATTATATTAGCTACCCCATTACGCGGGGCTTCAAGAATATTTAATGCTTTCACCTCACCATTAATATTTGGAAACAATTGGACTTCATCACCATATTTGACTTGTAGAGATTTCGTTTCCAACAACAATGCCTTCTTTCTTCGCACATCAATAGTGACCGACTGTTCGGCATATCCACCTACGGGGTCCGCCACCTTAACACTCAATCGATACTTTTCACCTTCCAACGCTCCGTCTGGTACATGTATAGTCAATGTTTTCGATTGTGTACCACCCAATACTAATCTAGCACCTTCTGTCTGAGTCCAAGTGACCTGATGTTCAGCTGAATCAACATCCGTAATCGTCGTTACTTCGAATACCACTTTCTCACCAGCTACAGCACCAACCTGAATCTTATTGAGCTTAAATTGGGGAACATCATTAACCGGCCTAATTTCAACCTCAACAGTCGCGTAATCACTTTGGTATCCACCACCATCAACAAGACGATAAGTAAAACTATCTCGTCCAAACTGGTTGTTCGAGGGGAAATATGTAATACCTCTGATAACACCTTTAGCTGGCTTACGACCTATCTCAATTGAATACGGGTGAGATCTAGGCAAGTTGAGGTCATTGGCCAATAAGTTGAGCATAAACGGACTGTCTTCTTCCGTAACGACAGAGTCATCTACCACAATAGGCTTGGATTGGCTTGGTTGTTCAAAAAGTACCGCAAAAGGGAAGTTTTGGCCGAAGCCACGGCTCAAACCTCGAGTTTTATACTCAGATATTGCGCCTAAGAATTGCGTTTTCCTCTGTCCGTCACCCAAGTAAGCATCTAAAAACTGTGTTGAATATTCAGGTGTCCCGTTTTCAATTTCTAACACCAGTAACTTGGATCCAAGTCCAAGCTTTACAGGCTCATCAAAAATAATCTGCCCACCACCTTGCTGCGCAACACCTCGATGCAATAGACGGCCAGCAGCTTCATTAATCACTGCATTACCAAACCTTGATTGAAACGGGTATTCAACCAGGCGATAAAACATCGGCATAGCAAAACTCGTCGCCTTAGCGTAGAAGTGCAGCCCTACGATATCCTCACGCCCCTCAACAACGTCAATGGCGAACCCAAGTACGTTTGTATTTGTACTATAACGTGGATAAGTTCGGCCAAATGACGTGACCCAAGACGACTTAGTGGTCGCATTGGGAATAGCTAACGAAAATGTCGCCTTATCAGCATCACTACTAATATTTGAGATAGTTACATCGGTACTTCTTCCCGCAGTAATGTCAGTCAAAGATGGTTCAGAATCATCAGAGAGATTCGTCACTGTCTCTCTGCCGGGGAAAATATCGCCCGAGTCACCGGATGAAAACCCACTCTCGAGTTGCCCATCGCCATCAGCCTGAAATATCTGAACCTGCATCGGCCCATCACTATTGAACTGGTTATCTATATTTACCGCCGTAATGAGCAAGCCTTCGCCACGAAGTGCTTGGTCATAATCGGTTTTGCGTCGGTTCTCTATATAAGCTCGAGGCCCAAACTGCTTTAAGTATGGGTCAAGGTGAATCACACTTTCTCCCTTAATAGTGTCAATTTGGACCTGGCCATTCTCCGAAAGAACGGTTGGCTTAAGAAAACCTGACGCCTCTTTACTCCATGCCAGCATGTTTACTGGAGTCTGACCTGCGTACTCGTCGCTAGGCTTTCTTGCCCAGCTTCCGCCTCCCATCAACCCCCAATGTCCAATTGAGCCGTCATGTTTATAAGAGTAAAGATCCGGCAAACCCAACATTAAATGCCCAAGTTCATGCGCTATTACTCCCATGGTTGACTGATGGTCGTCTTGATAATCAGCAAACAAGCAATAAGTGCTGATTCGCTTTCCATCAATCTCGACGGTACTGTGAGCGTACTTATGAGGCCAAATCGTTGGAGTCTTTCGTGTACCGCTAGATTTATCATTACCCGCAAAGACGAACATAACGGAGAGTTCTTGAGGCGAGATGCTGCCGTCATTGTTCGAGTCGTATTGAGCAAGATTGAAATCCACGTCTAAAGCTTCATACGCTTTTTCAAACACATTATTGAGTTTAGTTTGGCAATTACGCTCTGATTTGGAGTGGCAGTTTGGATGTTCAATATCTAGAGTGACATTAATGACACCGTCATTCTTTGTTCCTTCACCCTCTTTCGCTGGAACAACTTTATAGTTACCGTAGCTATTTTTTAGAAAGTAATCTTGGACGCTTTGTTGATTGATTCCAAATATCGTCGACTGAAAGTCATGGTCCACTTTTTCGTTTGAAAAGCTAACCTGTACCACTAATAATGGCTGCTCTATTGTTTTATTATTTAAAGCTCGACTTTCATGCGAACTTTGGTTCCTTATATAATTAAACCTCTTGTTGTTAGCCGCGGGTGATTGAATTAGCTCATTGAAGTATGTTGGCTCTATTTTTATATGCCTAACATTAGATTCAGAAGGTACATCTGTCTCACTCGAAGCTAGAACTCCAGTGGAAACTATTCTGCCTTGCTCTTCTTCATTCTTTTCATATCTAGCAAAATACCATTGACTGTCAGAGTCTTGGATATAGAGGCTACCTGTTTGGTCTTGATACCAAAACATATGCTGAGAGCCCATTAACCGCAGTTCTTTAGAACTGCCGTCAACAAAAGTTATCGTATGCCAAATTGGTGCAGGTAAAGTGCTTGCTTGTACTGTGCTAACAGCTAATAACGCTGTTATGAAGGTACAAATTAGTTTTGTCCTCATTAGGATAATCCCATTAATAATTCTTTCTCAATAAGAGATAATTGATGCGTTAAATGCAACGCGACTTTATCAATGGGGATTTACGTAAACCAATTAAGTTTCTAACTAAACCTATAAATAATAATTATACCTAATCTTATATAAATTTAATTTATAGCAATATAAATAATATAGTTAAATGGGTAGGCTAAATAACCCACCCATTTTTAATCAGAATAAAAGCGCATTAAAAAGGAAGAACAACAATAAATAATTTATTTATCAATTAATGTCATCTGCTCATCTAAGTTCAGTACGGTTAGTGCATTACTTACGCTGGTTGCTATTACATCAACCACGCCAGTTCTTAGAGCACCTAACAACGCGAGCGGCTTACTGTTCTCGGCAGCTATCGCAATCACCTCAGCGATTGGGCGAAACTCTTCTAACCCTAAGCCGATGACTCGGTCACTCATAACGGTGTTTGCCGCTTTACCGTGAACGTCAAAAAAGTCATAGCCAGCAAAGTCACCAACAACGCCCTGTAATAAACGAGATTGAACCACTTCGCCTGCGGTAAACCAACCTAGGTCAACCATGTAACTGTTTTCGCTCATGTCTCCGATACCCACTAAAGCAACATCTGCCTTTCGAGCGAGATCGAGTGTTTGCTTTACTGTGCTGTTTTCCATAAAGGCGGTTTTTTGCGCTTTATTCTCTGCATAAGCAGGCGCATACAAAGTTTCAGACGAACCACCGTACTTTTTCGCTAGCTGTCGACAGATGTGGTCAGCATTGAACATACCGCCTCTAGGGTGAATGCCGCCTATGCCACACACGAACTTACAATCACGAGGGGTAATTACACCAGTATGGTGAGCAACAGAAGACACGTTACGACCTTGGCCTACTGTTACCACCATGCCGTTTTTTAGTGTACTGGTTAGGTAGTTAGACACTAAGCCTGCGACCTGAAGTCGTTGTTGCTCTTCATTCGGCTGATCCAGAGCGACAAGTGCACGCTTAACACCAAAACGTTCAATTAAGCGTTGCTCGATTTTGGCGCTGAAGACTGGGTGGTACTTAACGGTTATCTCAACAATACCTTCATCACGGGCTTGCTTGAGCATACGACCAACCTTTGCACGAGAGATAGAGAACTTTTTCGAGATCTCTTCTTGGGTGGCACCGTCCTGATAATAAGCAACCGCGACTTCAGTCAGGAGATCAGTGTTTTCTTCGGAAACATCTTGGATATTCTTACTCATATACCACTCAACCTATATTTAACAATTATTTTACCTGCTTGAAGAACAAATGTTCGATGGCTAAGCAAGTGATACACAAGTTTACACCCTGAACATATGTAACAACAAGGAACATTTGCTCAAGGTGATAGCCATGGTTTTATTGTTGATTAATTCGCCTCACTCCGCGTATTAAACGTTTGCTTGCATAGCCCATGATTACTAGAGCGAAATATATTTGACTGAAGTCACCATACCGCACTATTTATCGTTGACTTTGGTGCTAGATCGGATAAATATGGCTACATCATTTACTCATCGAGCGATCAAATGTTCTGTGCAAATGTTCGTTCGAAGAAAAATTTAAATTAATGTAAGTTTGGCTCACTGGAAACTCCACTGAGAACTTCATTAGTTAGCTTGCAAATGCCCACATCTCTCTTCTCACGAGATGTAATGCGATAGATAGGATGATCAAAATGAGCAACAAATTAGAGCAACTTCGTAAACTAACGACAGTAGTAGCAGACACTGGTGAAATTGATGCAATCAAAAAGTACCAGCCAGAAGACGCAACAACTAACCCTTCTCTGATTCTTAAAGCGGCTCAAATCGAAGAGTATGCACCGCTTATCGATGCTTCAATTGAATACGCTAAAGCACAAAGCTCTGATAAAGCACAACAAGTTCAAGACACTTGTGACATGCTTGCAGTAAACATCGGTAAAGAAATCCTGAAAACAATCCCAGGTCGTATTTCAACTGAAGTTGATGCTCGTCTTTCTTACGACACTGAAGGCAGCGTTGCAAAAGCACGTCAACTAGTAAAAATGTACAACGATGCTGGTATCACTAACGATCGCATCCTAATCAAACTAGCTTCAACTTGGGAAGGTATCCGCGCTGCTGAAATCCTAGAGAAAGAAGGCATCAACTGTAACCTAACGCTTCTATTCTCTTTCGCACAAGCTCGTGCATGTGCTGAAGCTGGCGTATTCCTTATCTCTCCATTCGTTGGTCGTATCATGGACTGGTACAAAGCGAAAGAAGGTCGCGACTTCGAAGCATCTGAAGATCCAGGCGTAATCTCAGTAACTGATATCTACAACTACTACAAAGAGCACGGCTACAACACGGTTGTTATGGGCGCAAGCTTCCGTAACATTGGCGAGATCCTAGAACTTGCTGGTTGTGACCGTCTAACTATCGCTCCTGCTCTTCTAGCTGAACTAGAAGCTGCTGAAGGTGAAGTTGTAGAGAAGCTAGTTGACTCTAAAGGCTCTAAAGAGCGCCCAGCTCCAATGACTCACGCTGAGTTCTTATGGGAGCACAACCTAGACGCAATGGCCGTTGAGAAAGTTGCAGAAGGTATCCGCAACTTCGCAGTTGACCAAGGCAAACTAGAAGACATGATCGCAGCTAAGCTGTAATCACAAAGAATTAAAAAAGGGGAACGTTTGCGTTCCCCTTTCAATTTCCAATCCAATATTTAAACACTGGTAGTTATTATGGACCGTAAACATTTAGCTAATGCTATTCGTGCTCTAAGCATGGACGGCGTACAACAAGCAAACTCTGGCCACCCAGGCGCACCTATGGGTATGGCTGACATCGCTGAAGTTCTTTGGCGTGATCACCTAAACCACAACCCGTCAAACCCAGAGTGGGCTGACCGCGACCGTTTCGTTCTTTCAAACGGCCACGGCTCTATGCTGATTTACTCTCTGCTTCACCTAGCAGGCTACGAGCTATCAATCGAAGACCTTAAGAACTTCCGTCAACTGCACTCTAAGACTCCAGGTCACCCAGAGTACGGTTACGCTCCGGGTATCGAAACGACAACGGGTCCACTAGGCCAAGGTATCACTAATGCTGTTGGTATGGCGCTTGCTGAGAAAACTCTAGCTGCACAATTCAACAAAGAAGGCCACGACATCGTTGACCACTTCACTTATGCATTCATGGGTGACGGCTGTCTGATGGAAGGTATCTCTCACGAAGCATGTTCTCTAGCAGGTACGCTAGGTCTTGGTAAGCTTATCGCTTTCTGGGATGACAACGGCATCTCTATCGATGGTGAAGTGGAAGGTTGGTTCTCTGATGATACGCCTAAGCGTTTTGAAGCTTACGGCTGGCACGTAATTCCAGCAGTAGATGGCCACAACGCTGAAGCAATCAACGCAGCAATTGAAGCTGCTAAAGCGGACCCACGCCCTACTCTAATTTGTACTAAGACTATCATCGGTTTTGGTTCTCCAAACAAATCTGGTTCACACGACTGTCACGGTGCACCACTAGGCGCTGAAGAAATTGCAGCTACACGTAAAGAACTTGGTTGGGAGCACGGTCCTTTTGAAATTCCGTCGGAAGTTTACGCAGAATGGGATGCGAAAGAAGCAGGCGCAGCTAAGGAAGCAGCGTGGAACGAGAAACTTGCAGCTTATGAAGCAGCACACCCTGAGCTGGCAGCTGAATTCAAACGCCGCGTAAACGGTGAGCTTCCTGCACAGTGGGAAGAGAAAGCAAACCAAATCATTGCTGACCTTCAAGCTAACCCAGCAAACATCGCATCACGTAAAGCGTCTCAAAACGCACTAGAAGCGTTCGGTGCTATGTTACCTGAATTCCTAGGCGGCTCTGCTGACCTTGCACCTTCTAACCTAACTATGTGGTCTGGTTCTAAGTCTGTTTCTGCTGAAGATCCAGCGGGTAACTACATCCACTACGGTGTACGTGAATTCGGTATGACTGCGATCATGAACGGTATCGCTCTGCACGGTGGTTTCGTACCATACGGCGCGACGTTCCTAATGTTCATGGAGTACGCTCGTAACGCAATGCGTATGGCTGCTCTGATGAAAGTTCAGAACATCCAAGTTTACACGCACGACTCTATCGGTCTTGGCGAAGATGGCCCAACTCACCAACCAGTTGAGCAAATCGCTTCTCTACGTCTGACGCCAAACATGAGCACATGGCGCCCATGTGACCAAGTTGAGTCTGTAGTCGCTTGGAAATTGGCTATCGAACGCAAAGACGGCCCAACGTCTCTAATCTTCTCTCGTCAAAACCTTGCACAGCAAGAGCGTAGCGAAGAGCAAGTAGCTAACATCGCGAAGGGTGGTTACATCCTGAAAGATTGTGAAGGCAAGCCAGAGCTAATCCTTATCGCGACAGGTTCTGAAGTTGAGCTAGCGGTTAACGCTGCGGCTGAACTGACAGCTGAAGGTAAGAAGGTACGCGTAGTATCTATGCCTGCAACTGACGCATTCGACAAGCAAGACGCTGAGTACCGTGAATCTGTACTTCCTTCTGAAGTAACAGCGCGTATCGCAGTAGAAGCTGGCATCGCTGACTTCTGGTACAAGTACGTTGGCTTCGGTGGCAAGATCATCGGTATGACAACGTTCGGCGAATCTGCACCTGCAGGTGAACTGTTCAAGATGTTCGGTTTCACTACTGAAAACGTAGTAAACACAGCGAAAGAGCTTCTAGCTTAATCTTGATTCAATTGTCTCGCCTTGAAATAGGTTGATGCATACCAAAAGCCCTACATTTTCATGTAGGGCTTTTTTGTATCTCGCCTTTCACCGTTAAAACGTAAACCTTGCCCCAAGACGAAGCGTGTTCTGGTTTAGGCTTTTACTATAAGTGTGTTCATACCCAGCATCGACCGCGAGCCAAGAAAGAACGTCAACCGAGCTCACAATCCCAAAGTTGTTTAAGCCATGCTTATGCGTGTCAGAATAGCTATAAAATGGTTGCAACGACCAACGCTCGTTAATCGAAACAATCGCCCCAGCCTCACCGATAAAGCCCTCATCGTAGTTTTTGGTGGTTTCTCTATCACACGGTCCAAGGATAGTGTCATTTCGGCACGAAGAACGCCTCTGCGGCCTAACCCAATTCACCCCACCAGAAGCGTAAAGCTCAACCTGCGAAGTAATAGGATGATACCAGCCCAACTGAACAGACAAATCAGACAGTGTCGTCGAAGAGCGTGTGGTCACAGAAGAGTCGAAACCGACGAAAAAAGTATCCTTTAAGGCATAGTTACCGCCGACATAGCCACCGTAAAGCTGCTTACTCCCCGAGTTATTGTAAGCACCATCAAAGTAATCTTGAAAACCATCGTCGCTCACCCTCGTATTCTGATATCCCGTATAGAGATAATTTGATCCTTTGGAGGCTATACAAGGAACACTAATAAAACTTAAGCAAATGGTGGTAACAATAAGGGGGCGCATGCTGATGCTCTGTCTTTTGATTGGAATATGAGAAGTGTAACTCAACCTCAATTGAACGGTGTTTTATTTTTGTTTCAAAGCTTTTCTAACCTTCACTTCACCTACAAAAAAGCCCTGCACATCATGCAAGGCTTTCTTTTATTTTTTCATAAAGTTATTTAAGGTCGCTACTTTTCTTCAAAACGTTTAGCTAACTGATAGAACTCGTTTACTTGTTCTTTAAGCTCAGTCGAATGATCCTTCACTGAGTGAGTAGCAACTAAATTCTGCTCTGCTGTCGACGCGATAGATTGCATGTGAAGATTCACCTCACTCGACAGTGTGCGTTGCTTATGGGCTGAGTTTTCTACCGACTGCATCAACTCGTTCATAGATTGCATCAAGTTTTCAACTTCAGATAAACGCTCTGCGCTCACCTTAGCCACATCACCGCACGCATCGGTCTGCTCTCTGTTCGCCAGTATGTCTTTCTGCCAACCTTCAATGGTAGTGAGCATGGTTTCGATGCTCTCTTTGATTTGTACTGTCGCGTTCGAAGTACGCCCAGACAGCGCACGTACTTCATCAGCCACTACGGCAAAGCCTCGACCTTGCTCACCCGCTCTCGCCGCTTCTATTGCTGCGTTGAGCGCCAGCAGGTTGGTTTGCTCCGCAATGCCACCAATCTCTTCCATTATCTTACTGACACTTTGCGCTTGATCGCTCAGTTGGTAAGTCGTTTGTGTCGCTCTTTCAGCTTGTGAAGCTAAATTTTCAAGGTTGCGATGAGTTTGGTTAATGCTCTCTTTAGCGCCAGCACAAGTCTCTAGAGTCACATCGACAATCCGATGCGCTTCTTCTGTACGAGACGAAACTTCATTCGCGGTTAATTCAACCTCTTCGGTTGCCTCACGTACTTGCAGAATGTCTTTGGTTTGTTGATCTAACGCTTCAGACACTTCAAACGACGTAGCATTAAGATTGTCAGCCAAATCTTGCAATGGTTTCGCTGAGTCAGTCATTCGACCTAATACAGTGCGTATACGAGCAGACAGAAGTTTTAAGTGAAAATCAGCCACAGAAAACTTACTGTTCCCTGAATAAACTAGGCGGCTCACGCTATCGAACTTTGATTGCAGTTTTTTCAGCTGTAAAGGTGTGTCGATGAGTTCTTGGCGGAACAACAGCGCAAGAGCAGAGACAGGTAGTAAACTCAGAAGCCATTGGGACACTTGCCCTACTTCGACAAGGTTTGAAATCAGCGGTGCAGCCAGAGAGCCCAGCAACACAGCATAACGAACACTATCACTGATCTGTAATGACCATTGGCGACCAGATTTCTCAGCCTTCAATAAACCTTGGTATGCTTTATCGGCAACTTGTACCCATTCGTTTTTAGGCTTCACACGTACCGATTGGTAACCACTCACCTTCCCATTATCGTAAATTGGCGTCACATAAGCATCGACCCAATAGTATCCACCCGATTTGGTTTTGTTTTTTACGATACCCCGCCACGCTTTGCCTTGCTTAAGGTTTAACCACATATCGGCAAACGCCGCTTTAGGCATATCGCCATGCCTAACGATATTGTGGTGTTGCCCTAGTAACTCTTGCTGGCTGTATTCTGCGATACGACAAAAAGCATCATTACTGTAAGTAATCACGCCTTTGAGGTCCGTCGTGGATACGAGTTGTTCGTGTTCGCTGAGTAACGTTTCACGAGATAGAGAAGATGAGCTGACAGTCATTATTATTAACTTTGGTTAATTATTATTTTAGGCGAGGAATATATACAATTATTAAAGTTATGACAAAATGTGAACGTCACATTTTGCGTAAATGCCTGCTATTTATACGAATTTAAGCTAGTTACCTCACATAGCTGCAATTTTGTACTAAACGTCCTACTCTCGGTTACGCCTCTTCTAAATTCAATTCAGTACTAAACTTCACCGTTCTCATTGATACAGAGGTGTGGAACTTACGAATATTGAGATCTTTGCGTAGCACTCGCTCAACAAAGTCTTCGTAGGCTTGGATATCTTTAACAGTCACGATAAGCATAAAGTCATAACTGCCTGAGATCTGATAACACTGCGTCACTTCTGCAGCCTTCGAGATAGAATGGCGAAAAATTTGATAAATATCGCCTCTATCTCTCTCCATTTCGACAGACACGACCAAAGTCATCTTATGACCAGCAAGCTCAGGGTTAATAATAGATACATCGCCCACGATCACTCCCTCCTCTCTCAAACGTTTTACACGCTTTAAACAGGCAGGCGGTGACAAACCAACAAGCTCGGCCAATGCTAAGTTGGGAATACGATTATTCTTTTGAAGTTGGATAAGAATGCTTCTATCTATGCGGTCGATTTCCATAATTTCTCAAATCCATTATTTATTGACTAATAATTTCTCAATTAAAGGTAACTAAAAAATTATAGCCGAATTTATAACGAGATTTAGAAATCACGATCACAGCAATCACGATAAGATCTTCTTAAATCAAACAGTCGCAACATGGACGTATCAATGAAATCCACTTATCAATTTTTTAAAGAACTCTTAAAAGAGATTTTCGATGTTACCTCAACGCTTTTTCGGATCATGATTCCAATTATCATCGTCATAAAAGTCGTAGAAGAGCTTGGCGGCATAGTGATTCTGAGTGAATGGTTAAGCCCAATAATGGAAAGCGTTGGGTTACCAAAAGAGATGGGCCTAGTGTGGGCTACTACCATCCTCACCAATATATACGCTGGCTTAATTATTCTCATCAACTCCGATGTTTCTTTAACGGTTGCTCAAGCTTCTGTGTTAGGCAGCATGATGCTGCTCGCTCATTCGCTACCAATCGAAGGCGCAATCGCGAAAAAAGCAGGGGTAAGTTGGCTTGCCACCTTATCAGTCAGAGTCGGCGGCAGCTTGGTATTGGCATGGCTACTGAATCTCAGCTATCAATACGGAGATTTACTCAACTATCCAGCAACCGTCTTATGGCAGCCAGAAGTATCGTCAGATAACAGTTACATCGGTTGGGCTATCGAACAACTCAAAAACTTTGCAGTGATATTCATGGTGATTTCAGCACTGCTACTGTTACTTAAAGTTTTAAAGGTTCTTGGCATCGAGAAGTTAATGGCTCTGCTGCTACGACCATTTTTAAGACTACTAGGCATCAGCAAAGATGCGACCAATCTAACCATCATAGGGATCACGCTCGGTCTTTCGTTCGGAGGAGGTCTATTGATCAACGAAGCAAAGAAAGGACATATAGCCGCAAGAGACGTGTTTACCGCCATTATGCTACTCAATCTGCTCCACAGTTTGATTGAAGACACCTTGTTGATCTTACTGATCGGGGCTGATTTTTACACCATATTCTGGGGAAGAATCGTATTCTCAGTTCTCATCGTCGCTTTAATTTCGCACGCTATTAAACGTGTCAAACCAACGATTTGTGAGCGTTACTTTTATCGCGACGTATCCCAATCATAACAGCGAAAACTCACCTTAAACCTTTTAGTAAAAGAGCCGGCACACAGGCTCTTTAATCATCAGCTTTTTCACTACCCAACTTGTTCGCCACTACCACCAGCCGCTCCAACCCAAAAATTTGCGTAACATTGCGCCCACAAGCGCTTTCACCTCTCCTCAATCGAAGAAATCGTGATAATTCGAGTGAAAATAATTTAAACACGAATAATCCATCATTGGGCTGACAATAAAATTCATTATTCTTATATCAACACAAAGTATAACGGTATTTTTATTACTATCTAAAGCCTTACCTCTATTAACATGAGAGACAATAACCATATTATCTACACTGATACTTACTATTAAAACCATCAACTATAAATTCACCAAAATTCAATAAATAAGTGACAATAAGATAATTACCTGAGGGTATTTGATATTAACTCTTAATGTTGAAAATAGGATAGACAATAACTTGTAAAAATTTACAGTTTGATTGGTTAATTTTATAAATATATTTTGTTACATAATCGAAACAAATGGCTAATTATAACAATGTCTCATAAAACAATGGCTTTAATGGTTCTGTCCTTATCCTCACTGTCACAGGCTTACACTATAGAGAATGATGAACCATTGCTGAAGTCATTGATTGAACAGGGCATTATCTGTCCAGGCTTAAATTATGAGGAAAACCAAGAAGCTTTGCGTATCTATCTCAATGCCAAAGCAAATAAGAACCATCAGCCTAATCTCGATTTAAATAAAGATATAGAAAACCAACGTCAGGTAAATAAAGCACCAAAAGAGTGCATTAGACCAATATCGGTGAATAACACCGGTGAAGGAAGTTGATATTAATATCGACATGGAAATATAAAAAGGAAATGTAATGAAGATAATGAGAAAGACGTTGCTGGCTTCAGCAATGATTACTCTATTTAGCGTCAACAGTTATGCTAAAACACCTATTGATTTAGGTGTTGTTAATGAAGATAAGCTAATTGAAATGCTAGTAAGACAAGGCTTAGTAGATGAAAACGCTAGCAATCAAGAAAAACACAGCGCCCTTGATCGTTACCTAAAAAATAAAATCAATTCGGGTTTTAAAGGTGATGCGCAATTTGGCAAAAAAGCCATGGAGCTGAGAGCAAAGATTCTAAAAGCCATCGAAAAAGAGTCCGGCGTCAAAAAAGCGAGTGTTTTCGCACTGGAAGTGGGTACCAAGCGCACGGACAAAGTACTCGCGCTGCTTGTCGACTTCCCTGATCTAAACTGGGACGATAACAAGCTCACTAAAGAGCACACACAAATGCTCTACGAGAGCTACAACCCAGAACACTACCAAGAGTTACTGTTTTCTGATTCGGGCTATACCGGACCAAATGGTGAAAACTTAATCTCGATGCGCCAGTATTATCAAAGTGAGTCAGGCGACAGTTACAGTGTGGCGGGTCAAGCCGCAGGTTGGTATCGAGCTTCTAAGCCAGCAGCTTTCTACGGTGGTAACTCCCCGACTACGGATAACGACCTAAATGCTCAAGAGCTCGTTCGCGAAGCCCTCAACCAGTTAGCTCAAGACCCTAGCATCAACCTCGCTGATTACGATATTGAGGATCGCTACGATTACGATGGTGACGGAGACTTCCGTGAGCCAGACGGCGTAATTGACCACCTAATGGTGTTCCATGCTTCTGTAGGTGAAGAAGCCGGTGGTGGCGTGTTAGGTCCTAATGCAATTTGGTCTCACCGATTCAACCTTGGACGCACACATGTGCTAGAAGGCACCTCTAGCTCGCTTCCAGACCGCTTTAATGGCCAGTACGCGGCGTTTGATTACACGATTCAACCGATTGACGCAGCAGCCGGTGTTTGTGCTCACGAATATGGCCATGATTTAGGTCTTCCAGATGAGTACGACACGCAATACACGGGCAAGGGTGAACCAGTCTCTTATTGGTCTATAATGTCTTCTGGCAGCTGGGCTGGTCAAATTGGCGGTACTCAACCAACCGCATTCAGTTCTTGGGCAAAACACTTCCTACAGAAGTCTATTGGTGGTCGTTGGATTAATGATGACCAAATCTCAATTGATGACCTGGAAGACAATCCACAAATTTACACCTTGTTCCAAACGACAGATAACTCCCGTCCGAACATGATTAAGGTCGACCTTCCAGAGAAACAAATCGAAGGTTTGAAACCGTTCGAGGGTGAGTACTCATTCCACTCTCAAAAAGGCGACGACCTGAAAAATAGCATGACCCGTAAGCTGAAAATCCCGGCGGGCGATTCTGCAATTCTTACCTTCAAAACTTGGTACCAAATCGAGAAAGACTATGACTTTGCTCGTGTCCTTGTGAACGGGCAAGCCATCGCAGGCAACATCACCTCTATGGATGACCCCTACAACACCGGCCTAGTGCCTGCGGTAGGTGGTGAGTCTGACGGGTGGATTGATGCTGAATTTGATGTTTCTCAATGGGCTGGACAAGAAGTCGAGCTTTCGTTCGAGTACATCACCGATGGCGGCTTAGCCATGGAAGGTTTCTACTTAGACAACCTGAGCCTTATCGTTGACGGTGACACAGTTGCGCTAGATGACGGCGAAGATAACTCTAGCTTTGCGCTTAATGGCTTCAAATTGAGCAATGGTTTCCATCAAGCTCAACACTACTACCTACTGCAATGGCGCAGTCATATGGACGTGGATGAAGGCTTGGCTAATATCAAGCGCATGGGCCAGCTCATGTCGTTCGATCCAGGTCTGATCATTTGGTATGTCGATGAGTCGCTCACTGATAACTGGGTAGGCAAGCATCCAGGAGAAGGCTGGTTAGGTGTGGTCGATGCAGACCAAAATGCCATGATTTGGCAAAACTCAGGAAAAGTCGCTCAAACACGTTACCAAGTCCGTGATGCCGCGTTTTCACTGAAAGATCATACTCCTATGCGTCTTGTGAACAGTGACAACGATGTGCTTCAGGACACAAGCCTAGTGGGTACAGCGAGCTTCTCTGATGACCAAGATTACACATCACCACAAGCTCCTGATTCGGGTCGTATTTTGACTAAGTTTGGCTTGGTGGTAGACATTGTTAACCAAAGCGATGTCAACGAATACGGTGTAGTACGTCTGTCGAAAGTAAGCCAACACAACATCGCGCCAACAGCGAACTTCGAACTCAATACAGATGGGTTGAACGTCTCAGCTCGCAACTTCAGTTCGGATCAAGATGGCGAAATCATCAGCTACCTATGGGACTTCGGCAACGGCGCAACAAGCAGTGAAATCGCGCCAACATGGACTTACCAAGAAGCCGGCGAATACACAGTCAGCCTTACGGTAGTCGACGACAAAGGTGCTAACGCATCGTTTAGCTCAATCGTTAATGTTGAGGTTCCAAACGCGCTTCCTCAAGCAAGTGCGAAGTACATTCACTTAGGTCGTTGGGTCACTATGTGGTCAACAAGCTCAGACAGTGATGGGCGAATTGTCGATACAGAGTGGACATTACCAAATGGAAAAGTGAAACGAGGTCGTACATTCACTTCTATCTTCCCTTCATACGGAAAGCATGAAGTGAAGCTAAAAATCATCGATGACCAAGGCGGAATCACGACTAAGACCATTATGGTCAACCTATAAGTCGCTTCTAGCTCAAATCATTGAAATAAGTACGTAGACAATAACGTGCGTACTGATAAACCAACTTAAGTACTGCTGTCTTTGGCATGAGTCAGGACAGCAGTTTTAAGAAAACGTTATTATTTAAGCCGTAAGCAAAAGCCCTACCGTCATCGGTAGGGCTTTTTATTGGTCTGTGCTTCGGAAAAGCTAGCCTAACGCTCTGTTCAAATGAAGAAGTTAATATCTCCAAACAAGCGATAACTCATCATACAGGTTGATTTTGAATGCGAGATTTACGTGCGCTAAATGCAAACAATATGATAACGGCTAACACAAATGGCAATACGTAGATATTGAGGTTTTGCCAGCCCGCTGTCGACTCTAACCAACCAGAAAGCAACGCCGTTACTGTCACACAGCCAAAGACAATAAACTCATTAAACGCTTGAGCCTTCGCTTTGTTCTGCGGTTGATAAGATTGACTGAACAAACCGGTTGCCGCGATGAACATAAAGTTCCAGCCTACCCCGAGTAAAACCAAAGCCGCTCTGAAATGCCAAATCGACTCACCATGGATGTTGATAGCAATACAAAACACAAACAGTATCCCACCTGCCAAGATCATCATTCTTGAACCAAACTTCTCGATGAGTGACCCAGTAAAGAAGGCAGGGACAAACATACCCAACACGTGCCACTCAATCACACCAGCCGCTTTGGTAAAGTCGAAACCACAGCCAATCATCGCTAGTGGTGTTGCAGTCATTAGAATATTCATCACCGCATAGGCGACCATCGCTGCAAATACAGCTCCGACGAAATTAGGCGCCTTTACAATTGCACTCAAAGAATCCGACTTCGGCGCTTGGTGACTAAACGACACTTTAGGGAATTGAATGGTCTGTAAGATAACGAGTGCTAAAATGTTTAAGCCAATCAATGAAGCGAATGCTCCAATGTACAGACCATCTTGCGACCATTGCTGAGACATAATCGCTAAGTTCGGCCCGAGTACCGCCGCAAGGACACCACCAGCCATTGAAATCGAGATTGCGCGGTGTCGTGCATTTTCATCACACACTTCAATAGCCGCGAAGCGATAAAGCGTTCCAAAACCAATACCTATGCCGAGTAAGAAGGTGGCGAAGCAGAACAGATAGAAGTTTTGTTGTGATAGCGCGTAAGTTGCTAGGCTAGCCCCCGTTATACCGACGAGATTACCGATACTAAAGCCTCGCTTACGGCCTAACTTACCTGAAATCAAAGAAGCGGGAATGGTTGCAGCCATCAAACCCAAAAACTGCAACGCAACTGGTAAGGTAATCATACTGGCACTGGGCGCAATCTGTTTTCCTATCAAACCAATCACGGAAATCAGTAAGATATTCCCTGTCATTAATAAGGCCTGACACAGTGACAGCAGCCAAACATTTCTATTCATCTTCGTTCCTAAATATGAGCGCGGCTGATCACTAGACCAAATAACCAACAAAGTCTCAACACTTTGTTACAAAAAATGAAACTCACCTGCTACCAATGTATTGCTTTAAAGCCATCTCCTTTTGGATCTTCAACGATATCGAATGCGTCGCTTTCTATATTTTCAATTCATTCTGTATTTGCATTTATCATTAACGGAGATAATAATAATTTTCTGTTATTCATTAGGGCGTGTTTTACAAACTTCGGCATTAAGAGGCGAGTATGATTAATCCACTTTGGCTCAACACATTTAAGACTCTGGTAGAAGTCGGCCATTTCACCCAAACGGCTGAAAAGTTGTACATGACTCAACCAGGTGTTAGCCAACACATCAAAAAACTTGAGCAAGCATGTGACTGCGAACTACTCTCTCGAGAAAATAAGAGCTTCGAGCTGACCGAGCAAGGTCGGATTATGTATCGCTATGCACTCAAACTAGAGAAAGACCAAGAAGACCTTTTCGAATCACTTAGTTTTGATAACCCTTACTCCGGGCAATGTCACCTATCCTGTTCAGGCTCGCTTTCCCTACGCTTATACCCCAAGCTTCTTGAACTGCAGCAGCAACACCCAGATCTAAGCATCAATCTAGAAGCAGCGCCGAACAAGAAGATATTAAATGACCTGCTGCAAGGCACGACTGATGTCGGTATCGTGAGACACTCACCGAACGACAGCTATTACCAAAGCCAAGTTATCGGCAAAGAAGCATTGTGTCTTATCGTGCACCACAGTCATGCCGACCTTGAGATAACGCCACAAACGCTGCATGAGATTGGCCTGATTGCTCACCCAGATTCTGCGCATTACCTCTCTTTGTACTTCGACCTGTGTGGTGATAAAGAGCTCGCGAACATCAACATTAATGAGATTCCGAAATCAGGCTACATCAACCAACTTCATCAGATACTGCTGCCCGTATCCAAGGGATTAGGGTTTACCGTGTTGCCAGCTGGTGCCGTTGAACATTTTGCTGAAAGAGATAAGTTGCACGTCGTCCCGCCAAAAGTAGAAGTTGAGGAAACGCTGTACTTAGTCCAAAAGCGAAACCGCAAGCTCCCTCATCGATACAACACCGTGATTAATTTAATCAAACACAATGTCAGCAATTAGGTTAGTGCACAGATAAAAAAGCCTTTAACCACGATAGTTAAAGGCTTTGAATACTAGCAAAAGGCTTTGGTTCTATGGCTGTGAAGCGCTGAGCACCTCAGTGGCACCTTCAAAATCGTAACTCTCTAGCAATCTCAGCACCTCTTTTAAAGCACTCGAGTCAGGGTGTTCAATGAGTAACTCCGAAACGTATTGAGTCGCATCGTTATCGTAAGCCTCAAGAAGAGATAGCAGCTTAGCGATTTGCTCAGGAGCAGCCTCAGAACAGTCCGAAGTATCATCTGAACCTCTATCTGCTGTAGTTGCGCATGGTTTGCCAAAATCGCGCTCGACCGCTTCAATTAACCCCGTTAAGCCAATTTCGCCATGCTTAAGATCTTGCTCCACGCATGTCCTATTGTGAGCTCGACTTTCTAAGTCACTGAGTAATTCAGCGAGCCTCTGCCCGCCAATTGAAGCCGCCATACTTTTTAGGGTGTGTAGATTCCGCTCTAACGTCACCCACTCTTCTTGCGCTAGATTATCGAACGCATCAGACAGCATCGATGGCGCCCCTTGGCAGAACCTATCCAACACCTTATTTTGCAAGGATGTATCGTTATTAGTGAGCTGGTCAAATCGAGCTTGTGAGAAAATAGGCAAGCCAGAGTTGTCAGAAACTGATTCATCAACTAATTTAGGCGCAGATGCTTGCCCCTCAATCAATACCTCTGGAACGATATACTTTGAGATCAAAGACGTCGCTTTATCAATAATGATCGGCTTATCCAAGAAGTCCGTTACGCCTGCGTCCCTCGCTCTTTGTTTTGCATCACTAAACACGTTTGCCGACATCGCAATAATAGGTACAGTTTTATTGAATTCACGGATCAACCTTGTAGCCTCAAACCCATCCATAATTGGCATTTGCAGATCCATAAAGATCATTTCATAGTCATTATTCTGCGCCAACGCTAATGCCTCTTTTCCGTTTTCGGCAAGGTCGGCATCTAACTTAGATCGATTGAAGAAGGCCAATGCAAGATCTTGGTTTAGCTCATTATCTTCCACTAGCAGTATCTTCTGACCTTTAAACTCTATCTGATAATCCAATTGCAATTCTTGAGCTTTAAACTTCGCGAGTTCTTCATCCGTCGACCTTGCAAGTGTCACAATAAAAGAAAACTCACTGCCTTGCCCAAACTCACTCTCAACCGTAATTTGGCTACCCATCGCGTTAACAAGCTTCTGGCTAATATTGAGCCCTAACCCTGTGCCACCAAACCTGCGCGTTGTTGTTGTGTCTGCTTGGCTAAACGCTTGAAATAGTTTGTGGAGGTTCTCATCAGAGATCCCAATACCGGTATCCACAACGCTGACTCTCATGGTCAAGTTGTTATCATTCGATTCCATTACATCGACGGTTAACGTGACGCTGCCTTTTTCGGTAAACTTAATCGCATTACCTATCAGGTTAAGTATCACTTGGAATAATCTGAGTGGGTCCCCCATAAGAGGGGTATCCAGTTCTGGGTCAACCGACATCGACAAGTTGAGCTGCTTTTCAGCGGCTTTCGATTCCATCAACTCAATCACGTCTTGAAATGTCGTTAGTGCATTAAATGGAATATTATCGATAAACAACTGACCCGCTTCTATCTTAGACAAGTCTAAAATATCGTTGATGATGCTTAACAGAGAGTGCCCAGAGCGGTGCACTTTTTCGATATAGTTGCGGGCTGTAGGGTTAGTGATCTCCCCAATCGCTAGATAAGACAAGCCAATAATTGCGTTCATTGGCGTTCTAATTTCGTGGCTCATGTTCGCCAAAAACTCTGATTTAGCCTGACTTGCGAGGTTTGCTCTCTCTTTCTCTTCAGCCAATTGCTCATTTAGACGTTTCATTTCAGAAATATCGAATGCCCAAAATAGCGTTGCGATTTCACCATCAAGCTCAAACAAGTAGTAGCTTACTAGTGCGACAAAACGAGTGCCGTCTGACTTTCTAAGCACTAACTCTTTGTTAACGACTTTTCCGTTCAGCTTGAGCTCTTTATGAATGTCATCACGAACCTCGAGAGAATCATGAATAGCAACTACATCGATAGACGAGAGTTCCTTATTTTCAACGCCAAACAAGCGTTTTGCAGTGTCATTGGCATAACGAACCTGCTCCTCAAAAACCACAGCGGCTGCGATTGGAGAACTATTTAACATGCTATAGAGCTGGTCTTGCGCCTTTTTGAGTGCCTCTGTTGCTTGATTGGCTATGCTAATCTGCTTAGCGAGTTTTCGGTTCCAGAAGACAATCAGCAAAAGAATCACTAACGAAAAAGCGGAGATGGTGTAAACCAGATGATAGTCAACTCTTTCTATCGCTTTTGGTGCCGCCCACTTCGCTGATATCTTTTGATGCTCTTCTGCAGAGATCTTATCAATAGCTTTATTCAAAATAGAAAATAGAAGAGGTTCAGATTTGATCACATGTAAGGTCGGTGACAGGAAAAAGTCGAGTCGGCCGATAATCCCAATATCTCGGTGTCCAAATGAATCAATCAAATAGTTTAAGACATCAACCGTATCGATCATTCCGTCTAAGCTTTGATCATCGAGCAAGTTCAACCCCTCAGCGGTCGAGTCAACAAATACCCACTCGACGTTTGGATACTTCTCTACTATCGCCTCAGTATTCGCTGCATTTCTTAAAATACCGATTTTCCATCCTGTCGCTTCATCGAGCACTAAGCTGCTCACCTCTCGCCTTGAGGCTATAGCTAAACGGCTTGAGAAGAGGCTGTTTACCGCTTTGACATTCTCGCCCAAGGAGCGATTTTCTTGCGCCGCAGAGACAAGTTCCACTTCTTGATGATCGACTAAACTTCGAGTCTCTGACCAATTCACCACATCAACATGTTCAATGTTCAAGCCTGTTTTCTGCGCGATGAGTTCCAGGTAATCATCAATCATACCGATGTACTCGCCAGTACTAGAAACAGCCTCATACGGGAGTGAATTAGGATCGATACCGATTCGCACCGTTGGATTATTTTTAAGCCACTCCCTCTCATCTTCACTTAAATTTAAGATCTCTCCCGTTAAGTTATTTGCTTGATATATCTCTGCAATATACCGCTTAGCGGGTTCACCAAACGAATTAAACTGCTCTATATCTGGGAAGTAAATATGGTTTCGCTGTTGAGATCGAGTGTCAAAGTAAAAGGTCATGGAGCCCGAATTAGTAATACCACCTTTCGTGCGGTAGCTGGCGACTTTGGTCACTGATGCAAAATGGGAGGTATTGCGCTTCTCTCCAAAATCATCAACTAGGTTGCCTATGTACCAGGCTTTAATTGGGCGATTATTGTTGTCTGCTTGGGCTGTGATCACCTGAAATGAACTGTCTGTATCAAATACTTCAAAGAGCTCAGACAGGTCGTCAAAGCGGTCATTTACGATAAAATAAGCCGAGATTTGAGCAATAATACTCGCTTTCTTCAGAACCTGGCTTAGGTCACTCTGGATATGAGTCTCAATGATTTGGTTTAAACCATCATCGACTTGCTTAAGGTTGGCCACCGCAGCGTTAAATCGGTCTCTCAGTTCTTCACTCTTAAAATCGACATAGATTGGATACTCCACTCGGTAGTCATCGTGTAATCGAAGCTCTGACATTTCAATAAAGCGAGTATTAGTAATAAACCACTCCAGTACTCGCCTCTCGACCATTAAGACATCTACGCTCTGAGCTCTTAACTGTGCGAATGCCGACTCTAACGTACCGATATCTTCAACTCGTTCGATATCAACTTCCTTAGAAAGCATCTCTATCGAGTTTTTTATCGGTGAGGTGTCATCAAATAGCAGCGCCCCTAGAGACAAGCCTTTCTGAGATTTAAGATTGAGTTGGCGCCTTGCCAGCGACACAGGGACGAATTCAACGTTAATAACACTATCACTTAAAAAGTGGGCATCCGGATCGTCAGCCTGAACGCCTGAGACAAAAGAGATCGAGTTATTATTATCAATGGCCTTCCTCGCGGCACTCGGCGGCAAAGTGACAACGTCACCAAGTTTATGGCCCATATCATTCAATGCGCGCTGTATAATGTCGTGCTCCAAGCCAACAGCGGTGCTATCTGGATACATGTAAGGAGGGTTGCCAAAGCCAAACACGCCTTTGAGTGGCACACGATAAGGCGAGATATCTAACCACTTAGATAAAATTTGGTTCTCTTTGTGAACATCAAAAGAATGTATCTGTTTATTGAGTAAGGTTAGGAGTTCTACATCGCCGCTACGAACCACCATAGTGGCCTTAATTCTTTTCCAATGCTCTAACACGTAGTTGACTGCTAAGTCATGAACGCCCACCTTCTTTGCAAGATCCATAGTGGTGATAGGTTCAGCTACAATCCCTTCAACTTGACCTTCTCCTAACGCCCTGACCGCATCGATAACGTTGTTAAAATCGACGCGCTCGATAGAACTTAATTGAACACCCGCTTTTTTTAAGTCAATGTTTTCATTAACCATAGCAATTCGGCGCTTACGGTTTTGGTCCAAACTCGTAGTAAGTTTATTATCAATAGGGACAATCACCGCAACCTGATAAGGGATATACGGGTCACTCGAAAGAAAGCGCCCTCCATCACTTGGATCAAACTGTTGGAAAGGAAAAACATCACCTCGTCCATCAAGCAGTGCAGCTTTGGCTTCACTGCGCGAGCTGACGCTTATAAACTTCACATGAACGCCAAACCGCTCTTCAAGATCCTCTGTCCAATCTTTAATAATGCCCGACACCTTCCCATTGTCGTCAAGGAAGGAGTATGGGTAATGGTTAGTAAGGGCAATGAAAGTCACCGTTGGTTTGTTGTCTAACCATATGTCTAGCTCGGCATCGCTCACTTCAGAGGCATAAGCACTGCCAACAAACATAAGCACGGACAGCAACCATACCGTGAATGAAATCACTGAACTTTTTAGCCTCGACATAAAAACACGACATCTATTGGATCGATTACTCATCTTTGAATTTTTCTTTAATCGCTAAGATCTTAGGTAGATTTTCAAACAGCAATTCAACGATTCTAGGATCGAAATGTTTGCCCTTTTGCTCTTCAAACAAGGCCAGCGCTTCATCTACGCTCCAAGCTTTTTTATACGGTCTCTCTGCTGTCAGGGCATCAAACACATCCGCTACCGCTGCGATGCGCCCTACCAGAGGGATCTCCTCGCCTGCTATTTGATTTGGGTAGCCGCTGCCATCCCACTTTTCATGGTGATACTGCGCGACTTGAATAGCCATTCGCATCAATTTAGAGTCACTTTGCCTGCCGAGTATCTCAACACCGTATTCGACGTGCTTTTGCATGATTGCCCATTCGCCAGCATCCAACTTGCCTGGCTTGAGCAGCACGCTGTCGGGGATACCAATCTTACCGATGTCGTGCATCGGCGCTGCGTCTCGTAGGGTCTCGGCATCTTCGTCTGTCATACCCAGTGCCTTCGCCAATATTTCACAATAGTGGCTCATACGCATAACGTGCATGCCCGTTTCATTGTCTTTGAATTCAGCCGCCCTACCCAAAATATTCAGAGTCTCTAACTTACCAAGATTGATCTCTTGGGTTTTCTCTTTCACTTGGCTAAATAGCGCTCGCTGTTGGTCATACAAAGCAATATGAGTCTTAACACGTTGCAGCGCGATCTCAGGTGTGATCGGCTTAGTAAGGTAATCAACAGCGCCTAAAGATAGCCCTTTCACTTCGGCTTCAGGGTCTATTTTGGCGGTCACAAATATAATGGGAATATGCGCGGTATTCGGCTGTGCTTTTAGTTGCCGACACACTTCATAGCCGTCAATATCGGGCATCATGATATCGAGAAGAATCAGGTCTGGCTGAGGGACCATTTTGGCAATTTTAATACCAATGGTTCCGTTAATAGCTACCTTAACTTGGTAGGTATCTTTGAGTATTGCCGTTAACACATCCAAGTTACTTGGGGTGTCATCCACGACTAGCACTATTGGTTTACGACTCATTGATACCTCGTATAAAAATCAAACAGTTATAACCCAAGTGTAGGACGTTTTTGGAATGCAAGGCACAAAAAATGGCAAATGATTTTGAAAAATGAAGAGCAGATCTTCGAGTGACATCAAACTATCACTTTCGATGTAGAAACCTGTCAATATTACGTCGATTAAGTGGTTATAAATAAAAGAGAAATCATAAATACAACCTTGCAACTAAGGTTGATTACCTAAAAAAAGAGCTCCTCATATGGGAGCTCTTTCTTTGGATCAAAGGGTAGTTGACTAACGACCAGAGTAGTACATACAGACTCGGACACCATCAAACTCACGAATCTCAAATGGAATCTCATAAATCGATTCCATTACTGACTTTTCTACCACTTCAGAAACCTTACCAGATTTCACTACTTGGCCTTTTTTCATCGCTACGATGTTGTCTGAATAGCAAGAAGCAAAGTTGATGTCGTGAATCACAATAACGATCGCTTTATTGAACTCATGCGCCAAACGACGAAGCGTCTGCATGATCTCAACAGAATGCTTGATATCTAGGTTATTAAGCGGCTCGTCCAAGAAAACATAGTCGGTGTCTTGTGCAACAACCATTGCAATGAATGCCATTTGACGCTGACCACCACTGAGCTCATCAAGGTATTTGTTTTGAATATCCGTAATACCTAAGTGCTCTAGTGCTGTATCAACAATCTTGTTGTCCTCGTCTTTCAAGCGACCTTGCGAATGCGGAAAACGCCCAAAACAGACTAATTCGCGAATCGTAAATCGCATATTGATGTTGTTTGATTGTCGGAGTACCGCCAGGTGTTTCGCTAGCTCTTTGGTATCCCACTCAGCAAGCAGCTTGTCGCCAATTAGCACTTCACCGGCATCACTCTCTGTTAGACGACTTGCCATTGAAAGCAGTGTACTTTTACCCGCACCGTTTGGGCCAATAATAGAAGTCACTTCCCCTTTTGGGAACATAGCGCTAGCATCGTCCACAACCAGTGACTTGCCATACTTCTTACTTAAACCTGTTAATTTAATCACTACTTACTACCTTTACTGAATTCTGGTGCGTAACAACAAGAACATAAAATACAAACCGCCGACCAAATTAATGATCACACTGACTGTGGTTTCAAACGCCATCACTTTTTCAATAAACCATTGGCCAGAAACAAGCAAAACCACCGCTAATAAGCTACTTGCAAGAATAAGTACACGGTGTTGATACGAGCTGAATATCTGGCGCGCTAGGCTGACCGTGATTAAGCCGAAGAAAAGCACAGGGCCAACCAAAGCAGTTGATACCGCAACCATTACTGACACAATCACCAGAATCATCTGAGTTAATCGCTTGGTATTCACACCTAAACTTGTCGCGTTATCGACGCCCAACCATAGAACATCCAATTTTGGAGCTAATACCCAAAGCCCAAGCAAACACAAACCTAGCGGAAGAATACTCAGGTAAACCAGCTCGCTTTTCACATTGTTGAAGCTTGCAAACATAACGTTCTGCAGCACCGCAAACTCGTTCGGATCAATTAGCATAGCTAAGAAATTCGATAGGCTTGAGAACACGCTGCCACAAACAATCCCGATCAGCAGCAGGGTAAATACGTTGTTACGCTTGCTCTTAAAGTAAAAATGGAACAGAGCAAACGAGAACAATATCATCACAGAGACAGATAGGCCGAAGTTTGCAATGGAATCAATCACCCAAAAGCTCGTGCCTCCAAATACAAATAACAACGACGTTTGAACCAACATGTACAAACTATCAAAGCCCAAGATTGAAGGGGTGAGAATCCGGTTGTTGGTAATGGTTTGGAAGACCAGTGACGATGCAGAAATCGCCACTGCCGCCAGTACGATGGACAACAACTTAGGCATTCGTAGCGACAAGAAAAATTCGTAGTTATCCCAGGTTAGCCCCTGTCCTACAAAAATAGCCGTCATACCCAAAGACGCGATAGCCAGAATCGCGATTTTTATTGAATCACGCATTCGACTTGTCTCTCATGATTAGGTAAATAAAAATCAAGCCACCGAAGATGCTGATGACCATCGAGATTGGAATCTCATAAGGGAAGATGACAATTCGAGCTAACAAGTCACAAGCCAGCACCAAGATCACGCCCCAGTATGCTGTCCAAGGCAGGATTCGCTTCATGTTGTCACCCATCATCAGCGATACAATGTTTGGCACGATAAGACCAAGGAAAGGAATGACGCCAACGATCATCACCACTGAAGACGCGCATATCGCCACCAAAGCAACACCAATGAACACGATCTTCTGGTAGTTCAAGCCGATGTTTTTTGCAAAGCTCTCACCAATACTCGCCGCGCTGAACTGACTTGCGAAATAGTAAGCCAACATACAAGCCGGGACGGCAAGGTACAGAATTTCATAACTTCCCTGTAATACGCTCGCGAAGTTCGCCATAGTCCATGCAGACATGGTTTGTACTAGGTCGTACTTGTAAGCAATAAACGTTGTCAGTGCTGAGACCACGTTGCCATACATAATACCGATCAAGGGCACTAGCACCGCATTCTTGAACTTAAGGTGCTGTAAGAAGCGAACCAACAACATGGTGCCAAACACTGCAAACGCGAAGATGAAACCTAGGTAGCTCCATTGAGCAGCGTTACCCAAGACAAGAATACCAACGATGTAGCCCAACATCGCACAGTCAATCGTGCCCATCGTAGACGGTGCTGCGAACTTGTTCTGAACAATCTGCTGCATGATTAAGCCAGAGACACTCAGACCGGCGCCTGCGAGCACAATGGCAAGCAAACGAGGGATTCGACTCACGATATAAATAGAGTTGGCGTGTTGGTTGCCGTTAAAGAAGTCACTAAAACTGATTTCAGCGACCCCTATCATCAATGACGCAACGCATAACACGACAAGAAATACAGCAGCTGCAATGGGTTTCAACATAGAAATAATACTAAAGGTAGGTCTCGGGTAGCCCGTATAAAAAGTGAAAAAGGGCTTATAAGAACGTTTCTTATAAGCCCGAAAAACTCATTAAAAATTACTGTTGAATGGTACGTTCAATGTCACCCAACATTCTATGAATAGCCGTTACACCACCACCTGCTAGGTACCATGCACTTGAATCAAGGTAAACGATGTTGCCTTGCTGTGCTGCTGGAGTCGCCGCAACCAATGGGTTGTCAAACAGTTGAGGTGCACGACCTTCAGAGCGGCCAATCGCTTTTTCACGATCTAGGATGTAAAGCACTTCAGGTTTTGCATCCGCAATGTACTCAAAAGAGATAAGGTTACCGTGCGTGCCTTTGATTGGTGCGACTGTCGCACTCTTTGACTCAACGTAACCAAAATCATCAAAGATGATAGAGAAGCGGCTGCCTTTGTTGAACATCGCAATATTGTTACCGTTGTTCATTAGCATCATCGCCGTCGTTTCACCCAAGGTTACTTTGTCATTCACAGCAGTAATTGAGCCTTGAGTCTCTTTGATGATAGCTTCCACTTCAGCCTGCTTACCAAATAACTCACCCAGTGAACGCCAATTTTGTTGAGCATCAGCCCAGTACTTATCACCTTCAATAGAGAACATGATCGTCGGAGCAATTTGAGCTAACTTGTCGTAAACCTTAAGCATGCGGTTTTCCGCAATGATTACGTCTGGCTTCAACATGTAGATAGCTTCAAAATCAGGTTCGCTTAACGAGCCTGTGTTTTTCGTTGTTTCTTTGTATGACTCAAGGTAATCAGGCATTAGGCTGTGAGGTGCACCGACTGGCTTTACGCCAATTTTATCAAGTACATCCAAGCTACCAAAACCAAGAACAACAACTCGTTGTGGTACTTCAGTAAACTGCGCGGTGCCCTTTACGTGTTCGATAGTCACGGTTTCCGCATGAGCGGTCATCAGCGATGATGCAAGAACGATGGCAAGCCCGCTCACTAACTGGCGAACTGATTTGATTGTTTTCTTCATGTTTCTTCCTTTGCCATTGAGACAAACCACCACTCATGACAATGAAAGTCAGAATACTCATAGGTGAGCCTGGGGCGTACACAACTGCTAGATAACTATAATTTAAAGTCTGTCATTGTTTTGACAACAAACTTGTAACGCAAGTGAGAATTATTATCAATTATATTTGCAGTTATTTAGGTACACAACAACTTTGTTATTCAGAAACGTAAAAGTGATTATTCATATTTTGCTAAGCGACTATCCAAAAAGAACATAGCTGTACAGCATTGAAGAACAGAAAGGATAAATAGCAATCACATTGAGGAAAGAATGGAAGATAAGTAGATAAGGCTGAAAATTTCAACGAGTGATATCACTATGAGTCACAACATACGCGCCTTGAGCCTTGAACAAGGAGAGAAATTTACAATGTAAAACTTCTATATAACAGCAAGTTAATTGCAAGTGACAAAATAAGAAGACAGAAAGCGCTTGTGAAGAGCTTATCTTTAAAAAGCACAGGCAGTGACACCGCTAAAGAAAAAGTAAGTCCCTACTCATTCCTCTCTTTCCTGCTAAATAACGGTGATATTTCAATCAAAATTATTTTCAAATTTAATTAAAAATAGGGTTGTAATTTAAAAAACTAGGCGTATAGTCCTTCACCTGGCTCTAATCTATAGAGCTGTTAATGCTAAAGTAAGTCCAAGTTCCACAAAGACAGTTCTCGATACCTCGTTACACCATCTCTGCGTCAGCTTTCACCTAGATAGTCATTCAATAGCTTTTTAATTCGATCCTAATTCTCGATCTATCGTCGTTCGCTTTCTTATATGCGAATCCAGATTAGATCGTTCACTTAAATACAAATGTAATAAACACAAGGCAAAGTTATGTCACGAAGAACAACACGACAAATCCATTGGTACCAACTATCACGCGATAAATCAGTCAATAAACTAAAAGGTAGTAAATGCTCAAGATCAAAATAGACTTACACAAAGAACAACTTTCATGGGTCGCCGAGATTCGACAGCTCAATAGCGATATACTCCACCGCCACATATTGCCCAAGCTACAACACAACAGTTATCTCATCGACTTTGAATTTAACGAAAGAGACAGCATCGGAACTATCGTTTCGCGCAACGGAAACACCCTAGGACATTTCACACTCCTATAGCTTTTCCCCTCAGGCAATAGAAAGAAACACAGTTAGTCCCACAGATGTCACCCTCAATTCGCTCTAGCAGAACAAAATAGAGTAGAACTGGAACAAAATAGAAACCTAGCCCTTTTGCATTTCACTCGCGGCTTACGCTAGCTAGGTTATCGTGTTTTCATTGGATAGACGCTTGTATTGAAAGCGTAGAATTTGAAAGCGTAGAATTTGAAAGCGTTACGTTAAATGGACGCTTCTGATGAAACCAACTTCTATTTCAACTCGCTCTTCTTGAAATCAATTAATACCGAACCTTGAATCATCAATGACACATTATCATTGAGTTAACGGCATAGACCTTAGCTTTTGATCAAGACTATATAGATGTTCTGCAGCTTGCATGTGTTGAGGGTAATCACTGAACTTTTCGCGATTTTCTTCAGTCATCTTACATGTTTCATCTACCAGCATTAACTTCCAGTAAAGCTTCGTAGTGTGCAGCATAGCCAATAAAGGTTTGAATACCTCTTTCTCATAGGCCTGAATCAACTCCTCAATCAACTCATCACGCTCATCTTCACTTGCGATAGAAGTCTTGGTCGCTTCCAATACCTTTTGATATTTAGGGTTTAACTTGAGCTTTTCTATCACGCTTTGATTGTCTTCAGCTAACTCAACCAGATTTAAGCGAATGATATTCACCCAATTAGCTTGGCTAATCACACCCTCATCAACATTTGAAAAATCTTCACGAATTTGGCGTTCAATATCTTTCTGGGCGTTTTTTAAAACAGTACGCACCTTTTGAAAAGGCAACTGAAACTCCTTACTTAGCTCGATAATCAGTTTATGAAAACCACCGTTTGGAAGGTGTAAGTTTTCCTTAAACATCGCCATTGCAGCTTCTTGCTGTTCTGTAAGGTGGGTCATTCTCTTTCCTTTTCTTTCAAACTCATGGTGCTATCTCTCGATCATACCATTATTGGCAGCGATTTTTCGGTTACTTCACAGGGTTAACCGAGTTGTGCGCTTAAATTCCCTTGCCCCTCGTTAACTTGGTTTATTTTTAAGCTAAATGGCATTAAATGGTAAGTTTGCTCTGGCGAATATTTGTACATTACGCACTTAGGGGAGACAGCCAGACAGGAGCGTCGTTACTTACCTAGCATAACAACAGCGAGAAATGAGAGAAAAACCATGACCTATTCAGATTACAAAGAATCCGATTTACACAAGTGCGTAAACATTGCTTGCGAAGCAACGGTCTCAATTGCCAAGTTTGTCTTTAAAGCTACCACCCTTTTATTACGATTTTTCCGCTGGCTTATAGTGAAGACTTACAACTATGTCATGAAGTAACGATAGTTATTATCTCAATGCTTCCTTTCCAAACATCAAGCGCGCCCTTTTAGGTCGCGCTTTTTTTATGTCTAGATTTTTAGCTCATTTTTATATGTCTAGTTTATAAGCACTTTTATCATCGATGGCGTTAAATGGTAAAACTGTTCTTCGAATAAAAACCATACTACACCTGTTCCAACGAAACAGACTTCTAACTTATACAGGTACTAAAATGAAAAAGATTGCACTTAAAATTGTAGGACTAACGGTTTTGGCTTCTGCGCTAACTGGTTGTATCGGCAGTAACGCCGTAACAGGGAAAGTGATGAAATTTAACGTTGAAGTTGTCGATAACCGCTATGCTCGTGCAGGTGTGAACTTCCTATTAGCGCCTGTGTACGGTATTACGACAGCAGCCGATTATGTGGTATTCAACTCTCTTGAATTCTGGACAGGCAAAAACCCTATCAGTGGCGCACCACACGTATTTGACACCAAAACAGACACTCACTTCAAGGTTAACGATGACCTGGACCCAAGCCTCAAAGAAGCGCCTGTAGGTCCAATCTCAAACAACCGCACGATTGAAACTGGTGAGATGATTAAGATCGATGAAAATACTATCCAAATGGACATCGTTTACAACAGTGGTGAGACCGCAACACTTACTGGTATCAAAGAGGGTCAAAACGTGACTTACTACATGGACGGCCAGCTAGTATCGCAAACCACTATTGCTGAATTAGAGAAAATACAAGCGACTGCATCATAAGGTTTGATCTCTGAGAAGCAGTAAAAAGCCCGGCATTGCTAAGCAATTACCGGGCTTTTTTATACACGCTCTAATCTGATTGGGACTGGGCCAGCCGAATACTGACTAAACTTGCCACCATAATAGCTAGGTAAAAACTACCAATTATCGATTCCATAAACACAAAAAATTGAGCGATCGGTAAAGCGGGTGAAATGTCTCCATACCCTACCGTTGTCAAAGTGATAAAGCTGAAATACATCGCATTAAACAAGTTCGTTAGCCAAATTTGTTCTTCTAAACCATTAAATGCGTTAGGGAAGATCTCTAAAATTAACAGATAGATAGTCGACCACGCGAAGCCCAACAGCAAATAAATACAAATGGAACCTATGATGTGATTGGGGGTGACGGTTTTCGCTTGTATTACCTGCTTTAAAGCCGAGTAAATATGTGAAAACAGAAATACCGCTAGCGCCGATAATGTCACTATCGACAAGTTGTAACCTTCTAAGAAGGAAAACACACCCGACACCGACGCTGTAATCAACAACAACCCATACCAGGAGCGATACAAAGAACGCTCTTTATGAATGCCGACAATCGAAACCGCTAAGGTAATGATGATCAAAAATAGAATCGTTTTTTGGCCTTGCGGATAAAACTGCTGCATCACCGCGCAACCAAAAAACAACACCAACAGTGCATAAAATAAGAAGTAGAAGTTGTCGTCTTTCGAGACTGCCTTCATCTATTTCTCCTCGGTCTCTGCTTGCTTTGCCTCAGCTTCTTCTTGGTTTTTATCTTCAAGCCCAAGCCACGCCATCATCAACTCGTAGGTCAAACTCAGAATCACGGCACCAACAAACAAACCGACGATTCCTGACATCGCCATTCCGCCAAGTGCACCCAATAAAATAACCAGCATTGGAATATGAGAACCGCGGCTCAGTAGTACAGGTTTCAAGATAGCGTCACTACCACTCACCAGAATACACCACACCAAGAACAAGCTAGCAGCCAACGTTGATTCAACGCTGAACATGTAGATAATTGCAGGTAACAGAGCCAGAATCGGTGGAAGTTGAATAATTGCAATTAACAATACCGCCAGCGCCCATAACGCGGCAGCAGGTACGCCCGCAATGACTAGACCAATTGCTGACATAATAGACTGAATGACAGCAACACCTATCACACCTTGAACTACGCTGCGTACCGTTGTCTTAGACAGTTGCACCAGTTCAACACCTTTGCCATCCGTTAAGCGAGCCACTAAGTGCGTTACACCCGTTTGACATTTGTCGGCATTACTCATAAATGCGCCAGCGATAATGGTCGAGATAATGAATTGAATAAAGCCACCGCCAAGAGAACCTAATATCGAAGCCGCTTTAGTAGCAAATACCTTAAGTTCTTCCGCATACTTAATAAACACCCCCTCAATATTTGAAGAGGCATGAACCAAGGCGGCATACACTTTTTCACCGATGAATGGGATCTCTTGTATGGACTCTTTTGGTTTCGGCAGAGACAAGGTTCCGTCCTGAAGCCCTGTCATTAAGTCGGATGCACTGGTGTAGATGCCTGATGAAAGAGCGACTAAAGGAATCAACAGCAACAACACACCAATAAAGCTCAATAATGCGCTGGCTTTACCTTTCGACATTCCGGTTTTATTTGAAATCGCCACCGCTACTGGATAAAGCGCAGTCGCAATAATCGCACCCCACACTACCAATAGAATGAATGGGCGTAGAATTGAAAAACACCAATAGACTAGCATCGCAATGGCAGCAATCTTTATTGCGGCATCAATCGCCTGTTTAGAAAAATCATCGGTTAACTTCATGGGACGTCCTTGTTAGGGCAAAAATTAAGTCTGGTTTTGTAAAAACTTCCAATTCCTAGTTTCAAGGAAGAGCGAAGCCAAAATCATATAAATTCCAATCAACACTAATTGGAATATGCGTATAAATGTGTTGCTGTCGATATCGCCTGAGCTCATCAATGTGCTCCCGACCAGCACTAATAAAGTACTGAATGCAGTCGCGAAAATCGGCGCTTTTTCTGGAACGGTATATATCTTGGTCGCCATAAGAATGGCGATCAAACCAATAAACAAAGAATAGAAGACAATATTAGGAACAATAGAAAGAATTGAGAAAGCCGCAATCGCTAACAAGCCCCCAATACCATTACTGATCACCAGAAACGCACTCAACTTTATCGATTTCTCTGACGTAATCATTAACGATAACAATGCAATAAACATCATTGTCAGTAACGCTTCAGAGATTTGAAAAATAAAGAAAAAACACACAACAGGGTAAGAGATAATCATCGCCCTAAAGGCCGCATACCAACGCTGCTTCTTATCAAGTGGCGCTGCCGCAAAACCGGAAAACTCTGACTTAGGTTCAGGGAAAAACACATGTACCAAAGCAAAGATCATGACTGAAACCACACCCGAGGTTGCCAAGCCTGATGCCAGTAGCACAGAAACACCTGGGTTATCAATCGCCATGAATGGAAGCATCAATACAGCAATTAATAAGACGGTAGCGAACAGATTCCATTTAGGGTCAACAAACAAGTAATAGCCCCACAGCATCATCAAACCCACCAATATCAACAGAGGGATGGGATAATGCGTAATACCGCGAGACAACAACAAACCTAACGCCATAGTGGTAACCACCGCCAACAAAAGCTCGTAAACGGTTTCTTTATGCAAATTAGGTTTGTCGATTAAAAACTTAGCGGTGAATACCGGTGCGACGAACGCAAGTGGCCAGTTGATCCATGCCGCCAAAAAGACAGCCAACGTGACCCCGACGGTATACCGCAGGATCCGTTGCTGTGTTTGTTGGTCGAGTACGGGCTTATCGGACATAAGACAATACGCTTATAATTCGAATCCAAACTTTACCTATTGCGTTGAAAACAAAGTTATCACCGCTATAGACAATGACATCGGCCTGACCACCGACACGCAACATACCTTGCATCGCATCACGTTCAAACTCGATAGTAATTGGCAACATTTGAGTTTGACGCAACCAGCCTGTTTGTTGGCTCGCTTGAGCAAGCTTACCTGCCTGATCGTTTTGCCCCCAATCGACCCCCCAATCGATACTGCTCACACGGCCCTTAACAATTTTGCCTGGAGCAAAATCCAGAGCCACTTCCACTTCATCACCAACCGTGACATTACCTAAGCTATTTTCTCGATAGTAAGCTTCGATCCAGATGTCTTCCGTCGACACAAACGTCATGATCGCCTGACCTGCGGAAGCATAGAAACCTTCGGATAGGCTGAAGTTAGACACACCGCCTTGCGTTGGCGCTTTGATAACAGTACGTTCAAGGTTCAACTGAGCTTGTTCAAGCGCCAATAATGCTGCTTTCACTTGGCTGTTTTCTTCACCCTGTTTACCCATTTGTTGCTTAGCACGTTCCAAATCCGCTTCAGCATTGGTCACGTTAGCTCGTGCTGTTGCCAAAGCCGCTCGAGCTTCGTCTGCATCCGATTTGGAAACCACACCTTTGTCTGCCATCTCCAAGATACGCTTGGCCTGCAGCTGAGTATTTTGTTTCTCAACCAAAGCAGAAGTGAGCTTAGCCTGTGCAGAAGCAATACTTGCGGTTTGAGCACCGACATTTTGCCCTGCAATTTCAAGATTCTGCTCTGCTTGCTGTACCGCAATTCGATAATCTGAGTCATCGAGAACGGCTAACGTGTCACCTTGATTAACCAGTTGATTGGGCTGAACCAAAATGTCCAACACTTTGCCTGACACCTCAGGCTTAACAGGAACAATGTAACCTTTAACACGAGCATTATCGGTAATTGGAATAATTCGATCGGCAATGATGCTGAACAACAGTGTGAATGCGACGAAAGCGAGCAGATAATTGGTTACCTTTCTCACTTTATCTTTGCCCTGTTCCGGCTGAGCGCTTTCTTCTTTTACATCCTGCTTGTTCCCTTCGACTTCTGACATGGGACTCCCTTCTCAATAACTAAAATCAACAAAATTAATACCTTAAAAATAAACCTGACCATGGAAAACTCAAGTAATTAGGGTTAGATTTACTAAACAAAGTGTCGTAAATGATATGCACGTCCAATTATGTATCAATACACAAGGATTGATTGATCATGGCCAATAGCCCCTATCAAGTACCAGTAATACAAACCAGTTACGCCAAGATCTTAGTGCAAATATTCACGGACCATGGGCTAGATCTACACAAGCTACTCGAAGACTCAGGGCTGCCGCCGGACCTGATAGAGTCAGAAAGTGACTTTGTGCCATCAGAGTCGATCAAGCGATTGATTTATCTAACGTCGTCACAATTGGGGGTATCCCGCTTTACGGATGTACTTGGTCTTGCTTTCAGACGAAGAATCATCCCATATGTCTTGCATCAATTTACCGAGTTCGAAACCATTGGCGACGCACTAAAACACATCAACACAATCTTCGCTTATGACTCTCCAGGCAGCAGTGTCGATTTCGTTGTCGAACACGGGCAGAGCTGGTTTTGCCGAACATCGCGAGACGAGCCTTCATCTATGTTCCAATGGGGCGAAGTGTTTGCCATCACCTACATCATTGAGCTGATCACGATTTTATCTCAATCGCCTTGGCAACCTACCAAGTTACGTTTGCAAGGGCATGACACCGATATCGTCAAAACCTTGGTTCCGAGCAATTGCCAGTTGTTTATTGACCACAGTTCAACCGCCGTGATGATCCCAGATGAGATTCTACAACTGCCAATTCGCCTCACAGCTAAAGACTTAAGTAATAAGCCTGCTATCGTTGAATGGCACACCAGCTTTACCGACAGCGTTTATGAACTGCTCCAACCCTATATGAAAGAGCAAGACCTCTCGCTTGAAGAGGCGGCGGAGCTGCTTAATTTCTCAGTGAGAACCTTTCAACGTAAGCTTAAAAACGAAAACACGACCTATCGAAAAATTAAAGAGAACCTGATGTTTTCCGTAGCCTGTGAGCTGATGGAAGAGGGCCACACCCTGACCTACATCTCTAGCCAATTGGGTTACACCAACATTTCGCATTTCTCACGTGCTTTTAAGCGCGTTTCAGGACTGACGCCAAAAATTTATCAACGCTCAATCTCTGGCTAGAAACCTTCCTACCAGAATCTCTTCCCAGCCTGAAGATAGTTGCTCCAGAAAGGGAAGAGAATGGTGGTAACACTATATCCAGCTACCCTAAAACGATAGGTGTCGGGTAGCCTGAGCTAGAACTACATACTCGGTTTCGGCCATTACCTTTGGCACGGTAAAGCGCCCTATCTGCACTGCGATAAGTCGCTTCAGCTTGAGCCTGTATTTCAGACACCCCACTGCTCACAGTTAGGCTCAAGGTCGTTCCTTTGGTAATCACTTCTTTCAATCGATACATGGCTTCAAACGCATCGGCCAGGTTGGTCTCTGGCATTAGGATGGCAAACTCTTCACCACCCACTCGTGCCACAATGTCAGTCTCACGGCTGTTGTTTCTCAGTAGTTCTGCAACCTCTTTAAGTGCCGCGTCACCTTGGTCATGACCATGATTATCATTAATGGCTTTAAAATGATCTAAATCGATCAATGCCAAACAAGAATGTGTATAGCCGTAACGCTCCGCGAGATTTGCATAGTGGTTCAAATCTCTATCGAAACGGCGTCGGTTCCAACAACCAGTTAGTGAATCGGTTTCCACCAGCACTCTTAAACGACGCTCTAAAACCTTTCGTTTGCTGATATCGGTAAACGTGACCACGTACTTTTCGTTATGTGGTAATAGTTCCGAGAGTTTTTCAACCACCACGTTAACCGTGAAATGCTCGCCAAGGCGGCTAACACCGCTCAACTCCCCTTTCCACCTTTGGTTTTGTTTAAGGGAAGTAGCGATGGTCGATACCAGACCGCTGTTATTCATAAAACAGAGATCAGAAATGGGGCGAGCTTCGACCTGGTCAAACGCATAACCAGAGACTCGAGAAAACTGCTGATTAACCTGAATTATTCTCAATTGACTATCGAGGACAATAAAGCCAGCCACGCCATCAATGATCGCCTCAGACAGACTGTTCTGGCTTTGATTAACTTCGTGTCGATACAAGCGGGCTGTGCTCAATGTGCATAAGAGAAATAGCGCGCACACGGAAAAAACCATGGCTGCAGTGGAAGCGATGCTCAGCAACCACAAGCTAACTAACGTATTTAAGACAAGCACAGAGACAACGTAAAACGGTGCTCTGCGATCAAAACTTAACTTGTTCATAGTGTGCTCGGGTGATGGATAGAGCGCTATGATGACTAAGTTTTACCAACAAGATTTACCATTTTACGACACATACAAATTCAAATTAGATGCTGAGCCGCGCACTCTACGACTTATGCTAGTTATTGAGCAAAAATAGCAAACTACCCCCACTCAATGAACTGCCGTAGTTAAAGTTGATCCCAACACCAAAGTTATCAAAGAAGTAAGAGTCGTAAGGCACATCAAAGACTAACCCTGCGCCAAATTCATAGTAATAGTGCGTATCAAGCGGGTCTGTTAGATCCCCTGCTACATCGATTCTTCGAAAGTTGTAATGAATTTGAGGGTTCTTTAAAGACCAAGCATCTAATTCCACATTCTGTCTGAATTCAATCTCATTGATAAACCTCAAACCTTCAGGGTTGCCGATATCGCCATCATTGGCTTCGCCCCATCCCGTTCCATAGAAATAACGCGCTCTTGATGAAACATTCCAACTTCCCCACTCTTGTTTCTGTAGGTATTTGAGTTTGACCGACGGCTCGCCAATCAATGCCCATGCAGAAGTATTCAACGCGTATCCATCGAGCTGAGATTGAAAGGCTTGAGAGTAGCTATTTTTATATTCGTATTTATTGCGGTAGTAGAGTAAATGAGTGCCCAAACCATACGCGATAGACCAATGTTGATTTAAATGGCTTTGAGCGCCGAAAAAGCCATACAGACCCAATACTGAGTCTTTATTGGGGTTAACTCTGCGGTCCGATGTAACATCAGGTGAAATCTCAATATCTTGCTCAGAGAGCGCATAAGACCCTCGTACCGACCAAATCAAATCTAAGTCAGGATCATCGGTTTTAACCACGGAAGAATAAGGAATAGAACCAACGCTAACTTGGCTCCGGGTGTCGATAGTTTTATCAGAACCAAAGCCATTGTCGTTTAGATTGATGAACGAGTTCGGGTCAAAATCGACAAAACCAATTGAAACGGCATCGCTGTCAGTAAGCGCAATAGAAACGGCGAAGATCTTCTCTAGCCGATGTTGAATCGCTTCGTTGGATGCATAGGCGGAACAAGAAATAAGGCCCGTTAAGAGTAAAGCAATAGAAGGGGGATATAGCGACTGGGGTGAAAGCATTAAGTTGACTCCATTCAAACTTATGCTTCAAGTGTAATTGGTAATTTCGCTATTTCAATCAGATAGTTAATTGTGTGCTTGATACCCCTCTCAGTTCTAATTGTAAGAGTGTTGCCAAATCTATTGATCCCCAAAGCTCTTCTACGTCTTGGATTCTAAAGTGAATAATCATATCTACCTCTGTGTAAATCGTAGGCTCATGTCGAGAACTCTCCGAGAACTCATCCGAGAACTCATATTGAATCATTCCCACTCGGGATACTTACCATAATGCGCCACGCACACTTTAAGAGCTGTTTCGCATCCTGAGCAGTAAGCGTTTGAATATTCTGTATTTATCTCCTAAGTTTTTTATAACCCTTTACTCAGGAAGAAGTAGATGAGCAATATTGAAAAAGTATATGGATTTAATACGCCCCAACGACTCTTTGTCGGATACACCCTTGCGGTACTCGTCGATTTAACCGTTCTTAATTTTTTTGATGAATACTGGGACTTCGTCAATATCGAGTCATTCACCATCTCGTTTGCTGCCGCGATTTTGCTACAGCTGTTGCTCAAACTGTCTATTGGGTTAGAGCATAAACTGGCAGATTACTTTAAGTCGAAACCGGGCACTGCGCCTAAGATCTACAGAGGCTTGTCTAGCTATGTCATTCTGGTCGGTTCAAAGTTCGTGATGCTAGAAGCGATCAACATCCTATTTGGTGACAGAGTCGATTTCAGTGGCCCTTGGAATGGCGTGGTCGCCTTCTTTGCTGTGGTATTTACGATTCTGATTGCCGAAGTGATTGTTTCTAAGATCTACTTTGCATTGGACGATACGCAGAAGACTGAAAAAGCCTAAGGACTCGATTACATAAGGTTTAATCGAACTAGAAACAAAAAAGTGAGCCACCATGGGCTCACTTTTTAGTTCTAAACAAGATAATTAAGTAGCGGAATTAGATAAACACTCTCGCTCTAATACCAAACACCCACGCGCTGCTTTCATTGGAGAACGCTGGATCTTTAATGTACTGAATGTCAGGTGTTACTTGGAAGTGATCACCAAACTGCATGTTGTAGTAAACCTCAGCGGTCCATTGTTCTGTGCTGCCGCTTATTGCTTTGGCATCAGCTGCAAAAGAATCACCATTCACTTCTGCCCAGTTCAGTGCCACACCTAAGTTGTTGGTTGGCTTTCCTAATCCAAAGTAACCCATACCAACAGAAATCGATTTATCGTAAAGGGCTACATCCCCTTCTGATAACCCACCGCGAACAAACGGCATCACTTGGTCACTCGTGAACTGACTCCACGAGAAATTAACGCCTGAGCCACCTTCCGCAGATAAACTATTACTATGACGCGTATCGTCACCGAAGTCCCAGAAGGTCACATGAAAGTTATCGGTATAGATCTGCTCTTGCGAAGCTGTCCAACCTAATTCCAGCGTGGTAAAGTAAGAAGCATCGCTACCAAAGGCTGTGTCAAAGCCATCAAAAATCTCATCAGACTTACCATTAGCGTCAGCAATACCACCGACAACATAGAAGTTCTCACCCAGCATATGACCAGCAGAGAGCGCTAATACACCATCATCCGGTAGACCCATTGCGCCAGAGCCTGTCGAGAATGCTAAGTTCGTAAAACCAGACCAAGGGCTTGCGAGAGCGTAGACATCGGCATAGTTCGTCACATCTTGCCAACCGACAACGATAGTGCCTTTACCGTCATTTATTTTTTGCTTCCAGTTCAAGTCTGTCACTCGAAAACCTTGGTCGCTGTATGCTGGACCAATCGCCCCGACGTAACCAAGAGGTCCAAATGAATAGTCTTTTGGCGCAGTATCGCCATAAGCATGCCTATGCTCGACCTTCCACACCAAGCTACCTGAGTTCTGTGTATCTTTGCCTAGCAGGTGCCATGAACCATAGAGTCGAGCGACACCTGATGAGGCATTAACGCTATCACCACCAGCACCATCCCCAGAGGTTAACCCTAAAGCAAAGTAATCGGCACCAAAGGTAAAACCATCCTCGGCTAATGACTCTCGCCAAGATTTCTTTTGTGCTTTCTGCTCTGCAATTGTATTTTCAACAGAGTCAGGGCCCTCAAAGTTGGCGCCATAAACAACGCCGCTCATTGGGCTAGCCGCCATCACAATTGCCATACTTACTTTAGATAATCTTGAATTCATCATGTCACCAGTGCTTTTTAAGTTAGTTTTATTTTAGTTATTACTCACATTGAAAATTGTCATTTGATGACACTGGGTGATTTAAATACTTCCAACATGAGATTGGAGCGCACTAGGTGCGTTAGCTTAAGGTTGATACTGTTCTATACCGTCCGCTTTCATTGCATATACCGACTGTACGTTGGCTGCGCCGTCAGAGTAATTCACATTTTCTTTCGATTGATGCCCAGTTAACTCACCTTCAACCCAAACCGGCGTCATTAAGCTCACTAATTCAATGCCTTGAGGGTAATCTATCAGCACCAATTGATTCGCTGGAGGTGGCGGCGTGTGGATACAAGCTCCGGCAGAAGGCACTAAGAAGAACTTAGTAACTTTAGTTCCGTCCATTTCAATCGGAGTGATATAGCCAGGGATTCGATGCTTACTACCTACAACCTCATTATTTGGTTTAGAACCTAACGCTTCTCGCTGCTTCATAATCTGCTCACGAGCAACAAACAACGCTTCAACATCCACGTCCTGCTTTTTAAGCCTTTCTGTTACTTCCACTATTTCCTGTTTTGCTTCGTCACTTGCGACAAAACCGTCTTCAGTTTGCGCGTCTTTAAAGCGAGCAATGGTCGCCATATCAAACATCTGATTCCGATCAAGCTTTTGAAATGGGTCTTCTATCAACTCCATGCTTGGAACTAGCTCGTCCCAGTATGTAACCTTCACTTCGTTAGCTAGTGCTGGAAACGACAAACAACAAAATACAAACAGCGAAAAAATTGGCTTCAAAATAACCATGAAACTTTACCTCACAAAAACATCGTTAAGCTAAGTTTGGTAGAGGAGGCACTCCCCTACCTAACTATTAAACATCAAGCCAAAGATTACATTTCATTGCGGTATACAACGCCATCTTTCATTACCAATTTAATCGTATCGATAGTTTTGTATTCAGGATCGGCGTCAAACCACTCGGTGGTCGCACCTAATACCTTTATGTCTTCCAATGGGTTACCATCTACTAATAAGATATCTGCAACGGCACCTTTTTCGATAACACCTAACTTGCCTTGGGTTGTGCCTCTAGGGCCTGACATTGCTAACATTTCACCAGCTGTAGAAGTCATTTGTTTTAGCACTTCGAAGTTGCTACCAAACGCTTGCGTTCTCCAGTAGATTTCGTAACGACGAGCTCGCTCGGCATCTGAGTCTGCACCTACATAGTCTGATGCAAAAACAACCTTCACGTTATTTTCAAGTAAGCGTTTACCGTAGTCACCGTACTGCTCTTGAAGCTGAGCAACCATAGGAAGTTTTTCTGCAGGCATAAGAGGGTTCTTTGCTAGATCTGGCGATAGCCCCCACATTTGTGGAACAACATATCCGCCCTCTTTTGCAATTCTCTTCATCGTGTCGTCATTAATAAAGAATCCGTGCTCAAAGGTTTTTACACCACAATCAAGAAGACGGTTTACCGAGCGATCATTGAATGTATGCGCAGCAACATAAGTGTTCCAATCTTTTGCTGCTTCAACGATGGCACAGGTTTCGTCTACCGAGTATTGAGTGGTATCAATCGGGTCAAATCGAGATGAACCACCACCACCAGCCATGATCTTTATCTGAGTCGCACCATTGCGTAAGTTCAGTCTTGTCGCTTTGAGAACTTCAGGCACGCCATCGGCTACAGCGCCAATGCCCATTCTTTCAAAGTTAGAAATATCCCCTACCGAATTAGGCGTGAAACCGGGATCACTTCTATCTCGGAAATCACCATGACCTGATGTTTGAGAGATAAATGCACCAGACGGATAAATTCGAGGACCAACAACATTGCCACTCTCAATTTCGCGAGCCAAACCGAAGGCAGGTCCGCCCATATCACGAACGGTTGTAAAACCATCATCTAAGTAGCGCTTAGCCACTTGCGTTGCATGAATAGAGATGTCAGTGAGATCTTTATTGGATTCGATGTCACCAAAATTATAGTTAATCATAACGTGGGCATGGCCATCGATTAAGCCAGGCATTAACGTTTTACCTTCACCTTCAATGACGGTAGCTTCACTGGCTTCAATTGGGTTTGCCGAAATTTGTTTGATTAGGTTGTCTTCGACTAATACGTGATGGTCTTCGTACAATTTGTTTTCAGTACCATTGAACACATCGACGTTAGTAAATAGCGTTGATGCTGCATTTGCAGAAAGAGCAAATGAGCACGAAAGAGCGACAACAGAGAGCTTTAAGCCTGCATTTTTCATTTTTACACCTTGATTCCGTTTGTTAGTGGCGTCCACTTCCCATAACGATTCCGTAACTACTAATGAGTGTTATGAGGTTTCAAAGATGTTTTTATTGGTTATGACACTCACAAAAATCTAATCAAAATTCTGTGAAATAATCGAGGCAAAAACAACTCATCCACATTCAATAACTTAGTAGTGATGTTGCCAGCATTCAAGGTTGATAAATGGCCATTTGGTGACAATAAATAATTCTGCGTTCAGGCTGGAATTTTTAGTCACTGGCTAGAGTTTCACTTCGGAGTTGTTATTGCCGGATCTCTTACTGATAGCTTTGTACTGCTACTTATAGACTGTTGCTTACCGACATTAGCTGTGCTCTTTTCGGTACTGTCTTGGCGTCATGTTCATTTGACGCTTAAACGCACGAGTGAAGTGAGATGAATCGGAATAGCCCATCTTTGCCCCTACTTGTGTAATCGACAAATCTGGCTGCTTAAGCAATTCCAATACTTGCTCCAATACCATCTCCTCTATCAGAGTTTTGTAGACGACTCCTTCTTGCTCCAAACGGCGCTGGATAGTCCTGACATGCATGTTTAAGATTTCAGAAGCGAGACTAATCGGGAGTTTTCCCATAGTCAGGTACGGTTTAATGACAAGTTTAAAAGCACTTAAGAAAGAGCTAGGCAAAGGAGCACTGGATTCAAGAACAGGGGGGGCTTTAGGCAAAATAATTGGCTCAAGCATGATCGCTTCTGGGATTTCAAAAGCCGTAACTGGCCTGTGTGTGAAAAACTGAGCGCTACCCATTTGAGGCAAAGATTGGAAGCATTCAAGGTCATCACTCTGAATACCGACTTCCGATGGCTTCCAACGCCCCTGCGTTAACACTGAAATCAGTTCATTAATAAAAATAACCGAGAACAGTTCAGCAAACTTAAACCAAGGAGCGTTTGTAAATGGCTTCTCACGAACAAACCACCACTTACCGCCTGCGTGTTTGGTATAGACGTGAGCACCATTGGATACCAACTTTAGCTGTTCACTAAATTGGTCAAGTGCACTTTTCAGGGAGTCCTGTTGATTCAGTTTTGCCACAAACCTAGGCACATAGGTTTGCTTGCAAAAGCTCCACATAAACAGCGAAAACTCTTCTCGTGATGCTGACTCTCCCATAATCTTGACCACATTTTTTATAGTTGTCTCTGGGAGATAATCGTAATGATCATTACTAGTAAGAATATCGTTGGGGATTTTTGCGCTACGTAACAAGGTGTAGATTTCGCCATCGATGTGGCTCAGTAGTTCAGCGAAAAGCTCAACCTCTTTCTTATCGACCACTGCCATTGTATGAGGGGTATTAGGCATCCTTTCCTCTTATTCTGTTCATTCATGAACTTAAATTGTTTCCTTACTTAAGATAGCAGATTTAACACAACTTCACATAGGCTTACTAACCAGAACAGTTCATTAAACTCACCAATAAACAACTGGTTAGTAACCATGACACGTGTAACTTGTGAGTATTAGTATCGAACCCTTTTATTGAGTTAGAGGCTGAGCTTTACGCACCAAAATAACTCGAACATGGTCGTATACCAGATTGAACAGAAACGCGTAAATGGTAATAAAAATGGTCACGCCGATATCCATCAAGAATGCCTGCCAAACTCCTACATTGAGTAAGTAAGCCATGACGGGGATAGTTGCAATGAGCAAACCCGCTTCAAATAACACGACGTGAAACACTCGTAATTTCAATGAACGCTCTGATTTCTCACCGGTGAAGTAGCGATCAAAAATGCGATTAAAGCAGTAGTTCCAAACCATCGCGATGGTAGCAACAACTATCATGGTTCCTGATAAGGCACTCACATCGTGATCGGTAAATATTGCTAAGCCGATTATTGAAAGCGTTACGGCCAAAACTTCGAATAACACTGAGTGAAACACTCTTTCTAACGTACTCATACATTCCTCTAAATAATCAAGTATGTGTTGGATTAGCTAGGATTATGTCACCCGAAATAATAAGAGAAAGTTAACAGCCATCACGAATAGTGATAGCCTGAGCAATTCAGTCTAATCCCAAAGTCGCGAGAGATAACATGTACAGTTTTGAGCAATTAAAAGTCTTCGTCACTGTGTGTGAAAGTGGCTCTTTTTCTGCGGCAGCGCGTAAGTTAAAACGAGCTCAGTCCGGTGTTAGTCAGTCGATCGCCAACTTAGAAATTGCCATCGACCAAGAGCTGTTTAATCGAGAGAAGAACATCCCCGTTTTAACCTCTACAGGTAAAGCTTTATTGCCTGTCGCTAAATTGATTCTTGATCAACAAAAGTACTTCGACCAAAAAGTAGAATCACTGGCACAAGAAGACGAGCATGAGCTAATTGTTGCTATCGATGAAAGCATCATAGATAAAAATTTCATCAAGATAATCAGCTCCCTAGCCGATCAGTTTCCAATCACACACTTCGAAATTATTACGACATCCACCTTCGATGTAGAGGATTTAGTAAGACGAGGAAAAGCACATATCGGCATTATCTATGCGGATGGAGAGCTCAAAGTTGATATGGATTTCTTTTTGTTGGGCCAAGCACGCTTCCTAACCGTCAGCTCTGCCGATCATGAGCTCAGCAAGCTACCAGTAGTTCAAGATTCAGACTTAAAACGCTATCGACAATGCGTACACCGCAGCTCAAAGCAACGTGAGCTGTGGTTCACCTATGGCATCAGCTCAATGCTTTGGTATGCCAACACGCACAAAACCATCATCGACCTAGTAGAACAAAACGTAGGTTGGGCAAATGTGCCTGAAATGATGGTCATGGAAGGCATAAATAAAGGAGAACTCGTTGCCCTGCCTGTTGCACACGAGCATGGTGGCTGGATAACTCCGGTAGGGTGTCTGGTGTCACGCCGTCACATCAATGGCCCGGTGCTCACGAGTCTAATTGAGAAGCTAGAAGGATACTCTTTGCAATACAATCAATGGCAAGCAAACTAGCTAAAACTACACTGCAATATCGGTAGTGCGTTTCGCCGCACTACCGCATTTCGACACATTTCACCGATAAATATCTTTGTCGTCTGGACAAAACACCCTAGTTGATGTCCCAAAGTGACATAACTAAACTGCGATCCGAAAGGGGTTGTCGTGCCTATACATGGTTAACGAATCAATCCAAGTCGCTCTTTAACACTACTGACCTAACCTCAAATCTCCAGCATGGGCATTGCTAACATCGCCTATGACAGCTTCAAATAGATCACTTTTTGAATTTAATTCGCCCCAGTTTATGAGTGCTCTTCGAGTGCTTTTTTATATCTAAATGAACCTTTTGGAAAATTTGTCGTGAACGTTTTAAGAAACATTTGCCCTGAGAAAATGGGTAAAGAGCGTAACAAACGAGAGTATGATTTACGCGTACTTAATTGTGTCAGTGAAAGTGAATATGAATCGCGTATGGCGGTTTGGAACAGCCTAACGATGGCTGCAACGCCGTCAGCTTCGGAAACAAAAGGCTTCATCGATGAGGCTTTCAACAAATTACAAAATGACTTAAAAGAGACAAGTCGTGAGTTATCCATTAACTACACCGACTTTATTGCGATGGCACATGAAGAAATCAATTACATCAAGATTTTCGTTGCCGATAAAACCTCGCAATACGGTTGGTACGCAGCCATCGCTCTGATGATCATCGGCACCATTGCTCTGTGTATTCAGTAAGTTAGGTTCTATCTTCAGCTGAAGATCCCTTGAGCGCTTTCATACGCGCTAACTAGAAAACAAATGACTCGCTTCATTTGTTTTCTAGCCACCACAAACTCACTCTCCCATCAGATTTAGCAAGTCTTGCGTCGCCTTTTTAGGATCTTCGGCGTGACAGATTGCAGATACTAACGCTAAGCCGTGAATACCCGTTTCAGTCAGCTGAGGGATGTTCGACTCGTTGATACCGCCAATCCCAACAATCGGAAGCTTGGTCGTTTCTAACGCCATTTGAATGCCTTCGTAACCCCAGTGTTTCTTAAGGTTTGTCTTGGTCGGTGTCGCAAACAGTGCACTAAGACCAATGTAATCAATCGGCAAGCTATCGGCTTCTTGTAGCTGCTGTTCAGTTTCAATTGATAACCCAAGAATCTTATCCGCACCAATCAGCTTGCGTGCTAACACGGCAGGCATATCCGATTGCCCCAAGTGCAAACCATCGGCATCAACGGCCAATGCCACATCGACTCGATCATTAATGATCAACGGCACGCCCGTTCCAGCTAAAACCGATTTAACGGCTTCTGCACGCTCAATGAATGCTCTTACGTCCCCATGTTTTTCTCTAACTTGAACCATAGTGACGCCACCAGCAACCGCTTGCTCAACTACGAACTTAAGCGTTTCTAAATCTTGTTGGTCGTCAGTCACTAGATATAGTTTATAAGGGTTCATCGCATACCTTTGAAGTCGATTTCTAAAATTGATTTTCTGTCATTTTACCGACAAATCACATCCTATGCATGGGAGTTAGTACTTAAATCCATAAATTAGATGGTTCAATTCAAATACGCAACTCGTTGAAAGCATATCGAAAAATCTGAACTTTTTAACTAAAGCGTTACTTATTACACAAACTATTCACTTTGAGCATGCCCGATACACAGTTTTATGGAATACTCCAAAATGAAGGAATCAGGTAAATATAGGGATAGTTATGCGCCACCTTTCTATAGCGCTTAAGATCAAGCTGGGGTTTGCCATCTGCTTGCTCTTTTTCGTCATTTCAGGCCTTGTGAGTTACAAAGGCATTCAAACCTTGTCAAACGGCTTTAGCCAATACAGCGAACTCAGCCACAAGGCGACTCAGTCAGGCAACATTCAAGTGCACTTTCTTCAGATGCGTTTAGCCTCTGAACGTTACTTAGAGTCATTGGATGATCAATATGAAGCGAATTATCAATCAAGCAAATTGGCGATCGATGATCTGCTCAATAACTTAATCGAAACCACCACTAACACTGACAGCCTATCAAGCTTACAACTGGTCCAAGACAGCGTTGCAGCCTTTGATACTGCTTATGGCTCAATGAAGCAAAGCCAGCTAATGATCGACCAGCTTGTAAATGTTGAGATGGTCAAAAGAGAGACTAACGCGCTAAAAGCCGCGCAGAGCTTGTTGTATGAGTCATACAATAACAACGATCCAAACGCGAGCTTGTACGCGGGTATGCTAATGGAGAACTTCCTCGCGGCTAAGATCGCGGTGATTAGCTACTCGAACAACAACGATCTCAAAACCTACGAAGCGGGTAAAGATATTTTTGAGTATGCTCTGCCAGGTATCGAGGGCGATATTGAGTCTCTTAAATCATCTCCTTATCAAAGTGAACTGATTGAAGATTTCTCTAACCAACGTGAAGCGTATGCGAAAGGCTTTGAACAAGTTCACCAACAGATGCTGGAGAACACTCAAAGAACCGCTACCCTTTCCTCGATTGGTGATAGCTTGGCTATCGCTGTGGCTGATGCTCAGAGCATTCTAGAACAACAGAAACAAGCGCTAACACCAGAGCTGCAAGCCAGTGAAACGCGTTCAATTCAGATCATCATCTTGCTAACGGGGGTCGCGTTAGTTATCGGCATGACAAGCGCTGTGTTAGTCACTCGCTCAATTACGAAAGGCATCGCACAGGTTAAGCAAATCACCAATGAGCTTTCTCAAGGCAACCTGAATGTTGAAGTAAACATTGAGAGTAAAAACGAGATTGGTGAACTGCTGACTAACATGGAGATCACCATTGAATCTCTGCGCGATATTGTAGGTCAAGTGAATCGCTCTAGTGTGCGTATTGGCGAGATGTCTGAATCACTTAATCAAGTAACCAATAACAGCTCGACCAACGCAACACAGTTGAACAGCGAAATGATGAACATCTCTACCGCGGTTGACCAACTGGCTTCAAGTACATCTGAAATTGCTTCAAGTGCTAACCACGCTTCTCAAGTTGCTAACCAAGCGACTGAGAACGTCGCGATGGGTCTCAAGGAAGTAGACAAGACACTGCACGAAATTGGCAGCGCCGATGAAAGCATGCAGGTCAGCAGCCAGAAAGTGACCGACCTGCACAAAGAGTCGATGAACATTGGCGCAATACTGGAAGTAATCAAAGGTGTATCTGAGCAGACCAACCTTCTCGCGCTGAATGCCGCAATTGAAGCCGCTCGAGCAGGCGAACAAGGTCGTGGATTTGCCGTCGTAGCCGATGAAGTAAGAACGCTCGCTAAACGCACCCAAGACTCTGCTAGCCAGATTGATGAGCTCATCACCTCACTACAACGTGGTGCTAAAGATGCGTTAGAGTCAATTAAAGAGAGCCACAGCACGGTTTCAGATGCTTCAACTCAGGCACAGCAAGCTTCTCAGAACTTACATGTGATTAATCAGCACATCCAAGATCTGAATCAGGCCAACAGCCAGATCGCAGTGTCGGTTGATGAACAAGATCGTCTCACCAAATCACTGGGTGAGAACGCGCAAGGTGCCAATAGAATCGCGCAAAGTAACCAAGAGTCAGTCAGCAGCATTTCAGGTGCAGCAAGCGACTTAACCGAGGTTGCACATCACCTAGAAAGTCAAGTGAATCGCTTTAGAACCTAGCCAGCTAGTCTGTACACAGCTAGCACAGTTCCAAACCAATAATAAAAAGCCCCCAGCACATAAGTGTCGGGGGCTTTTCTTTATCTAAAGAGTTTTAAGTTAGGCTTCTAACTTGTGGCTTAGAGTGAGATTAATCCTACTGAATCTTCAATCGTTGAATCAGAGTCTCTTCATCTAGTTGATACAACTCATCAAGCAAGTTCATTTGTAGGCTACCCGGGCCGCGTGAGTTCTCAGCAGCAATTTCACCAACCACACCTAATACCGCTGCTGCCGCCAAACCACTTTCATCTCCAACAGCAGCAAATGCGCCCGTTAATGCCGTTAAGGTACAACCCATGCCCGTCACATAAGGCATCATTGGGTGTCCGTTGTTTAACGTCACAACGCTGTCCTTCGTGACAACGTAATCTGTCTCACCAGAAATCACCACATTCGCGCCGTATTCAGCCACTAAACACTGTGCAACGCCTAATGCAGCATCACTGCTATCTAGCGCATCAACGCCTTTACTCTGCGCTTGTTCGCCCGCTAGTGCGATAATCTCAGACGCATTACCACGAATGATCAACTTATCTGCTAAACGTGCGATTTCACGAGAAGTCTCGGTACGTAGTGTGCTTGCGCCACAACCTACAGGGTCAAGCACCACCACCTTGTTGTTCGCATTCGCTTGTTCAACAGCAAAACACATTCTTGGTGTCCAAACGCTGTCGAGCGTGCCGATGTTGATCACCAAAGCGCCAGAGAACGACATCATCTCTGCCAACTCTTGTTGTGAGTGCGCCATAATAGGCGAAGCGCCAATCGCTAGCAGAGCATTGGCCGTGTTATTCATCACTACATAGTTGGTGATGTTCACAACCAGTGGTTTTTGCTCTCGTACTACGCGCAGCGATTGGATGATTTGTTCAGTTAGCATGGATTAATCCTTATTCGTGAAAGTCGCTTTAAGCCGCAGTTGAGTCATTAAGTGCATTCAGACCTTGCTGCCAGAAAGCCACTTCCATACGTGTTGCGGTTTTGAAGATATGAACGATGTTCTGACCGCGCTCGCTGTTAATATCAATTTCAGCCAGTAGCTGATTGAAATACTCAGCACCCGTTGCCACGCCAGACTGGAACTCTTCTCCGCCGTAAAGCTGTAACCAACTCGCGTATGGGTTGCCTTCTAACACAGTATCAGTGCTTTCTAACAGCGCTTTACCAATCACGGCATAACCAATTGAGCACGGAGCCAGCGCCGCATATAAGTCGACAAGATCACCCGTCATACCTGCATCCAAAACGTAGCGCGTGTAAGCCACAGTACCGAAATCTTCAGGTTCGTTTTCTAAATCAGATTCCGTTAATCCCCACTGACCACAGTAAGTCACGTGGTGTGAAATTTCAGAATCTAACAGCGCATGAACACTTGGCAGTGCACGACGCATATCAGCCAAGGTTTTAGCCTTGTAAATGGCCAATGCATAAGCGCGAGCATACTGCTTCAAAAACAGAAAATCTTGCTTCAAGTAATGCAGAAAACACGGCTGAGCAAGAGTGCCGTTTGCCAGCGTTTTAACAAAATCATGCTCGGTGTAGTCTTGCCAATCTTGCTGACAGGCTTGGATTAAGTCTTGGTATTTCATGAGATTCCTTAGTCAAAAGTCGGTACGTAATCAGCGGCTTTTGGTAGTGATTTGATAATGCCTTTGTCGAACATGAACTGCGCGTAATCATCGTAACGCTTCATATCTACTGCTGAAGGGCGAAGCGCAAAACGAGTCAATGTGTCGTTCCATGCGCGTTGGTTTAGCTCGTTGTTTAGCGTATCTGGTGAATACGCTACAAACTCACTCCATGAATCTTGTGGGTGGTTCACAATGTAAGTGGTTGCTTGCTCAAGTGCTTTATTGAATGCTTTGATGGCTTCATCGTCGTGTTTCTTCGCGTTCGCCACAAAAATCAACTCATCGTAAGCTGGCACACCGTGCTCTTCAGGGAAGAATGCTTTGGCTTTATAACCTTCAAGGGCTAGTTGGTTCGTTTCGAAGTTACGCAAGCCACCCCAGATTGCATCTACCTTGCCTGATGCCAGTGAAGATGACAGTGCCCAACCAACATTGATGGTTTGGACGTCAGTAAACGCAACATTTTCTTGAGCTAGCATGGTGCCGATCGTCGCTTCTTCATTACCTGCAATCGCAATTCCGATCTTCTTGCCTTTCAGGTCCGCTAGTGAATCGTTCTTGCCGTTATCCAGCACCATCAACGTGTTCAGTGGTGTGGCGATTAGGGTTGATGCACGAACCAAAGGCAAGCCTGCAGCGACATCCATGGTTAAACTTGGTTGATAGGTTACTGCGAGATCGACCTTACCTGCTGCAACGAGTTTTGCTGGCGTGCTTGGGTCAGCTGGCTCTTGGATTTCAACCTCTAGGCCCTGCTCTGCAAAGTAACCACGCTCTTGAGCAATCACAATTGGGCCGTGATTCGGGTTTACAAACCAATCCAACATCAGTGTCAGTTTCTTGTTTTCCGAATCCGCGAATGCATGATCTGAAACTAGCGAAGCAAGCAGTGCCACTGCACCTACCAATTTGGTGTTTTTCATAGTTAACCTTTCCTTTTGAATATTATTATTGTGTTTGTCGATCTAATTTCTAACGAGGTTTTGTTTAGATAAATAGCCTTGAGCAAAGCTTTATTAAACAAAGAGTTATTTAGCGAACCATCACTGGTTCTCCCAAGGGATAGCTTTTTTGAGTAATTTGTCTGTGATGAAGTAGAGCGAGATAGAGAGCACCGCCAAGATAAACAATGCAGCAAACATCTCATCAATGATCATGCGCGCATTGGCTTGCAGCATTAGGTAGCCTAGCCCTTCACTCGAACCCACCCACTCACCAACAACCGCGCCAATTGGAGCGATAACCGCTGCCACACGAATGCCTGACGCCAATGTTGGCAGAGCAGCAGGAAGTTGAATGTGGCGTAGCAGTTGCCATTTCGATGCACCCATCGTCTTAGCGAGATCAAGATACCCAGTCGGAGTATTTCGCAGGCCGTCATAACAACAGGTAGTTACAGGGAAGAAAATTATGATCGCCGCCATCACTACTTTTGAGGCGATACCATAACCAAGCCACAGCATCAGTACTGGCGCAATCGCAAATACAGGAATCGCTTGGCTAGCAATCAAGATCGGCAACAGCCAGCGTTTCAATGGGTCAAACATCAACATCTGCAGAGCGAAAAACAGCCCCATCGTCAGACCTAGTAATAGCCCTAGCAAGATTTCTTGTGCAGTTACCCAAGTGTGTTTGAGCAACACGTCATAGCGTTCAATTAGCTTGAGGAAAACTTCAGCAGGAGCCGGCAGAATAAAGCTTGGCATTTGGAAAACCACGACCACAAGCTGCCATAAGCCGAGAATCACAACACTGCTAATTAGCAAACGCGTGACAGGATTCATCTGACTTGAACGCTCAGTGCTAGTCTGTACGTTCGTTGGCTGAGTGGCAGCTTCAGTTCGCGTTAAATCAGTCATAATCACGCTCCAACTGCTCTAAGATGGCTTGTTGCAACTCGGCACACTCACCATCGAGCACTCGTGGCGTTGACGTGTGAGGCACAGATAAAGAGTGAGCACTCGCAGGCGTGCCTTGCAGCACATACAAGTTATCCGCCAAACGCACCGCTTCTTGTGGATCATGGGTGATCAACACAACGGTTTTATCTCTTAACAGTTCATACGCTAAGCTCTGTAACTTGTGTCTTGTTACCGCATCCAACGCAGAGAATGGTTCGTCCATCAGCACGACTGGCTTGTCTTGCATTAAAGTTCGAGCCAAAGCAACACGTTGGCGCATACCACCAGACAACTGATCCGGCATAGTATCCGCGTAATCAGCCAAACCAACCGAAGCGAGTAACTCGAACGCTTGGTTCTTTTGCTCTGTGTTTAGGTGCTTGTTCGTGGTGTTCTGAAAGCGATGGCTCAGACACACGTTGTCGATAACCGACAACCATGGCAATAACAAATCTTGCTGTGCCATATAGGCAATGCGATCGGTTAGAGGCAGTTCATCAGACGTTGCCAATACGCCCTGCCATTCCACCTTGTCGCCCAACAAACCTGCCAAGTAACGCAATACCGTGGTTTTCCCACAACCGCTTCGCCCAAGCAGCACTGTCCACTTACCCGCGCTTAGATTAAGTGACAGTCCCGACAGGGTCGCGCGCTCGCTATCTCGGTAACGCAGCGTCGCATTGCTAAGTTGAACACCAACCGTATTAACGGACATTACCGTGCCCAGCGAAAAAGTGATTTACCGGGCCATGACCTTGACCGACTTTCAATTCGTCAGCATGTGCAATAGCGCGTGAAATGTATTGTTTACCTAGGTCGACAGCCTCTGGAAGCGTATTACCTTGAGCTAAGAAAGAAGCAATTGCAGAAGATAGCGTACAACCCGTGCCATGGGTGTTTTTGGTAGGGAAACGCTTCGCGCTAATCAAGGCAGATGTGGTTGGCAGAATCAGTAAATCGTTACTGTTTTCATCTTTCTCCAAGTGACCGCCTTTTAGCAGGACTGCTTTAGCACCTAAAGCGCGCAGGTCTTCAATCATGTCCTGCATTTCAGCTTCGCTTTCAGGCACGGCCTTGCCTGTAAGTGCTGCGCCTTCCGGCAAGTTAGGGGTAATGATATCTGCAAGCGGAATCAGCTCTTGTTTTAGCGTGGTGATAGCTGAGTTTTCTAGAAGAAGGTCGCCACTTGTTGCGACCATTACAGGATCAATCACTAAGTGTTTTGGCTGGTATTGTTTTATTTTGTCTGCAACGACTTCGATGATTTGCGAATCCGCCAACATACCAACTTTTACTGCCACTATGTTCAGATCGGTGAACACCGCATCTAATTGGCTGGCAACATGCTCAAGTGGGATTGGAAAAATGGCTGACACGCCTTGGGTATTCTGAGAGGTAATGGCAGTAATCACAGAACAAGCGAAGCTACCCGTTGCAGACATGGCTTTAATATCCGCTTGAATACCAGCGCCGCCGCCACTGTCAGAGCCTGCTATGGTTAAAACAATCGGAGTATTGACCACCGAAGATTGGTTGTGTGGTGTTTGAGTATTCTTGAGTGGCGCTTGAGTGTTGGAATGCTGCGTCATGGTCGCTCCTACTATCTAAAAGACGTAAGAGAACCGAACTTTGGCCGTAAAGAGAGTGTGGAAATGAAACCAATGAGAGATCATTGTTGGACCACATAGACAAAGTCATCATAGTTCCCTACGCCAGTGTTAACTGAATCAGGTTCAACGGGTCTCGAATAACGATCTCAGCAAATACCAATTAAGGTAGATGCCCCCCGACTATTGATAACGATAGTAACAGCACTCTTGCAACTGAGATACTCATTTTATTCATTTATAAGATACAAGCATGAATAAAATTCAATTTAGCTTTGTTAACAAGCACTTAGTTTCGCTGATCATTTGGTTGTGATTGAATGAATAAACACTTGACTATCAACAACATACCAATCCAACCGACAAAAGGTATGCGCTCCCCCACAATCCAGACAGCCAATACGGCGGCAACAACTGGCTCAAGCAAAGTAATCAAATTCGCACTACTTGCCGTGACATGTCTTAACCCGAAACTGAACGCGATATAACCCAAACATTGAGGAAGTAACACCAAGTAACTCACCACGAATATATTAGTACTTGAAGCGAATAGACTGTCCCCAGTGAACCACAGCGTTGGTAATAACAACATTGCACCTAGACCAAATATGCTACCCATCGCCGCTTGCGACTTGATGCCCTGGTCTATCAGAGCTTTTGTCGCCCACGAATAAATGGCATAACAGAGACCAGCAACCAAACCTAAACCAATACCTAAAAGCTTCAGGTTATCATTAGGTTCGCTCCCCACTGACGACTCAGAAAATACCAATAATCCAATGCCAACCACGCCAATGGCAAAGCTCGTTAGCCAACGTTTATTAATATTGTTATCTTTGCTGATAAGACACTCTAAAAGTGCAGAAAAGAACGGAGCAGTAGCTATCGACACAACCGTTCCCATCGCGACACCCGATAATTTCATCGAAGAATAGAAAGCCAAAGGATAGATCGCCAAAGCCAATGCACTCGCAGCTAACAGCTTTTTGTTGAGCAAAAGCTTATCAAGTGAAGATAAGATCTTTCGATACGCCAAGCCCGCCTGCATTAGGCCGCCGACGCCCATAGAGAAAGCACCAATCGCTAAGGGGCTTAGATCAGGCGCAAAACTTGCGGCGGTGCCTGTCGTGCCCCATAAAATAGAAGCAAACAAGATGGCCAAAGTGCCCGTTTGGAATTCGTTAACGCGATTGATGGCAAGATTCATTTCTATTACCCAATTTTCATTTCTGAAATAGATAATAGTGAAGATTTATAAAAGTTAGTTTGCCGAAAGGATGCTATTATTGTTTCTAAAGACTCTCTTTCATTGAGCCTAGAAACGCCCTTGGAGACATGCCAAAGTGCCGAGAGAAGCGTCGACTGAAAGCAGACAGGTCGCTATAACCCACATTCTCTGCGACCAATTGAACCGGTAAATCGGTATGGCTTAGCAAGGCTTGAGCTTTCTCCATACGATATCGAGTGATGTATTTAAGCGCACTGATACCCAAGCTCTCTTTGAAGCGTTTTTTGAATTGAGTGGGACTCAAACAGGCTGTTTCTGCAAGTTGAGATATAGAGAGAGGTTGGGCGTAATTATCCGCTATCAATCTTTGTACCGCACGGATTCTTGGGTCGATGCTCTTGCTCACTTGTTGTTGCTCTAACAGCAATGAAAACACATCCAAAACTGATGACTCAATGCCACTATCGACCTGATATTCCAGCTGCTTCTCAACAAACAATAAGAAGCTCATCAAAGGTGGCGTTATCGTGAAAACCGAGAGCTCATGCTCCAACAAGTGCTGCGGCAACTCTGCCATATCCGCGACAATAAACCGCGCTGCTTCATCCGCCTTAAACGCATGCGCGGTGGTTACTGGAATCACCACGCATTCGCCCACTGCCACCTTGCCAACATACCCCACCATCTCGATATTAATACTGCCTTGGATCGGCAATACCAGTTGATGATGGTCATCATGAGCATGGGTATTAAATTGCTTAGTGTAAGATCGAATGCTTAAGCTAGATTTCATGAGCAACGCCGGAGTACATTTCGCTAGGTTAAAGTAAGAGATACAAAGTTACATTATCACTTCCCTAGAGTCACACTCAATGCGCATCAAATTCATGCTAGCTAGGTGACATGATCAAAAACGGCCTCTAAATAAGAGACCGTTTTGATTAAAAATCGTCATTCACCTCAAGGCTAGAATGACACTTGGCTATCCTGACCAACCACTACCTGAACACTGTTTTGAACATCATAGATTTCAAAACCATCAGCAACCGGATCAGCATTGTCTTCATCACTGTCGAACTGCGCAGTACAGGTATAACCCAATGAATAAGTACCTGGATCAATGAAGCCCAGAGAGAACTCATAGTTAGTCTGTGCTACATTCATTACCACTGACGCTGAAGTGATCGGTTTCACTTCATCGCTGCCGCCAATCGGAGCCATGTCAGCTTTATCGACGTTGCCTTCATACAGATAAACCGACTGAACGAACGTGCTATCGTCTGTAGGATTACAAGCTTCGAAAGTTGTGGTTGCAACGGTACCTTCAATGTTTCCTGTCTCAACCGTATTGATAAGGCTTACAGACGTTCTTTGAATAGTGTAATCAGGGAAAGTCGAACTGTTCTTTAGGCCGCGTCGAAGATCGAACTCGACAACAAAATCGTTACTTTGTTGGTTCACATTAAATGAGTTATTAAAGTAAAGCACGCCAGCGTTATCTTCTTTACCCACACCTTGCGGACACGCACCTTCACCTTTCACCGTTAACTCATGGGTCGTATCATCGTTTTCTATCACGTAAGATGGATCTGTTGGATGATCGCCATCATTAGCAAACACGCACAACTTATAGCTGCCTACCGGAATGACCTCATTTTCAATCAAAGGAAGCGCATCGCTGCCTTGGTAATCCAACAAATTAACACTTAACGGAATAGGAGCTGCGCCATCAGGTAATGGATCGCCATTTTCATCAACGTAGTTACCGTTTTCGTCCGTTTTATACACATCATAAATCAGAGGCGAACCTCCCCCTTGAGGAAGTAAAGCGACCTTACTGAATGTCACAGTGACGTCTTTAACATCATCAATGGGCGCATCACTCACACTCAAGGTAATCGGTGTCGTGCTGCTTGATGAACCTGAATCACCACCACAACCGACAAGCCCGGCCAGCACAAGGCTCGCTAAAGCGGTTTCTTTTAAATACTTCATAACTCATTTCCTATAAATCACTGCTCAATAAAGGGCTTAGTTTGTTGCCCTCTTATTCTTTTCCTTAATGTGGCCTATAGAAGAACAGCGCTTGTACCAAAATCAGTTACCCCTATTATTTAGGGATTTCTCCATCCAGAAACTCTGTTCATCAAGGTGCACATATCAGGTCGCACATAGGTTAATTAAGTCTAGTAAGTAAATTGTCAGTAGTCGCACGTATTTGGCAAGGTTGCTGTCAATTGTGGTGAAATGGTCGGTATGTATAGAGTCGAAGAGGATGAGTGTAAGCAACTTGACCGAAGTTAATCATCGCCACCAAGATCAAAAAAGGCCGTTAAGACAGCCTATTGCTGAACTTAAACGACCTTTTCATTGAATTTTGATTAAGCTAAGACGATATCAGCTCAGTCAAACTCACTTATTTTTGAAGTTGCTCTTTAGCGGCTTCAACCTTAGAAAAATCTAGGCCAAGCTCTTCAACTGCTTCTTTGATTAGCGCAGGGTTTTGCATTACCTGACCCATCAGCATTTGAAGTTTTTCTTGAGGTAAACCAAGTTGGCTGATTGTCGCCATTGCTGCAAGAGGGTTCTCGGTCAACGTCTTGAATATCTCGCTGATCTGCTCGTCGCTAATATTGTTCTCTTTCAACATCGCTAAAATCGGGTTCATTTTTTTGCCTTTGAAACACTAAATTAAGTAGGAGCACAGCATACCATCTAGCTGTGCTCGATTGTACTAGCAAGTGAAGCTTTGGTTTAACGCGAACTGTGCTTTTCCCAAACGCAAATAATGCTTGGGCCTAGCGAGACTCTAGTGGGTAAGAGCGGTAGCTCCACATACCATACGTTCTCAGTGCGTCACGGTAGATGCCTAGAAGCTCACCACTGCTCGCTTTCTTAAGATCTTCTAGCGGCTTATCTGGGTAAGAGACCGTATCGAAGGTAATGCCCTGAGGGCCAGTTTGCCAGCTAGCGATTTCAAACAGAGTTTGACCACGACGAACGTGGCTCGCCGAACTAATAATGGTCGCGTGCTTAATTTCATGACGAGCAAGTGCATAGCTACTGAATAAAGCATTACCTACCGTGCTGGTCGCGTAGTTCTCTTCAATGATGCGGTCTTTGCTTACTCCTTTTTCGATAAGCCAATCCGCCATTAACTTGCCTTCAGTCTTATGGTTCTTGGGCACGCCGCCGGTTAACACGATCATCGCATCTGGGTTCGCTTTCGACATTGCTAATGTGGTTTCAAGACGTTCAATCAAGATTTCATGCATAGAGCCATCAGGGTTAAGCGCGTAGCCCAAAGTGACGATGGCACCGTGCTCATCCAATAAACCTTTGTCCGCCGACTCTTTCAACGGGGTTTCCAACACGCGGTCAACCGTAGCAAAAATGCGTTTGATGTCTTCTGCTTTACCTTTGTTCAGGCTTTCTAGCTTCTCCATGTGCTTGTTGGATTCACTTTCATTGCCTTCAAAACGCTGCCAAACCGCAAGGTAAGCGTGAAGGTCAACATCGTCTGGTGCAACCGTCAGCGCTTGTTCAAACAGCTCAATCGCGCGCTCTGCGTTCTTGTTGTAGATCTGAGCATTCGCTGCCGAGATCAGCAAATCGGTACGGTAAGGTTCTAACTGGTAAGCTTCTAACAATCGGTTAGTCACAATTTCCATGTTACTTGGCATTTTTGCCGTGAAACCGGCGTGAGAAATTCTTGCCGGAGACTTAAACGCTTGCAACGCATCGAGAAGTAATTGGTCGACCACTTGTCGCTTCGTTACTAACTGCGCGTAATCCGCAGAAGCTTGAACTGCGCCATCGTTAGCAGCAAACGAAAATGGGGTTGCGCCAAAGGCCAGCATGCCACCAAGAGCGAGGGCGAGAATGTTCTTTTTCATGAGGGTATCCTGTGTAGATAAGTGTTCACATCAGATTTGTCCCCCAATGTAAGTCCCCAAAATTAAAAAACTGTGAACCACACCAGAATCTCTAAGGTTAATATTCATTTGTTGCATAAGGTGTGGCAGCAGATCACGATTTCGAACCTCTCAGTAAGTCTAATGATTAAGAAAACTCTGATTTTGAAAAGAAATTACTCATTATTTTGAAATATATAACTGCAAGCTCTACGCCCTCTAACCCCTCTAAAATTCATCAGCGAGAGATCCGGAATCCACATTAGAAATAGGTCTAAGCCTCTCTTTAATGCTCACTTATTCAACAACTTATAGCCTATCTTAAACGATAAATCGATTTTGAATTTCTCTCTGAGAACGAAGTTCTAAACACATGGGCTTCAAATACAAAATTGAAGATTCACAGAGAAATTAAAATCAATTATTGAACGATCGTTCAAGCGGTGTTTTAATGAATTACCAATACAAGGAGTTACCCATGCTTAAATTCTATTTTCACCAAACCCCAAACCCAATGAAGATCGCTCTGTTTCTAGAAGAGACAGGCCTAGATTTTGAACTCGTTCCAGTTGATACCTTAAAAGGCGAACAACACACGCCGGAATATCGCTTAATCAACCCGAACGGAAAAACACCCGCCATTGAAAACGAAGGACAACGCGTGTTCGATTCGAACGCTATCCTTCTGTATCTCTCAGAGAAAACAGGCAAGCTTGGTGGTCAGCCAGAAGACAGAGCTGAGCTGCTCTCTTGGATGATGTTTATTGCGAGTGGCCTTGGCCCATACTCTGGCCAATCGGTTCACTTCCGCCATGCCGCACCAGCAGGCCTAGACTACGCGGTAAACCGTTACCTGCGTGAAGCGCAGCGTCATTACGAAGTGCTAGAAAAACATATGGAAGGACGTGAATTTATCGTCGGGAATGAGTACACCATTGTCGATGTAGCCGCATGGGGCTGGATTGATAAAGCGCCTGTCGTGCTTGGTGAAGAAGGCTTAGAACCTTACCCGAACTTGAAGCGCTGGTTTAACGCCATCAACACTCGCCCTGCCGCACTGCGTGCCCGCGAGATTGGTAAAGACATTGAGTTTAAAACCGAACGTGATGAAGAAGCGAAGCGAGCGCTGTTTCCTTCAAACTATGCAAAATAACTGAGCTCAACAACATCACTAAGCGCAAATGACGAGGCCCTACGTAGCCTCCAATTCCAAAAGTACCACTCAAACAAAAAAGAGCGCCTAACGTGCCGCTCTTTTTTGTTCAATTCATATACGCTGAATCGGCTTACTATTGAGGTCTCGCCACAAAGTTAATCTCTCCAGAACCCGTTAAATATCGGTCTCTCATCTTACCGCGTATCTCATTCTCAGAAACAAAGTCAATCAGCAATCGTGACGTAGACGTGGAGTAATACAAACTCTTAAATGTGCCATCAGTTAACCACATTGAATCTGTCGAGCGACATATGACACGTCATAAGCCGCAGCTTGTAGTGAAATAAATGAAATTAAAGACGTCAATAATACTCGAGCATTCATTGTTACTTTCCTTTATATATTAGTGTTTTTTTAAATTCACGAACTTAAAAGCAAAGCACTTACATACCAAGAAGAGCTTTTATGTCACCAGACATATTAAGCATCCAATATTCACCTTCACTCTTAAGTGTAATAATTTCATATTGAGTAGTGATTCGGTCCCCGAACTGCTCTTTTTTCTCGACCGTAATATACTTTTGACCTTGGTAATCAAAGTCATTAATTACAGTGAAGGAAGATAATTTAGCAATATTGGAGCCTTGAGTAATCTTGCGAATATTTAGGAAAGTATTCATAAAGACTTTATCATCCATAACCGCGATGTCTTCTCTAGCAGCTCCGGTACCAAAGGCAATATTCACGATATCAAGAACGTTCTGATTTCCATTTTGAAGGCCTTCCATAATGATTGATTTGAGTTCTCTAATGGCATCCGTATGATAGAAACTTGCAGACTGGTTAAAACCGACCTTTGTGATGAAATCAAAATACTGCTCAACAAACTCGACAGGATCTTGAGACAAAGATAAGTCTCCTTCAACCACGACATCGACATTTTCAATCAATGCGAACGCTGAGCTATAAGGGGTAAAGTCGATACGTTTGTCTGCCAACCAATTATCATAAACCCATGATGATTCGTCCAAACAATGCTGCGATAATTCTGCCAACGGTATTCTGTCACCGATAGTAGTGTTGTGCGTTTTTTTACCTTGAGCATTTGTCGCATACGTATAGACCAAAACACCGGATTGCGGGTAACGCTCCTCTCTATCTATCTCGCTAAAGGTAGTACTAATACACACTCTATCTATGCTATTAAGCGCTATTGGTAACAAGGCACTGGCTTCAGCCCTCTGTGCCAAATACCCCTCACTAAAGTCGAAAAAGTCAAAACTAGGTGCTTGATACAGATTAGGTTCTTCAGTCAGGGTTGGGAGCCCGTGCTTTGTATTCGGGCTAACAATATAGGTTTCACTCGCAGCGCTCGCTGAAATTAATAACATTACTAGTGGGGTGATATTCTTCATTATTTACTTCCTTCATATTTTGGCGAGAATATCTTTTATCCTGATAAAAAGTTCAACCCAGTAAAGCATGAATTAAAAAATAAAAAATCCATCTGTGATTACAATCAACTATACAAGAAGAATAAAATACAATTAAAACAATAAATATACAAAACACTGTGAGCCATAATTAACTAATGATAGTGTTAATTAAAGTTAAAACTATAGATATAGACCTTTATTTATCTCTTTCACATTCCAAATAACTGAAATTAAAATAAAGGATATCAAATTAAACATTGATAAAGTTGAAACCATGCTTATATTAACCTCCAATTAAATTAAGGTATCACCACCATTAAATTTAACATCTAAGATTTCTAATTTATTAATGACTAATTTTATCTCTCACACCATAAGTGAAAGATAAAATCTAAAACTGCGCAACTTAACGTTATTTTAAAGAGCTACTCCCAATGAAAATTAAACTCGCATTATTAGCACTACTATCGCTCAACACAGCTTCAGCCAGCGAATTATTCTTATTTGATCAAGTCACCGCTTTCAAACTCGGTGGTGAGCAACATAGCCTGAGTGGCGTTGAAAAGTACACGGGGCAGAGAATTCGCATCGAGTGGCGACAAAGCGCTTACGAGAAACCACAACGTTTAGATAGGTGCATTGGCACTTTCCTACAGGCGATGAACCAACCGGAGCGCTATTACTTGCATGTAGAACTATCCGAATCGACATTTGTAGGTTGTGAAATCGGAATGAAGGAAAGCTTGTTAGCAAACTGATCCAGACTGTTTGATAAGCTACGATTAGTATTCGGTATTACTAATCGTATCTTAGCTCATTCAGGTTCAGCTTCTACGATTAGACACCAAACACTTGAATCGACAATTCATTCATATTTGTGATATGTGCAACCTAATTCATATGATTATATTGCATACATCCGAAAGACTAACTAACTTCGCATGCTCCACAAAAAACTAAAGGAATCATTTACGTGCGACGTTTATTACCACTCTTAACTGCCTCTATACCAGTACTCTTTTCACCAACGCTATTTGCTCACAGCTACTATTCTGTAACTAGCTGTGATCAGCTAGTAGACATATACAATGAAAAAAACAGACCACTGTACATCGATATTGTCGATAATCTAGATTGTACAAGTGCCCCGACCTTAGTTGAAAGCCTATCGGGAGTAATTAATGGTAATGGCCATGCCATCACGAACCTGAACTTCAAAAGTGAAAGAGGATATAAATTAACCAAGGCAAATTTAAATAACATCACATTTAAAAACACTTCTATCCATAATGAAAACAGCTTTGATCACTTGTTTGACATCGATGACCATTGGCGAAACGTCAAATTCATAAACATAGAAACCACAGGTGCACCATTCAACCAGCTGTTTTATTCACTTGATAACAAAGAGCTTACAGATGTCTCAATTGATCTTGTGGGGGTAAAATTGGCAGCCATTAAAGACTTACTCTCTTCACGTATTTCTCGCTCTAGTATTAACAACCTAGAGCTTTTGAATGCATTTGTAAGCCGCCACTCGTCATCGCCGCTATCTCTGCTTAGTAGGAATGTATCCAGGTCAACCTTAACGAACGTTACACTAGCTGATATAACAGTTATCGGTGAACCTACTGGGGACAATGGGAAAACCAGCATAGTCGATAAGATAGCTGACTCACGCATCAACGGGCTAACTCTAGAAAACGTTACATTCTCACGTTCAGAAGAAGATGCATTCTTTTATTATGAATCCGATAACAAAAGTACCTACACAAACATCTACCATAACCTGTTCGATGACACGACAAATATTGGGTCTATGCCATTAGTCTCAAAACCTAAAGACGACCCGCTAAACCGTACGATCAATTTCCAATCTATGAACCAACCAATGCAAGCTCCGGCAATGTGTACCCCATATTTACTTCAAGATAGTTACTTTGGCATTAAAGCTGAATAAACAAAAAAGAGCCGCTAAAAAGCGGCTCTTGATTTTCAAACTATTCGAATTCGTTCAGATTACTCTTTACCGAATACGTTGTTCTCTTGCTCTTGTACACGGATGAAAGTCGTACGCTTAGTTAGCTCTTTCAGCTTTGCTGCGCCTACGTATGTACAAGTTGAACGTACACCACCAAGGATGTCAGAAATTGTGTTGTGAACTGAACCACGGAACGGAAGTAAAACAGTTTTACCTTCTGCAGCACGGTACTTAGCAACACCACCTGAGTGCTTGTCCATAGCCGACTGTGAAGACATGCCGTAGAACTTCATGAACTGCTTGCCGTCTTGCTCAACAACTTCACCGCCTGACTCTTCGTGACCTGCTAGCATACCGCCTAGCATTACGAAGTCAGCACCGCCGCCGAACGCTTTAGATACGTCACCCGCACATGAACAGCCACCGTCACCGATGATCATGCCACCAAGGCCGTGAGCAGCATCACCACACTCGATGATTGCAGAAAGTTGAGGGTAACCTACACCAGTTTTAACACGTGTAGTACAAACTGAACCTGGGCCGATACCAACTTTAACGATGTCAGCACCTGCTAGGATTAGCTCTTCAACCATGTCACCCGTTACAACGTTACCAGCAGAGATGACTTTGTTCGGGAATTCTGCACGTACTTTTTGCACGTACTCAACTAGGTGCTCTGAGTAGCCGTTAGCGATATCAATACAGATAAATACGAATTCGTCGCTAAGCGCCATGATTTGCTTAGTTTTCTCAAACTCAGCTTCAGATGTACCTGTTGAAACAAATACGTTGTTCAGCGTTTTCTTGTCTGCTGTTTTTGCGAACTCAGCCCACTGCTCTACTGTGTAGTGCTTGTGTACTGCAGTCATTACACCGTGCTCTGCTAGAGCCGCTGCCATTTCGAAACTTGCTACCGAATCCATGTTCGCTGCGATTACTGGTACACCAGACCATTGACGACCGCTATGCTTGAATGTAAACTCGCGGGTTAATTCAACTTGAGAACGACTTTTAAGAGTAGAACGCTTTGGGCGGAATAATACATCTTTGAAGCCTAACTTAAGTTCTTGTTCGATACGCATGATAATTTGTCCTGTAATCATATTACGTGTCGTGCGTTTTCGGTAAGCGTTGGCAGACGCTTTACTGAGTTTCGGACACAAAAAAACCGGAGCGTTGGCAGACGCTCCGGTTTTCAGCATTATAGGCTGTGATTTACTAACAGCAAGTCTGATATTTCATTTTTTTTTGTGCTATCCTCTCAAAGATTCCATATCTGGTAAAAGCTCCCGCCCCTAGTTTTCAACTAAATTCTTAGCAATTAAGAACTTAACAACACATTCGCGCAAACGCTGTCGGTTTATTGCGCAAACGTTTTCCTTTCAAATTCGTCTAAAAAACCTTCGATAAGGCAAATTTGTGAAAAAAGTGCCCTTTAATCACATAAAAATCACACTTTTCTTTAATCAAAAAATGCATTTTTTCTTAAATAATTTCATTTTTTTCTGACTTTTTTCACTTCGTGAGCCAATCTCAGCCCTCTTTCATTACCTCTAAAATTTATAAAGTATAAAGGCAAGCTCGATTAGTACGTCCGAAACTTGGATGAGCGGAATGAAATCGACAAAATATGGCAGGTTTGATGTGCTTACTTATGAGATTCCAATGGGCACAAACCGCTGTTGATAGAGCTAAGTAGCAAGTCGACTAAAGTTAACGAACACAAAACGCCTTCTGTAGTTTGAAATCATTGCTACATCATCAGATACAAAAATGGCCAAGGGGATTAACCTTGGCCATTTTTATTTAGTTTTCAGAGTGCTCTTCTAAGGCGATTCAATTTTCACCTTAAGGTACGCTAAGCCTTTTTCTGAGACATTAGAGCTTCTGCAGTCGCATCCTGAATAGACAAGAACAATGATGTCACTTGTCCAGTTGGAGAACGCATTGGGTTAAGCGTGACGTTCTGATACATAAAGTCCGCTTGCTGAGTTACTGGCCTCACGTTGCGACACTTAAACAGATAAGGTCTTTGTTGCCACGTAATAAAGCTACGACAGCCTAAGTCATAAACCGGTTTTGTTTTAAGCCTAAACCACTCTTCTGGGATTTCAGGAAACAGTTCAAAGATCGACTTGCCAATAGCGTCGTGCGATTGCTTACCACTATGGTGCGTCATGAAACCGTTCCACACTTGCACCTCAAAATCTCGATTGATGACCACCAGCCCCATATCGACGTTTTGAACCATGTCTACCATCCAGTGAAACTGTTCAAATTCAGCAGGAAGATTCAGCATATTAAAATTCCTCCATTAGGTAGGCTAATTTGTTGTCTAAAAGAGGCAGAGACTCATCAACAAACATAAACAGAAGATCACAGCGAATAGAAGTGCCATCAATGTTGTAACTGACTTCAAAGGTCATGGTCTTCTTGAACGAACCACTCGTGTTTTCGATAACAGAGTCAATTGAGATATGTTGACCTAGCAGAACCGGAGAGCTTTGGAAGAATCGAACCTCAGATTGCTCCCCTAACCCATTCAGGAAAGAGCCCACAAGGATGTTAGATACATCCATCAGCAGTTCTAACTCTTCCAGCTCTTCACTTTCAGTCGGAACCTTCATGAGCTTTTTAAGATCGCTCACACTCGAGTCACTTAACAAGACGAGCGCTTCACCGGCAATACCTTCTCCACTGAAGCCTTGGCAAACACCCGATACTTGGTCGTTGTCAGCCAAGTCACGAAGTGCCATGTGCAATTCGCTCACTTCGAAGATGTTTACGTTCGGCAATGGTAAGTGAACGAATACATTGAAATGACGCGCCAATGCATCTGCTGCTCGACCTATCGCAACGTTCGCAACTTCCATATAGATGTCACGTCGGCGCAGAATCGGTAACTCTAGCGGTGCTGGCGTAATAAGTTGAGGCTGTTTTGGTGGCTCAACATGCTCACGTAAAATCGCTTTTAACGCTTCTTTATCAATCGGCTTTTTCAAAAACGCTTTAGCACCAAGGTCCATGACCTTCTGCTGCGCTTTTGGTTGGATATCACCAGAAACAACCACAACGGGTGTGGTGTCACCTAAACGTTGCATCTCTTCCAATGTGCCATAGCCATCTAATTCCGGCATGGTGAGATCAAGAAACATCAGTTTAAACTGGTTTTGAGCTAGCTCTTCAAGTGCGTTAAGCCCATGAACAGCAAAAGTTATATCTGCATTTAGAGAACTAGGCAGTGATCGAGCCATCTGCTTCCGTGCTAACGCAGAATCATCACATATAAGGACTGGGAACGACATAAATGCACCACTGATAAATCAAAGCTAATTCGGACGAGTGTAACAGATCATTATGGTATCAGGTACGGGGTGAATAGATTTATATGTCGATTATTAATAAGAATGATAAGACGGACAGGTGAGCGATTATTTTGAGTGATTTTTCTTAAAAAACAATATGCTACAAGGGCTATAACAACTATCTTTAGTGAACATAACAGCATTATTTTATGAAGTGAGAGCCTTAACAACGACGTTTATTAAAGCTCAATACTGATGGTTAAGTTTTGATGACCTTACGCAATGACGACGGCTTACAGCTGATAGCTCGGCCATAGGATAAGCAGCGCGAAGCGAATGATCACCGCAAACACCAATAATGCAATGCCCAAGCGATACCACTTATACTCTTCAACGCTCATTGGAATCCGTTTATAAAACATAGTGATCACACCTTTCCAATCACTACTGCGTTTTCCATACTGCATCACACTCGTTAAGACAAACAGTGCACCAAGTACTAACATTCCCTTCTCAGCCCAGAACAATCCAACTTCCATTTGTATATTCCTTGATATAACGGTGAGCGACTCAAATCATTCTAGTCACCTTTTAGCTCGGTTTCTGTAAGACCAAGGTCTAAGTCGCTCTGTGCTTAGACGAGCGCAAGTAAGTGAACGCAATGAACTCGGCAAATTAAACTGAACAACATGTTCATATCGAGTTCAGCTTACTCACCTATACTCATGTTTCCACTAACAGGAGAAACTCAATGAAATCACTGAAAAAGTCGCTTTGTGTATTAACTGCTTCAGCTTTACTCGTTACCGCTCCGTTTGTGAGTGCTTCATCACCACAACAACCGCCACAACCAGCAGTGAGCCCATTGCAAATGGTTATTGCTTCTTTAAACCTAAGTGAAGAGCAACATGCGGAAGTCATCTCTCTTATTGAAGACTATCAATCTGATCGAACAAAGATTGATATGAATAGCGCGATAGAACTTAAGAAAAAGCAGGTCGCCCTAGTGACTCAGCCTGACTTCAATGAAGCTGAGATGGAAAAGGTCATTGATACGGTTCAAGCGACCGAGAAGTCGATGGTGATGCAAGAGATGCGTCTTAAGAACAACATCTACAACGTGTTAACTGAAGAGCAAAAAGAGCAGTTCAAAACCATGATGAAGTCTGCGCTCTCTGGTGGAAAGTAGCCTGGTAGAAACTAACTGCCCCTAACCCTGATATTGACTCCTTCCCCCGAGAGTCAATTTAGACAAACAAAAGCCACAGTTTTAATCTGTGGCTTTCTATTATGAGTAACGTATTACTAAAAAGCTTAAGAATAAGCAGAACAACCTACATCAGGAGCCTTGCTGTTCTTATTAAGCACGACCATCAAATGAATGAGCAATAGAATACCTGTCACACCTAAACCAACGCCGATCCCACCCCAGATCCCTGCTAGCTCGAATTTTGGCATCAAGTACCAAGCAGCAGGCAGGCCAAATACCCAGTAACCAATTGCCGTCATCACCGTTGGCATAGAGACAATCTTCATCCCTCTTAGCAGGTTGATTGCTAACAACTGCCAAGCATCAACAATAAAGCAGAGTGCAACAACCCAGATAACAGAGGCCAATAGCGATGTCATTGCTCCTGTGCCATCATCCAGCTTGAAGATAGAAGCTATCATTTCCGGCCATAAGATAAAGACAGCCGACAACGCAACACTCAACACCGACACTAATATGAAGCTTTGAATCGAGGTTCGTTTAATTCCTTCATAGTTGCCCGCTCCGTAATCCCGACCAACCAAAATTGCCGCAGCTTGCGAGAATCCGAAATTGAAGTTCCAAGTAAAACTCAAGCATTGCAGTAAGATTTGGTGCAGCGCTAGAGAAGCGATACTAATGGTTCCTGCCATCAAGGTGCCACCATAAATCAAACCATGCTCAAGCAACGCTGCAATCGCGATAGGTAAACCCATCAATAGCAAAGGGCTCATCAACTTAAGGGAGTACTCTTCTGTGTGTAGCCAAGGAGCAAATTGTTTGAATTCGTCACGCTTGAATACCCAAACCGTGTATCCAATCATCACCATAAATGCCGCAATAGCCGTACCTAAGCCCAAGCCTGTTAAGCCCATATCTAACTGGAACGTGAGGAAGTAACTCACTGGCACATTTAAGATCACAGTGATAATCGACATCACTAGAATAGAGCGCACACTACCAAACGCACTGGTTAAGCCGCGCAGCACCAATAAAATAAGCGAAGGCAACATCACCCATTTTAGAGCGTGCACATACTCCATCGCTAAGGTAATCACTTCCTGTGGTTGCTTGGCAGCTTCTAACACCAAAGGTGCTAACCAGAAGCTTGTCATTAAGAGTGCACTAAGTACAAACGCCAGCATGGTTGCGCCTTTCACAGCCAACCTAATTTGGCTATTACCAAATTCAGGGCGAGCGACTCGTTGACCATAAGCAATAGCGATCAGGTTTGCCACACAACCAACTGTACTGCTCGCAATAATGAAGATAAAAAAGTAGATAGAGGCGCCTAAGCCACCAGCAGCAAGGGCTGACACGCTGATTCGCGACATCATCCAAACATCAGTAAGGACTAAAGCCATGGATATCAGCTGTGAAATGATCAAAGGGAATGCAAGAGTCAGTATTTTTTTCATGAGCGCCTCAGTTAATTTCGCCCAAAATACGATCGATGGGACTAGCGTTCAATTGATAAATTTGCGACTCTAACATTCCAAAAACTCATGCGAACGAATTATGACCCCATATCCTAGTCTGCCTTCCTCACATAATGGCTTAAAAGCCTTTGAAGCGGCAGCGAGACTGATGAGCTTTACACTTGCCGCCGATGAGCTCAACGTGACACAGAGTGCAATCAGCCGTCAGATCAAACAGCTTGAAGATGAGCTGAACGCATCGCTGATCATTCGTAAGCATCGAGCCATTGAATTAACGGTACAAGGTCATGATTTGTATGTCGCTTTGCGAGAAAGCTACGGCAATATCGAATCGGTTATCGCTTCCTGGAGAGAACCGAAGCAGAAGCGCATAGTGATAAAGGCAACCTTGAGCTTCGCTACGCGCGTGTTGATCTCCAAAGTTCGTGAATTAAACGAGCGTTACCCAGATTACGAGATCGTGATCGTTCCTGTGATTGAAGAAGATGAAGCGATCAACAGCAGCGAATACGACCTGTTGATCTTCCACACTCGATTCAAAAAACGCTATGACAACGCGCCTGACATCACTTTCTTGCGTGAAGAGTTCATGGCGCCAGTCTGCTCTTCAAGCTTAACGAATGCTGCTGGTTTGACTAAGCAAGATACCGACCTCGATTCGATCTTAACCATGCCGAGGCTGCACCCAACCTTAGATCATCATGATTGGAAAGTATGGCTAGCCGATGTTGAATCGCCACCGAAAAAGCCCGTCAGAAATACCAGTTTCTTGTCTTTGGATATGGCACTCAGTGCGTGCTTATCTGGTGAAGGCGTCACGGTGACGGATTTACTTTTGGTTTTGCAAGATCTGCAGCGCGGTTTCTTATATTGCCCAGAGAATGCCAAGATCCAGAACAGTGCGTGGACCTATTTCATCCACCAGCGCACCCACTCTGCGGTAATCAACGATCTGATTGAATGGCTTAAACAAGAGACCAAAAACGAGATCGAGCTACTTAAGTCACTCTCCCAGCAAAATCATTGGTCAGGAGTGATTGAAGACCAGCACTAGACACAAGCTTACTCCAAGTGAATAAGCCGCAACATGTGCTGCGGCTTATACTAATGAAGTCATCGCTCTTCGTTTAATGGACTAAGTGGCTTAACTCGACAGCACTTACAACTTAAACATACGCGCACTGCGTGGTGGCAGGTTAAACGTATGGTAGCGAGAAGAAATGGTTTCTGTCGCGCTGCTTAGTACGTCTTTGTATTGAACATGCCAATTGAACTCGTGTTGGTAAGTATCAACGGTCACACCACGCGTCTCTCCACACTTATTTATCCCAACGACCCCTTCTTTGCCACGCTTGAACAACAAGGTGCACTGGTCACTTGAAATCATGGTCATTGTTTTGCCTTGCATCGCATTATGGAAGCTCAACATGTTTTTCATTATCGAACTGTTCCACACATTACCCCAACGACCATTATCCTTGTCTTCAGAATCAGGAAGATCATCACTGTAGATCAGCGGCGTGCCGCCATCTTTACCAAGGATATACGCATAAGCAAGCTGCTCATCTTGCGGGTCCATAATTTGGTAACGGAAGCCGTCGTTGGTTGGAATGTCATGTGTGATAGTAAAGGTAATGGCACGGCTATCATCCAATGCTTGACCGTAAGCTTGTGGATCGTGCAATTGGTTTAATCCGCCTCCCATAGAAAAAGCTACTCGAATAGAAGCAAACAACGGGAAATCGTACGCTGAGTGGTTGGTGTTGTTTAAGTAAGGGGCTAAGAAAGACTCATAGCCGCTGTTCCCTGCCCCACCACTGGTAATCACCTCACCAAACACATGCATGTTCGATGTGATTTCAGGCGTAAATACTTGATCGATTTGGTACTGGCTCATGTGTTTCACCGCATCAATGCGGAAGCCCTTGATACCCATCTCTTTTAGCGCCTTCAAATACAAACGTTGCTGTGACACTACCCAGTTGTTTGGGTCGAGATCGGGTAGCCCGGTATCGCCATCAGCACCACACAAACGCCAGTATTGAACATGACCCGGATCGTTCCAGTCTGTAATACAGCCTGCGGCATGAAAATCATTGGCCGAAACAAAACCTTGCGCCAAGTTGCCAAAGAGAGTCTGGTCAGCATAGTAGCTTGAGCGGCTGGCATACTCGTTTAGCACTTCTGTACCAGGGTAGTTCAAGTCACTTCGCTTCCAGCTTTCATTCGCCATGTGGTTAAGTACAACATCCGCGTAAACATCAACACCGACACTTTTCAGCGCAGCAATCATTGCCGCTAAATCTTGTTTATTCCCCAATGGAGAATCAATCGTGCGTAGATCTTGTGGTTGATAACGCGCCCACCACTGTGTCCCACTAGATTTCATTGCCGGAGCAACCAGTACTTTCTTGTAACCAGCTTCGGCGATTTTATTAGCATTGGCTGTCACATCTGAATATTTCCAGTTAAATGCATGCAAAATGGTATCGGCATAAGTCGCTGAACTAAAAGAGCAAAGCGCGAGTGTGGATATGAGTAAGGTATTTATTGGTTTCATAGAACATATCTCTCATTATAAATTCACAAGAATGATATGAGCGATAGAGGTAATTTAAACGACCGATAAATCAGAGTTGAATTAGCGTCACCTTCTGTTGATGTTGATTTTATAAAATTGAGCTATAACCGATATTATGCGAGGCGTTTTGCGGTGTTGTTCTCGTATACGCAAAGAGTGGAAATCAGAATGAATTGAATCAAGTTGACGAGAAAAAGACAAAGGCTTTGGTCGGGTCTCCTAAACTAAGCTATCATTCCTTCTCCCTCAACCGATTGATATTTTTATGCCTTCTTTCTCTTTTTCAATGATCCCTGTTGGGGTTCGATTCATGCTCCTCTCCGCTTTTGGGTTCGCACTGATGTCAGCCTGTGTGAAATACATCAGCAACTATGGCATACCTGTATTTGAGATCGTTGCAGCAAGGGCGTTAGTGTCTTTGATCATTAGCTATATCGACGTAAAACGAAAAGGCATTTCTATCTGGGGTAACAACAAACCCCTGTTGTTTGTTCGGGGTGCAGTCGGCACTGCAGCGCTGATGTGTGTGTACTACGCAGTTACTACGTTACCGCTAGCAGAAGCAACCATTCTACAGTACGTACACCCCGTTTTTACTGCCCTACTTGGCGTGTTATTCCTCAAAGAACGCGTCCAAAAATCGACTATGATTTGCATTGCGTTCTGTCTAGCGGGATTATTGGTGATGGTACAACCAAGCATGAGCAGCAATACAAGTAGTGAGTTACCGTTATTCAGTATTATGGTGGCATTGCTTGGTGCATTTGGTAGCTCAATTGCTTATGTGATTGTCCGAAAGCTGAGCCAAACAGAAGATAGCTCAGTCATCATCTTCTACTTCCCATTAGTAGCTTTACCAATATCGACAGCGCTTATTTGGAACGACTTTGTAATGCCAAGCCTATTCTTAACCGTGATGTTGGTTTTGGTTGGGGTATTCACTCAAATTGGTCAATACGGTTTAACCAAGGCAATGCAAACTCAAGCAGCAGGAAAAGCTTCGGCTTACTCTTACGTTCAAATCGTCTTCTCTGCATTGTTAGGCGTATGGATCTTCAATGAGCTCCCATCAATATGGACATATCTTGGTGGTGGTCTGATTGTCACTGGCGCGCTTATTAATGTGTTTGGGAAACAGCTATTGGTGCCGTTCAAAGCTAAGTAAAACACCGAGCGAAAGAATAGTTAGCTAATCAATCTAAAAAGGCATTGCGGAGTGTTCCACAATGCCTTTTTCAGTTTTCCTACCTAACGATTCTGCTAACTTGTAGCATTTCTCAGCTTAGGATCATCACTCAGATATTCAACGAACTCGATTTCAAAGCCAGCCGGATCTACAAAGTAGACATTTTTTCGATAAGGTTCTTCAGCGCCGGGTTTGGCAATCGGGAAGCCCGCATCGATAAGACGTTGAGTTACGCTTTCGATATTATTGGTAACATAGGCGAAGTGTGCTAGACCAACAGAGTGACCATCTAAATCTCGATTCTCACCCTCACCATGATCACTCATTGCGATATACTGATACTCATCTCCGAAGTGTAACCAGTTACGTGGCTTACCTGACCATTCGCCCTTACCTTCGTCACGAACATACCAATGAGGGAACGCCGCTTTGTAGAAAGTCAGCATTTCTGGGATGTCTTTAACGACTAAATTTACATGTTCAAGTTGGATCATTCTTCTCTCCTTAAAGTATTCTCGTAAGCAACGTTGCATATCCTAATACCTCAAGTTAAGTTGAGGTAAAGCACTAATTTGCATTTATTTCGAGAACGTTTTTAGAGCCCAAACTGTCATATTTTCTGAAATACAAACTTTAAGTTTAGACGACCTCAAACCAGATAACTGGCCTCTACTTCAAGAGAAAAGTAAACCTACTAGATTCCCTCAAATTTGGATAAGAAACCAAGTTTCCTGTTCAATATTTAAACGTATTAACATCCCCTTATTGACTGATACATCAGCTTACACTTCGCTTTCATATTAGCCAGCAACACTGATCTGGGTTAATAAACTGGTTTCACATCACCTTTATTGTTAATTAAGTCAAATAACTATATAAGGAAGTTACAGTGAAAAAAGTATTAGCATTGGGTATTGCAGCAGTAATCTCGGTTCCAGCATTTGCAGATCACAACACAATCGATGGTATGGATTTCGGACCACTAGCAAAGTTAGTTGGTACCTGGAAATCCGTAGAAACTGGTGGTATTGATGTATCACCGGGCCAAGAAGGTACTGAAGTGGGTGCGGGGGGCCCTGCAGTCACGCCATTTTATGAAGTGATGACATTTGAAGTGGCCGCTGATGCAACCAACGCCAGCGACCAATATCTCGTTGCGCTTTACTATAAACAGGAAGTATTCCGAAAGGCTGACGATTCTAAATTCCACGATCAACGTGGTTACTTCATCTATGACCAAGAAAATCAGATCGTCTACAACTCTTACTGTGTGCCACGCACCACATGTGTCACCGCGGAAGGCCCTGCTGGCGACACAATGACGTTAGTCGCGTCTAAGCGCGGTATCGCTGAGTCTGAATACATGACAGACAACGCAACTACCACAGACTTCACAATGAACATCAGCATCTCAGACGACACGCTGACTTACTCTCAAACCACTGGCTTAGAGATCTACGACAAAACCTTCGCACACACCGATTCAAGTACACTAATTAAAGTGAAGTAGACTCAAATACAAACGCCTTTCACAACGAAGTGAAAGGCGTTAATTGCGACTATGGTTATCACTATCGAAACAGCTATTCTCTACTCTTGCCATCATGACTACCCTCTATGATTTAAACCAACCTATCATCGTGAGTGAAGATCACTTTTTATAGTAAAAACTAATCCATTACATTGAAAATTTCAAAGTAACCTCTTCACCAAAGAAGCATATCCTAAATTAGATAAAACAAATATAGCTACTGTTTAAACCAATTATATTTACAATTCTAAAATTAACTCCAAGTCAACAAAGCTATATTGATAATACAGTAAATTTATAGCGCAAATAACTCTGGTGACGATCAAACTTTTAACCATTTTGTTAATTTATAGTTTCAATAATGTTGAAAAGTAACCTTGCAAATATTAAATTGATTTTCGTCTTATTAACAAGGCAAATTCAATTATAAAGGATATATAAAATGAACAGCGAAAAAAAAGTAGTAGTTAAAGTTAAAGACAAAGAAATGACTTGCGGAAGCTACAACAAGTAATTTGATATGGCCCTTTAGTAATAAAGGGCCATTGAGGTATTTTCATGAATTTAGCTTGTAGTTATAATCATCACTTTTCAACAGGGAAACTCTACCCTTCTAACGACGTAAGACTTATCGAACTTGGTTTCAAGGCATACCAAAGTTTATTTGTTAATAATCTACCATCTAACAAAATAAGCTCCACACCTCTATCATTACATATATCAAGATCTCCAATCACTGAACCTGAGATTTATCAAGATCAATTCATCAACGAAAAACTAATTGACAAAAAAGATGACAATAGAATTATTAGTCTTGGATTTCACTTATGTGGAGATAGAAATACTAACATAGGAAAACTGGGGTTTTCATCGCACTATAAGCACAACGATGACAGTGAAAGCAATGCTATTCGTTTCTTGACTAAAGTACAACAGGTAACAAAAAAACCGGTTTGGTTAGAAAATGCAAATTTTTACTCTTCTTCAGTCAATGAAATCATATCAAATTGGAAGAGCTTTAATCGTGTAGTTAAGGCTTCCGGTGCTGGAGCGATAATTGACCTATCCCACCTAATTATTGACTGCAGTAACAATAATATAAGTCCACTCTCTATGATTGGTTTCATTGATTGGAATTCAGTTGTCGAGATCCACTTATCTGGAATTATCGAGGGTAAGGATGGAGCTTTACATGATGGTCACGGCACACAAGTCCATTCATCTGTATGGGAATTACTCCAGCAACTCCTAAAGTTAGAGTTATTAGATAAGAATGTTTTTATTAATATCGAGCACAGTGATGATGTTTGGTCTAATAAAACAGAGCTCTACAACAGAGACTTCGATATACTCAAAAAACTACTAAATGAACCTATAAAGCAAAGTAGTAAAGCAGAGCATGCGCAAATGTATGCGCAATCTTATCTAAGAAAGATATTAACCCAAGAAGTAGAAAATATAGAGGAAATATCAGAGTTCTTTAATATTACACCCTCAGATCTTTTGAATGAGTGGATGGAGTATGTCATCAATGTGGATAAGAGAATTGCACTTTCAATCGATGATATGGACTCATTAATAGAAAAAAACTCTATACATTTTATTCAGTCATTTACAGAATTCGTAGATTATAAACAACAATGAAAGTAGGTATTAACTGGTCAGGACAAAGAGAGTTGGCCTGCATGAAGGAGTTATTCGATAATAGAGACATAGAATTTGTTGAGCTATTAATAGATAACTTTTTAACAACAGACACGAACTCAATAAAGAAAATCCTTGATGGGCGACTCTGTGCGTTTCATATCATGAACTCTCAGTTTCTCCACAGAGATGAACTAGAGTTGAAAAAAATGGCCGAGATAATAAACAACTTAATAGTAGAACTCAATCCTATATATATTTCTGACCATATTGGTAAGTTCTATCATAACGGTCAAGCGCTACCCCAAATGCTAGAAATAGACTACGAGAAAGATACTGAATGGGTTCTAGAAAAATTAACTTACTGGTCAAATCTTTTAAATGGTCAATTACTACTAGAAAACTATCCATCGATAATACCTCAATCGGTAACACAGATATGCTTTTTTGAGGAAGTATTATCTAAAACTCACTGTGGTCTTCTTTATGATCTTTCAAATGCATTTATAGCTGAGAAGAATACAGGTCAAAAAAAAGATGCTTGGCGTGAACTAATCAAAAAATGCGAACATTTTCATATCGCAGGATTCGAAAATGGGCCTGAAGGAGAGTTCTTAGTAGATACCCACAATCAATGTATCGATGAATTGGTATTAGACTACCTCGAACAACTAACCCAAGAGCATAATATCAAAACAATCTCTGTGGAAAGAGACGACAACTTTAACGCTCATGAATGGATTCTAGACATCGATAATGTAAGAGGCTGCCAATACCATGGATAATATCTTAAATTCTGTTGTTGCTCCCTTTTCTAGTAAGCCCTTAAATCACAGGGAAGCTCTCTATACCTCTCTCATCATAGATGCTTCATCCAACTTAATTTTGAGCGGATGTCCAAGCTTGAATGAAAATAAAATATTATGCTCAAGTCATTTATATACCGAATTCGTTAACTGGTGCTTCCTACATCAAAAAAAGATGGACTGGAGACTCTCACTATCGTTCTACGACTATTTAGTCGATTTAAATGAACTCGTGACCAAGGAAGCTCATATGGAATTAATTTTCTTAGCCTGCTCCCAATGGACATACAACGACAAAAGTGCAAATCAAACCTTCGTGCTATGTCATACCTCACTACCTTCGTGTGTATTTGGCAGCAATAAATCTCTACGAGCCGAAAGTTCCCGTGAAGTCTTCTATTACGAAACAAGTCAACTAAACACGTTCTTAAGACACACTCAACCTCAACACACTTTCATGTATTGGATACTTGAAAACGATAACAGCTTCCCTACATCATCAGGAACTTTAATATGATCGCAACTTTCCTTAAGCGAGCCCTAATAATCTCAGCAACAAGGTTTGTTGCACTGTCTCTCGCGATGGTCGATATGATCATGTTAGGACACACAAATATGCTGGCAGTGCAAGATTACACCTTGGCTTCACAAGTCGCTCAGGTTTTCGTAATCTTGGCTGTCGTGCTCAGTATTGGTATCAATATCGTCATTGGACAGAACAAAGAGGCACCTCGTCAAACCGCTCAAGAAATACTTGGATATTCAATATGTCTTGGCGTGGTTTTACTTGTTATAAGCCTTCTTGTGGGCCAATTTTTTGATGCTTCAAACTACGCAACTCAAAGTTATTTTATACTTTCCATTAGTATTTTCCCGTTGGCTATTTATGTTGGATTATGCAACATTTTAGAAGCACAAGGCTTAGAGAAAAAAGTGCTAGCGGTAACAATAGTCAGTGCAATAGCGAATATCGCTTTTAACTATATCGCAATAGCTAACATAGATAACGCTTCTGTAGCGGTATCAATATCGACACTAGCAATACGCGTTTTAACCTTATTACCTGTCATATATCTAGGTTTCAAAAATCAGCTCATCGCTACGCCACGATTCAACAAGGAAAAGGTCGGAATACTTGTTAATTTTGGTCGCACAGAAGCATTGACCAGTATCTGCTTCACTGGCGGTATTTCAATTTTGGTTCTTACGTTTGCCAGTCTTTATAACCAAGAGCATACTGCGTATCTTGGGTTTGCCCTCAACTTTATGAATAGCTTTTCCGTGCTCTATGTAGGGTTGGTGATATCTCTGTCCATTTCACTCTCTCAAATGGACAAATCCTCTAATGAACCTTACTCAATGCTCACGATTATGTTCGGTTATATCCTCGTGAGTGCATTTGGGTTAATTTTACTTGCTGAGGCTATTTCTCAGATCTATACACCTACTGCAACAAATGAATTGGTAAAAGCATTAAAACTCTCAGTCGCAGTGATCGCAATTGATGGTATTGCTCTTGTGTTTATATCTTGGTTAAGAGTTAGAGGCTTTTCTCAACTCCCGCCGCTATTTCGACTTGCAATGATCTTTGTTGGGCTACCAGGAGCTTTCTTTATTAACGCTTTCGATAATCCTGTTCTCAATGTCATCTTTTTCATGGCCCTCGGTAACCTTATCGCTGCTCTAGCGTCAATGGTCTATTTTGTGTTTCGTATCAAGCATAAATCTGAAGCTCTTTTAGGAGCTCATCAGTAGATACATTTCTCTACTTCCATACCGCGAGCACAATCTAAAAGTGCTCGCGTCTCTCTTAGTGATCGGAACCTAAAAGCAAACCGTAACGATTTAAATACAAGTGCTTAGCTGTTTATCGTCGATCACACCGAGGGAGCCACACATGGACAACAGGATCACCATCATTGAGTTTCTTAGAGTATTCGAGTTCATTCGCTCTTCCGGGGAACAACTGAACAACAAATATCAAGTTGGTGAGATGATAGCTTGGCATGATTACGATGGTTACACCTGTTGGCTAAGCTACAAAGGCGTCACCGTGACACTGATGTTTCATGGTTCGCTGAAAATTGAGTACGAAAACGCGTCAAACTACTCTGAGTTCATCGACCATTGTCTAGGAATTCTCGCCACGGAATCTTGCGCGGACTAATGAGTAATGGAGAAAATCATGAACGAGTCGGACTTCACAGCGTCTTCACTGCGTAAGCGAATAACGCCTTTGTGGTTAACCCTCAGCCTTTCTTTGTTATGGTCTGAAACGTCAACAGCAGGAATAGAGATGATTGATTTCACGCAAGCAAGCGAACACCAGAAATGGTCTGCAATCAACGATAATGTAATGGGTGGCATTTCAACAGGTGGGCTCATTTACGATAGCAAGCAGAGCCTATTTAAGGGAGACCTATCATTAGAAAATAATGGTGGATTCAGCTCAATAAACCGCTCTCTTGAATCGTTAAATCCCGCGGTTAACAACGTAGAGTTATCCTTTGTTGGTGATGGACGCACCTACCAGTTAAGGTTCACCACATGGAAAGACGGCTATAGAACCAACTACAAGCACAGCTTTGAGACCATCAAAGGCGAGCAACTCAAGAAAGTGTTCAGACTAGAGGACTTTCAAGCCGTGTTTAGAGGCCGATTACTCAACAATGCACCAGAACTCAAAGCTCAAGACATCAAACAGTTCGGCTTTTTGATTGCAGACAAACAGCCTTTGCCCTTTGAGTTAAAACTGCTTCAGATTCAATTCAAAGCATCCGAATAAATTGGAAAGATCACAGATGAACAAAGCCCCAGACACCAATTTCTTTGCGAAAAATGTCTGGGGCTCTTCTTGTCAAGCGTCAAGACTCAACCAATGCTCAAGGGTTCAAAACGCCTATATTCTAGGTCATTAACACTTAGTATTTGATGGCAGTTTTACCAATCGATGCGCTGCTTTCAATACGTTGATGCGCCTCTTTCAGCGTATCTGAACTCAAACCATTAAGTGTTGTGGTTAGCGTAGATTTAATACGACCTGCATCAATCAAGTTCGCCGTTTGGAACAAGATATCTTGCTGCTTCTGAATATCGTCGGTGTTGAACAGCGAACGCGTAAACATGAGCTCCCAAATGAAGCCTACTGACTTACCTTGTAGTGCCGATAGGTCAATCTCACTGTCAAACTCAACAATCGAACTGATCATGCCTTGCGGCGCAATCAACTCTACCATCGCGTCCCAGTGGCCTTTTGTGTCTGCAACATTAAAGATGTAATCCACATACTGGATGCCTTGTTCACGCACTGATTCAACTAAGTTACGGTGGTTCACTACGTGGTCTGCCCCCATGTCTTTTACCCACTGCTCGGTTTCAGGTCTTGACGCTGTCGCAATAACGTTAAGGTTGGTTAATTGCTTCGCAAGCTGAATTGTAATGGAACCAACACCACCAGCACCGCCAATGATCAGGATAGATTTTTTCTCTTCAGGGCGAACACGCAGACGATCAAATAACGCTTCCCATGCAGTAAGCGTTGCAAGCGGCATAACAACCGCGGCTTCATCCGTTAAGCTTTGTGGCGCTTTAGCGGTGATGCGATAGTCAACGGCTTGGTATTCTGCGTTAGCGCCCATGCGTGTTACGTCACCCGCATAGTAAACACGATCGCCTAACTCGAAGCCTTCAACGTTTGTGCCTTTGCCAACCACTTCCCCAACAGCGTCGTAGCCCAACACTTTTGGTTGCTCAAGTGTTTTATCTTTTGCGTTACGAATACGGATTTTCGCGTCTGCAGGGTTGATAGAAGTCGCACTCACTTTTACCAGTAAGTCATTCTCTTTTAATTCCGGCAGGCTCGTTTCAAATTCAAACAGGCTTTCTGGTTCTGTAATCGCTAGCGACTGAGTAAATCCGATGGCTTTCATTGTAGATGGTAGTGACATGATGCTTCTCCTTACATTCGATAATTGAATCTTAGAGATTTCTCACTTTAGATAAACAGCCTAATGTTTGAATTATTATCAAATTATTTTTGATAATAAGGTGTGTGTACGCAAGAAAAACACTAAGATTAGAAAAAGCCAAACTTATGGCAAACAGAGCAACCGATTCTCGGCTCAGAACAGGGAAATGAAATGCTTCTTGAAGACTTACAAGTAATTTTAAAGGTAGCGGAGTTTCGCAGTATCACAGCAGCCGCCACTAACCTAGACATGCGGACAGCAACGGCAAGTGCGGCGGTGAAACGCGTTGAAGCGGCACTCGGTGCAGAGCTTTTTGTAAGAACTACTCGTCATCTTCGTCTCTCTCCCGCTGGAGAACGATATTTACCAGAGTGCGAACAAGCGTTGAAAATGTTGGACCAAGCGAAACTCAATATACGCGAGGAGCTTGGTGTCATTGATGGCGAAATTCGAATCGCGCTTTCATCAGATTTAGGGCGAAACCTCGTCATACCTTGGCTAGATGAGTTTCTATTTGATTACCCTCAAGCGACACTTCGAACGAGCATCAGCGACAGTAACATCGACTTTTATCGTGATTCTGTGGATATGGCGCTGCGTTATGGTTCACCAACTGATGCCAACATGTACGGCTTCAAAATTTGTGATGTGCCAAGAATATTATGTGCTTCGCCTGAGTATCTCGCAGAAAAAGGCAGCCCAGACCATCCAAGTGATTTGGCTGAGCACAACGGACTGCTGTATCAACTCCATGACATGTTACAGGATGAGTGGGTCTTTAACGACGGCACCCAAGACCACAAAGTAAAGCTCAAAGGGAACCGTGCATCCAATGACGCTGACCTAGTTAGGCGATGGTGTGTTGCAGGAAAAGGCATCGCGATAAAGTCTTGTTTGGATATGTCGAGTCATTTGCTGTCTGGCGATGTAGTCAAGATCATGCCCAACTATGAGCCGACACCAACAGAGCTGTGGTTGGTATGCCCAAGCCGTCAATCCATCACGCCAACCGTTCGTCTACTAAGAGATTTATTCCGTGAGAAAACGACAGAGATCCTTTCCCAGCTAAATAAACAAGGTGTCATCAACAGCAAAGCATCTTAGTGCTGAATTTCAAACTGGATACAAAAAAGGCGCTAGCGAACCATTGTTCACGAGCGCCTTTTGCGAATGGCCTATCACCAAACATGGCAAACCGATTCGCGTACTTTAGAAGATACTTAGTTACTCTTCGATGATATCGCAATCAGCACAACACTGAAGCGCTACTTCATGTTCGAACTCAATCGTGTCTTTACCGTCTTCAAGCAGCTCTGCGATCTCGTCAGCGACTTCTTGCTCATCATCCGCCTCGATTTCACCTTCAAGCTCTTCTTCTGAATAACCAAAGAAGTTCAACAGCAGGTACTCGCGAGCTTCTTCTTTAGTGCACACAACGTTCGCAGTAAGGTCAGGGGTAATCTCACCTTGTGCAAGTGTTTCAGTCAGTTGCGCTAAAACCACCTCTTTCATCGCTGGCGTTAACCAACCAAGATCTGTGCTTACTGTCGTTTTTTTGCAGTCAAAACAAGGCAGTTGGTGAAAGTAGTATTGAAACGTAGTCATAGGTAATATCTTCTTTAAATGTTGTATAGCGAGATTATGCGCGTTTTTTAGCAAAATACTATCTCAATCACAACTCCGAATGACTGAATAGCTAGCTGTCGGTCAATAATTGCTTCAAACAATCACTACCTAAATCGCTACACACATCGGCGTATTCGAAATCGGATCGCGGAATACTTTCGCATTTAGGTCAAACACATCATCAAGTAACGCCTCTGTCATCACCTCGTCGGGCGAGCCTTCTGCCACAACACTACCCTGCTCTAACACCACCAAATGATCGCAGTAACGACACGCTTGATTTAGATCGTGTAGTACCACTACCACCGTTTTACCTTTGGCGTTCATTTGTTGCATCAAATTCATTAACTCCACCTGATGCGACATATCTAAATACGTGGTTGGCTCATCAAGCATAACGATGTCCGTATCTTGTGCTATCACCATAGCGATCCACGCTCTCTGCCTTTGTCCCCCTGATAAGGATTCTACTGGCTTATCAGCATATTCAAGTACGCCTGTATCACGCATCGCTTGCTCAACAATGGTTTGATCGTCTTTTCCTAACTTTCCCCAGTGAGATACATAAGGAGAACGTCCATACTCAACCAATTTTCTAACAGTAATACCTTCAGGACTAACAAGGATTTGTGGCAGAAGCGACAAAGAACGTGCAAGCGACTTATCGCCATAACTCGATAATGGTTTACCTTCAAACAACACCTCCCCCGACATTGGTTTATTGATTCTTACCAAGGTTTTTAACAAAGTGGATTTACCGCATCCATTAGGACCAATTAGTGCGGTAATTTTCCCTTTAGGGATTGAAACCGTGAGGTTTGGGATGATCGTCTGTTTGCCGTACGCGACGGAAAGGTTCTGCGTTTTTAGCATGGTTACCAACCTCGATAACGATAAAGAAGAAAAATGAAATAAGGTGCGCCAATCACTGACGTCAGCACTCCAGCAGGCAGTTCTATTGGAGGACTCAAACCTCGTGCGAGTGCATCTGCGCAGGTGACTAAAATGGCCCCTAATAAAGCAGACGCAGGGATTAGCAACTTATGATTATGCCCAAACAATAAACGCGCTAAGTGAGGCGCCAATAGCCCGACGAAACTGATTGTCCCGGCTACTGACACGCTGACACTTGCAAGTAATACAGCGGCCAACAACGCGAGAATCTGAATCTGTTTTGGTTTGATACCCAAGGTAGTGGCACTTTCCTGACCCAGTCCCAATACATCTAATCGCCAAGCAAGCCATAATGCCATTGGTAATAGTAAAACCAACGCCCCCCAGATAAATGGGACTTGCTGCCAGTTCCTACCCCAAAGGCTACCAGTGAGCCATACCATAGCGGTATTGATCTCGATAGGGTTAGTGACGAGTAAGAAATCGATACAACTGGCCAGAAACGCACTCACTGCAATACCAATCAATGCCAGTTTGGCCGGTGTTGGCTGGGACCACCATGCCAATAAGGCAATCAATCCAGCTGCAAAAACACCACCAAACATCGCAAATATAGGAAGCAAACTCACCGGCGCATTCGGAAACCAAACCAAACTCGCTGTTGCAGCAAGGCCTGCTCCGGCGCTAATTCCCATCAAGTCAGGAGACGCCAGAGGGTTTCGTATTACACCTTGTACTAACACGCCTGAAAGCCCTAACCCTGCACCGACACTGATTGCGAGTAACATACGTGGCAACCGATACTGTTGGATAACAAAATCGTCACTAGAGAAAGCAATCAGATGTTCCATCACTTGAGAAATAGAAAGTGATGCTGCCCCAACAAACAAGCCAGAAAAGGCCATCAGCATAAGCAGCCCAAGTAACAACAATACCTTCGCATTATGATGCATTAAGACTTCCTCGTAGCTATGAGAACAAAACAAGGTGTGCCCAATAAAGCGGTAATGACACCCACTGGCGTTTCTGTCGGGAAAGCAATCGCTCGTGACAACGCGTCTGACCAAGATACCAATGCGGCACCTGCCATCGCGGAAACGGGAATTAACACATGGTAATTATGCCCAACCATAGGACGAACTAAGTGGGGAATTAACAATCCGACAAAGCCAATAGGCCCGGCAATAGCGACACTCGCGCCCGCCAGCAAAACAATGGTCACACTACAAATGAATCGCGTAAGCCGGATGTTGCTGCCTAGCCCAACCGCAACCTCCTCACCAAGCGCCAGTAAATTAAGGTTGCGCGCCAAGCTAATAGCTAACCCTAGCCCAACAATTATGGGCGGCCACAACATTCGCCATTGTTCATCATCCACGGTAGATAATGAGCCTGTAAGCCAATGCAGCACGCTATAAGCCATATCGTCGGCAAGAATCAATGCTGCTCGAGTCAACCCAATCAGTAGTGCCGTAATGGCGATGCCCGCTAAAACCAAGCGCAACGGGTGAGAACGTGCGGAAAAAAAACCACCGAGGATCATCACAGCACCGCCACTTAACGAGGCACCGATAACAGCATTAAGAATGGGATTTAGTTCACTGACAACAGGCACGCCTATGGCAGCTAAAGCCATAAAACAGGCAGCGCCAGAATTAATACCAAGAATAGAAGGAGATGCGAGTGGGTTTCTTGTTAAGCCCTGCATCAATAAGCCCGCAACCGCTAAACTCGCTCCAATCAATAACCCAGCATAGGCTCTTGGCGCTCTCAGAGTCGCCAAAATTTGATGAGTCATATTGCTCGTATCAAACGCAAACCAATAGTCAACTAAGTCACTTAGGGTTAGAGAAAAGTTAGACCATCCCAGCATAGAAGCCGCATAGCCAGATAGCATCAAGCACAACACTGACAACGTAAATACAGTGACTCGCCACGGTAATATTGGCAGGTTTCGCATTCCGCTAGATATCGATATCGTTCTCATGATCGTTCCAAGATCTGCTCTAGATTTTTCGCCATCTGTTCAGCCGCTAGCATGCCTCGGTTTAATGACCAAAGTGCTGGCGACACTTCAACAACTTGCCTATTTTTTGCTGAAGTCATTAGGTCGAATAGCGGATTTTTCTCCCAATCGTTGACCACATTAGGATGCGAGTAAGCGCCCAATAGCAGCCAGTCCGGATTGGTTTTTAGCAGCAACTCAAAGCTTGTTGGCAAATACGCTTTTTCAGTGAGTTCTTCAATCGGGCTCGCAATTCCTAATGTGGTCAGTACTCCTCCTGCATAAGATGCTGGACCATGAAGCCACATGCCTTTATCCGAAACGACAGCAAACTGGACGGTTTGCTTTAGAGAAAAGTGGCTCTTAAACTCGAGCATCGCTTGATGATGTTGTTGAATTCGCTGCTCCATATCTGATTGTTTATCAAGAGCAACACCAATTTTGAGCGCTGATTCCAAGTTTTCTTGATAAGTTTCGCCTCGGCTTTTTAATAGCAAAGTAGGTGCAATTCGTTGTAGATCTTGATACACAGCTCGATGGCGTTCCGCATCTGCGATGATCAAATCGGGCTTGAGAACGGCAATCGCTTCTAGGCTAGGTTGAGAGCGCATACCAACAGACTGCCAAGGGTCAACCAACGCTCTTACCGCTGGAATCACTCGTGTTGAGTCATTGTCGTCAGCCACACCCACAGGAGAAACGCCTACCGCGGCTAATGCATCAACAAATGAGAATTCCAGTACAACGATACGTTGTGGCGTGGTGTTAATCTCAAACTGACCTTGCTCATCTTGGACCATCCTTGTTTTGGCCAAACTCGAAAATGAGATTAAGCACATCACCAATGCAGCAAGACTTAACCATAATCTATTCATTGGGCGTAATGTATTCGTCGAAACTGGTTGAGAGTCGTTTCCCATATTAAATTATCCTCTAACGCTAGAACCGTGAAAGTCGCCAAGTGTATTGGCGACTTTTATTCGTTATAATTTTCAATAAATTACTGATTAGAACTGGTAATTCAGATCCAAGGTATAAGATCGCCCTGGCGCCGGATAGCGACCAACAGGGCTGGTATCAATGCCTCGGAAGTAATAGTCCTCATCAAACAAGTTGTTGACCGCAAAGTTCATGCGCAGTTTGCTACTCTCATCCTTGTATAGATCGGAGCCCAAATTGAAGTTCCAAACCATATAGGCTGGAACTTTGCCCGTCGCCCCGCTAGCATCCTCGTTACTCGTGTTCGCATTGTCAGAGTATGACTCGCTGAAGTAGTAGCCAGACAAGGTGGTATCTAGCTTGCTAAATGAGTAAGTCGCATCCCAGCTAAATTGATGTGTTGATGTGTAAGGCAGTTGATTGCCCTTGTTTGCACCGTCTTCTTCAATCGTTGCGTCTAGGTAGTTATAGCCCGCCCCTAAGCTCAGAGCCTGAAGAGATTCCAGCGTGTAACGGCCAGAAAGCTCAATACCTTGGTGAAGTGTTTTACCAATGTTGTCAAAAGTTTGGGTCGCACTTTGCCATTGAAGCTGGTCTTTAAAATCGATTCGGTATAGCGCCACATTGAAACTGGTTGACTCTTGGTTGTAGCGAGCACCCAACTCATAGTTCCATGCGAGTTCACTGCCCTCTTCACCATGAAGTTTAATGTTGGATATTTGAGGGGCACGCAACGATTTCTGTGCATTGGTGTAACCTATCCATTGCCCAGTAAGATGGTATGCAATCGTTAAACCAGGCAACCACTCAGTCACCTTATTATTTTTTTTCTTTCCTTCACCTAAATCACTATATGCCATATCAATTGATTCATAGCGAATGCCTGGTGTTACCTTTAACACATCATTAAACAAACCAATTTCATTACTGATATAGCCAGCAAAAGCGTCGGTATCTAAGTGCCAATCACGTGGCGTTGTTGTTACACCACCAGCGATCGGCGTTTGAGTAAGCTTGTAATCGATATCTTCGTTGACGTAGCGTGCCCCAACAATTACGTTTTGGGTCACTGTATTGCCGTCAACATAGATCGCGAGTTTCGGCTCTATCCCATACACCTTAAATTCACGTGGTGACGTACGAATATCGGTCGACGGAAGTGCTGGATCAGCCCAATGACCATCGGCACTATTAAATCCCCATTGGAATAGACGCTCAGAACGATGGCCAAAGGTCAGTATTTCTAGCTCTGCACTATCCGCAATATTCAAATCATGTAAATACTTTAAACTCCAACGCGTCGATTTGCCTTGGTACTCATCATAAGGGCGCTTGGATTGGGTACGATCATTTTCGTAATCTTCTGGCGATAAAGCGCCCGGCATTTGCGTATCGGCATCATATCGCTGCACAAAAGCTTGCAGTTCTTGAGTATCACTCAGTAACCACTGCAACTTCGCTTGGAAGTTTTTGACGTCTGTGTCTGAATGCTCACGGAAGCTTTCTCCTTTTAAGAAGTTACCTTCCACTTGAAGTGCCAGCGTATCATTCAGCCAACCACCAGTTCGCAGATAAATATCGTTCAACGGGGTATCGCCATCTTCAAAAACAGTCAAGCGATTACTGATTTCCGTTTGCCATTGGTGAGGAATAGGCTTGGTCACCAAGTTGATCACACCACCCACGTTGTTTGGTCCGTATTGAACCGCCGCACCACCACGCACAATATCAATACGATCAAGCATAGAAAGCGTCGCTGGGAAAATAGATTGTCCAGTATGACCATAAGGCGCTAGAGTGAGCGGCACACCATCCATTAGAAACTGAGCATGACCACTTCGACTTGCCTTTAAACCACGAACTGAGATGTTAGGCAGAACACCTGTGCCCGTTTCATCTTGAACTTTAATACCCGGTACACTTTGAAACGCTGAATCAATCGAAAGCGCACCCGTTTTTTTAATCTGTTCATTGGTCAAAACGGTACGAGCGCCAGGATACTCTTTTACATCCTCGAGCTCTGAGTTGCCGATCAAACTACCGGTAACAACAACCGTCTCCATGGTCGTTGTTTGAGGCTCAGATGCGGCAAATGCGCCCATGGACGTCACGGAAGCGATGGCCATTGATAGAGCACTTAGACGCAACTTTTTGTGCGATTGAGTACAGGGGTTACCATCCAAGTTCTGGTAAGGCATGAAAATCTCCTAAAAAGGCAGGTTAAGGTCAAAGGCACCGTTATCGATTCGATGTGTCCTTTGACCTTTTGGGCTAAACGGCCTGAAATTAAGGCCAAAACTGTTTGCTATTTGCTAGCAAACACAACTGTTTGAAGCTGAGTTGGCATTTAGAACTGGTAGCCGTAGCTGAGCATAAATTCAGCTGGTGCACCGTAGCCAATCTGGTTGGTACCAGACGTACCATTGGTTGCTCCGAGAATGTATTTCTCGTTCAGCACGTTGTAAGCATTTGCTTGGACTTTGTGACGACCAGTGGTGTACGCCGCCATCAAATCAACCGTGGTGTAATCTCCCAATGCGACAGCTTCGTCATTACCCGCATAGCGATCGCCGACATATTTCACACCGCCACCTAAACGCCAGTTGTCGTCTAGCTGGTAGGTACTCCACAGTGAGAACAAGTGATCAGACACGTCGTTCGGCTTCTTGCCTGTCTCTTTGTCTTCAGCATCGAGGAAGCTATAGCCAATCGAAATATCCCATTGCTCAGAAATCTGGCCGCGAGCTTCCAATTCAATACCTTGGTGACGCGCTTCAATCTTGTTGACAACATCCCCGTTAGTGTTGGTTTCAGGCTGTTCTTGATCAATTTGGAATACTGCTGCATTGAGCATCAGAGCGTTATCTAAAAGGTAAGCTTTTGCACCGACTTCCTTTAGATCGGTACGGAAGAACTCCGCTAGCTTCGGATTGATATAAATACCTGAGTAAGGTAATTGCCACGAACGAGCTAAGCTTGCGTAGACCGACGTGTCATTATTGATTCGGTAAACCAAGCCACCACGGTAGCTCACCTTGTTATCATCTAAGTGCTCTTTAGCTGATCCTGCCTTTTGTTGTTCCAGTTCCATTGAGTCGTAACGTACGTTACCTATTACTGATAGGTCGCCAAAGGTATAAACATCTTGAATGTAAACACCAGTGGTCGTTGTGGTGTTATCACGGAACGGTTTAAAACCCGGATCAGGTGTTGGCCCAGCAACAGGGTTGTATATATCTTTTGGAGGTAGAGTTTTATCGCTTGCAAGCGTAAGGTCGATATTGATTTGATTGTAGTCGGCACCAATCATCATTTGATTAGAATCGGTTTCCCAAACGAGTTCCGATTGCAAGGTCGTCGTGGTACGTGGGTCGTAGCCGAAGTTGTTCACGGTTTGAGAGACTTGATCCCCTGTTACCGTTCCTTGACGCGTGCCCTTTTGTTCTAGCTCGATATGATTGTATGCAGCACGGTTGGTCCATGACCACTCACTGTTCAAAAGCCACTCGTAATTAACGCCAACACGAATGCTATCCGACTCTTGGTAATCGTTGGTACCGCCGTAAAAAGTACTTTCAGAAACATCGACTGGTTTACCATTTTTGGATGGAACACCACGATAAGGCACTAATTCTTGGTGAGCATATTCAACATCGAGATCAATAGTGTGTCCATCAGAAGGCATCACTCGAATCGTTGGAGCAATAAAGAAATCGTTAGAATCAACATGATCGACATAAGAATCGGCTTGACGATGCTCCACATTGATACGGCCATTAACCTTGTCTGAAAAAGCCATAGAACTATCAACTTGTCCGACAAACTGGCTGTTGCTGCCCACACTACCATTTACATTGGTGAAGTTATCACCGCTTGCGCGCTTAGTAACTAAATTGATAATACCGCCAGCAGAGCCTCGACCATAAAGTGCACCAGCCGGTCCTTTGACGACTTCAACACGCTCAATGTTTGCGAGGCTTCGATATGACTGCAAGGTCCCATCATCACGCATACCATCACGATACATGTCATTGAGTGAGTCAAAACCACGGATAACGAATTGGTCTCGACTGCCTTCTCCTAGAGTATTATTTACTCCAGCTACACCATCGAGCGCATCCACTAAACGTACCGCGCCTCGGTCTTCCATTTCTGTCTTCGTGACCACAGATACCGCTTGCGGTACGTCCAGCCATTCGACATCAGTCTTAGTTCCTGACTGAGGCATATGCTCGGCATACCCTTCGTATTGGTGACCAATAATTTGCAGCGTTTCATCCACTTGGGCTTGTTCCTCTGCCACCGCATTTTGCATGCCAGCCGCCACCGCCAATGCACCTCCAATCGCGAGAGCAAGAGGAGATAAGTTCAATCTAATATCCATTTTCTAATTCCGTTTTAATTTATAAATTCACCACGACGCGAATGAAAACAAATATCATTTATGTTTGCAATAAATATTTTTTGATCTATATTTGCCCAGCAATATGCAACTGCACTATTAATAGCATTGCCAATAAAAACAATAACATAGAAAAAAGCCTTCCCTAAAAACAAGAAAAAGGCCACTTGAATGCAAGTTGTGAGCAGGTAACAACAACGTTTTATAAATTAGGAAAGCCCAATGAAATCTACGATTATTATTGTGAGTCACGTCGTCAATGACGCAGTCACTCACGGCTTCGTACCGACAGCAAAAGCGATGGGGCTTAACGTCATTCTGATCACAGATCACAAGCTCAGCCACCTAAAATTGAGTAACGATGACGAGCGTTTTAGCCCAGACGCAATTCTTGAATGTGATGTGTTTAATCCACTTGAACTTATCGAAACCATCACAGAAAAAAACCTGAAACCTAGCGCTATTTTTAGTAACAGTGATCACTTGCAAACCTCTACCGCTATCTGTGCACAATTCTTTGATTTACCAGCAAAAGATTGGACCGTAACGTTACAGGCAAAGAACAAGCACCTCACTCGCCAAGTTTTGAGTGAAAAATCTTTACCCAATGTGCGAAGTGAATTGCTCTATCAGGACACTGGCTCTACGTTGAACTTTACGTTTCCTGTCGTCGCCAAACCCAAAGAGGGCGTGGCAAGCATAGACGTCCAGCGTTGTAACTCTAGAACTGAGCTTGAAAATTATTGCGAACGCTTTTGGCAGAAACACCCGACGAACCCAATCTTGGTTGAAGATTTTTTGCAGGGCCCACTGATCACCCTAGAAACCTTGGGAGACGGAGAAAACTTAGCTGCACTTGGTGGGTTTGATGTGGAACTCTCTGAGCCTCCATTCTTTATTGAAACTGCTGCGACTTGGAATGGCGACAACAGCACTCAATTCAAGAATGAGTGTGTCAGACAGTTGCAGGCATTTGGCGTAGGCTTCGGTGTTTGCCACAGTGAATTCATTATCACAGAGTCAGGCCCTGTATTAGTTGAAATTAACTATCGCAGTATTGGAGATGGTCGTGAGTTCCTACTCGACAATCTAAGTGGAGGAAAGTGGTTCAGCACCATCTTAAGCCTACACCTCGGCAGCAAGCTAGACCCTTCATTCCAAATAGCCGGTAGTGCAAGTGTCCACTATGTTGTGGCAAAGCAGAGTGGTGTCATCGAGGGGACATCAACGTCTTTCATTCATCAAGATGGCGATATTGTCACGCAGCAGCAGGTACTCAAACACCCGGGGGATACCTTCCTACAAAGCTTTTCAAACAAAGATTACTTAGCGCGAATTTCTATAGCGTCGCCTTCAGGACAGACGCTAGATGCTGCTCTTCAACACACCGTTTCTCGATTCGATCTAACACCAAATAATGAGGTGACCGCATGAATGTCAACGCTTCATACCTAACTCAGCGACTCATCGATACGTGCCTTCGTGAAGACTTATTTGGCTTAGTGTCTAAAAGTCAGTTCACAGCCAGAGCGCCTGCTAACCTTACTAGTTCGAATTACCCAGGTGAACAAGTATGGGCTATCTTTTCCCATTCTGATTTCACGCTTTACCTACCCGTCACTCCAAGTTACTACATGCAGCGCTGGGTATACGGTTCTCCAAATGGGGTAGATGGTAGTGGTTGGTTAATCGAGAAAAAGGGCCAGTTTGAACTTCAGAATGACTATCATGATTGGATTCAATTACTAAAAACGTGTGCACATGAAAGCTCTTATCCATTGTTAAACGGTTACTTGCAAGAACTTGAATGTGCAGAGGAGCACAAGGCACTATGTGATAACGCTTTCCAGCAACACTCAGACTCATTAATGCAGCCGATTTCTCAGCTGAAGCATTGGAACCAAAAATTACTGCGCGCTGATCAAATCGCGTCTTACCTTGATCACCCTTATTATCCAACCGCTCGCGCAAAATTTGGTTTGAGTGATACAGATCTCGAGAAATATGCGCCAGAGTTTGCACAAAGCTTTGCTCTGCGTTGGCTAGCGATTGATAAGTCACTCGTCACTTTGACCAGTTCGCAGCCATCATGCTGGCCAACCATGGAGCAAGTGGGTCTACCGGGCGACTTTGCTCTGAGTCATCATTTATTCCCAGCACACCCTTTAACACTGCAAAGCCTTGAGTCTCTTCCAGAAGGTATTATTGAGGCCCCTACTCCATACCTTGATGTTACACCTACACTATCGGTACGCACCGTTGTCGTGAATTCTGCACCACATATTCACATCAAAGTACCGCTTATCATGCGTTCTCTAGGTACCAAAAACATTCGCTTAATCAAGCCTTCAACTCTTTATGATGGACACTGGTTTGAACGCCTATTAACGCACTTAGAGCAAAATGATGCCGACTTACAAGGCACGCTATTTCATTGCAATGAGAAACACGGTGGACACGTAGGAGATGACAAGAGCTTCGCTTACATCGTGCGTGAATATCCATTGAACCATTCGCAAGATAAAGCACTCGTTCCCGTTGCCGCACTTGCTAGCCCAATGCCCGATGACCGCTTGTTCTTAGAGCACCTCGCCGAACAGTATTATCACAATGACACGTTAGCTTGGTTTAAGGATTACGTTGATCTGCTTTCAAAAGTGCATCTGACATTGTGGCTTCAATACGGCATTGCATTGGAGTCCAACCAACAGAACGCCATTATAGCGTTCGATGCTCAGGGAAAAATGACCTTAGCGATGAAGGACAATGATGCAGCGCGGATTTGGCCTGAGCGATTTAAAAACTTCGAACACCTCTCACCGGTTAAGTGCGATCAATTGCTGGATCAACGCATTAAAGTAGACGATGAGCTGGCTCTTGGTCAGATGTTCACGACCATCACGTTACAGCTTGATATTGCAGCGATTGTTGAAGCAATGGCCGCACAAGCTATTGCGCCATCGGCTGACCTTTACAAAATAGTGGCAACTAGCCTTTCACTACAGCTAGAGCAACTTCGCAATCAAGGTCATGACGTTTCACTTGCCAATGAGTTGCTATTTGAATCACCGAATCTATACGCCAAGTATTTATTAAGCTCAGGCAGTTTGCTCTCGAAAGAAGCCTCCGGTGCTAGCGATATAAACAAATTTTATGGGTTATCGGCTCCGAACTTCTTACTACTTACCAGTGAAGAAGCACAACACGCTTACTTAGAGTCCATCAAACAGAGCGTGAACTAATCCACCATGACCAAACTCATTTATTGTGTGCTGCTCTGCCACTTCATAGCGGCATTCGCAGCCTTAGGCATGCCTCTGTTTTTACCTATGGTATTACCGACACTTGGCGCACATATCGATTCAGATTGGGCAGGCATTTTATTTATTTTGCCAACCTTTTGTACCGCGGTAGCTGCACGATTTTGGGGGCAGTTTGCTGATAAATTTGGCAGACGTCGCTCTCTGATACGAGCACAACTAGGGCTTGCTGCAGGGTTTGCTCTGTGTGGTTTGGCAGACAATCTGACAATGTTTGTGTTTGGTCTTATTGTTCAAGGAACCTTTGGCGGCACCATGGCCGCCTCTAATAGCTACCTATCAAGTCAAATTAAAGACGCAAAGACCCTCGGTACCTCACTGAATAAGACCCAGCTTTCTGCTCGTTTGGCATTGATTGTCGCGCCCATCGGCCTAGGTTGGACATTATCAGACACGAGTCCGCTCAATGCGTATCTGTGGTTGTCTGCCTTGCCCTTGTTAGCATTGGCAATCACGCTAACGCTCCCTGCTGATAACTTAGTGAAATCAGATGTAGAGAAAGAAGCAAAAGACCAAACAACGAGTCAAAGAGAACAAACAACACACAAGCCGTTACACAACCTCTACTGGGTGTTCGGTGCACAGTTCTGCTTTGCTTTTTCGATGGTCGTCACCTTCCCCTATTTCTCACCTTTTGTGCAGCAATACGGTGTAACAAACCAAGCGTGGATAGGCTTTTTATACGCCCTTCCACACGGTGTCTACTTACTCTTTGCCGGAAAAGTTCATCTGTTTTCAGAGAGGCTCAACCACCGTCATCCACTTGCTACTTTGTACCTTGGTTTTGGCTTGCTCTCAGTCAGTACAGCGATGCACCTAATACCCGATCAAACAACGCTAATCATCGCGCGAGTTGTTTTTGGACTTGGGATGGTCTGTTGCTACCAAGGGCTGCATCAAGCCTTAGCCAACCAAATCGACCGACAACAAAGTGGCAAGATATTTTCACGATTTGATGCCATGTCTAAATGGGGTGGTGTTGCAGCAGGGTTAAGCGCATCTGTTATATCAAGCTTAGGGTGGCTTGAGGTTCCTTTCTTACTTTCTACTTTGATCAGCTTTAGTACTGCTATCGCAATGATCATTCTTTCAAAATTTGGACATCGACATGTTAAACACTCATTCATCTCCAACTGAGCACCGAGCTGAAAACAAGACGCAAATAAATCACAGCCAGGTTCAGCTCAATCAAGAAAAAGCCCAATTAAATACCATCATGGGCGTAGTGAATTGCTATCTGCGTGAATACGCAATACCGAACAAGCAAGTAGATTGGTGCTTCAGCTCAGCATCACTTCCGCAGACATTAAAAAGAAACTTTACGGCCAAACAACGTGTGGCAATACATCTACCTCAGCAAAATCAGACGCAAGAGAGTGGCTTGTTAGTCTTGCCTGTTGAATACGTCAGTAAGCTAGGAAAAGTAAAACTTTCAGCTACACCTTGGTCGAAAACGGCTGGTGCTGGCTGGTCTAAATTAGACGCAACTCAAACCCTAACACTGTTACTCAATTACCTTAAACAAGTGTTAATGATCCCGTTCAACCATGAGTTGATAAAACAAATGCAGAACAGCTTGCTGGTAACCGAGCAATTCCTAAACACCGACAGCCCACTCCAGCAGCATAATGCCTTTATCGCGTCAGAACAGTCACTGCTCTGGGGACACACTTTTCACCCAACACCAAAAAGTCGTTCTGGAGTAAGTATGGATGACTTACTGGCTTGCTCCCCGGAAGTTGGCGCAAAGGTGCCTCTATACTGGTTTGAGGTGGAAGCAGCTTTACTGGATGTATTGCACTCAGACACACGCACATCACCAAAAACGATGCTCGAGCAATTGGCACCGAGAGAAAGTGATTCAGAATCAAAATTACTTTATCCGTGCCACCCATGGGAAAGCTACACACTTCTACAAAACCCAGCAGTTCAACGCGCGATTGAACAAGGCAAAATTACACCATTAGGCTTAGGTGGAGACAAACTGTTACCCACTTCCTCCGTGCGCACTCTTTATCACCCAGATATGGAATGGTTTGCTAAGTTTTCCATCAATGTACGTTTGACCAACTGTGTTCGCAAAAACGCATGGTATGAACTCGACAGTGCCGTACAGTTAACTTCTATTCTACGTTCGATAAAAGAGAGCGAACAGCTACGCAACCCCATATTCAAAGTGATGAGTGAGCCGTACGCAACAACACTCAATCTAGAATCTATCGCAGGGCAGGAGCCTGACGACATCATAAAAGCTCGAGAATCATTTGGCATTTTGTATCGTGAAAACTTCTCACTTAGTGAAACCGACATTCTACAACCGACGTTGGCAGGTTCGCTGTTTGCTTATGATCGTGAAGGAAACAGTTGTATAGCTACCCAGATAAAACAAAAAGCGAAAGCTACACAAAGCCAATATAAGAGTGTCGCTACCTTGTGGTTTGAGCGCTACTTGCATTGCTTGATTCCAGGCGTGTTTAACTATTACTTCAAACACGGGGTCGCATTTGAACCTCATCTACAAAACACGCTGATTGGTTTCGAAAAAGGTATGCCATGCTGCGTGTGGATTCGTGATTTAGAAGGTACAAAATTGTTACCTGAGTTTTGGCCTTCAGAGACATTACAACAGCTTTCAGAGCGAGCCCGACAATCGGTTTACTACAGCCGAGAGCAAGGCTGGAATCGTATCGGTTACTGCACCTTTATTAACAACATTAGTGAGGCCATATTCTTTATTGCTGAGGGAGACACCAAACTCGAAGTTATATTGTGGGAATTATTGAAAGAATCCATTGTTCGTTGGCAGTCAATCAATGGCAAGCAACCAGAGTTAGTTGCGTTACTTGATGGCGGCTTCTTCCCAAGTAAGAACAACTTCACCACTCGCTTGATGCAAAATGCCGACAAAGAGTCGGGGTACACACTAATTGCGACACCATGGGCGATTCAAAACACAGGAGAGTGTCATGACTAAGCCAACTCAGCTTCCCCCGTACATCGAGCAAGAAGTAAAACAGCTCGCGAAGCAGCAAAGTCAGCCATTGTGTGCTTACCTGTATGACCTAAATGCGCTTGAACAGCACATCAAGCAGATGCGCCATGTATTACCCAAAAACGTAGAGTTGTTTTATGCCGCAAAGGCCAACCCTTCTGCGCCTATCTTGAGAACCTTGGCGCCTTACGTTGATGGGTTTGAAGCGGCATCTGGCGGCGAACTTAGCCACCTTCAACAGCAACTGCTTAATAAACCACTGATCTTTGGTGGCCCAGGGAAAATGCCAAGTGAATTAGAACAAGCGATACAACTTGATGTCGGTGCCATCCATGTCGAAAGTATTACAGAACTACAGCGTATCGGAGCTTTGACACAAAAGTTGAATCGACCTGCTTCCATCTTTCTGCGCATGAATATCGATATTGGTGACATCACGCTCAGCAAGCTAGCCATGGGCGGAAAACCGACTCCATTTGGTTTCGATGAAGCTGAATTGGATAACGCCATCATGTATCTACGTGATTTCCCGCTAATAGAGTTGAAAGGCTTCCACTTTCACCTGATGTCTCATCAACTCGATGTTGGTCGTCACTTAGCACTCGTTCAACGTTACTTCCAGGTGGTTAAACAGTGGAGAGAACTATACTCTCTTGAAGAACTCATTATTAACCTCGGTGGAGGCATGGGGATCAATTACCAAGATCCTAGCCAACATTTCCCGTGGATAGAATTTTGCGACAAATTAGAATTCTTGATCGCTGAAGAACATATGCAAGATTGGAAACTGCGCTTTGAGTGTGGACGCTATATCTCAGCTCCTTGCGGCTACTATGTGATGGAAGTGTTAGACATCAAACAGAATCTTGGCGAAAACTTTGTTATTGCTCGTGGCGGCACGCATCATTTCCGTACACCAGCAGCACAAAGCCATGATCACCCTTTTGCTGTCGTCCACAATCAGCAGCACTCAAACATTTCGAACCCAATACACCACACTACTGCCAATTTAGTTGGTCAGTTGTGTACACCAAAAGACGTACTCGCTCGAAACCAAAACATTGAGTACATCGACATCGGTGATTATCTTGTATTCACCTTAGCAGGAGCATATGCGTGGAACATTTCTCACCAGAACTTTTTGATGCATGAGCCACCTATATTTCACTACTTTTAAGCTTCGAGGAAACCAAGATAAAGCTTTGGAACTTAATCTCATCCAAAAACGAGCTGTCATCTAGGTAATACCTCGTAAACAAAAAGGCGCTAGTAAACCATCGCTCACTAGCGCCTTTCATCAAGCATCACTATGACTGAGCTTGTGAAGCTCTATTGTCCCCATTCGTTCTGACTTTGTAATTGTGTAACCAGCAACAAAGTAAACCAATACAAAGCCCCCAGAACGCACTTCCGATACCCAATAAATTCGTACCAGAAGCTGTAAATAAGAACGTAAACAACGCAGGCTCTCTGTAGTGGTTGTCTGCCATGGAAACAGCTAAACAGTTCATCAATGTAGGCATCACCGCTAACCCCGCGACAGCGATGACTACCGCTGAAGGAACTGCGCTAAACAAAGACACAAATGACATCCCCATCACTCCAGCTAACAAATAAAACACGCCCATCGAGATTCCCGCCATATAACGCGTTTTGGGATCGTCATCGGCATTGGGGCCCATACAGATCGCTCCGGTGATTGCCGCAAGGTTATACGCAAAGCCCCCGAGCGGCGCTAATAGTAACCCTGTCACACCCGTGGTAGTGATGATCTTCGATGAATCCACTTGGTACCCGTTTGCTTTTAGCACCGCAAACCCCGGTAAGTTCTGCGAAGCCATCGTCACGATAAACAATGGGATACCAACACTAAGCAAAGAAAAGAATTCGAAATCAGGCATGATGAATACCGGTGTCGTTAAACCTAGCGTGACTTGACTGACATCGAGCTTTCCAAAACCAACGCACATCACCAAAGCAATGACGAAAATACTTGGGATCAACAAGTTTCCTAACCTCGACTTAGCCAAGATAAACACAGCAAGCATCACCGCCACTATCTGAACTTCTTCCATTAACGATGTAAACAAGCCCAAACCGAACTGCAATAAAATCCCCGCTAGCATAGCCGATGCAATCGACGTGGGTATCTGTTTCAGTACTTTCTCAAATATCCCAGCCATACCGACTAGCGTGATCAACAACGAACTAAACAGGAATACAGCAACTGCCTGATTCATCGTCAGACCTTCAAGCGAAGTAATCAACAGTGCTGCTCCCGGTGTCGACCAAGCCGTCACAACCGGTTTCTTGTAGTAGAAAGAGAGCAATATCGTGGTTGCCCCCATACCAATTCCCAACGCCCAGAACCATGACGCAACCTGCTCTTGAGTTGCTCCGGCACTCATCGCAGCCTGGTAAATAATCGCTGCAGCACTTGCATACCCAATAAATACAGCAATAAAGCCCGTACTAACGTGGGAAAATTTTAGCTTAGTCATGTTATTTTGTTCCTATGTGCGTTATAACGTCCATAAGCTAAACCTAGCACTTGTGCGCTATAACGCACAAGCTATTTATAGAAAAAATCTTGTAGAAAAAGTATGCAAACAGAAATTAAAGTCGGCACTAACTTAAAACGCCTACGCCAAGAAAAGGGCTGGAGCCTAGATAAAGCAGCAAAAGCGACAGGCGTAAGTAAAGCGATGTTAGGTCAAATTGAACGTGGGGAGTCCAGCCCAACCGTCGCTAAGCTCTGGCAGATCGCATCTGGGTTTGAAGTGTCATTTTCCAGTTTCATCACAGAAAGTTCGAACAATGAGCTGACGAGTTTATTCAGAGATGCAAACGAGTTAAGGCGTGAGGAATATAACGTTGGTTTCTTCGTCAGCTTATTATTTCCTTTTGAGGAAGCATTAGGGTTTGAGATCTTCGAGCTAACCCTCGCACCTGGCTATCAACATGAATCCTACCCGCATAACACTGGCGTTACCGAGCACATATTATGTATCTCAGGAGAGATGGCCGTGCTTTTTGATGGTGAATGGCAAACATTACAAGCAGGGCAAGCCGTTCGCTTTAATGCTAACCAAAAGCACGGATATAAGAACCTCGGTGAAGACAATGCGATGTTCCATAACGTAATTCACTACCCTGTAAAATAATGGTTAGCCTACACATCCGACCATTTATCTAGTATTAATAACAGTGAAAGGATATGCATCTATAAGAATTAGGGAGCCCATAATCAAATGACTCTAGAATCAAAACATGCCCTAGTTGTGGAAGGTGGCGCAATGCGTGGCATCTTTGCTGCTGGCGTGTTAGACGGCTTTATCGACCACCAATACAACCCGTTCGATTTCTGCATCGGCGTCTCTGCGGGCTCAACCAACTTAGCCTCTTGGTTGTCTAACCAACGCGGCCGAACCTATACGATTATCTCTGACTACTCATGCCAACCTGAATTTATTAACTTCAAAAAGTTTGCCAAAGGTGGACACTTACTTGACCTCGACTGGCTTTGGGATCATATCGCACAGCACTATCCATACGATATGGAAGCCTTTGATAAACAACCGCTTCCCTTTCAAGTCGTGACCACGGATGTTGAAACCGGTGAACCGCTTTACACGCAGGGTGAAAAAGATAACCTAGAAGAACTCCTCAAAGCTTCCTGCTCTGTCCCTATGGCCTACCGCACGCCTCTGAGAGTAAATGGTCGAAAAATGATAGACGGCGGTGTGGTCGATTCAATTCCAGTGATTGAGGCTTATAAACAGGGCGCGAAGCAGATCACAGTGATCCTCTCGCAAAAGCAGGGTTACAAAAAGCGCCCACCTAAAGCACCTTGGCTATTACGTCGCCTGATGAAAGAGACACCTCAACTGGCTGAGGCCATGATCACTCGTGCAGAGCAATACAATCAAACCTTAGAATTTATCGAGAACCCACCTCATGATTGCACGATTAAGGTTATCGTTCCTGATGATGGCTTCGCTGTGGGACGATTAACCACAGATAAAGACAAGCTTGAAGCCGGTTACCAAATGGGCCTAAAGGCAGCAGAGCGATTCGTTACACAAGAATAAAGCAGTTACTGAAGCTAAGTAGCCGGATTTAATCCCCCTGCTCTCTAGCTGCAAAGCAAAAAAAGCGAGCCACTAGGGCTCGCTTTTCAATATTTGGTTTTAAGCTAAATTACAGAAGTTCTACCGACTGCTGAGCAATCACAAACTCTTCATTAGTTGGGATAACCATTGCTACTGCATCTAGCATCTCAGACTTAGCGATGATGCCTTCAGCGCCAAAGCGAGCAGATTCGTTACCAGCAACATCTTCAACAAAACCTAGGATCTTAAGGTTTTTAAGGATCTCACGACGGATTGGTAGAGAGTTCTCACCGATGCCACCTGTGAAGATGATGCCGTCTAGAGAATCTAGTGTTGCAAGGTAAGAAGCAACGTATTTAGCTACGCGGTATGTGAATACTTCGAAAGCCAGCTTAGCGCCTTCATGACCCTCTTCCATAGCTTCTAAAATGCCACGAGCATCGCTCGTTAGACCAGACACGCCTAGGAAACCAGACTCCTTGTTAAGAGAGTTGAAGACTTGCTCTTGTGACCAACCTTTCTTAAGAAGGTATTCGATGATACCTGGGTCTAAGTCACCACAACGTGTACCCATCATAAGGCCAGAAAGTGGTGTGAAGCCCATTGATGTATCAACACTGTTACCATCTTTGATAGCACATACCGATGCGCCGTTACCTAGGTGAACAGAGATGAAGCTAGATTCTTCAACAGGCTTGTTTAGCATCTTCGCAGCTTCACGGCTTACGAAGTAGTGGCTAGTACCGTGGAAACCGTAACGACGTACACCGAAGTCTGTGTATAGCTCTTTAGCAATAGCACCAGTAAATGCGCGTTGTGGCATTGTTTGGTGGAAAGCTGTATCGAATACAGCGAACTGAGGCAAAGAAGGGAAAGCTTCAATCGCAGCGCGGATGCCGATAGCACCAGCTGGGTTATGAAGTGGAGCAAGATCAGATAGGCTTTCAATCTCGTTCGTTACTTCTTCAGTAATACGAACCGTTTGAGTGAACTTCTCACCACCGTGAACGATACGGTGACCGATAGCCACGATATCTGCCGTGAAACCAAGGTCTTCCATCAGGCCTACCAATTTGCCAATAGCAATCTTGTGGTGGCTACCTTCACCCTGAATAGCAATTTCAGTTTTCTCGCCTTGGTATTTCCAGCTCATACGAGCATCTTCAAGACCAAAACACTCCCCTAGGCCACTTAATACTGCTTCACCAGAAACAGAATCGATTACAGCAAATTTAAGGGATGAACTACCCGAGTTAATAACCAGAACAAACGAATTAGACATTGGATATGGATCCTGTTTCAGTACGAATTAGATGAAGCGTTTACTTCAATTTTAGTTAAGCCCATTATTCAATAATTTTTGAATCTTTCAACTTTTGTTTTGAAAAAATCACCAAATGAACACAATTAAGTTGATCTTAGTCATTAATTTATTTATTTCTAGAGCAAAATTAAAAAATAGTTGAATAAGAAAGTAAATAAACAAGTGACGCAAACGACTGCTAAAATTATTTTTAGCTAGATTTAGTCAATTTGGCGTGTTGTTCAAAACGTCACCGCTATTGAGTTGAACCAGCGAAGTTCCGATACCTACCTCCACTAAACATGACCTCAGCCTTCCTCCTAATAAACCACCTCCCGGCAATTTAAACAGCTTTCACTCGTTTGGCCCCTAGCTTGTAGCACGTCATTTAAGTATAGCCTTACAACGCGATACAGGTACGTTCACGGCGCTAAAGAGAGTGCTTTACCCCCTTCGTAAAGAATCGGGGGCGTTCACTTTTAATGTTGGCCTAAAGGGATATCAATTTTGGCGTGAGATGGGGGGTTAACTGCAAGCGATGCGATCGGAAAGAGAAACGAATAGGCACAAAAAAGCCGAGCATGATGCTCGGCTTTTAAATTCAGTGTCTAGACTAGAGCGTCTAAGCTAAAGGTTGGTTAACCTTCGTTGCGCTCTGGACGACGACCACGGTTACCGCCGTTGCCATGGCCACGTTCGCCACGGTAGTTGCCACGGTGATCGCCACCACGGTTACGGTCGAAACGACGCTCGCCATCACGGCCGCCTTCACGGTTGCCATCGCGGTTACCGTCACGGTTGCCACGGTATCCACCGCGACCGCCTTCACGATTACCATCGCGGTTGCCATCACGGTTTCCGCGGTAACCACCACGACCACCATCACGACCGCCACGGCCACCGTTACCACGACGTGGTTCACGGAAATCGTTGAAGTCTACAACAACAGCACCAGCTTCTTTTTGACGGATGCGTAGCTTGCTTAGTTTACCAGCAGTTTCAGAGTTCATTGCTTTTGGCAGTTGAACGTAAGTTGAACCTTGGTCAAGTTTGATAGCACCGATAGAACCTTTAGTTAGGCCAAGTTCGTTTGCAAGTGCGCCAACGATATCTTTAACCTGAACACCTTGCTCACGGCCAACTTGTAGTTGGTAAGTATCCCAGTCTTGAGTATTGAAGTCACGGCCACCGTTATCACGGTTTTCACGACGCTCTTTACGACGGTTCTTGTCACGCTCGATAGCAGCGATCATTGGGTCTTCACCAATGTAGAACAGTGGGCTCTTACCTTGCTGACGCTTAAGAAGCATTGCAGCTAGAGTAGCAGCATCAACGTCTAGAGACTCTTGCAGGGTAGTAATAAGACCTGCGAAGTTTTCTAGAGCTTTGCTTTCTTTCTCTGTTTCAAGCTCAGCGCCTAGCTTAGCAACACGTGCTGCAGCAACTTGGTCACGTAGAGGAAGTTGGATTTCTTCCATTGTAGACTTAGTTACGCGCTCGATAGTGCGAAGCATACGAATTTGGTTTGTGCGAACTAGAAGGATCGCTTTACCTTTACGTCCAGCACGGCCAGTACGACCAATACGGTGGATGTAAGATTCAACATCGAATGGGATGTCGTAGTTGAATACGTGAGTGATACGTGGAACATCAAGACCACGAGCTACAACGTCAGTTGCAACTAGGATATCGATAACACCTTGTTTGATGTGATCAACAGTACGCTCACGTAGAGACTGAGGAATATCACCGTGCAGTGCAGCAGCTTTAAAGCCACGTGCAGATAGCCAATCAGCTAGACGCTCAGTGTCTTGACGAGTACGTACGAATACGATTGACGCGTCAGTTTCTTCAGTTTCTAGAAGACGAGACATTGCTTCGTCTTTTTCTACGCCTTTAACAACCCAGAAGTTCTGCGCTACTTTGTCAACTGTGTGGTTAGTACCAGCAACGTCAACTTTTGCAGGGTTACGTAGGTAACGGTCAACAATAGTCTTAACCATTGGAGGCATAGTTGCAGAGAAAAGTACACGTTGTGCAGTTTCTGGAGCTTGCTCAAGAATCCAAGTAACGTCATCTACGAAGCCCATTTTTAGCATTTCATCTGCTTCATCAAGAACAAATGTGTGTGCTTCATCTAAGTGTAGACGGTCACGAGTAAGTAAGTCTTTAACACGACCTGGAGTACCAACAACAATGTGAGCACCACGGCTTAGAGCACGCATTTGGTCAACAATTGAAGCACCACCGTAGATTTCAATAACTTTAAGACCTTTGATGTCACGGCCAAGGTTTTTGATTTCCGCAGCAACTTGGATCGCTAGCTCACGAGTAGGAGCCATGATGATTGCTTGTGGTTTGTGTTGGTTTAGGTTGATTTTGTTTAGTAAAGGCAGAGAGAATGCTGCTGTTTTACCAGTACCAGTCTGTGCTTTACCTAGTGCGTCACGGCCTTCAAGAAGAAGAGGAATAGCTGCTGCTTGGATTGGAGTCGGAGAAACGAAACCCATGCTATCAAGAGCTGAAAGAATGTTTTCGTTTAGGGCTAATTCATTAAATTGAATTACAGATTCGGACATTGGGATCCCACTATATATAAGTAAACAAAAGGTCCCGGGAGCTCTACCATTTCCAATACTGATCCAATCAGATACTGATTCCATTCAGAGTTACGAAGCAGTAATAAAACACTTCAAGCCATTAGGGACGTCTAAGGGAGGCGGATTATTCCTTAAATGCATAAAAAAAGCCAGAAAAAATTGAATTACATCACATATTTTTCGGTTTTCTTTCAATACTGGCTATCATATCGTCAAAACTTGATGAATATCTCGTCATAGCCGTTTACATCAATTGAATTGAACCTAGTAAATAAGAAGGTAATTTATTTGCTCTCCCTTCGGCTTTAAGTAGTAATCAGGCCCCGCAATGATTATAGTGTGCTCAATTGTTCTCGTAAGATAAAAGTAAGATGTTTCAAGATAACCCTCTACTCGCTCAGCTTAAGCAACAAATCCAAGAAACCCTCCCAAAAAAGGAAGGCACAATCAAAGCCACTGAAAAAGGGTTTGGTTTTCTAGAAGTCGACAGCAAAACAAGCTACTTCATCCCGCCTCCATACATGAAGAAATGTGTGCACGGTGACAAAGTGATTGCCATCATTCGCACCGAGAAAGAGCGTGAAGTTGCAGAGCCAGAAGAATTGGTTGAACAAGGTCTTACTCGCTTTATTGCACGAGTTAAGCTTTTCAAAGGCCGCTTAAACGTTGTACCTGACCACCCTCAGCTTAAAAAGCTGCAACTAAAAGCGAAAGCAAAGAAAGGCCTAAACCCAGAAACGCTTAAAGAAGGCGACTGGGTTGTTGCTCATATCATTCAGCACCCATTGAAAGGTGACAACGGCTTCTTAGCTCAAATCTCAGAAAAGATCACTGACGCTGACGACAAGATCGCACCTTGGTGGGTAACACTTGCACAGAATGACCTACCAAATAGTGAACCTGAAGGTATCGATAATTGGCAAATCAATGACGATGCTGATTTAGAACGTGTAGACATGACTCACGTTCCTTTTGTGACTATCGATGGCGAAAGCACAAAAGATATGGACGATGCACTTTACGCGAAGAAGAAAGAGAACGGTGATTTTGAACTGACTATCGCGATTGCTGATCCTACCGCTTACATCTCTCCTGATGACGCAATGGACAAAGTGGCACGCGAACGCGGCTTCACGATTTACCTGCCTGGTCGTAACATCCCAATGTTACCTCGTGACCTTGCAGACAACCTATGTTCGCTTATCGAGAACGAAATTCGCCCTGCCCTATGCTGCACAGTAACCGTGTCTAAAGATGGCGTTATTGGCGATGACATCAACTTCTTCGCGGCGAACATTAAATCTCACGCTCGTCTGGCGTACGACAACGTATCAGACTGGCTAGAAACCGGTGCATCAGAGAAGTGGCAACCATCTGAAAAAATCGCAGCGATTGTTTCTGACCTACACGAATTTGCACAAGCACGTTCAGCATGGCGCTCAGCAAACGCAGTGGTATTCCCAGATCGCCCTGACTACCGCTTTGAACTTAGCGAAGATAACGATGTTGTTGCGATTCACGCAGACATGCGTCGTAGTGCGAACAAGTTGGTTGAAGAGTCGATGATCAGCGCAAACATCTGTGCAGGTCGAGTATTAAAGGAAAGCTTCAACCAAGGTGTGTTTAACTGCCACTCTGGCTTCAAAGCCGAGAAAGTTGCAGACGTTCTTGAACTGGTTAATCCACAAGCAGAAACACCGTTCACAGAAGAGCAAATTATTTCTCTTGAAGGCTTTGCTGCACTTCGCCGCTGGTTAGGCTCTTTAGATAATAACTACTACGATAACCGTATCCGCAAGTTCCAAGCGTACAGTGAAATCAGCAACGAACCTGCACCACACTACGCGATGGGTTTAGACATTTACGCGACTTGGACTTCTCCAATTCGTAAATACGGCGACATGATTAACCACCGTATGCTGAAAGCACATATCCTTGGTAAAGCGCCAATTCAAACACCAGATGAAACGATCGGTGATGAACTTGCACTACACCGCCGCCATCACGGTATGGCTGAGCGTAATGTTGGTGATTGGTTGTATGCTCGCACGCTAGCTAACGCACCAGCAGAAGAAACACGCTTCCAAGCAGAGATCTTCGACATTAACCGTGCTGGTATGCGTGTTCGCTTGCTAGAGAATGGTGCCGCTGCATTTATCCCTGGTTCTCTCATTATTGATAATAAAGAAAGAATCGAGTGCAACAGTGATATGGGTACTGTATCTATCGATAAAGAAATGGTATACAAACTGGGAGACGTTTTAGAAGTAGTTCTCTCTGAAGTTAATCAGGAAAGCCGTAACTTAGTAGCAAAACCTACTCAAGTATTTGCGGACTTGCCTAGCGAGCCTGAAACAACAAATGAAACCGAAGCTTAATAGCTGTAAAGGATAGGCCTTTCAAGGTCAAAGCTTTCAAGGTCATAAGCTTCAAAGGTTCACTTCTAAAGGCGCTAATTATTAGCGCCTTTTTTGTAAATGTCTCATGCTTAAACAATACTAAAATTAATAAGCAACTCGTTTACAACGTCAAAGAAGCACATTATGTCATCAATAACAGTTACTCAATTCAGAAACTTCATCCCCAGGAAACGAGAACGGTACCCCGCCTCTAAAAATGGTATTTTCATCGTTTCAAAAGGCAGTATCTCTTTCGTGCTCCCCGATGGCACCGAAGCCTCATTGCAGGCAGGCGATTTCACACTTTATAACTCAGGCCAAATCAAAGACATCACAGTAGATACAGAAAACGGCGAATTCAGCGCAACCTGCTTAGATTTTGATTTAGATATTTTCCAGAAGTTCATCAACCAATTCAGCGACCTAGAATCCACTCGAGTCCCCAACCAGTACATCAAATTCAACCAAACTGATACAGAGATCTGCGAGCTGAAAGATCTCATCATGTCTTTAGCTCATTCTTCAGCTAAAAATGACTACGCACTCACTCAATTAGGGTTAGGTTTGCTTTCACTGATGGTCGAACAATACCCTGCTCTGCTGGTTATCATCGCACGAGCTTCAAGGTTAACGGTGACGCAAAAAGTCATTCACTACATTGAACAGAATATTGAGAATAATATCTCTTTAGACACACTAGCCAGCTACATGGGAATGTCGCCAGCCACACTGAAACGCCGTTTATCGGCTGAAGATCTTTCATTTTCAAACTTATTAAAGATTAAACGTATTGCCCATGCCGCAACGCAACTTAGAACGTCGACTAAATCCATTACTCAAATCGCGTACGAGTCTGGCTTTAAGAGCGCTGCGCACTTCAGCACAGCCTTTAAAACGTATCATGGGAAGACACCGAAAGATTTCCGTTCTCTCATCGCACAATCTCAATTACAAAGCATGAAACCACAAGTGTAAGACGCGGCCTGATACCTAGAGCAAACTATTTGCTTGATTGAGAATGAACAGAAGGCGTAGCTCTAGTGCCACGCCACCAGCGAGTTAAAACAGACCTTTATGACCAAAAATACGATTTAGGGTCTTTTTCTATTTCAGACAACACAGCATCAAGGTCTTTGGATTGAGGAAGGTACGGATAAGGCCCCCAAGCGATAATATCGGTCGTTTCATCACTTTCTAATGGCACAGTAACTAACCAGCAAGCAGAATGCTCATCAAACGTCACGCAGGCAATGTCGTTTGTGTAATCACTATGAGATGAGTCGAGCAGATAATGAGCCTGTGAAAACATCACGCCGCCCTTACACTCTTCATATAACGATTTACCGAGTTCGACAGGTAAACTGCTATTACGGGAAGTACAGAGCTTTTCAGCCCCAACGAGAAGGCGATTAAGTTCGATATGAATGACGGACATAACACTCCTTGTAACTTCATAGGCATTCTCTAAATATGAATCCCTTACATTAGCTTAGGACTCAACCAACATTTTAGCGAACGTCCTCATACAAAATCACAATCACGCTCCCATTAACGGATTTTGTGTGAATAAACTTACCATTGTTATTGCTGAATTACGTGTTCATTGACTCATTCAACCACCATACAAAGAGCGTATGGAATTTCACAAAAGTGTCATATAACCGACCTATCATATGCGACAAATGTTATTAACTAGGAGTTGTTTATGTTACGAGTCGCGCTTGCCTCTCTTTTATCCTTAGCCCTGTCTTCTCAAGCTACTTTTGCACAAGAAACCAATATTTCGGGCTCCACTTCTGTTTCTCGAGTGATGGACGTATTAGCTGAGGAGTACAACAAGACTCACCCTGATAACTACATTGCCGTTCAGGGCATCGGCTCGACAGCGGGTATTACCATGGTTAATAAAGGTGTGGCTGATATCGGCATGAGCTCACGCTACTTAACTGACCAAGAACAGAGTGACAAACTCAAGGTATTCCCTATTGCCTTTGATGGTCTAGCTGTTGTAACTAACCGCTCAAACAGCGTGAGTAACGTTTCTCGCGAGCAACTGTTTGATATCTACAAAGGTAAAATCACCAATTGGAAAGAAGTAGGTGGTGCCGATCAACCTATCGCGGTTGTGACACGTGAAGCGTCTTCAGGTTCACGCTACAGCTTCGAAAGCTTACTTGGTTTAACAAAGATCATTAACGACCGTTTAGTGTCTGACATCAACCCAAATAACTTAGTTGTTAACAGCAACAGCATGGTGAAAACGATCGTAAATCACAACCCACACGCTATCGGCTTTATCTCTGTTGGTTCAATCGACCGCTCTATCAAGGCCATCACTTTTGAAGGCGTAGAGCCGACATCTAAAAACATCGCAAACCACAGCTATGAACTGGCTCGCCCATTCTTGTTGCTGCACAAGAAGGATTCAGTTTCTGAAGAGAGCAAAGACTTCATCAAGTTCGTGAAATCCAAACAAGGCCAAGACCTGATTGAAGAGTACGGCTACACTCGCATCAAATAAGTGAGTAACTTTTATCTTATGAAAACAAAAAGAGAGAGCATCACGCTCTCTCTTTTTTTTGAATCTTTATAAATCGCTTACTTTCAAACCACTTAGAAGTGAAGTTGAATCACTGAAACGATAACAGCGCCAGGGCGACGAACACCTTCGATTTCTACACGAATCTCGCGCTCAATCTCTAGGCCTTTCTTAATAGGCGTTACTTTAGTTAACGTACTTTTTGCACGAACGTTGCTGCCCGATTTAACAGGGTATGGAAAACGAACCTGGTTAAGGCCAATGTTCACAACCATTTTCGCTGTTGGGAATTGAGATTTGTCGGGATCAACGCTATCGGTTAGACGCGGAAGCAAAGACAAAGTTAAGAAACCGTGTGCGATGGTCGTTTTGAACGGGGAATCAGTTTCTGCTTTCTCTGGCTCAGTATGGATCCACTGCATATCTTCAGTCACAAGACCAAATTGGTTGATGCGATCTTGGCTTACATTGATCCAATCGCCAGTATGAATAACTTCACCAATCTTCTCGTTCAGCTCATCAAACACAAGTTGTGCTTCTGGCTTTAGTACGATTGGTTGCTCTACTGGCACATCTTCGTTTACCGCAGGTTTATGGTGATCACGAACCCATGCAAAGAAGTGACTATTTTGTGTACGGTTCAGAAAGTCGCCCCAGTACTCTCTAAGAGCTGGAGACATCCATTGCATAAACTCTGAGTGTTGCGATGACAAGCTGTCGCCTCGGTGTTTAAATAAATCAATGACCTTCATAAGAACCTCAATGCACAAAAAATTTCAATATAACTTCGTAATTTTGAAACAGTTCACACTATTGTGCAAATAGTTTCGAGCATACAAGCGTTAGCTGAACACCTGTATTTCATTATTAAACAGCAACTTACCAATAAAACATCATTTTATTAGAAAACACAAAATAGAGTGTTAGCTCTATCACATAATAAAGATTTGATTATATAAAAAGCATTTTTATTACTCTGACGCATAAAAAAAGGCTTAGCACACTGCTAAGCCTCAGTTTTTACAAGGATTTAGTCTTTACAAAGAATCCGCTTTATGAAGAGTGACCTCTTCTACTCATCATCAAGTGGCACTAATTTAGTGTTACCACCGTGTGCTTTTTCACGTTTACGCTGCACAAATGCATAGAAGCCTGGGATTAGGAACGTACCTGCTAGTAATACACATAACAGACCACCAATCAGTGAAATACCAAGAGAGTTCTGACTCACGTGACCAGCACCCGCCGCAAAGATAAGCGGGAAGATACCTAAAATGAACGACCAAGACGTCATGTTTACAGCACGGAAACGTAATGTTCCGCCCTTCACGGCTGCATCTTCAATTGGTGCATCTTTCTCTTCACGCTCAACTTTCGCGAATTCCACAATCAAAATTGCGTTCTTTGCGGCCAAGGCTATCAAGAGAACCAAACCTATCTGCGCGTAAAGGTTCAACGGTGTGCCTGTTAGGTTCAATGCCAAGAAAGAACCTAAGGTTGCCACGGGTACAACTAAGATAATCGCAATAGGTATTGTCCAGCTCTCGTATTGAGCCACCATAAACAAGTAGATGAAGATCAGTGCCAATGCGAACGCGAAGATCGCTTGGTTGCCTGCTAGTACTTCTTGGTAAGCCATACCAGTCCATTCGTACTGGTAACCTTGTGGCAGAACTTCTGCCGCTACACGTTCCATCGCCGCGATCGCATCACCACTTGAGTAACCCGGTGCTGGCTGGCCTTGGATTACTGCACTGCGGTACATGTTGTAACGCCATGCTACATCGGGTTCAAAGATCTGATCGTAAGTCACAAGCGTACTTAGCGGGATCATCTCACCAGCAGAAGAGCGTACGTGGAATCGTTGTAGGTCATCCATGCTGCTACGGTGGTCACTGTCTGCTTGCATGGTTACACGGAAGTTCTTACCAAACATGGTGAAGTCGTTCACGTACAACGAGCCAAGGTTACCTTGTAGCGTTTGGAAGATTTCCGACAACGGAATACCTAGCTGCTGCGCTTTCTCACGGTCAATATCGACATAGTAGTGAGGTACGTTGGCGCGGAAAGTACTGAATGTATGTGAAATCTCAGGCTGCTTGGTCGCCTCAGTAATCACGTCATTCATCACCATCGCTAGGTCAGTTCGGCTACGGCCTAAAGTGTCTTCAAGGACAAATTCAAAACCAGACGCTGCACCCATACCTGGTACCGCAGGCGGTCCCATTGCAAATACAATCGCCTGAGGCAGTTCAGTCGCAGCGCGTCCATTAATACGCTGTGAAATAGCCTGTGCTGAATGTTGACCATCCAGTGCGTTACGCATGTCCCAATCGTGAAGCTTGATGAACATCGACGCACCATTCGACGCAGAAGCGCCCGTCATGAATGCGTAGCCGTTAACCAGTGTCACACCATCAACACCCGGTTCTTGCTCAACCATCTCTAGTAATTGCTTGGTTACATCTTCAGTACGAGACAAGGATGCCGCATCTGGAAGCTGAACGTTAACCAGCAGAATACCTTTATCTTCTTGAGGTACGAACGCCGTAGACGTTGTCTTCGCAAAGTAAGTCACAGCCGCCAAAGCCACGATGAAGAAAGTGAATAGCAGCACGCCTTTCTTAACTAAGAAACCTGCCACTTGACCGTATTTGTTGGTAACGGATTCTAGGCCACGGTTAAAGGCTTGGTACCAACGAGCAGTGTTACCACCACCTTGTTTAAGAACCAATGAACACAGTGCTGGTGACAGCGTTAATGCGTTGATCGAAGAGATAACAACCGCGATACAGATAGTCAGCGCGAACTGACGGTACATGATGCCAGTAATACCCGGAAGCATTGCAACTGGAATGAATACCGCGAGTAGCACCAAGGTTGAAGTAATAATTGGGCCCGTCACTTCTTTCATCGCGATCAGCGTAGCTTTACGCGGTGAAATCGTTGGGTCTTTAGCCATGGTGGTGTCGACGTTTTCGATAACCAATATCGCATCATCTACTACGATACCAATTGCCAAGATCAAACCAAACAGAGTTACCGTGTTGATGGTAAAGCCCGTCATCTGCATGATGGCAAATGTACCAATCAAAGATACAGGAATCGCAACAACAGGAATCAAGGTTGCACGAGCACTACCCAAGAACAGGTAAGTAACTGCGATAACAAGCAAAATAGCTTCGATCAGCGTTTTTACTACCCCTTTGATCGACTCAGCAACGAAGACTGTCGTGTCGTAACTCGCTTCATAAGCAACACCTTCAGGAAAGTTTTTGCTTAGGTTGTCGAGCATCGCCATTACGGCTTTACCACTTTCCAGTGCGTTAGCGTCTGACTGAAGTGACAGCGTTACGATTGACGCATCTTGACCACGGTATTTACCATTGCCATCGTAGAACTTTTTACCAAGCTCGACACGTGCAATGTCTTTTAGATAAACCGTTGAACCATCTTGAGTGGCACGAAGTACAACGTTCTCAAACTCTTCCGCCGTTTCCAGTCGGCCTTTTGTTACCAAGTTGAATTGTACTTCTTGTGCGTTGTTATAAGGTGCAGCACCAATACGACCAGCAGCAACTTGAACGTTCTGTTCCGCCAAAGCACGGTTCACGTCAGAAGTGGTGATATTGAGGTTAGCCATTTTCTCAGGATCTAACCAGACACGCATCGCGTATTCACCACCACCTAGCACGTTAACTTCACTGATGCCCTTCACACGAGCCAGTTGGTCTTTAATGTTTAGGTTAACGTAGTTGATCAGGAATTGATCGTCGTACTCACCATTTGGAGAATAGAAGTTCAATACCATCAAAAGGTCTGGCGAACGCTTTTTAACAGTGACACCCACCATTCGAACTTCTTGTGGAAGCTTCGATTCGATTTGAGCAACTCGGTTCTGAACGTTGACCTGAGCCATATCTGGGTCAGTACCAACATCAAAAGTCACGTTAAGGTTGTATGAACCATCGTTAGCACTCTTTGAAGACATGTAGATCATATCTTCAACACCGTTCACCGACGTTTCTATGGGGTCGGCTATCGCCTGTTCCACTACTTCTGCACTTGCACCTGTGTAAAAAGCAGACACACTTACCGAAGGTGGGCTAATTTTTGGGTATTCCGCCACAGGCAAGATAGCGAGAGAGATCGCACCTGCCAGCGTCAATATTATGGATATAACAAGGGCAAACTTAGGCCTTTGAATAAAGAAACGACTTAACATATCTACGCCCCTTACTCTGCTTGCTCAGTCGCAGAAGGTTGAATGCGAACAGACATACCGTTACGAACACGCTGAAGGCCTTGAGTAATAACGGCATCGTCTTTCTCTAGACCAGAGTGGACAATCACACCCCCTTCAACCTGTCGACCCATCTCAATGTTTCTACGCTCAGCGACAGGAGCTGCTTCACCTTCAACTAGCACCATAACAAAGTCGCCTTCAAGGTCGGTTTGAACCGCGCGGCGAGGAATGGTTACAACATCAATAGATTGCTTCTCACGCAGCTCAACACGAACGTGCTGACCAGGAAGAAGTTGCTGGTCTGGGTTATCGGCAATCGCGCGCATCGCGATCGTACCAGTGTTTAGGTTGATACGGTTGCCCAAGAAATCGAGCTGACCTAGGTGTTCGAATGCTTCGCCATTTTCAAGCATGATTTGCACCTCAACACGATCAGAATCGCTGCTGCCGTCACCTTCAATACGGTCCATACCTAACTCAATACGCTCACGCTCACTGATACTGAACGATGCATGGATTGGGTCTAAGCTAACTAAAGTCGTTAATACGCCAGAAGATGGAGAAACCAGATCACCCGTGCTCACTTTGGTATCGCTAATACGTCCAGAGAAAGGCGCAACAATCTTAGTATGAGAAAGCTGAACGTTAGCGGCATTTAGCTGAGCTTGACCAGCTTCAAGCTGTGCTTGAGAACCTAATAGGTTTGCCGTCAATGCATCGAATTCCGATTGAGAAATACTGCCTTTAGGAAGTAGGTTCTTACCACGGTTGAAATCTAGTTCAGCCTTTTTAAGATTGGCGTTAGCTTGAGCAACGGCCGCTTTAGCACTTGCGACTTCAGCTTCAAATGATGAAGGCTCAATCGAATAAAGCAGCTGCCCTTTTTCGACCATTTGCCCTTCATTGAAATGACGGCTTTGAAGATAGCCAGAAACCTGCGCAGTAATTGCCGTGTCTTCAACCGCTTCAATACGGCCGATGTACGACTTACTTTGCTGATGAGAAATAACGCTAACATCCTGTACAGCTACGAGAGGTAATGGCGCTTGCTTGGCATTCTGGGCATCTTGCCCACATCCAGCAAGAATAAGAGAGCTTGCAAGAGCCGTAAGGATTAACTTTTTACGCATGGTTATACCGTCACTTATGAGAAATTGAACAGCATAAAAGTTACGTAACACAATTGCTTCAAATGTCCGAGGAATATCAATTATAACTCGCAAAAGTGTTTCAACTTGTAAATTGAAATTGGATATATATCAACCCTTTACAAACCATCAACAATTCATGATCAAATATACGTTTGTTACTTCCCCTCTCTGTATATATTGTCTAACATAATATGGTTTCAATAATAAAAACTCATACTTCCTTGTTAAGGTAATTCGAATGATTTCAAAATGGGCAAAACGTTTCTATCAAATGGCGGAATTAGTCGGTTCCTGGAGTAAAGATCCGTCCACTCAGGTTGGTGCAGTTATCACCAAACACAACCGTATTGTTTCAGTTGGCTTTAATGGCTACCCTCATGGCGTATCGGATAGTGCTGACACTGATGATCGTGAGATGAAATACCTAAAAACGCTTCACGCAGAAGAGAACGCAATCTTGTTTGCTAAGCGTGATTTAGACAGCTGTGAAATCTGGGTGACTCACTTCCCTTGCCCAAACTGCGCAGCGAAAATCATCCAAACCGGTATTTCAGCTGTTCACTGCCCAGAGCAAAGTGAAGACTTTCTTTCTCGCTGGGGAGACAAAATCAAAGTGAGCCAAGATATGTTTGAACAAGCAGGCGTACAAGTCGATTGGTTACCACTGGCTGACCTAGATTAAACGAACAGATAGTTAGAACAAAAAAGCCGAGAGTCGATATTATCGCTCTCGGCTTTCTTTTGTTTGGGGCTCAGCGGACTGCTGGATTAAGCACTGATAGGAAATGCTTCAGCGTATGCTTCCATGAAATCTTTACGAATCTCTTGCTCTAGATGAACCGCCTTCTCGGTTGGACAGAAAATCATAAAATGGACTTCTTGCTCACTGGTTGAACTGCTTGTGATGTGGATATGCGGCTCAGAGCCAGGAAGGTCGACACCAGCGTGTTTTTCGATAACGCCGTTATAACGACGAGCAACATCGATAAACTCTTCACAATGCTCTTCAATTTTGACAATAAGACCCGGCACCATTGGGTACAGGTTAACGAAGTCTTTCACCGTCACCGTAAAGCTATGGTAAACGTAACGCTTCATGAAGTTGAGGTTCTTTACAGGATAAGTAAAGAACATGCTGTTAGGCAGCGTAGCGGTCTTGCCAGTGAAGTGGTATTGCCCATGATACAAGTCGATTTCTTGAATCACAGTCGCCATCAAGTTGTGTTCAATCACCTCACCACTGATTTTACCCACTTCAATCCAATCACCAATTCTAAATGAGCGTGAGCTAGCACGTTGAATAGAGCCGGTGAAACACAAGATGATCTCTTTTGACGCCACCACTATCGCAACGGCAATTGCTGTTACTGAGAGAGCAAACTCACTGATTTCAGATTTCCAGAGAAGAAAAAGCGTTATAACAATAATCGCAAAGGTGCCGTTTTTAGTACGGGACATCCAATTACGTTGGTCTTCGCTAAGGAAAGCAACGTCACCCCTAATTTGAGATAAGGTGATTCGGCGGATGATTAAAATAAGACTGATAATCAGCGCACTAAAAATAAACTTATGAGCGAGTAGGAAATCTATTACTTGCCACACTTTTTCCATTACTTAATCCTTAGCATTACAACATTTAGCTTTACAACGGTTAGCTTTACAAGAAAGCCGCTAATATCAGTGCTATGAAAAAGCGCTCAACTCCAGAGCGCTCGTGTTCATTCTGATATTAACTATTAGGGCGTGTTGACCTTTCGCGGTTAAATTTCGTTCGGATGGGGACGCCTAGTCAAAAGCGTTTTAATCGCGGCGAGGGAGATGTAGCATAATCATTCTAAGCAAATATCCCTCACAAAGAGTAAAACGCTTTTTGCGGGTCGCCCAGCTCGAACCCTTCGGGCAGCGTTTGCTGGTCATTTCTACTACGTTATCGGCTTCTCATGTAGGCTAGCAACACATCGACGCCTCTGCCTTGTATAAATACCCAGCAACTCGCTGCGAAAATCAACTCGAAAGAGCAACACGCCCTAGAAGGCTATCATTTTATCTTGGCAGAAGTAATAAATTGACCAAAAGTTTCACACCAAATCACAACGGTATTAAATCGATTAAGATCAGTACCTTCCGGTAGTTTAACCATAAACCGGTCAAATGTTTTGACATCTCCGACTCTGAGTAACTCGCTCTTACTGTCATTAAAGGCTTGCTCGGTTTCAATGAACTTAGGAGATAGATAGACCTTGTAGTCCGGTCCAGGAGCAAGTTCGCCTTCAAACGCAATCGCGCTTTCTGAGACCGACACGACCCCCTCGCCCCAGTGCAAGAAATCGCTATCTTGGCGGTCTTTAGTGAACTCACCAGTATAAATCGCCTGCTGGCTGATCGCTTGCACTGAGCTCGAAGATGGAGAATCAGGCTCAATTAAGATGGGTAATGCGTAAACACCAAGCCCAAAACCAACAGCACCCACGGCTAAGTGGGTGCAAAGTAAAACTAACTTTTTCATCGCGTACTCCCTTATGCTTAAAGAGAGTATTATTGAATACTCTCAAAAATACAAAGAGATATCGCGCTAAAGGCCGCTATTTTTGGTAGTGAACGGCTGTGCGTTGTGACAGTTCAACAATCACTTTCACCGCTTGTTCCATGCCTTGAATGGTAATGAACTCGTGAATACCGTGGAAGTTGTAACCGCCAGTAAAAATATTCGGGCATGGTAAGCCCATGAATGACAAGCGAGCACCATCTGTACCACCTCGGATCGGTTTGATCATCGGCTCCACATCGCACTCGATCATCGCTTGCTTAGCCAACTCAATAATGTGCTGATGAGGTTCAACCATCTCTTTCATGTTGAAATAGCTATCGGTAAGAACCAGTTCAACACGGCCTTTCTCAAGACGCTCATTTAGCTCATCCACTTTTTGTTGCATGAATGCCTTACGCGCTTCTACGCCTTCGCGCTCAAAGTCGCGAATGATGTAGCCAAGCTCAGAGCGAGCGACACCCATTTCCGCTGACTTCAAGTGGTAGAAACCTTCATAGCCTTCAGTGCATTCTGGCGTTTCTTGTGATGGCATCATCAATTGGAACTGCGCAGCAATGTTCATCGAGTTCACCATCTTACCTTTCGCAGTACCAGGGTGAACGTTCACACCGTGACAGATAACATCAGCACTCGTGGCATTGAAGTTCTCAAACTCCAGCTCACCAACGGGGCCGCCATCAATGGTGTACGCCCATTCGGCGCCAAACTTTTCTACATTAAATAAATCAGCACCACGACCAATCTCTTCGTCTGGCGTGAAACCAATGCAAATATCACCGTGTTTAATTTCAGGATTTGCTTTTAGGTAAGCGATAGCACTGATGATTTCAGCGATACCCGCTTTATTGTCGGCACCAAGCAGAGTAGTACCATCGGTTGTAATAAGGTCATGACCATGAAGAGCATCAAGATCTGGGTATTGGCTTGGGTTTAAGCTCTCACCACTTGTGCCTAATTCTATCGTTCCGCCTTGGTAATCTCTAATCACCTGCGGTTTCACGTTCGCACCTGATGCGTCAGGAGCGGTATCTATGTGCGCGACAAACCCAATCGCAGGTACTGGATAATCGACGTTCGACGGCAGTTTCGCCATCAAATAGCCATTTTGATCTAAAGAGACATCAACTAGCTCTAATGCGATCAATTCTGATTTTAAGACTTCTGCAAAGGTGATTTGACCCGCTGAACTTGGGCACTGTGGGTTAGAAGGGTCGGATTTAGTATCGAAAGTAACGTAATTCAGAAAACGTTCTACAAGCTTTTCCATAATTCATCTCACCATGGATTAAGTAATTGATTTACTGACTTAATAGTTAGGCGCATTGATAAGTAATTTGTTATTAGAAAAATACGCACGCAGAGTCAGTAGCGAGGTTTTTCATCTTACGCCCCTGACCATCTATGTATTTGCTCTAAATCATTATTGTGTGAAATTAGAGAGGCTTCCTATACTTGAAAACAGAGGGTTTCGTCAGTTCCAATATTGCATACGGATGATAAGCGGTCGCTTTGTACGCATTCTACGCCCTTCGCTCTCAGCCTAAAAAAAGTACAAAGTGGATGATGATCACAGTTTATCCTTGATGCAGAATCTGTCATACGTTACACGGAGATATAGTTATGACGATTAATAAATATTTCATTTTCTATCCTCAAGCCTCTGAGGAAACACTTCAGCCAGTATTAACTGAGAAAGAAGTTCAAAGGCAGGAAGCTCTAAAGCAGGCGCAGACCCAAGGTGGGTTCGATACAAACGCAGCCTAGTAACTGAATGGATCTCTAGTACCATTAAGACCCCTATAAAAACGCTCTACTCACTATCCGGTAGAGCTTTTTTATTTCTAATGCAGTACTCATTACTCGGCGTTCGAATGCGCTAAAACTGTCGTTACATTACCTTTTCCACTAATCCCTTTTTGCATACCATTTTCACAACTAATGCTTGCTGCTCACAGCGCTGAGAAATGACTCATTAAAGTACCTCAAGCCATACCTTGTCTTACCATTTTGTGCTAATAATTCATATTCGTTTTCATTCCTCACTCGCCCTCTTTTCAAAACTATAATGCGAGTACCAGAGAACCCAACAACAGGAATCCTGAATTCAATGGAATATTCAAAGTTAGGAAGTAGTCAAATTCCCGTTTCCCGAATCTGTCTTGGTAGTATGACTTGGGGGCTGCAAAATACTCAACAACAAGCTGACCAACAAATCGAATACGCATTAAGCCAAGGTATTAACTTTATTGATACGGCAGAAATGTACGCAGTGCCGCCCTCTCCTGATACCTATGGCAAAACCGAGGCGATTATCGGTGACTGGTTATCACGCAATCCAAAGCGTCGCCAAGAATTGATCATTGCCAGTAAGATTGCCGGCCCTGGCTTACCTTGGGTCCGTAACGGTGGCCCTATCACAGGTGAAGCGGTGATCGCCGCAGTTGATGCATCACTAAAGCGTTTGCAAACAGACTACATCGATCTGTACCAACTTCACTGGCCAAATCGTACCACCCCTCACTTCGGTAAACATTTCCCGAATCAGATTCGTTTTAGCGACATCGACCGACAACAGCATGAAGCTGAAATGTTGGAGATCTTACAAGCTCTGGCAAGCTGTATTAAAGCCGGCAAAATCCGCCACGTTGGTCTATCCGATGACAGCACTTGGGGCATTAACACTTACCTTAAGTTAGCCGAGAAGCATGACTTGCCGCGTATGGTCTCTATCCAAAATGAATTCAGCCTGCTACACACGAAAGACTGGCCATATTTGATTGAAAACTGCGTGCATGAAGACGTCGCTTACTTACCGTGGTCACCTTTGGCGGCCGGTATGCTTAGTGGCAAATACATTGATGGTGCAAGGCCGGAAGGCAGCCGTTGGACTTACATGCAGCGCAAAGGCATTTTCCGTGATACTGAATTGGCTAATGAAGCAGTTAAAGGCTACGTAGAAGTAGCAAACGCTCATGGATTCACGCCGAGTCAACTCGCCTTAGCATGGTGTAACCAAGTGGATGGCGTTACCTCAACCATTATTGGTGCAACCACCATGGAACAGCTCAAAGAGAACATAGTAGCGTTCAGCAAGCCGCTTTCTGAAGAGATTCTGACGGATATCAACACCGTCTTTAAGCGCTATCCTGTACCGTATTAAGCAGTAGGCTAAGCTTATCAGGTTCTGTTGAGCTTAAGTTGATCCTATAAGAGCGCACTATTTAGTGCGCTTTTGTTTTTTAAGTGGGTCGCTTTTGCTTTTATATGGATCGCATTGGCTTATCGCACTTTTGGTTATCTAACCTTTGCTCTATAATGCGCGGGCTTATATCTAGGATAAAAACATGATTTCAAAAAACCAATTAAAACTCCTTCGTGCTTTGGGCCAAAAGAAACAACGTAAAGCCCACGGCCTGTTTCTAGTTCAAGGTGAAAAGAACGTTCTTGAGCTATTCAATAGTGACTTAGTCGTGAAAAACGTCTTTGCTACTGCTGATTTCTTATCTGAAAATCACGCATCACTGATTGAGTTTGATTGTGTTGAAGCCTCGCTAGACGATCTGACCAAAGCGAGCACTTTGGTCAGTAACAATGCGGCAATTGCCGTGGTTGAGATTCCAAAGGTTGAATTACCGGAAGCGACAGGTTTGATGATCGCGCTTGATGGTGTATCTGACCCGGGCAACCTAGGTACGATCATTCGAGTAGCAGACTGGTATGGCATTAAACATATTGTTGCGAGCAGCGATTGCGCTGACCCATACAACCCTAAAACGATCAGTGCGACCATGGGTAGCTTTGGCCGAGTACACGTAAGCCAAACAGACTTACCGGCTTACTTAGAGCAAGCTAACCTGCCAGTTTACGGCGCGTTTTTAGAAGGTGAAAGTGTTCATAAGACTGACTTCACTGCAAATGGCATTTTGCTGATGGGCAGCGAGTCTCACGGTATCCGTGAACATGCGGCTAAGTTCGTGACAGACAAAATCACCATTCCAGCATTCGGTGGCGCTGAATCTCTGAACGTAGCAATGGCGACAGGTATTATTCTCGACAACATGCGTCGTCAGCATAGCTAATCGATTCAAGAGAAACAGCTAGCCAGAATTAGCGGATACAAAGAGCAAGATTCCCTATCTTGCTCAATGGTATGGACTCCCCACCTCAACTGACAGCGTCAGCTAAGGTTACAGGTGCGAACCAAAACAGGAGCCCATACCATGAATAAATTTAACACAATCTCGATTGATTTAGCCAAATCCGTCTTTCAAGTCGCGGTATTTAACTGCCATGGCAAGCGTAAGTTGAACCAAGCTATGTCTAAAAAGAAAATGCTAACGGTCATCAGCCAACACCCTGGCGCGACCATTTGCATAGAGGCCTGTTCGGCATCTCATTATTGGGGACGAACGTTTCAAAGCCGTGGTCATACCGTCAAAATGATACCTCCCCAAAAAGTGAAGCCATATCGCTGTGGTAATAAGAACGATGCTAATGATGCTATCGCGATTTACGAAGCTTCCTTACGCTCCGATATTCATGCTGTACCAGTAAAAACACCTGAGCAGCAAGATATCGCTATGCTGCTGAGTTTAAGACAAAGCTATATAAAACAACGCACAGCAGTAAGTCTACGGATCCGTGGCTATACAGCGGAATGTGGCATTACCTTCCCACAAGGAGCCAATAAACTGCGAGAACTGCTCCCTTTCGTTATCGAAGATGCAGAGAATGAATTAACACCGACAACTAGATTCGTTCTCCGAGAATTACATGCCCAGCTACTAAATCTTGATGAGCCTATCGAGAGAGTTGAATCGCAACTTATAGACTTTGCAAAGCAAATACCCGCTTGCCAGTTATTAATCACTTTACGAGGTGTACGTTGGGTGATTGCAAGTGCCATTTTTTCCCGTCTAGGTGATGCTTCGGCCTATAGAAATGGTCGAGGGGCTAGTGCGAGCTTAGGTTTAGTTCCGGCTCATACTGGCAGTGGTGGTAAGAATAAAAACCACGGAATAAGTAAATCAGGTGATAAAACCTTACGCTCTCTTGTCGTTCATGGAGCAAGAGCTGTGGTAGCGAACATCCGAGATAAAGAAGATCGCTTAAGTTGCTGGATACGAAACCTTTTAGAAAGAAAGTCGTTTAACCAAGTGGTTGTCGCCCTTGCTAACAAAACGATCAGAATGGCTTGTGCCATGCTGAAGAGCAATCAATCTTATAATGAGACGTTAATCGCTTAACAGTTGATTTATAAGGTTAAGGGAGACATCAATCCCCCACATGTAAGCAAGTAAATTATGGTAAAGAGTAAGCATAGCAAGCAAAAGAAACTCTGAGAGGAACGAAGGTGATAATACACCACACGCTCGATAAGAACTTTTGCTGAGTGGATTAAGCCATAGAGGTTCGGGGTAGCTCCCCATAAAGAAACCGAATATACGTGCACTTGCGTACCTTTACTCGTTTCCTTGCAATACTAGGGGAGTCCATATACGTCCCTCACATTAGGGAATGACGTAAAAAAGAGAATCGAAGTAAAGTTTACTTCAGCCGTCATCCTCAAGAAGGAGGGACGACTGAGTTGGGGATCTTTTTTGGGGAAGGTTTATTTCAAGTAACAGAATTACTTTTCTAGCATTGCCAATTTATCAGCGACACCATTCCACTTTTCAGCGTCATCCATTGCTGGTTTTACTTCCGTTTGCACAGGCCAAATCTCAGCAAGTTCTGCGTTCACTTCGATAAAGATCTTTTGATCTTCTGGCAACTCATCTTCTTGGAAGATCGCTTGAGCATCACATTCAGGTACACACAAGCCACAATCAATACATTCGATTGGGTTAATTACCATGAAATTTGGGCCTTCATGGAACGCATCTGCGGGACACACTGCCACACAGTCTGTGTATTTACATTGAATACAATTATCGCCTACGACAAATGCCATGATGCTCTGCTCTATAAGTTAGTCAAAATTGAAGAATGGGGATAATACTCATCCCAAAGCAAAATTCAACATCATACGGCTCTAATATCATGTCTATTTGCTTCATGTTTCCAAATTAGTATGACAGATAAATCAAATTCTCGTAAAATGCGCGCCATTGTGAGCTTATCGCTTCTTCCCAACATCAGTGTTACACCAAACTCTGCATTCACTAGAAGCGGTCTAGCTAAGACACCTATAAGAACGAGACATCGAAATGATACGTTTAACCGAAATTAAACTTCCACTAGACCACGAAGAGTCTGCCATTCAAGAAGCGATTGAAGCGAAGCTTGGCATCAACTCAGATCAGGTTATCTCTTTTAATATCTTTAAACGTGGCTACGATGCTCGTAAGAAATCAAAGATCCTGCTTATCTACACCCTGGACGTTCTCGTTGAAAACGAAGCTGAGCTACTAGAAGCCTTTATCAGCGACCCACACGTAAAAGTGACTCCTGACATGGAGTACAAGTTTGTCGCTAAAGCTGTTGAGAATCAAACTGAGCGCCCTGTTGTTATCGGCTTTGGCCCTTGTGGTCTATTCGCTGGTCTAGTGCTTGCTCAAATGGGTTTCAACCCAATCATCGTTGAGCGTGGTAAAGAAGTTCGTGAACGTACTAAAGATACTTTTGGTTTCTGGCGTAAGCGCACTTTGAACACGGAATCAAACGTACAGTTTGGTGAAGGTGGCGCTGGTACATTCTCTGACGGTAAGCTATATAGCCAAGTAAAAGATCCAAAGCACTACGGCCGTAAAGTAATCGAAGAGTTCGTTGCAGCTGGCGCACCAGAAGAGATCCTATACGTAAGTAAGCCGCACATCGGTACCTTCAAACTGGTTACCATGATCGAAAAAATGCGTGCTTCTATCATCGAACTAGGTGGCGAAATCCGCTTCAGCACTCGTGTAGATGACCTTCACATGGAAGATGGCCAAATCACTGGTCTAACACTTTCTAACGGTGAAGAAATCAAATCTCGCCACGTTGTACTGGCTGTTGGTCACAGTGCTCGTGATACATTTGAAATGCTGCATGACCGTGGTGTTTACATGGAAGCGAAACCTTTCTCTGTTGGTTTCCGTATCGAACACAAACAGTCAATGATTGATGAAGCTCGTTTTGGTAAGAACGCAGGCAACCCAATTCTAGGTGCTGCGGACTACAAACTGGTTCACCACTGCAAGAATGGCCGCACTGTATACAGCTTCTGTATGTGCCCAGGTGGTACTGTGGTTGCAGCAACCTCTGAAGAAGGTCGCGTTGTAACTAACGGTATGAGCCAATACTCTCGTGCGGAACGTAACGCAAACAGCGCAATCGTTGTTGGTATCGATCCAGAACGCGATTACCCAGGCGACGCTCTAGCGGGTATCCGTTTACAACGTGAACTAGAAAGCGGCGCGTTTGTACTAGGTGGCGAGAACTACGATGCTCCAGCACAGAAAATTGGCGACTTCCTGAAAGGTCGCGATCCAAGTGCTCTGGGTGATGTACAACCATCATTCACACCGGGTATCCACCTAACGGACATTTCAAAAGCGCTGCCTGACTTTGCAATCGAAGCGATTCGTGAAGCAATCCCAGCGTTCGAGAAGAAGATCAAAGGTTTCTCTACGCCAGACGGCCTACTAACGGGTGTTGAGACTCGTACGTCTTCTCCGGTATGTATCAAGCGTGGCAAAGACTTCCAAAGCATCAACCTAAAGGGCTTCTTCCCTGCAGGTGAAGGCGCAGGTTACGCAGGTGGTATCCTGTCTGCTGGTATCGACGGTATTAAGGTTGCAGAAGCACTTGCACTGTCTATGGTAGAGCAGAACCAAGCTGAGAAGATCGAAATCGCTTAAGAGCGCGTTTAATATTATCTAAAGCTAAAAATCCAGTGTCTGATGACACTGGATTTTTTTATTGCGTAAAGCTCTTTATAGTTATTGAGTAACGACTTCGTCAGCGTTACTTACAAGTATCTTTTGACCAATTCACACCATCATCTGAACATTCCATTCGACTTGTTCCATTCTGGTAATAATAACCTTTGGTCCAGTTACCTTGAGAGTATTTAGACGTTATCGTTTGAGTGTAATCAAACGGTGTATTCTCAATATACGCATACTTATGTCTGTTCCAACTATCAGAGCCATAAGAACTATTGTCGTCAAAGTTTACCGAGAGATAATTGAGCGCATCAAAGTCGCTGCGTGAAACGCTACCCAATGAATCACCCAGATTCACCCATTCTGGATGTGGTGCATTATTCTCAAAATTAAATTTCGCTTGTACCTGAGTAAACTGATCTTTGTAGTCACCGACAACATCTGCCGACAAGGTTTGCATGAAGCCCGCTCCAACGTCTTGGCGTGAACAACTTTCCCAATCAGGTTGTTGAGACCAACCACGGTTCAACACACCGAAAGTCGTCAGTGAGTCGGGTAAAACTTGCTGTTTGATGGTCTCTTGCACTGAGCATGAGTATTGCGTCCCATCGCTACTCAATGAAAACCAAGCTTCCTTGTCATATTCCAAACCATTTTTTTTCTGACCATTACGCTCAATGTGTTTGTTTAACACTAGTTCTGTCTGCAAGTCGGCTGAAACTTCATGTTCGATAACAATAAGCTTATCTGCAGTCATCACTGTTTTAACTTTGTACCACTTATTGATTTCGTTCTTTTTGGAGTAATCCCATTGCTCCCAGTAATAATCCACATACGCTTGTTGGGCTGTCGGGTTCTCTTTTTGAATCTTTTTGGTCTCTTGGTACGACTTTTTGATCGCTGGCATCATTTTCTGCGCTAAATCGTAGAGCTCGGTATTTTGAGCCTTAACGAAATCACCATACAAATCTTCCACTGCGATGTTGTATCGATTCGCAATTCGGAAGTCATGCTCTTTCACATTTTGGACAATGCTATTTTGGGTGTTTACAGCTTGCTTTAAGGCAGAACAACTGTTTAAGCCACCTTTGTATAGGTCGGCTTGAATTTCATTCCATAGAACGGTTGTCAGCGGTGTTGTAGACTTAATTTCTTGATCAGAACTCACCGTCATTACTGGCGGAAATACTAGCTGATAAGGTTCAGTAATAGGTGTGTTGGGGCTATCCGCATCAATAGCGCCTACTGGCACGTTCACTACGATTGGGGCGTAGTCCATACAGTCTGAGTTAGAGCCCGTCAAAGATAGCTCATAACTGCCCTCATGGTCCGTGATGCTTCTAGGCTCACCCTCATCTAGAACACCGTTATAATTGATGTCTAAAAACGCGGTCGCCCCTGAAATATAACCATCGATAGCCACACCTTGTAAGGTTTTCGTTTGCGGCGCTGCCGTGTTGTTACTACTGCTACCACCGCCCCCTCCGCCACAGGCCGTAAGGCCACCAGCGATAAGTGCGATAGAAATAAGCTTAAGTTTCATTCGATTAGATCCTAATGGAATAGAGTTATGAGTGGAAGTGTCATTGGGGGGATGACCGGGAATGACTTTGATAGTCATACTGAGCCATAGTAACGACCGGTGTTAAAAATAAACATGAAAGGGTAATAGACAATTCATGCATGTTTTCCTTTTGACCGCAAAGCTAGCTAGGAAAAACACACACTCAAAGATATATGGATTACTTCTCGCTCGAAGATATCCAAAGCTTATAAAAATCACTATAGCCAGTTTGATTTATCTCTACACCATGAACCTCAACACTGTTAGATACCTTTTCTTTACCGTGGAATAACGGACAAAGTAACTTCTGTTGATAGAGCGACTGTTCAATTTGTCTCAGCTCGTCAATTGGACTATCGCTACCGACAGCTGAGCGAACTTTCTCACAATGTGCTTTCATCTCTGCTCTGTTAAAAATAAATCTGAGTCCAGACGAGGCAAGCAACCAGTCGTAAAGACCATACTCTTTTGGCTGTTCAATTATCTCTTCGATAAACAACAAGTCTGCCGACTCACTCATTGAACTAGGATCACTAATATTTGGAAGTTCAATGACTTCAATCATCACACCCGTTTTTGCAATAGTGTTCTCTAGCCAGTCTGCCATATCTTGAAGCAAAGGAATCGTCATTTTAGGTCGTGTTAATACAACCGTTCCCTTCAAAGCCGGAATCTGATTATTGGGCGTTAACGCGCTAGAAGAAAAAGACAAGTCATCAATTACCATATCAGCATCAAACTCAATACTGCTGGATTTGATGAACGAAACTAATCTGTCTAAATCTTCACAGGCAATTCTTGAACTTTCCCTGTGATTCACCGCAAGGTAAGAAAGTGCATTAATGGTGGTCTCTTCTGCTGCACCCGATTTGTTAAAGCTCAAAGTATGGTCATTTAAGTCTTCGATGTCTGTCAGCGTTATCTGTTCTAGCAAGGCATTTTGAGCGAAGTAACCACGATGACGTTTGAGAACTAACCTCTCTTCGCTCCAGTCATCTAACGAGAAAGGGCCGGTCCCCATATAAGCACTTCGGCCACTAGAGAAATACGTCCGCTTACAACGATAAATAGACGCGTGTGCACTGCACAACGCATAGAGGAACATAGGATTTGCGTGCGTTAGTTCGATAATCAGTTGTTTATCACCCACCACTTGTACATCACGAACTTGTTCAAATAACGACTGCACCGGACCATCAATACTTTTTAACCGCAATAAGCATTGAGCAACATCTTTGGGAGTTAAAGTATTACCGTCATGGAATAGTACATTTGGTCTCAACCAAAAATGCAGAAAGCGCCCTTCCATCTTCCAATGATGTGCGAGGCTAGCTTGAGGCTTACCCTCATGATCTTGGACTAACAGAGTATTGTAGAGGCTTCTTAAGATGTGATGCTCAGCCGTTCTGTACGTTTCGGCGGGCTCAAGGTTATCAACCCATGGGTATTGAGTAATCAATAAATGTTCATTTTGCTCATTGAACAGACTATGTTTTTCAGTCGCCAACGTCAGTGCTTTTATTGCAGGTGCACCATAGTTTTCTAAAAAACGGGGAATAGCGTTAAAACGACCTTGCTCTAAATGCTGTACCAAAACTTGTTCTAACGCTTCGGAAAAACTGACTAGGATTCGGAACTGGCTAAGCTTGCCTCGACCTTTAGATGGAGTCCAACAAATCCAGTGATATTCAGACAAGCACTTAAGAATGATCGAAGTGTTTCTACGAGAGGTCGACAGCGAATGCTCTAGGTCATCTATCGTGAGGTGATACTCTTCGCCTAACTCATACTTTACAATAAGCTGCTGAAGTCTACGTAAATTAGCGTCGTTCATAAGAGTCCAGACTGAAGCGATTAATCAAGTGTCATTAATATCAGTATGGATTTATAAATTCAACCTTATACTGAACATTCCACCACGAGCTTTGTTATTTAATTCAATAAATTACTAAGATATAAAATCCTCGAGTTACTCAATGTTACTTGGGTTCCACTTCCCTTCATGAATCGCCGAGTTGACATCTCTTCTTGGTAGCCAACCCATGGTTTCAAGTTCTGGTTTATCTTTGAAGTGATCAACGTAGCCGATACACAAATACGCAACGATATCGATGTTCTCTGGGATATCTAGAGCATCACGTAGTGTTGAGTCGTGAAGGATACTTACCCACCCTAACCCTAGGTTTTCTGCCCTTGCCGCAAGCCATAAGTTTTGAACTGCACACACGGTGCTGTACAAATCCATCTCTTGTTTAATGGTTCTGCCGAGCACAACCTTTCCAGTTCGATTGCGATCGCATGTCACGCAGATGCCGATAGGTGATTCAACAATACCTTCAAGCTTTAGGCGCTTATACATCGCCTGCTTTTCATCGGTGAACATTTCAGCGGATTCTGCATGCGCTTGATTGAAGCCCACTTTGATCTGCTGCTTGGTTTCGATATCACGAACAACGACAAAGTCCCAAGGTTGCATAAAGCCAACGCTAGGCGCATGGTGCGCCGCAGTTAACACACGCATCAATACGTCTTCAGGGATCTCATCAGGAAGAAACTGACCACGAACATCTCGGCGAGAAAAAATCGTTTTATATACGGCTTCGCGTTCATCTGGTGTAATTTCCATACTTCCCTGTCTTATCGTCGTCTTAATTGAGCCAGTATTATCCAACTAAAGTGTGTATGTTGCTAGCAGTACACAAGCAACATGGTAGAATGCCGCCATTAATCTTATCCTTGTATAAGATTGTTGAACCTTTCCATCGCTATTTAGCCAAATCATACCGAGAAACTTATGCCATTTTCCAAGCTTGGATTAAGCTCACCTATTGTTAAAGCCGTTGCAAAACAAGGCTACGAAAAGCCAACCTCTATTCAAGAAAAAGCAATTCCAATTGTACTTTCTGGTAAGAACCTTATTGCGGCAGCACAAACAGGTACAGGTAAAACTGCGAGCTTTGTTCTCCCTATCTTAGAAATGCTAAGTAAAGGTGAAACACAACGTAAGAAACGCATCCGTGCTGTGATCCTTACACCAACGCGTGAGTTGGCGGTTCAAGTTGAGCAAAACATCAAGAAGTACGCGAAGTTTTTAAACCTAACGTCTTTAGCAATGTACGGTGGCGTATCTTACCAACATCAAAAAGATCGTCTGATTGAAGGTGTTGATATTCTAGTGGCAACACCAGGACGTTTGATCGATATGTACGGACAGCGCGCGGTTCACTTTGATGAGGTTGAAGTGTTAGTACTGGATGAAGCAGACCGCATGCTAGACATGGGCTTCATCGAAGACATCAACAAGATCATCGCTCGCTTACCGCAAGATGTGCAAAACCTGCTGTTCTCAGCAACGCTTTCTACACCGGTTCGTGCACTAGCGAAGAGTGCTATCAGTGATGCTGAAGAGATTTCAATTGCCAAGACAGACGCTTCGAAAGCGAACATTGAGCAATGGCTAGTAACAGTAGATAAAGACCGTAAATCGGCACTACTGAGCCACATGATTACTGAAGGTAACTGGGATCAAGCGCTTATCTTCATCGAAACCAAGCATGGTGCAGCAAAATTGGTTGCTCAACTTGAGAAACGTGGTATTCAAGCTGAAGCGTTCCACAGTGGACGTAGCCAAGCGATTCGTGAAAAGATCTTAGCGGACTTTAAGAAAGGTCACCTTAAGTTCCTAGTGGCAACGGGCGTTGCTGCACGTGGTATTGATATCGATAACCTACAACGCGTTGTTAACTACGATATGCCTTTCCCAGCAGACGATTACGTTCACCGTATTGGACGTACTGGTCGTGCTGATGCAACGGGTGAAGCGATCTCTTTCTTATCAAAAGATAACTTCAAGAACCTATGCATTATTGAAAAGCGCCTTGGTCACTTGATTGAACGCCGAGTAGTTGAAGGTTTTGAACCACGTAAAGAAGTGCCTATTTCGGTGCTGAACTTTGTTCCTAAGAAGAAAAGAGAACAGCAAGCAAAAGAAGGCAAGTAATTAGCCGAGCTTGATTTCAAGCCAAAGCGTATTGCTAAATTATGACAAAACGAAGCCAACTATGGCTTCGTTTTGTTCTTTAGACCAGTGAGAGTTAGAGAGAAGCCAATGATTACCCCAATTGCAACACGATTAACCCGAGGCCAAGACTTAAAGCTTGAACTACAAAAGCTAGTGGCTAAACATAACGTCGCAGCGGGCTCTATTGCATCTTGTGTGGGCTGTGTTTCTCAGATCAATATTCGCTTAGCAAACGCAAACCATACAAAGTTAATTCAAGCGCCGTTCGAAATCGTGTCTGTCATGGCAACACTAACGCCTAACCACCAGCACGTTCACATTTCGTTAGCTGATGAGAATGGCGATGTAATTGGTGGTCATTTACTTGAAGGAACCATCATCGCTACCACCGCTGAATTGATTCTTCATCGCTACGATACCTTGACCTTCAGCAGAGAGCATGACGATTCGACAGGTTACACTGAGCTCACTATCATTGATAACCCGCAATAAGCTGGCTACACCGATGGCAATACCAACGCTTATATAAAGCGATACAGATAAACAGTTATTAGGAAACACCATGGCTCCACACTCCGCAGACTCCGTTATCGTTCTCGATTTCGAAACCACTGGCTTGTCCCCAAATATGGGCGATCGAGCGATAGAAATTGGTGCCGTGAAACTCGTTAATGGCGAAGTGGTCGACACCTTTCAACAACTGATGAACCCAGGATTTCGCGTGAGCGGGTTTATTGAAAGCTATACCGGAATCACTAATCGCATGTTAAGCACTGCTGCTAGCTGTGGAGAAGTGATGGATGAATTTGCGGACTTCATTCAAGACAGCCAATTAGTCGCTCATAATGCCTCATTTGATAAGCGCTTTCTTGATGCAGAGTTAGATAATATTGGTCGCGATTACAATGGACAATTTGCATGCTCAATGCTGATCGCTCGCCGCCTTATCCAAGACGCACCAACTCATAAGTTAGGTGACCTTGTGCGTTTCAAGAGTATCGACAACGATGGTACTTTCCACAGAGCGTTAGCCGATTCAGAGATGACAGCAAGACTATGGTTATTAATGATTGATGAGCTGCAGAGTGACCACGGTATATATCAACCTAGCTTCCAGTTGATGCAGAAAATATCGAAGACAGCCAAAGGTGCAATTCCAAAGCTCCTGATGAGCAACCGAGGTTAAGTACATTCGCAATAATTAGAATAAGTAAAGGCTGCTCTATATTTCTAGAGTAGCCTTTTCTTTTATTGGCAAGGCTTACTTGCGCCCTACTCTTGCAAGGTAATCAATGTTGACTCAAGGCTCTCTAATTCATTCATGAAATAAGACCATTGCTTATCACTACTTACCGCTGCGATACCCACTAAAAACTTGGCGGATATCTGCATATTCTTGTTAAGTTGAGATTCCAAACCGTCAGGGTAATAAGACTCATTGTTCAAAAGCAACTTCATAATAATCGGCTGAGAGATGTGCAAGTCACTCTTCTTTTCCATCAGTAGAGTGAGATCTTGATAAGTATTATTTTGGTACTCTCGCCAGCTATTATTGGTATTTATCCACTCTTGAGACCAAGTCACAATGATCTGTTGTTGTTCTTTTGATACCGATCCTAACCATCGCTCTAGTCGTTCCTCTATTCGCTCGCGATATCGCTCTCTAGAATCATCATCATTCAAAGACAATCTGTCTTCGTAAAACTCCTGCTGCTTTTTTCTAAAGTTCTTTAAGAATTCGATATCTTGTTTAGGGTTAAGTTGCATACTTAACGCGTAAATGTCAGGAGAGAATTTATTAACGATGGTTCGAATGTGATTTTTTATTTGCTCACTTTGTTCAACAATAAAAGCGGGGCTCAACTCTGAACGATTAATACTTTGCAGCACTTCTATCTGTTCAATATAAAGTGGTAGCTGAGTTTCTTTATGCCATGCTTGCAATGAATCTAAGCGCGCTTCTAACTCAGACTCTTGGCTATTGGATAACGAAACAAAGTCTTCTATATAGCTCACCGCAAACCAGCTGATATTGTTATATGCGAATTTGGTTCCGCATCCGACAAATAGGAAACAACCCAATAGAAGTAACCAACGCCATTTTCTCATTACACCCTCTCACAGCCTATTACTCATCAGCAAACACAAGCGAACTGATAGATTTAATCTTGACCTTATAACATTAGCTATAAAAGCAAGTTCTCGTAAAACTTTGAGATAATTTGAGACTTAGCCTTGCCAAATAAGTAATTTCGGCAAATGATTAAAATAAAATATATTAATAGTAGTGATGAGATTCAGCTTTTATTACTCGCAACCTAGTACAAACAGTCAATATTTTTGTTTAGGTTGAATGAGTATTGAATGATCAGTATTTGGGAGGCACGCTATGGCCGCTATTCCTGAGAATACCAGCTCGTTGGAATACGAGCTTTGCTATTTTGACGATGGGAAAGTAACCACCATCACAATATTAGCAAGCAACCGACAAGAAGCGATGACTTGGTATCTTAACGAAGGGAAACATCTGAATGACCTTTATTCGATAAGACCTGATGAATAGAGAGTTGGTTAATCGTCTTATATAATGGGTCAATAGACCAACCCATTGTGAAAGACCCTTTACTGCACCGCGCTTAACGTGACAGTAAAGGGCTAGAATCTCGAATTACTTCAGAATTCGGGCGCGGAATTGACGCCCCTTCATTTTACCTGATTCGATCTTGTTCAGTGCTTTTTTAGCGACAGAGCGTTCTACAGCAACGTAAGCACGCATTGCAAACAAGTTGATCTTACCTACTGATTTACCATCGATACCACCTTGACCAGTCAATGCACCAAGAATATCACCCGCACGAAGTTTAGCTTTCTTACCACCATCAATCTGGATGGTTACCATGTTTGAGTAGTAAGGCTTAGCAATTGGTTTTGCCGGTAACTCAGATGGCTCAATCGGCATGTCCATGTACTCATCAATTTGAGCAACACGGTACATCTCTTTTTCGCTAAAGAAACTAATAGCGACGCCTTTGCTACCAGCACGACCTGTACGACCAATTCGGTGTACGTGAACTTCAGGGTCGCGAGATAACTCGAAGTTGAATACTGCGTCTAGGTTATCAACATCTAGACCACGAGCCGCAACATCTGTCGCCACTAGAATCGAGATGGTTTTGTTTGAGAACTGGACCAAAGCTTGGTCACGTTCACGCTGTTCCATGTCGCCATGCAGCTCGATAACACTGAAGCCACGGTGGCTAAGTTCGTCAGTTACGTTCTGTACTTCTTTCTTAGTGTTACAGAACACAACCGCAGATTCTGGTTGGTGATGAAGTAACAGCAACTCTAGAGCGTCATCACGAGCTTCAGAACCTTCTAACTTGTAGAAGTGTTGTTGGATGCTTGAGTGATCGTGTGTTGATTCAACCTTCACCATTTCAGGGTTGCGCATGATGCGGTCTGCAACAGATTTGATCTGTTTAGGGAAAGTCGCACTGAATAGCAGAGTTTGACGTTCTTTTGGTGCTGCATCGATAACTGCATCCAACGCGTCTTGGAAGCCCATCTCTAGCATGCGGTCCGCTTCATCTAACACAAGCGTGTTCAGCTCAGACAAGTCAATGCGGCCTTTCTCTAGGTGATCAAGAATGCGACCAGGAGTACCTACAAGAATGTGCGCGCCATGCTCTAGTGAACCAATCTGTGGCCCCATTGGCATACCACCACATAGTGTCAGCACTTTAATATTGTGAATGCCACGAGCAAGAGTGCGAATCTCTTTTGCTACTTGGTCTGCCAGTTCACGAGTCGGACATAACACTAAAGACTGAACACGGAAACGCTTAACGCGCAGGTTTTGTAGCACGCCTAAACCAAAAGCAGCTGTTTTACCTGAACCCGTTTTACCCTGACCGATAACGTCCTTGCCATTTAGGATAGTAGGAAGACTTAACGCTTGGATCGGCGTCATTTCAGTATAACCAAGAGAATCCAACGTATGCAGAAGCTCAGGTTTAAGGGCGATTGAAGAGAATTTTGAAGTGCTCAATGGAAATATCCAACTGGTGAAAAACAGAGTGCATTATGAGTGTTTTTGAAAATTATTCCACCTTAATCACAGTTTTGAAGAAATAGGTCGGGCGAACACAAAAAAGCCAGCTTACATAGCTGGCTTTGACTTCTATACGAATTGCTTTCTATGGCACACCGTGGCCTTTAGAAGCTACCCACACGCGATACCATTGTTCGCGGGTCAGTTCGATTTTCAGTGCATCAACTGCAGTCTTAACGCGCTCAATCTTACCTGAACCAATAATCGCGATCGGATTCGATGGTAAACGACGAACCCAAGCGTAAATCACTTGGTCAATGCTGTCTGCACCCACTTCTTGACGAATCGCTTCTAGCTCATCACGAACGCGAACCGCTTGTGCTGAGTCACCACTAAAGATGCTACCACCACCAAGACAAGACCACGCCATCGGGCGAGTGCGGTTCATCTGCAGTTGATCTAGCGTGCCATCATGGGCAACGTCGAAATTCAATGGGTTGATTTCAACTTGGTTGGTCACTAACGGCTTACCAAGGCGAGATTGAAGAAGTTCGAACTGACGCGGTGAAAAGTTAGAAACACCGAAGTGCTTAACTTTACCTACTTTGTGTAGCTCTGCGAACGCTTCTGCTACTTCATCTGCATCCATCAATACGTCTGGGCGGTGAATCAACAATACGTCGATATCGTTAACACCTAAACGCTCTAGCGAGTTATTTACTGATTGGTAAATATGCTGCGCGCTGGTGTCATAGTGATTGATCTTACGATCAGGAGTGTGGTCACCACATAGGTTAATATCGCACTTGGTGACGATTTGAATATCATCACGAAGGCTTGGTTCAAGCGCCAATGCCTCACCAAATAACTTTTCACATTGGTAGTTACCGTAAATATCCGCGTGATCAACCGTTTTGATACCAAGATCAATATGTTGCTTCAGGAAAGTCAGGCGTTGTTGCGGGGTCATGCCCCACTCTGCTGTACGCCAGTATCCTTGCACCAACTCAGAAAGTTCTGGGCCTTGTGGCGCTATCGTTACTTTTGCAACCATGGGTTGTCTCCTTTATCAATACTGAGCGTATCCTATGCTCGTTTTACCGAGGGCTCAACGTTTAACAAATGGCAAAGGTAAACGCTTGCTAAAACTGTGAGAGCAACAGAAAAACCAACACTCAAATCAATAATAGCTTGCTGTCTGGCTCTCAGGCGTTCTACGAAAAAGGTGGTTTACTCGAATGAAAAATAACACTTTCTATAAATTTGAGTGATTAAAAGCGATTAAGTTCCACGGTCAGACTCGCACCATCGCTAATGACCTCAACCCAAGGTGATTCAACATTAGGGACATTCCACCGGCTTATTTGCTCCGAAGAGTTGTGCGAACCATTCATAAACTCGATCAACCGCTTGTCCACGATGTCAGCACTTACTCCTTCCCTTTCTGCCTGCTCAAGTTGGCTCACAACATCGAACTCATCTTCCCCAATACGAATTGAACTGAGCGCAAAACCATCTTGGCGTAGGTAAGCTTGAAGTTTGGTATAACTTAATTTGGAATATGGCAGGGTGAAACGAACGGCTTCGACACTTAATTCTCTTAAGTCCAACTCTACATACACATCAAGATCGTAGTACTGCGTTAGGTCACTGCACAACTGAGTGCCTTCGACTTCACCACAATCCATTAAATCTATGTCGTTAATATAGTGCTGGGAACTAGGCTGAGAGGGACTCGTGTTAAACACGGTTCGCAGCCACCAGCTTTCACTCGCGTATACAGAGAAAGACAATATATTGAGAGCTAAGAGTATGGTGAGGGCAGAAAGACTTTTCATTAATGTTGCTTATTCAAATCACTAGACGTGACTCATTATACGTGACCAATCAACCAGCAACCTGTTGAGTCGCAAATTTTAGGCGAAAAAAAACGGGCATACATGCCCGCTAGATAAACTCATCACCGAATAACGTAATCCGTCACGTTGAGAACCATTACGAAAGAGAGAATATCACTCTCCCACGATAGTTACAACATATCGTACCAATTATTTATATCCACCTTCAATAACAGGCTCTTCAAGCGACAATCTCACTTTGTTACGTTGAATAGCTTCTGGCGGCAAACTAATGAAACCGTATTGGTTCAACACGCCTTGATGAGCTTCTGAAAGGGTTAGGTCAATAAAGAATTTCTCTTGTTCAGTAAACCCTTTGCGGTGAGCCGGGATGTTCAAATACATATAGTACACAGTCGCTAATGGGTAACGCCCAGAGAGGATGGTCTCTTTGTTAAGGTCGTAATTTACCCCTAAGTTATCGACAACACTTAGCCATTTCACATCAGAGATTTGATCTGAGTATACGGTGTAACCAATCGCCGCCTCTTCGTCTTCAATCTTGTTTATAAGATGCGGCAAGTCCGATAGGAATTGAGTATGTGCATATTCTCCATCGGTTCCGCACTCAACCCAACTCGAAAAGGTGGTATGGCCTTTCAAGTTATGGTCAATGGCGAAAGGCAACATATGAGTGTCGAGGCTTTCGCCGTTGCGAGCATCACTACTTGACGACCATTTAGGGTGCTTAGGATCATTCGAGCATCCAAACACATCGATAAGTTCAGCAACCGTAATGGATGTAGCAGGGTTATCCTCATTGGCCAGAATCGCAATCACATCGGCAGTAAACATAAGCTCTGTCGGTCTATAGCCATAGCGCATGTCAAACCTTGCCATCTCTTTGTCGGTCCACTTTTTCGAAGTAATACCCACACGCGAACGCTGCATGATCATTTGTTCTGCCACGCTGTCACTCAACAAAAGCTCCAAGTCGATCTCTTGACTCTTAAGCAAGTCTTCAACCAAGGCTTCCATATTAGGCTCAATAGCGACTAAGCCGATCTCAGTGACGTCATTCGCTAATATTACTGGTGAGAAAAGGACCGGTATAGTGGCAAGCAGTAAGCCAGATTTATTCGATAGACTCTTCATTACTGGCCTCCTTCCGGGTCAATCATTATCTTAGATTCAACGTCACTGTTACTATCTAGCTGCATCTCTGAGGTGAAAATATTCCAAGATGGATTCACTTCCATACTCTCGGTTTTTAACACAGCAATGGTTCTACGTTTACGCTTGTGAAGATGCTGAGTTAGGCTGGTAATCTGCGTAAATTCTTGCTCAAAGATACGCTTGCTATCGATTCCGCGGTCGATCAGTGCGTCTCGGATAACGCCCGTTCTTTTCTTAGCCAATGCCTTGTTGTAAGTGTTGGTACCCTCTGAGCTGGTATCACCCACCAAGGTTACTGAAGCGTCCGGTTGCTCACCAAGCAAACGAACTAGCTCATTCAACACCGCTGTATGCTCTGGTTTAAGGTCGTGCTTATCGAAATCAAATGCCACGCTGAGCACTTCAACGTCTTCTACGATCTTCCAGTTAGCACAGCCTTTGATATCAACGGTTACGCCTTCAGGTGTGTCTGCACACAGGTCTCGTTGGTTGATGACACCATCACGGTCGTTATCCGCTAAATCATCAATTTGGTGGCGAGTCATGGTGGTGTCTGGCGTTTCTGCACAGCCCATCAACAAAATAGAACTAAGTAGTGCGAGTTTAAAATGTTTCATTACTTGTTCTCCCCTTGCCACTCTTCTGGGTGTTCAACCCTCAATGCGTAGGTCAACATACCCATCGCATTCAATACTCGGTATGCCGCTAATGTCTGATCGTATTCAGTGCTGATGAAATTTCGTCGAGCTAAGAAAACCTCGACCTTGGCATCGAGAACATCCAGTAGGCTTCGTCTGCCGACATTAAATTGCTGGATATAACCTAGCTCGGCTATTTTGGCAGCATCGACGTTCTGTTGAAGCAAAGACTTTTGCTGTTCGAGCATTTTGTAAGCATTCCAAGCGAGTTGAGTCCCCTCTTTCACTTCGCGTTCAGTTCTGACTCGAATCGCTCTAGCCTCTTCTACGCGCCACGCTGATGATTCGACACGTGAATCTGTAGAAAAACCATTAAACAGATCGTAATCCATGGTCAGCATGATTCGCGCATCTTCGTCGACACCACCTGGTGGGTTAGACACGTTGTCATTCTTGTTCGCATGAAGCTCGAGTTTTAGTTCTGGGTAGTAATCCCCTTTCTCGCGGCGCATCTCTTTACGAGCCGCATCAATATCAAGCAAAGAGGCTTTGATTTCCGGGTGATTCTCGACAGCCTGTTCAAGAGCAACTTCAGCAGAACTTGGTAACAGAGCGTAATCAAAACGTGGATACACCAAGTTCACCGCAGGCTTGCCCACTAAACGTAGGTACTGGGTCTGCAAATCAAACAGATTGTTTTGAGCCGCGATCAATGAAGATTGTGCCGTCGCGACACGAGCCGAGATCTGAGCTAAGTCTGAATTACTACTTAAACCTTTGCTCTTTTTATCCTGGATATCTTGATAGATCTCTTGGTGCTCTTTCACGTTACGTTTAGAAAGCTCCAAAAGCGTCTCTGCTTTCAGAATATCAAGGTAGTTTCGCACTACATCCAGTGACACATTTTCAGCACGAGAAATCAGCGTTAAACGCTCCGCTTCCGCTTCATAAGTTAAACGGTCGACATTCGAAGTCGTTTTGAAACCATCGAATAGTAGCTGAGAGACTTTAACGCCAATTTCTGTTCGTGTTAGGCCTCGGTCGTCGGTATCAAGCTTGCTGCCGCTGTTATAGCGAGTCTCTTCATAACCCGCTGCTGCATATAAATTGACTTGTGGCATATACAAGCCACTCGCCGCATCTCCGTCTCGTATTACCGATTGGTATCTGGAGTACTGCGCCAATATCTCTGGACTATAGTCAATGGCAAATGCCACCGATTCTTCTAATGAGGCAGCTTGAGAAAGCCCGCTCATTAGTAAGCAAGAAGAGAGTAAGAATTTTGAATGCATTACACTTCCTTTTATATTTATGCTGACGCACTTCATCGCTCGCGAAGTGAGTTTTCCTTAGCTCGTAAAATAGGTTTTAACCAATAACTCAATACTGTTTTTTCACCGGTTAAGATATCAACCGCCACTTGCATCCCTGGGATAATGCTAAAGGCAGAGTTTTGTTGCTGGTCTTCGTTTAATTGAATATGGGCTCGGTAATATGCGTTGCCGTCTTCAGTTTGCAAGGCATCGGCGCTCACGTAGGTCACCTCGCCTTTTAGCCCGCCATAAATCACAAAATCGTAAGCCGAAAACTTAATGGTGGCGTCTAACCCTTTGTGAACAAAGGCAATATCTTGAGGAGAGATCTTAGCTTCCACAATCAGCTGACTGTTGGATGGGATCAGCTCAATAATCGGCTCACCAGGGCGGACAACACCACCGATAGTGCGAACAAAGATCTCTTTCACCGTGCCATCGACAGGCGCTACGATTTCCGTTCGTTTCAGTTGGTCTGCGATTGCCTGTTGGCTTTCGTTTAGCTGCGCGATTTTGCTGGTTACTTCGTTGAGCTGACCTTGCACCTTAGTTCTAAAATCCAATGCAATGCTGCGGTGATCGGCAATAGATTCCGAATACGCCGCCATCTGTTTCTGAGCTGCCACTCTTGAGCTCGCAATATCACCTTTAAGCTTTACAACGTCACGATTCAGTTTTAATAACTCAACTTCTGCAACCGCACCGCTGGCCACCACATCTTTGAGCATGTTGCGCTCTCGAATCACGATATCTAAGCTGCTCTCAAGAGTCTGAATATTATTCAGGGTATCAACACGAGCCTGAGCTTGTTGCTCGATACGTAGTGCCGCCTCTTCCAGTTCCGACTTTAATTGCCCTAAACGCTCAAGATAGTTCGCTTTGGCGTTCATTAATGCAGGGTGGCTTGATACATCGACAACAATGTCTTGTGGCGCCAATACCACTCGCTCATACCACTCTTTAGCATCGTTGTTTAACACCACGGTCGAGAGTTCGGCTCTTAACCTTAACTGTTGAGCAAGCAAAGTATCCGCTTGTTGAGCCGACTCTAAAAATGCAGCCTTAAAACGCGTGTCTTCTAATTTCGCCAGAGGCTGGCCTTTCACCACAGATTGACCTTGTCGCACCATGATCTCTTGAACCAAGCCCCCCTCTAAACTCTGAATCGTTTGTACCGAAAGGCTAGGCACCACTTTGCCCTCACCAATCACCACTTCTTCGAGAGTTGCCCACGTCGCCCAGCCGATAATCGACACGATCAACAGTGCGCTTAACCAAATCAACTTACGTGAACGAAATGCTAAGTGGTTATTGGTCCATTGAATATCGTTACTCATGACGACCTCCTTTCACCACTGAAACCGTCTTAAAGCGGCTCGCTCCTTTGGGTACGCTTCTCTTCTGCAGAGATAAAATATCTTTGGGCTCACCTTCCGCGACTATCTGTCCTTTATCTAACACAATCACGCGGTCACACATCATCAAGAAGGAAGATTTGTGCGAGCTGATCAGCATAGACGTTTCTCTCGGCATGCTTTGCAGTGCATTGAAGAACTGTATTTCAGCTTGGTTATCTAGCGCGCTGGTTGGTTCATCCATGATCAAAAGTTTTGGACAGCGGTAAAGGGCTCTTGCAATCGCGACAGCTTGACGCTGACCACCTGAGAGCAATCGACCGCCTTCGCCCACTGGCGTTTCTAAGCCATTACTTAAACGTCCCATATAGCCATTCAAACCCGATTGCTGCAGTGCAAGTCTTAACTTCTCTTCGTCAACGTTGGTCGCGCCTAGGGTGACGTTGTCGTATACGCTACCAAAGATAAGGTTGGTATTTTGTCCTACCCAGCCCATACCACTTCGTAAGACACTGGTCGGCCAAAGCTGTCCATCAATTTCTTGATAGAACGCTTGCCCTGTCGTGGGTAGATACTGGCGAGCAACAATCGATAGTAATGTGGTTTTGCCGGCACCAGCCGCACCAATCACACCCACTCGCTCACCCGGTTTAATCTCCAGTGAGATGTCCTTCAATACAGGGCTTTGCGTCTCTGGATAAGAGAAGGTCACTTCATCAAGCCTCACCCCACCATCAAAGTCACCCTTGTCTATCACTTGATGTTTCGACTCTTCCTGAGGCAACTCCATTATCTGGTTCAAGCCTTCAACCGCCGAACGAGTTTGCTGAAACCTCAACATAAGCAGAGAAAGTTGATTAACCGAACTCGCGGCTCTGCCACTCAACATCACGACAGCAATTAAACCACCCATGCTGAGCAGGCCCTCGGAGATCTGATACACGCCGAAGATAATGAGTGTGATGGTGACAATCTGCTGACTCGATTGAATGGAGTGCGTCACGATGTTGGAGTAATGGCGAGACTGAGTCTGCCATTGAGATAGCGACGAGATCGTCTGCTCCCAACGCTTTTGAGTAATGCCTTCCGCGTTGTTCTGCTTGATATCAGGGAGTGTTGTTAAACAATCGAACAGCTGTGCTTGTCTTTGTGTCGATAGACGCGCAGTTTCATCAAACGTTTTTTCTACTTTGCCCTTCATGGCAATGCTGAGCACGATAAGCACCAACATAATAGCGACAGGAATAAACATCATCGCACCACCAAGCCACCCGATCAGTAAAAGGAACAGCAAGGTGAATGGCAGGTCGACTAACGTCACCAAAGAAATGGAAGTAAAGAAATCTTTTACGCTGTCGAAGTCTTGAAGCTGCCGTGCGAATGCACCTACCGATTGCGGTCGGTTTTCGAGCTTCATTCCAAGGACTTTTGAGAATAGTTGGGAAGACAGCTTATTGTCTATATAGCGCCCTGCCATGTCCGTCACAGAGCTTCGTGAGCTTCTCAATACCCAATCAAAAATAACCACGATACCAACGCCGGCGGCCAGTACCCAAAGTGTGTTGAACGCTTGGTTGGGTACTACACGGTCGTATACGTTCATGGTAAACAGCGGAACGACTAGCGCCAATACGTTAATCAAGAACGAAGCGATAAACAGGTCTCGGTACCAAGGTTTCACTTCTTTGACCACACGCCAAAGCCAGCGCGTATTTGATTTACTATCACTGCGTTCGTAAGATTGAACACGAGCATCGTCGAGAGCTTGAGCACCAACTTGCCAAACGTACGATTCGACTTGTGCGACCAACTCTTTTAACGAGATAGTCTGACTAGAATCAGTTTCACAATCTAAAACATCAAAGTCATCACCAGCGCCTTGCGTAACAACTACGGGAGCTCCTGTCGCTGATTTCACAGCAACAACCGGAAACTGACATTGAGTCAGCAACTCTTTTTTTACATGACTCAGAGTCAACCCTGATTTCTCAATCGCTCTTGGGAAAAGGGACTCATTAAGCCTTCCTTGGTCTAAAGGTAGGCCAGACACTATTTTGGACGGGTGGCTACGCACATTAAAATGCTCGCATAACCACTCCACACAACCTAGCCAGCTGTCTTTTTGTTCTACCAATCTAAAACTTCCTTTTATAGACTGTACATCTAACTTACAGCGTTAAATTATTGTCTTCTATCATTTTTTGTAAAATTTGTGCTTCTAATGCACTGCTGCTATCACCCTGATACAAATCGTCATACGTCACATCGGCGAGCAAGATATTTTGTTGGACGTCATCGTCTCCATTGGCCTTGATCGAAATCGTTACGCCTTCCGTTGATTCTTCTAGATCGAGGTACTGTGTCGCACCAATGCCCGTCGCGATACCTAAGCCACCCAGGATTCCTGACAAATCAATCGCATCCGTGTCTGGTGAGGCATCAAAATCTTGAACCACATCGAAGCTCGGCGAATCTGCACTGCCTAAACCTGAAGATTCAAATACAAAGCTATCCGAGCCTGTACCACCAATTAGCAAATCATTGTCATCTGTTGCGGTAATCGTAGAGTCACCTTCAGCCACAAACTCAACCGATACGGTTTGTGGGAGTCCAACCGCTTGGTTATTGCCAATTTCTGCTGATGGCTCAATCGTTAGATCAAATTGATCACCACTGTTATAGCCCCCGGTAATCGCTAGATTAGGCACATCCGCTAATTCCACGACATACTGACCATCAACCATAGAACCATGCGAGAAAGTTAAACCTGCTGGGATGTCATAAATGGTAATAAAACCTTCTTCTGAATCGGCAGGGTTAACCAGAGAAAGGTCTAAACCAAGAGGAATCGTGCCGCTTGCTTCAGCGACAATTGATGGGTATTCAAGGCTTAGCAACGGAGCATCGGGCTCTGGTGTAATCATCAAAGTCATATCTTGTGAACTTGGTTCGCCAGTATCTGTGACCAAATTACCAAGTACCGTATTTTGGTCAACCGTTTGACCTGTGATCGTAATATCGAGGTTGCCCCAAGCGTCTCCAGCAAAGAACTCAAGCTCATCAACGGAACTTGCTTTAACGAGGATCGTAGCTTGTATAATGCCGCCAACATTAGTGAAAGAGCTTGTTTCAGAACCAATGCGAATTCGATCCAAACCAATCAAACCACTCGGATCTGAAGTTCCGTTTACGGTAACCGTAATTGACAAGAATTCATCACTGTTGGTCTCGAAACTATTCGCATCAAGCGGAATAACAATGCCTTCATCTTCACTTCCCGTCATCTGTCCAGGTAGGTCGAAGAATTCCACCTTGTCACCGATAGGATTCACCCCTACGGTAAATTCAGATTCGGTATAACGAATTTCTGTGGTACCGATTTCTTGAGTGATGGCCTCAAGCACAAGGTCCATATCACCACTGAAATCTCTTGGCGGCATAATCACTAAGTTAGCCAACTGGCTTGGATCTAATTGCCACTCATAAGTAGGGTTGCCATTGAACGTGCCGCCATCTGCGCCGTTATTTGGAACCAACTCATATGAGTCCCCCACTTTTATCGCAACGACAGCCCCTTCAGGCACACCTTTTAGTGCCAAAGACATATTTTCAGAGCCATCTTGGTCAATCAGCTCTGCACTGAGTGAGGACAATGAGATATAAGTGTCTTCATCACCAAGAATGTCTTGTGTGACCAAATTAGCCTCATCCGCGACTGGCTCAACAGTGATAGTCACCACTGTGGTTTTATCTTGCGTATCGGTTTCAGTGACACAATCCGCTTCATCGGTAATGTTGGCAGTTACAGTCAGGGTAATCTCGCCACTATAATGTTCAGGAGGTGTGACTAACACATCACTCAATCGGCTAGGGTCTGTAACCGTCCATGTACCGTTACCATTATCAACCAACAAACCTGTATCGGAAGGACTCTCCGATAGAGTTCCTCCGTTTGATATCGTGATGGTCAAAGAGTTAACGGTCTCTTTACCAGTCGCACTATTACCCTCACCAGTGATTAGCTGACCGTCTTCGACACTGTCACCTAACACAAGCTCAAGATTAAGGTCTGTCGCTGTGTCTTCTTGAATTGTCGTGGAGTCAGCTTCCACTGTAATGTCATCAACAACAGGCAGAACTTGAATGCTAATTGTCTGTTCTGTGGTTACGGTCTGACCGTTACATGGCGAGGTCTCAATGGTCTCTATCGTAAAGTCGATACAACCAGCAAAGTCTTCATCCAATCCGGTTAGGGTTAACTTTGACAAGCCATCAGCAGTAATCGAGTAACCCACAATTTCACCTGATGCGTCGTATTCTGCAATCACACCATCACCAGAAATTTCTACGCCTTCTGGCAGTGAATCTGCTGGAATATAGAAAGAAATTTCATTGTCAGGGTCACTCGCCACATCGGTATTTAGCAAGCCCGTTAAGTCGATATCTTCACCTTCGGGAGTCTTAATCTCACCATCAGGTTGAATTGGGCTAGGTGGTCCAACAGGGTCACAAGAGCCTCCACCGCCATCATGCCCAGTGATCTGAATTTGAAATGAGGTATTAATGTACTTCGAGTCTTCGCCATCTATAACACGAGCTCGGACAACGATATCTAAAACCGGCGTATCATTCGGGCTAGAGATTGTCATACCACTCAAGATTTCTTGAGCCAGTTCTTGAATAGAATCACTCGTCAGCCCATTAGCCGAGATAATCCAGTTACCAGAGCCATCTTGAGCTGCACCATTAGGGTGATCGATAATCAAAGAATAGCCATCAGGCACGTCGATCAGGATGTAGTCTAAGTACTCAGAGCCATCGATATCAGCATCAACAAAAGTGACCGCGTCCGATACATTAACTGGAGAGCCATCATCACTGATGTATATTTGCCCGGAACTCTCTAAACGAGTATCTAATTCAACTCTCGCATCTACGGTGACACTGATTGTGCCTGAAATGTCTTTTACATCCGTTGCCCCTGTTGGCGAGGTGTCCGTCACTTCATAGGTAATGGGTATTGTGAATGTGCCACTCAAATCTTCGGTTGCGGTTACCGACAATCTGCCGCTGTTTAAAAGCTCAGAAAGGGTTGGCGTTGTGCTATCTAATAGACTCTCTAAATCTAAACCTGAAGCAGGCACTTCAATCACACTACCATCAAAATAGAGAGTCAGATCAGCAGGAAGGCTATCAATGACATACCCCGTCAAGGACTCACTGCCATCCACATCTTGATTCACAGATGGCTCTAGATTCAAACCTATTTGGCTGTCTTCGATGCCTTGAGTGTTAACGACTTGACCATCTTCTTGATCAACGACAGGTGCTAGCTCGACCTTTAAGGTCATCGGAAACTCGCCCGAGTCACCATCAGGTTCCGTTGAGATAGCAATGACTGTGAGCTCCAATTCACCACTGAAATCAGGTACTGGCTTGAGGTATAAGTCATTCAGTTGAGCGTTAGAAACTTGGAATACTGGTCCTGTGACATCATCAATGTACGCAATCGTCAGCGATACGGGCTGACCCAACGCATCCACCAGCAAAGTGCCTTCAGGGATGTTGGTAAGCAGTACGTTAATCTCTTCTGATACATCGTCGTCTGAAGTTTGGACCACAAAATCCAGTCGGATCAAACCATCTTCGTTAAGCACAGATTGATTACTGATAACTTTAGTATCGCTATCGTATTCCCAGTGCGCGTTGCCCCCATCCACAACGATCGGCTCATCGACCACACCTTTGAGGAAAATATTGATGGTTTCAGTGTCGCTAACCGCCTTAACGTTGACAGGCGCTAGCGAGTCAATAGTCGATTCATAAGAGACGGCCGTTACCTTAATGTATAGGTCTTCTGTAAATGAACTGATGTCTTCTTTTGGTATTAAATAAGCGGTGCCGTTCTCTATCGCTTCTGCAGATACCAGATAAGTGTTAGGACCAATCAGATCAAATAACCCACCTTGAATTGACCAACCGTCTTGTACTTCGATTTGGTAACTTAACGATTCAGAACCGTCAGTATCCGTCAGCGCACCACTGGTTACGTTCTTCAGGAAAATACTCTCATCTTCCAGACCTTGATAATCTTTGACAGATAAAATTGGTGTATCAGCGTCAGGTGAAATGTCTACGGTAACAGTATGAACATTATCAGCCGTTTTATCGTTCGGATCAGCGAAGGAGTTTCCGGATTCAGTGGCAATCGCAGTAATTTCAAATTCAAATCGACCCGCTAAGTTTTCATCAGCTCTGATTTCCATTTTGTCGATTTGATTCTGAGTGTACTCCTTACCCTCTTTAACGGCATTTCCGTTCAAGGTGATATTTAGCCCATCAGGAATACCACTTATCGTATAAGTTAGTGTTTCCGACGAATCTTGGTCAACGAGTTGAGCGGTAATATCAAGCCTGATAGGGTCGACGTCATCTTCCACAGATTGATAAGTGAAAACCGAATCAGACCAATCTGGAGCGTCAGCTACAGGCAAAACAGAAACAGTAATATCAGCGGTAAGCTCTTTTGGTACCGTGTCGGTACTAATGATGGCATTGATTGCCAAAATAACCGTCGACGTTGTATTAGATTCATGAAGCGCAGGGCGATAGGTTAACTGCCCGTTCGGCCCCGTAAACTGACTATCAATCATCGTCAGCTGGCTTCCAGATAAGGTGACCTTGCCGTCAACAACTTGAAGCAATACCCCATTAAGATACAAGCTACCGCCATTTAATGATGCTTCGGAGAACTCGATAGCGGTAACGGTTTCACTTTGGTCAATATCACCGGTTGAGACACTGACGACAATAATCGCATCGTTATCTTCTGTGGTTTCAGAATCTTCATAACGAATAAAACCTTCGTTATCATCGAGGACAAGTGTCGCAGTACTATCGACTTCATCACCATCGGCATCTCGGACCAAGTAATCAATGTCATCAACGATTTTTGGATCATTTGGATCAGTCGTTACATTAGGATTCGTAGTGAGCTGGTAACTACCATCAGGTGAAAGCGTAAACTGGCCGTAAATTGACCCGTTGTCATAATCATTAATCAATTCGATCGTGATTGGCGTACCTGCGCTATCAAACGTATAAGTGACATTACGATAAGTGACGCTAATGATTTCTGCACCGTCGGCGCTTGCAAACTCTTCGGTTAAGAATTGTCCAGTAAGATTATCACCCTCGACCATTTCAATAGAACCATCTCGAGCAGTCGGCACATCATCTTTTACGTTAACAGAATAAATAGCAGGGTCTGAGCTGTCTCCATCCGCATCGTTCACCACTAACTCAAAATTAAGAGCTAAGTTATTCTCACCATTATTACCATATGCGTGATCTAGTGGTGCATAGAGATCAAACTCAGTGGTCCCATCAGTATTAAAGCGAATCCTAAATACGTTATTGCCGTCAGTGTCTTGCCCATAATACCAACCATCAGAATCAACAGCTTGAAGGGATATCGCTTTACCGGCACTGGTGTAGCCAAGTGAATCAAAAGCAGCGGTGTTGACCGTGACAGAAACAACATCATCGGAGCCTTCAATTATACCTAAAGAAGGACTGCTATCTTCGACTCCAACTTGCTGACCATCGCCTAGCAAACCATCTTCATCAACTGAGATGCTTCCAGTCACCGAAATTTCAGGATCTTTACCGTCATAAATTTTAATATCAGACTCTTGCGTGTCTCTCGAACCATCGGAATCAATGGTGACGATAGAAGCTGGAATCGTCAGCTCGGTGTCTTTAGAACCAGAGCCATGATCAATGGACTGATACAGCTCAATAACGACATCAACGCTTGTTGAACCATTGGCTTCAAGGCTGAAGCTATCTGGTAGTTTGATTCTGAAAACAGCATCGCCATTACCAAGAACTGCATCAAAGGTACCATTGCCGTTATCACGCCAAGTCAGCGCTTCACCATTGCTGGTTACCGCTAAACCATCGCTATCAAGAACAGCTTGGCCCGTGGTCACATCCAAACCTAAGAAAACCAGCGGGTCATTACCTGCGGTAACGGCTAAGCTCACGTTTGCTGTTGACCCAACTCCCGATGGAGTACTATCAGCAACAGGAATTTCACTCAATTCAACCATTCCAGAACCAATCGTGGGCTCGCCGCCATCAGTCACTGATACATTCAGGGTTAATTTGGTTTCATCGTTGTCATCATCTCTAGCGGTAACAACAAATGGAATTTGGTCCGTAGGAGAGCTTTGATCCAAGCCTTTGTTTAGAACAAATGTGTAGGTGACATTAGAGTCAACTTGGCTATCGGTTTGAGGGAAGCTAAGCGTAAAAGCAACGTTCTCTGCACTTACAGAACCAACGTAACCGGTGAGTAAGTTTCCGTTAGGCGAGATAGTGTAGACAATCTGTTCGCCTCCGCTAAACAACAAGGGTTGATCTGCTAAATTGAAAAAGAGTGCCCCCTCATAATCACTACCTAAATTGAGGCTGAAAACACCTGTGCTTGATGTGACGCCACTTGAGAGATCAGATTCATCAACGGCAGCATTGCTCACACTATCTAAGCTAGGATTCCCCCCATCTTTGACTACCCATTTAAAATTGCCGTCAGTTAATGCGGTGCCATCCAAATCAGTCCCTTTAACGTTCAGTGATAATGTGAGTGAATCTCGGACAAAGTCGTGGTTAAGCGGTTTATTCAACACTAGGGTAACGTCTGCCAAGACATCATCACCACTCGCGCTTGCTGCTAGCGTCAGCGTAAAAATAGTTTCGCCGCCAACTTGTGCTGTAATCACTTTACCGTCAACTGACAAGGTGTAAGAGAGCGGTATCAGAATATCACTCGTAGTTATATTCAGCGCATCAAGTTGATTCAAAGTACTAATATCAAAAACTAGTGAGTCTGGATCAGGGTTATCAGAACCTCCTAAGACGGAGAACTGACCGACTACCGTTTGAATACCCTCTGCAACATCTGTTTCTATTGTTGTCGTACTACCATCTACAATTTGACCACCTGCACCATCAATAATATTGATAACAGCTGTACCACTACCAAAGTCGTTGCTGATATCCCCAGCGACATAATTAAATGTAATATTTTGGCTGACCGTATGATCAAGGTTTCTATTAGCAACAAAATTCCAATGACCATTCGCAAATACAGTCAAAGTACCTTCGCTAGTAGTAAATGAAACTGGAGAGCCACCGACAATCGTCTTAGTCATGCCATCAACTTCAACACTTTTTATCGTAAGTTGAGTATCTAGGTCTATATCGTTATTAAGAACGTTACCAGATGCTACTTCCCCCTCGACCATTTGATAAGATTCATCAAAAATAAGCGGCTCAGAATCTTTAATGACAATAGGCAAATGGCCGATGACCAGCTCCGTAGTACCATCTGAGTCCGTTTGCAAACCTTCAATAACCAAAGACGTTTGAATAGAATTTAAACCCGCTTCCTGATCAATCGCCTTATAGAATGTGATATTAACGTTATTACCAGAGATAGCAGCATCGAACACTACTTGCCCATCGCTTCGAGTACCCGTTAGGCTTTGTTTGTCACCTGATACAGCAATCGTTATTGACAAACCTTGAGATGTTAACGACTCAGCTATATTTTGGTCATCGCTAAATGAAAAATCTGCAAAATCAATCCGTATATCTGACGACTGGCTTTCACTTCCAAAGATCCCGACAATAGTTTCCGAAAACACCACTGACTCAGGAAGAATAATCGTCGGCATATCATCGATGGCTTGGTTGCCTACTGTATTGAAAACTTTTGCGTCGATCGTCCATTCCGAAGACGAATCTAGGGCAGAAATATCAATATTCTCTACCACCCAGTTACCCGAAGAATCAACAACCCCTTCAAAGACTAGGGTCTGAGTCCCATCGCTTACTTCAATGTAAACTGGGAGCCCTTCTGCAACATTGGTTGTACCCTGCATGGTGGTAAGTTGGCTACTACGAAAGGCCAAAATGCTAAAGCCGTCTAACGTATCAATATCAATAACAGGCGAGACGGTATCAATGACAATGACCCCTGTACTATTTACCGCAGTAGCTGGGTTACCAGCTATGTCAATAGTATCAGCCTCGATGGTAATACTACCGTCAGCAAAACTCGTTAAATCCACACCTTCCACAGACCAAGCGCCATTGACTACCGTTGCCGTCAGCACGATAACGTTGGTGGTGCTGTCTGAAATACGGATGTTTACCGTTTGGCCATCCTCAACATTTTGAACGATACCGAAAAATTTAGCGGATTGAATTTCGAAACTGTTGAGGACACCATCTCCGCCATCATCAACACTTGCAGTAATACTCGCAAGCGTATCTTTGACAATGGTGTCAGTCGCTGTGGTTGGGTTTCCGGCGATATCTATGGTGTTAGCAACAACCGTCAGCTCCCCTTCCGCAAAACTTGAATAGTCTTGAAGGGTGAGAGTCCATGTACCACCCGATACAGTCGTTGTGTATTCTTGGGTGAGGCCTTGGCTATCAGTAATGGAAATGCTTATCGTCTGACCATCTTCAACATTGGCAACGGTGCCGACTAGCGCTCCGTTGGCAATTTCGAACTGGTTGTAAAACTCATCACCAAAACCATCAAAATCGACATCGATTGTGGCTAGGGTGTCTTTGATTGTTGAGTCATTAGCTGCAATGCTATTGCCAAACTCATCAGCAATCACCGCATCGACCTTGAGATCACCCTCAGTTAATGAAGAGAGATCAACGCCGTTTACTACATAAGTTTCATCGCTTGTGATTGCCGTTGTGGTTACCGTATTACCATTAATGTCAGTGATCGTTAGCAGAACGGTACGCCCGTCTCGAACATCAACAGCAGTACCCGTTATCGTAACCGAAGGCACTTCGAACTGATTTTCGTACCCATCACCACCATCTAAAATATCTACGGTTAACGCGGCACTCGGTAAAAGTATGTCGAGGTTGCCTTCATTCGATGTTGCGTCGTCTTCAAAGTATTCTGTTGGTCGAGTATCAAAACCGGCTTCTGCCAGGGTTTCGTCTAGTGTAGATCGGACATAGGCAATAAAAGAGGCACTAGCGCTAGGTTGGTCGTTTGAAGCACTCGGCTGTTCTCGCGAGCTTTCAATGTTGTTTACAAGCTGTGTCACAACCTTTTCCAACTGTTGTTCTACCGCTTCTATTTGTGGTTCTGTCAGAGGTTGAGTCTGGTCCAAGTTTTGAGGTTCAATACTCACCACTTGCACGCCATCGACCTTCGCTTGCGTAGCGGGTAATAGCTGCCAAGTACCGTCAGGAAATACCTGCCAAATTACCCCGCCAACTTCGATATATAAAATAGGATCCATCCTAAACCTCTTCCTTACAAAAATGCTGACCTTGAGAGCATCAATTTACTCAATAAAAGGCTGGAGAAATCAGCGAACTCTCTCTCATAAATACTAGCAAACAACAAATCATTAACAGTTAATTAATTACCATTGATACGCTGTAAAGTAAACCGATATGCTGTGACTTGCATTCAGTTATATCTATCGTCACAAAATACATTCAATGAATGTGTCATAATGTTGAAATTACTGGTTAATTTTCAAGGAATGTCATGACGGCAACGAACTATCTCAACCAACTGAATCACAAGTACCTTGCGACTCATAAAACCAAAGAAGACTTCTTTTGGGATACTTACATGGGCATCAGTGACGACCATGATGGCTCAACCCTCGCTCAAACTCAGTGGACCGAATTTCTAAGCTCTGCTGAACAGATAAAGGCTATCGAAGCCCAGCTAAGTACCATCGACCAAATTCAAGATCCTCAAGAAAAAGAGAGTACCTTAACCGGGCTCAATGGTTGGTTAGCTACGTTCAAATCGCATGCTATCGAATCACAAGATTCACAAGCGCTAAAGGCCGACCTCATCAAGTTTGAAGGGGAATTGTTTGAGAAAAAGCAAAACCACGTGATGACTTACGTAAATGAAGCGGGACAAGAAACAGAAGGCTCGCTTCCGGTTCTAGGTTCAGCCGTGAGGAGTAACAATAATGAGCAAGTTAGACATTCAGCACACCAAGCCTTATTGGGGCTAGAACAATGGCTACTTGTGAACGGCTTTATTGAACTTATCAAGAAACGGAATAAGTTTGCCCAGTCTCTGGGGTTCAAAACATTTTTCGATTATTCCGTCGTAAAAACTGAGCAGATGACCACAGAACAGCTGTTTGCGATTTTGGACGACTTTGAGGCTCGTACCCGTGATAGTCACCAAGAAAGTCTCACCAACTTAGCTGCGCAAAAGGGTCAGAGCGCCCTCGAAGGCCATAACTTCACCTACTCTTTTGCGGGTGACGTAATGAATGACCTCGACCCTTATGTCCCTTTCTCAAAGTCATTGAGACGCTGGATTGAGTCTTTTGGCCGCCTGAATATCGAATACTCTCAAGCCACCTTGAAGTTAGATTTGTTAGATCGAAAAGGTAAATACCCTAATGGTTTCTGTCACGGGCCTATTCCTTCTTTCTATGACCAAGACACTTGGGTGCCAGCTCAAGTCAACTTCACGAGTAATGCTAAGCCCGATCAAGTAGGCAGTGGCTATGATGGGATCAACACACTGTTTCACGAAGGTGGGCATGCAGCCCACTTTGCTAACGTGAAAATGAACGCGCCGTGCTTCTCTCAAGAGTTTGCACCGACCTCAATGGCTTATGCCGAAACGCAATCCATGTTCTGTGACAGCTTGTTGAATGACGCAGACTGGCTCAAACAATACGCGCTTAATGCTGATGGCCAAGCAGTACCTGACGAGTTAATCAAAGCAATCATCGATAACAAGCAACCCTTCAGAGCTTATCAAGAACGCAGCATTTTAGTGGTTCCCTATTTCGAACGAGCACTTTACGAATTGGCAGATGAAGATCTGACGCCTGAAAAGATCACAGAACTCGCTCGTCGTAGCGAAAAAAGCATACTCGGTTTGGATTGCAGCCCACGTCCATTAATGGCGATCCCGCACCTGTTATCAGACGAAGCCTCTTGCGCATACCAAGGTTACCTGTTGGCTCACATGGCGGTGTATCAAACGCGAGCTTACTTCACTGACAAGTTTGGTTACTTAACCGATAACCCTGAGATCGGTCCTTTATTGGCTAAGCACTATTGGTATAAAGGCAATAGCGTAAATCACAATGGAACAATAGAGAGCCTGACTGGAGAGGGCTTCAATGCCAAATACCTTGCTGACGAGTGCAACTTAACACCTGATCAAGCATGGGCAATTGAAGAGAAAAAGATCAAACAACTGGCTTCTCGTGAACGTGCACAAGTCGCAGATTTAAATGCGAAAATATCGATCGTCGATGGCGTAACTGAATTAGCAAACAATGAAGGGTCGAACGAGCAAATGTGTGATGATTTTGAACGTTTTATTGTAGAAAAGTACGGACGTTAATCAGCGTTAGAAACCTCCCACACAGCAAAAAGCAGAAAGGACGATACTAATCGTCCTTTTTCTTTTCAATATTGGCATTCCGCCGTAGCGCACGCCGAGCGTATTTCGGTATCGAATTCAATATCAACCGATTCAACGCTTCTCAAAGACTTTCTGTGAATGCCGTATACCTGTCCCGTCAAAACAATATAAAACTTTTCAGTTTTCAGTAAGTTCCATGCTTCGTCTAAAGATTCTGCGTAGACTTTATTTTGTGAGTCTTGTGGACGAGTACCAGCAGCTCTTCCATGTTTACGTGCCAATTCAAACAATCCATTTCGATTAGGCTTGCACGTAAACAGAGTCTCATTGCCATAAATGACACCCTTGCCAGATATGCTCTTAACCATTTTGTATCTCCAGATAATAATCCACTCGTAACGCTTGAGTGGCATACCACATGTCGAACAGTGGATGCTTAAGCTGCGCAAAGAAGAGAATATGGTGTAAAGACCGGGCAGCAAGTACACCATGACGTTCAGTCTCAATATTCGAGTTTTAAAGTCTTAGGCTCTCAAGCGCGCCTAAGCCTCGACACTACTCTTAGAAGTAGTAGTAAGCAGCTGCGAATACGTGTGTTTCTTCGTCGTATTGCGTATTACCAATTGAGCGTGCACCTTCGATATCTTGTTTAATATCAATACCCATGTCTGCGTTATCAGCAATACGGTACATAGCTGCAACGTTGATGTACGAAGAGTCGACATCTGATAGGTTATCTTCTTCGTTAGTATTGAAAGCGTAACCGGCTGCAATCGTTAGGTCATCAGACAATGTGTAACCGCCAGAGAAGTAGAAGCCTGTATTCTTCATCTCATCGTTTTGATCGATCCAAGAGTTAAGACCTAGCTTCATTGAACCTAACTTCATACTGCCAGTTACTGTGTATACTTCGTAATCTTTCTCATCGTCACGAGCTTCGTAACCAGCGTATACGCTAAATACTTCTTGCTCGATACCGATGTAGCCGTTAACGCCTTTATCTGCGTCGTTATGGTCATCATCAGTCTCAAAGTAAGAGATTGCGTAAGCAATACCGTTAGTTGCGCCTTGGAACTTAACGACGTTGAATGCATCAGAAGCGTCGCCAGCAGAAGCACCAAACTCGTAAGTGTTATCACCAGCTCCGTCAACCTTATCTAGTGCCGTATCGTTTTCCCAACCGAATGAAGCGATACCGTAACCAGTGTCGAAACCTAACCACGCTTTATCAACGTCTGTCGCTGGGCCTGTATCAATGCCATTCACCCAACCAGATGTTGCTGCGTCGTTCGCTGCAACGTTATTGTCAGTTGTGTAGTTCAGCATCATGTCAGTTTCGAAGTAACCAACAAAACGGTTGTTACGGTAGCTTACCGCCAGTGTTAGACCAGTCGCCCAGTCATCGTAAAATGCTTTTGAACCTGTGTCGTAGTAACCACCAACACCGAAAGAACCTGCTACTGAGAATTGATCTTTGTGCATAGAATCAAAAGCAAACATCTCTTCATTCTGGCTATTTTGGCTGCTTGTATTTACAGCGAATGCTGAAGTTGAAATGCTTGCAATCGCAAGTGCTACTAATGTTTTTTTCATGATTACCACTACCTATATATTGATTCGGCCTTGTTAGTCCGGCCTTTTGGAGTGGCGCTATTGTTCAAAAAATCTAGCTATTGATATACCGTAAATTTACTTAAAATTTTATAGTCAGGGTGAATTTAATTAAATAATGATATGTTGATATCGCTTTTATATTGAGAAGCGCACACCAAGCGTAAAACCGATATCGGTACTGTTATCCATATTGCGAATGTTCTCAATCATCAAGGCTTCTAAAGCAAGGCGATACAAACGATAACGATACCCCACAACCACCTCATTCGATGGCTCCGAGAAATCTGGATCATTGGTCGCCCAACCTTGATAGTTAAGCGATTCAAGGACAAAGCTATGGCGCTGATTCCATCGATATTCATACCCAACAGCCCAGCTGGCACTCACGTTTTCAAGTGCTAGCCTCTCATCACTAACTAAGTGACCATCGCTGTTTCGATGCACAAGGCCAATGGTAGAAAAGAAACTGTGCCTTGGAGTGATATAGCTGTAGTTGAGTTGGACACCCTGCTCGAAACTGGTTCTCGCAAACTGCCCACTTCTAACATTGTTGTAAAACAGTGAACCACCAGCCGACAGTGACATCGGCCCTCGAGAATACAGTAGCAACTCATTGTAGAAGGTAATCGCATTGGTTAGGTCATCACCTTCGAAATCTGACACATGGACACCGGCATTATGAAAATCCATAGTGAACTGGTCTTCTGCAACCTCATCACGGCCATTCTGTCCAACACCAAACAGATCATGAAATCCCATAACAAAACTATCTAAGCCGTTATCTTTTGCTGTGACAACACGATAATCGAGTTCAGTTTTCCAAATCGGAGACGCTTGCCATTGAACAGCAATGTTCGACTGATTTTGATAATAATCTAAGGAATAAGCTTGTGTATGTGCCCATATACTGGCCTGCGTATAAGAGGACTTAAACTCTATCGTACCAGTCCTATTTGGTTCAGCAGATCGAAGCTGTGTAGAGAGTACATTCGAATGAATTGGAGATTGTCCATAGACGAACATCGGAGATGCTACAGCACTGTGAAAAGGCAATATCGATAGGGATACAGTCAGAAGTGTTCTTAACGCTGTCACAACTTTCTCAATGGTTTAAAACTCCCGATTCTCTTAAAAAGAGCCTTCAATTAATGCAGCAAATTTACTGCTTTTCGCTAAAATACATAGAATAATGTGTTCTAAAAAAATCGACCTAAGAACACCTTAACGATCTTTTAATGTTCACTTGCTCTCGAGCGTTTTAACGAATATCTTCACCGCGTGAATGAATAACCTAATTTTTGATAAGGATAAAATGTGAGCGTCTCTAGCCAGAGCTTTGAGCAATTGTTGATGAATCAGTCTGAAACTTTGATCAATAGTGATCCAAAAGATTTTACTGCAACTTGGGCCACGGCAAGCTTTGACGTTCTAGACTGGTTTGATATTGACAGATTAACCCTGTACCCAAACTCTATGGTACTGCTCGAAGATGGGAAAACAATCTCGGTATCTAAATCACATATTCCACCTATCGATAAACAAGACTTTTTAGGCTGTAACCATCTCGAGTATTTAAAGCTACTTAAAACCCAAGAGACCTACTTAGAGTTCTCAGAAGATCAGCTCGCTAAAATTCAAAACGATATCTTGAGTCGACTTTATCAACAAGGCGGCAAGTGGCACTGTATTATCCCTTTGCAGTTGTTTAATCAACGTTGGGGCGCACTCTCTTTCACTAACTTCCACGACAATAAAACCACATTGGGTTTAGAAGACATTAAGCGTCTAAAGCTTGTGTGTGAGATGTGGCTTTGTTATTGGCAGCATTCAACATTAGCGCGAACGTTGAATCAAAGTGAGAACTTGTGGGAAGACGATAGTGATAAGCTGTTGTTGTTATCGAAGAAGCAAACCAAGGTGCTATCACTTATCGCTCAAGGGTACACTGCCAAAGAGTGCGCAGATAAATTGCACCTCAGCCCACGTACCATCGAATCGCATAAGTACCGAATGCTTGGGTTAATGAACCTAAATAATCACAATGAATTGGTTCAATTTGCTTTGCGTAACGGCTTAGGAATTACTGAAAATAGAGACGCGACTCGATAGGCTTGTTTATCCTGGTTCCGCTACCCATCAGTTACTCGTTGCCTTCACTTAACGCGAACTTTATCTCATCAGATGAAAAACCTTTACGACTGAGCATCGCATAAGCCTTAGAGCGCTCTTTGTGGTCGTTAAGATCGTAAGACTTTTTCTGCAGCTGTTCTAAACAAGACGAGTAGAAGTCCAGTTGCTCTTCGTTGATTAATCGATCGATTAACGCAGATAGCTCGCTGGTATCGATTTGTCGTTGTTTCAGCTCTTGCTGAATGGCAGTCAAACCCTTCCCTTTTCGCGCGTATTTCAACACTTCTTTCTCCAAATCAGCTTTCTCGGCCTTGATCTGAATATTACTCTTAAGCTCATGAGCTTGTGGATGCTGAACGATCGCGATTTTGACTTGTTGATAGCTGAAGCCACGTTTTTGCAGTGTCGCTACAAGCTTTTCACGGCTCATCGTAAAGCCTGAATAGTAATGATTGATTCGATCGATCAATATCATTTGTTCATCGATGTTTTTATCAGCAGATACCTTATGAATCGCATCGGAAATGACCGAGTCGGTTAACCCTTTCTTCTTCAACTTCTCAATGATGTATCGCGAGCCAAATTCGCCAAAGAAAGCTTGCTCGACAAATTGCTCTGCAAAATCCTGATCAGACTTTAGATACCCGTAACCTTTCAAGTTCCTTAAGGTTTCGTCGATCCAATCTTGATTGTCCGTTTTCACTTTCAGTTTCGCAGTCAACTCACTTTCTGTCATATCCCTCTGGGTTAAGTGCCACATGGCAGAGTTCATGACGCTTTCGATTCGTCGCGCTTTTCTTACTGTTGTTTTTTTTGTGTTAGGGTTTTGCTGTGAATCATCCATTCGATTTCAACTATCCAGACTGAGCCAGCCCCATGATAACGTAATTCTCAGTTGGGTGAAGGGAGATAAAAGAATGAAAATAAGATACACCAACAAAAAATGGACGCCTATTCAGCGTCCATTTAATTACCACGTTAATCAATAAGTGATTAGCTCTCTTCGTGATTGTATACATGCACATCACGTTGAGGGAATGGAATAGTGATGCCCTCTTCGTCGAAGCGTTTCTTCACGGTTTCCGTCACATCCCAATACACATCCCAGTAATCGTCGGTCTTAACCCATGGTCTTACGACGAAATCTACAGAAGATGTGTTTAAGGTATGCAGCTTGATCATGTGCTCTGGTTTTTTCAACACAAGAGGATGCGCAACAATGATTTCGTTTAATACTGCTTTCGCCTTATCAATGTCATCAGAATAACCAATGCCAAATACCATATCGACACGTCGCACACGCTCTGCAGTGATGTTGTTGATCACATCACCCCAAATTTTATTATTTGGAATCACTAGGCGCTGGTTATCGATAGTCTGTACTGTGGTTGATACAAGGCTCATGTCTTTTACCGTGCCTTGAACACCAGCCACTTTCACCATGTCACCCACATCGTACGGGCGGTAGATCAAGATCATCAAACCAGAAGCAAAGTTAGATAGCGTATCTTGCAATGCGAAACCAATGATCACACCGGCAACACCGAAACCGGTTAGTAGTGGTGCTAGCTCTATCCCGATTTGCGACAGCGCGATAAGCAAACCGATAAACACGACTGCTTTCGAGGCAATTGACACAAAGAAGTCCTGCATCAATACACTGAAGTCCATTTTCGAATGCGACACACTCTTACGAACAGTTTTGCGCGCAACGTTCGACAGTAGACGCGTTACATACAAAATACCTAGGAACAGAGCCAGTTTAACAACGAATGATGGCGTGTTCTCGAATGCCCAAGCACTGAATGAACGAAGCCAACCATCTAAAAGCTCCAATGCAACATCAACGTCTAACACATCAGCATTAATGTCTCCCGTTGTCGCCAGCAACACTCGCTTGTATGAGGTCACATCGACGCCAAACGGTTCCATCAGAGAAATTGTCTCTTCTAAGCTGGCCACCATCACGCTCGTGCGTTCACTAAAGCGTTCAAGCTCCTTCTTAATAGTCGCTTTCTCTTCTTCGTTAACAAAAGATAAGCGAGCTTCTAAATCTTGTCGCTGCGTATCTGTGTAGAGAATCGCGTTTGTTAAGTATTTAGAACGAGAAACTAGCGCCTTTTTAAGCGTATCTTCCGATGCTGTAACATCGACACCACGCTCTTTTGACCATGCTAATGTTTTAGCGAGCTGCTGGTAGTAGGTGTCCATCATTCCGATTCGTTTCTGAATGCGTAATTCAAGACGCTTCTTAACATCACCTTCAGCCGAACGGTTTTCTTTACTCATTGAAACGATTTTATCTTCGTTCAATGTCAGTAGCTTTTGTAAAAGTTCAACCTGCTGAGCCAGAACGGCATCTAGCCCTTCTTTCTTGTCTGAAGAGAGTTGTGTAAAAATCTCCTCACGTAGCCCTTGGTTTTTGCGTCTCAAAATATCTTCAAGAAAGGGTTTCTCAGCATCATGCGCCGTTTCTAATGTTGCCAGATCGAGCATAAGTTGATCTTGTACTTGTGTTATCTTATCGACACTTTGCGCGAAACTTCCAAATGCGACAAACGTCAACATTAACAATAGACAACGCCAAACCTTCATCATATTAATTCCTATTACTGTCTAAATTGACCCTATAAATAGTAGTAAAAAGAAGATGGATAACAAGCATTTAAACGTATGTTGTGTTAAAACTTCGCAAAATATCAGCCCGTATCTAATATTTGAGAGTTCCAATCCATCTCCATGACCTGTAGAGTACGCATCCAACAAAGAATAACGACTGAGATCGGCTTTAGGCGCATGCTTTGAAACGCCTTATTAACCGGTATTGGTTACAGCAAGAGAATGAAAAAATGAACAACGAACTTGATGTAATTAAAACACTTGAAGAACTAGAACAATTCCTAATTTCAGTAGAAGCTGGCGGTTTAGGCCTAGAAGGTGTTGAAGGCGTTGGTATGGCGACCAATAACTCTGACGGTCGTCACTTTGTTGCTGTATTCAATAGCAGCCACCAAGTTCTACTTGCTCGTTGGATCACTGACGAAGTCTTTGAAAACGGCAAAGACCTAGTGCGTAACGGCCCACGTCGTAGTCACTAAAACGGCTGGCAGGAAGTTGGAATACTAGGGTTTCTTCAGCCACAGATAAAAATTTAACAAGCCCAATCAGCTCCCAAGTGAATGATTGGGCTTTTTTGTACCCGAAATCATCGCAAGCGTTTGTTAGCAGCACCGTAAAAAGAAATATTAAAAAAAGATCAGATTCTTATGAACTTAACTCTAATCGCGGTGCCTTAACGTCTAGGTTTGGGGGTGATGTACCTTTGGGCTTTGACAGTTTTATGACTTGTAGCACGAAGCAAAGTTATCTAAGCTAGCCGCCATGAAATGAGCTGTTTGATTACTCGGTGAGTAAAGATAACTCGTCAATTTAAAGACCAAGACCCGATATTAACTGATTCTATTACTAATTGATTTGCTAAGCACACCTAGATTCTTTTTATCTCAACAAAACCGCCAACAAAAGCAATCGCTTTGGGCGCTTTTCCTTACCGGACTGGTTATTATAACCTGTCTGGCGAGTACGCTGTCTGCAAATAAAGTGACGTTTTCCAACTACTCTGTTAGTCAATCAACACGCCTTGGTACTGAAAGCAGTGACCCGCAAGCCTCTACGGCTTCGTCGGAAAAAATGTCTGAGCTTTATTCCAGTGTATTCGGTTCTCAAGCATCTAAATCACTGTCTGCGCCAACTTCAAGTGCCTGTGACCTGAGCTCCCAATTGCTCACCTTCGCGACACCTAAAACTGGCTGGCTGCTCCCTTTTATTCTTCTGATCGCTGTAGCATTCAGCCTTCCACCTCACATATCGAGATTATCTAGAGACAATCATCGCTCTGCTCGACCAACAAAGCACCGCTTACACTTAAAGCACTGTATATTTAGAGAATAAATAACCGGGCCATTACACCCTTTTATTTATTTTTTGGAGATACATTTGTGTACAACACAGTTCTAACTAAGTTTGCCGATTGTTTGGCATTCTGCATGCGTACATGCGCGAAAACTATAGTCACTGCACTACTGCTAATGACGTCATTCACCGCTCTGGCACAAACGACCGGCTGGCTAAGCGTGCCTGAGCATCCGCCTGTAAAAATGCGCATGATGTCGACTGGTGAGCAGTCGGATGACGGTTCTAAGGTTCAAACCGTTCTTGATGTTGAGCTCGACGGTGATTGGAAAACCTATTGGCGTAGCCCTGGAGAGGGTGGCATACCGCCGAGCTGGGACTGGTCTGGTTCAACCAACATCAAGTCAGTGGAATGGCATTGGCCGATTCCTAAGTATTACGAACAACTCGATGTGATGACGCTAGGCTACAAGCATCATGTGAGTTTTCCGATCACGCTGACATTGAAAGACAACACGCAACCAGCATTATTCAGGGCGTCACTCACCTTTCCGTCTTGTACCAATATCTGTGTCTTAACCGACTACGACATTGAACTGCCGATCGATCCTCACTCCTTACAACTTGATGAGCAAGCCATGTTCTTGTTCAACCAAGGCATGAGTCAGTCCCCACGTGAAGCCAACCGTACCTCAGTCAATGGACTATTTTGGGATAAAAGCAAGCAACAACTGGTAACGCAACTAACTAGCAAAGAAGGTTGGGATAAACCACAAGTGCTTATCGATGGACAAGAGGTTATTGATGACTTTTTCGCTCAACCAAAGATCCATATTACCGATAATACTCTCACGGCTGTTTTCGATGTCAGTAATTGGCTTGGTGAAGTCGACTTAACGGATCGCACGGTGAGTGTCACAGTATCGGACACGAACTTTGCCGAGGAGATGACTGCGCAAGTGGGCTCAGACCCGATAGCTTATCAAGAGAGCAGTAACGGCTTTATCGCGATGATCGGTTTTGCCTTAATTGGTGGCTTGATCTTGAACATCATGCCATGTGTGTTGCCAGTATTAGGAATGAAGTTAAACAGCATCATTCAAAACCAAGGTGCATCAAATCGTCATATCCGACTTTCGTTCTTTGCTTCTGCTGCCGGTGTTATTACTTCATTTGCGTTGCTCGCTCTTGGTATGACGCTCTTAAAAGTAGGTGGTAATGCGATTGGCTGGGGAATTCAATTCCAGAACGTTTGGTTTATCGGATTCATGCTCATCATCACCTTGCTGTTCTCAATTAACCTATTGGGTTTATTTGAGTTCCGACTGCCTTCAGGTTTAAACACCTGGATGGCAACCAAAGGGGACGATTCACATTCGGGTCACTTCGTTCAAGGCATGTTTGCAACGCTATTGGCAACTCCATGTAGCGCACCATTCCTAGGAACGGCTGTCGCTTATGCGCTTGGTGCTAGCTACCAAGAGTTATGGGCTATCTTCATCGCTCTCGGTATCGGTATGAGTGCACCTTGGCTGGTTTTTGCTGCCTTCCCACGTCTAACCAAGCTAATGCCTAAGCCTGGCCCTTGGATGTTCACAGTTAAGTTGATTTTCGGCTTAATGATGTTCGCTACCAGCCTATGGTTAACGAGTCTACTGAGCCCATTCATTGGAAAATTCCCAACGATAGTGCTTTCTGTTTTGATCCTAACAACAGTATTGATTTGGATTGGCAAGAAGCTCGGCACTAAGGTACTCGCTCCTATCATGGCGACCACGACTCTAACGTTTGGTGCTGCGCTCATCATTGGTAGCGTGACAGCTGATAACTGGGCGACCCCGATTGTCGATGACCTACCTTGGCAGAAATTAGATGCTAAACAAATTCCTCAGTTAGTTGAGGAAGGTAAAACGGTCTTTGTTGATGTGACCGCAGAATGGTGTATTACATGTAAGGCGAACAAAATCGGCGTCATTCTTCAAGACCCTGTTTATAGCCATCTGCAACAAGAGAATATCGTTCTAATGAAAGGCGATTGGACCACTCCAAGCGAAAGTGTCACCTCATACCTGCAAAGTAATGGCAGATATGGCGTGCCATTCAACATTGTGTATGGCCCAAGTTACCCAAGCGGTATCCCTCTTCCCGTGATCCTCAATAGTGAAACCGTTGTTCAAGCCATCGATGCAGCGAGGTAGTTGATGAAGACTCAAAATAGTGCAAAGAAACCAGATACGACGGAAGACGACTCTGTGAAAAGCGAAACCCAAAAGCCAAGTCGCCTCAAAAAATGGGGAAAGGAGCTCGTTTCAATGATACTGATCGTTGGTGTGGTTTCCTTTGCGATGGATTTTTATCACAGCAGAAGTATGCCTCAAGGAGACGCGGTTCCAATCGTTGGACAGTCAATCCAAGGCGAAGATATTGATGTTATTGAGCTAAGCAAAAACGGTAAGCCTGTCATCGTCTATTTTTGGGCAACTTGGTGTGGTGCATGCAAATTTGTTAGCCCAACCATAAATAGCTTCAATGACTCCCATCAAGTGGTCTCTGTAGCGCTTTCATCAGGCCCCAATGAACGAGTTCAACGCTTCATGGACGCCAAAGAGTATGACTTTCCGGTGATCAATGACCTTTCAGGACATATCAGTAGAGACTGGGGAATCAATGTCACGCCAAGTATCGTCATCATCAAAGACGGAAAGATTAGCAGTATCGCAACAGGCGTTACTTCTCCAATCGGACTTTGGCTAAGAACTTATTTTGCATAACTTATCTGCAATTAAGTCAATTTAAACCAAATAAAGAACATTAACGCGAGCGCAACCCAATAGGCGCTCGCCATTACAAGAATTTGAGATTATTAACATGAAAAAACTTCTGATTAGCACTCTGATTTTAGGCTCACTAATGAGCACAAGCGCTTTCGCAGAACTAAGCAAAGAACAAACACAGCAACTTGAAGAGATTAACCAATTCCTCAAAGAGAACCCTTCTACAATTTCGGGTCTACACACCAGCTTAGAGCAGTATGTTGCAGGACAAGCACAAGCAAAGAAAGCCCAAGCAGAAAGCCATGATTGGCTGTATAACAACGATACCCATCCAATTACTGGAAACCCGGATGGTAAGTCGGTGATCATTAACTTCACCGACTACAACTGCCCATTCTGTAAGCGTTTAGAAAAAGGCTTAGTTCAATTAGCTTCAGAAGACAGTGATATCAAGGTCATCAATGTTTACCTGTCGTTCAAGCAGCAGCAAGTGAGCGGTCTTAATACCAATGCGGCATTATATGCGATGAAAGTATGGAAGGATAAGCCAGAAGCTTTCCCGGAAGTTGATCGACTATTGATGGCGAAAAGTGGTATCCACACCAAGTCATCACTGCAAGCTGTCGCGAAAAAAACGGGAACAGAAGCACAATTAGAAACTACACCTGATCAAAGCCAAACACTGCTAACCAACCACCAAACGTTTAGTGCACTTGGTTTAACAGGCACACCAACATTGATGATGAATGGACAAATCTTACCAGGGTATGTTCCTTACGATCGCTTAAAAGAAATTGTGGATGAGGCTTTTTAATCACGCTAATAAGTAAAGATAAAGCCACCCATTAAAAACCCCAAAAGCCTAATTGTTTAACTCACAGTAGGCTTTTTTGTTTATCAGTATTTGATCGCAGCGGTTAGAGGTCATGACTGTAAGGTCATCATTTTGAAATAGAAAAACACTCTAAGTGTCACCGTCTCGCAATGGATTCTTAATCTATTCTCGTTAGCCTAAAAGCAGTTCTGTCGAAGAGTGCGAAGACGTGTCAACTCGAGACAACTGTCCTTTGACCGAGCTTGGCTCGGTCTTTTTTTAGGTGTTTCAAAGGTGATAGAGCAAGTGCCTAAAGGTGAAAGTCGATAGGAGCTAACTCAATAAACGACAGACAAGCGCACCTGGTTCTCTCAGCGCATCCACGTTATAGCTAAGGACACGTCCAGCAGATGGCGCATGATAACGACGGCACTCATTACCAAACGCATCATATTGAACAGCCAACAAGTCATCCTTATCTACACTTTGTAGAAGTTCAACTTGAGGCAGCACAAATCCACCAATATCAGCACGAATCGACACCACGTTGTTGCCTTCAACCCAATCCATGCCAGGTAACTGCTTGTTTATCTGGTCACAGGCTTGATCAGATTCAAACATGTCATAGTAAGAGAGCATATTAAATACGCCGTCAACCGCTCTTTGAATCATATCGGGCTGAGTAAACTTACCCATCCCTACTTCAACCGTAATACTTGGAATTCCACTTCGATTCCAGACCGTTTCAAGAATGCCGGGATCGCCGGGATCATTGAGCACGCAGTCTGGCTGCATCAGTCTCGCCATCTCTAAACATTGGTCAATTCTGTAATCCGCAAATACATATAGCGGGTATACCGCACCACGAGTTTGGGTATGTAGGTCGACGGCGAAAGTAGCATTGTGCTTGAGTAAACGCTCCCATAAAGAAGCAACAAAGCGCTCGGCTGCCAAGCCATGTGGGTCTCCGGGGAAAAGTCGATTAAGGTTGGCAGGGCAAGAACCTGGGTCCGAAGAGATGAAGTCTCGGCTATGATTCAGTAAACCTGACAGATTCACCGTTGGTACAACAGTCACGGTTCCTTTTAGCTCTTTCCCCACTAAGTCTCGGATAATTTGCTGTGCAGCCAGCACACCATTGAGTTCATCACCATGGATACCAGCGGTGATCATCAACTTAGGTCCATCTTGGCTGCCTTTAAAAACAGAGACCGGCATATTTTTTGGTTGTCCTAATCCATCGCTAGTGACTTGAAACCAAAACTGATGCTCTCCAATCGGCAAGTCCTCAACATTCAAAGAGCCAACAACCTGCCTACCTTGTAAAACATCGCCTAAGTACTCTGTTCTCATCCAACTTCTCCATGCTTTTGAACAAAATCTATTCTGTTGCCAGTTTTTGCATCATAGAGGATATCGTAACCAGTACAAGCAGTTAATCAGCCAAAGAGACGCTACTCGTTTGCTCTCCCTTCCCACTTCCTCAATTTATCTTTCAGATTGAGACCGCCCCGGTTACCACTCTCCAATTACTCTATTTGGATAACTATTCACTAATCACTCAACCAGTTGAAACAAAAGTGCAATAAAATCAACACTTAAAAAAGTTCCCTATTCACTGAAATGTAATTTTATAGAAATGAAAGCTTAATTTAGCTGCTCTAAATTAGCTTCATATCGAAACGGAGAGCACTTCGCTCACGGATTTTAAAATACAAGGTAAGTGATTATGAAAAAGGCAGTTCTAGCTTCTGCAGTGGTAGCAGCACTAGTTTCAGGTTCATCTCTAGCAGCTACCGTTTACAGCTCTGACGGTACTGAGCTTAAGATTGGTGGTCGTGCGGAATTCCGTGGTGACTTCATTGGTTCAGGTGGTGCTGAAGTTGAAGGTACAATGGAAGATAAAACTCGTTTCCGTTTAAACCTTGGCGGTAAAACAGAACTTACCGATACGGTTACTGCATTCGGTTTCTACGAAGCAGAGCAAAGCACTGGCGATAGCAAGTTTGATAACCGTTACATGTACGCTGGTGTGGATTTCGATGGACAAGCAGTTTCAGTAGGCCGCCAAGACATGGCTTCAGTCATTGTATCTGACTTTACAGATATCACTGAGTTCTCAGGTGTTCAGCAAGTAATCGATGCAGCTTCAGATAAAGAAGATAGCGTATTTGCATACCGCGGTGGCTTTGATGCCCTTCAGTTAGAAGCAACTTACCAAGCAAATAGTGAAAAAGACACTGATGGCTACGGCATCTCTGGTGTTTATTCATTGCCAATCGGTCTAGACCTTGGTCTTGCATACTCTGGTCAGGATCTAGGTGCGGGTAAAGGAAGCGCAAACCAAATCCTTGCTGGCCTAGCATATTCACTAGATAACCTTTACCTAGCAGCAACTTACTCAACGGGTGACTTAAACGATAAAGCCGTTGGCCCTATCGCTGAGTCATTCACTGCAATGGAATTCGCAGCACAATATAAAATCACTAAGCAGGTTTCTGCTGCAGCAGTATACACATACCAAGAAAATGAAGCGGCAAACGGTTCTACAGCCGACTCTGTTGATGGTATCGAGCTTGTTGGCTACTACAAACTAAACAGCAACTTCCGTACATACCTTTCTTACTACATCAATGGCTTAGATGAAGTGAAAGACGTAACTACAGGACTAACAACTGAAGGTGAAGATACGCTTCGCCTAGGTGTTCGCTACGACTTCTAATCTAAATTTACTTTAGGTAGACACTAAAAAGGTTGGGCAATTGCTCAACCTTTTTTCATATTCGAATATTCTGACCAACTTCATCAATGCTTTTTCTGGTTAAGTGGTGCTAAATCCGTATCATAGGCAAACCACATCAAATAATTAGAAACATCATGTCACAACACCATCCGATCCAAGGCGCTAGCTGGATGCTTACTGCAGGCTTAGCCTTTGCCGTAATTAACAGCCTGACTCAAATTGCTAGCATTCATTTCGGACTGACTTCTACTGCCGTTGCCGTCATTCAATACGCCATCGCTTTATTAGCCATTCTTCCCTACTTGAAAACACTAGGCATTCGCCGTGCACTCCAAACCGACAACCTCAAACTGCACGTGTTTCGTGTCTTTTTATCGGTCATTGGTATCCAGCTTTGGATATGGGCGCTCGCTTACCCAGTGCCGATTTGGCAAGGTATCGCCCTTCTCATGACGTCACCCTTGTTTGCGACAATAGGCTCAGGATTATTCTTAAAAGAAAAAGTTGGTGCTGCACGCTGGGGAGCAACATTAGCGGGCTTCATTGGTGCAATGATCATTCTAGAACCGTGGGCGGAAGACTTTAGCTGGGCAACCTTATTGCCAGTTGGCGCTGCATTCTTCTGGGCGTGCTACTCGCTGATGGTAAAGAAGCTCTCATCACAAGATAGTCCGTCAACTATGGTGGTCTATCTACTGTTGTTGATTACACCATTCAACATCATGTTAGCCGTGCCAGACTGGCAAACACCGAGTGGCGTTACCATATGGGGTATTTTAGCCGTCATTGGTGTTTTAACCGCCCTCGCACAATGGGCCATTGTAAAAGCTTACTCAGTGGCTGATGCATCCTTTGTCCAACCCTTTGACCATGCAAAATTACCTCTAAATGTGCTTGCTGGATGGCTAGTTTTCAGTTGGGTACCGCCAGGTCGTCTATGGTTAGGTGCGGCAATCATTATTGCGTCTGTCGCCTTCATTACCCACTGGGAAACAAAAAAACCAGCTAAAACGAAGAAAATTTAGAAGGTTTGAAATAAATAGTTCTGCTGTCCGTTCTATATTGATAAGAGAATTTGAAGCGAGGTCGTAACCATGAAGAAACCAATCAAGATTACACTATACCGTTGGGCAGGCAGCTGGGGTCCATTTAAAGTAAACATCCCATGTGGAGAATGTACCCTTACCAAAGACATTCTGAAAGACACCTTTGAGAATGAACTGGCAGATGTCGATGTCGAACTAGAAGTGAAAGATTGGTTGTCTCACTGGTGGGAGCCTCTAAAACTTGGGGCTTGGCATGCTCCTATCTTAGTTGTGGAAGGCAAGGTAGTAAGCCAAGGTGAAGCGCTCAACCGTGGTGTACTCGTCCAATCTGTAATCCAAGAGTGGACGAAACGAGACAGCCTAAAAGGCAACATTGTTTACGGCAAAGCGACCTGCCCTTACTGCGTAAAAGCTAAAAAGATGCTAGATGAAGCAGGTGTCGAGTATACCTACCATGATGTGGTTAAAGACAGTGCAGCTCTGTATCGAATGATTCCAGAGGTAAAGGCACATATTGGTGAAAAAACGCCAGTGACCGTGCCTCAGATCTGGCTTGATGGTAAGTACATCGGCGGGGCTGATAACTTGGAAGCTTGGATGAAAGAAAATGGTCTAGATTCCATTCCAAACAATGTGGTCGACTTATCCAATCAATCAGCAGGCTGATCTTTCTTAGACAATTTCAGTCGCCCATTAATGTTTTTTGTGTCCATCCACAATAGAACAAAGCGATAACATCACCTATCGCGCATACGAAAAAGGCCTTAAACTTCAATGAGTTTAAGGCCTTTTAAAATTCCGTTTTGAAAAATGCTTACTTAGCCATTTTCTTCATCATTCGCTTGATGAATGATGCTTTTTTCGGCTTTGACTTGCCGTACATTGCTTCGTGCATCATGTTTTTTGCTGCCATTTGACCAAGGTATGCGTGGCCTAGTTCGTAGTTCATGCTTATCTCCGCACATAATCAACTTTCTTGTGCGAGGATTTTACACTTAACACTTACAAAAACAAGATCTAAATCACACTTTATTGCAAGTCACCTATTTTTATTACAACACACCTTTTATGCGTAAGAGCGGCTTGAGATATTCACAAAAAAAGCAGCTCAAGTGAGCTGCTCTTTATGAATGTTTTGCTTTACAACAGCCGTTTCAAACTATCGCTATGGCTGTTAGCGACAACGAACGTTTAGCTACGCTTTGGCTGTCGGTAAGTTTTACCAGCAATTTGATAAGTCTCTTTTTGCTTTAGTTCGAACATTGTTTCAAAGAACCAAGCGGCAAATTTGATCAAGTCATCGCCTTCGTTCATCACATGCTCAATGTACTCTTGCTCTTCGCCTTGTTCATTTTCTTGAAGCGTCACGTGGTAAATGCGCTTTTCGCCTTCCACTTCAGCTAGCGCAAATTGACCAGTCAGTGATGCGGCAGCCTCAGCGACTTCAGTATCCTCATTGGATTTTAATAGCTCAAGTGCCTGTGGCAGGCCATCTAGTGCGCAGATAGCTTTTACCAGTACTTCAAATTCATTTTGCTGCATTTTTTATTACCTATTAAATGGACGCCGGTATTGTAGAAAACCATCTATCCAAATACAACGTCTTAAAGGTCGTATACACAAACATCAACACAGGAAACTAACTGTATTCGACTTCGGTATCGCTAAGCTTCTTTTTCATTCGTGTTGAAGACCACAACACCGAGCCCATACCCGCGCCGATCACCAGGTAAAACACACCAAGTTGTAGATGAGTCGTTACCCAACTCTCAACCAAGTACCCGCCTAACAGACCCGCTAAACACATTTGAATAGACCCAGATAATGCAGATACCGCACCCGCTTGTTTCTTATGTGGTTCCAACAACATACTAATAGAAAGAGGGAATGAGATGCCCTGTGCAATGGTCAGCCAAGTAAACGCCCATACTAAGTTAAAGATGGTTAATTCATGTGTCAGCAACCAAGCTCCAGACGCTAAGATAATCAAGATCGCAAAGCTCATTAATTGAGGTGTACTAAAACGACGATTCAGAACATTCAATGCCACACTGCCAATCAGCAAGCCCGCCGAAGGCACAATCATCAATGACCCATATTCCGCAGTTGTCAGCCCCAATTGCTCCTGCATTAAGAATGGGAACAAAGACAACGACACCAAACTTGCCATGTAGCTCATCCAGTTGTAACTGGCACTACTCAACACTTGTCGATTCGTTATCAAACTTCCGTAGTTCTTGACGACTTGGCTTACTTGGAAACGACTCTTGCTATAGGGGAGCGTCTCGTGAAGAACAAAATAGCCCAGAGTGAATATCGCGAGTAAATAGAGCAAAACAAACATGAACACCGCTTCCCAACCAAGGTGGAATGAAATCCAGCCACCAAATACAGGCGCTATGATTGGCATGATCGACGCGGTAATTGAGATGTAAGACAAGGCTTTCGTAAGCTGAGCGCCATCATAACTATCGCGAAGCACGCTACGCCCGAGCACTGAGGCACTACCTGCCCCTAAGCCTTGTAACAAACGGCCTACTTCTAGTGCTGTCATGTTGTCAGAAAAGACCACACAAACAACAGTACCAATCAAATAAACACCCTGACCTAACAAGAAGATAGGTCTTCGTCCAACTGCATCAGACATCGGTCCGTAAAATAGTTGAGATAAACCAAAGCCCACTAAAAATAGTGTGACGAGCAGCTGTACATCAACCTGAGTGACACTTAAGTCAGCAGCAATCAGCGGCAGTGATGGCAGGTAAATACTGACACCCACTTGCCCAGTAGCAATGATCATCATTGCCAACAGTAATGGTGTTTTTTTAAAGATCGATTGGCTCAAAAAATTTCCTTTTCGTTTGTTATTTGTTCAAAGATGAGTTTACATTCAGAGCCAGCAATTGATAATTAACCAAATTGGAATTTGATTAAGTCCCAACAGGAAAGAATATGGATTGGATACTTAACGTAAAAAGTTATGTAAAAGTGGTGGAAGAAGGCAGTTTTAATGGTGCTGCACGTAAGCTTAATACCACCAGCTCTGCGATCAGTAAGCGGGTGAACTGGCTTGAAGAGCGTATCGGAACTCAGCTACTTAAGCGTACGACTCGCTCGATTAGCCAAACCGAAGCAGGCGCACTCTTTTACCAACGAGCCAAAGATCAGCTCGATAACTGGCAGTCGATCATTGATGAGACCCGCTCGGTTAACCAGACCCCCGCAGGCCTATTAAAAATTGGGGCAACCATAGCGGTTGGGTCTAAATTTCTGGTCCAACACATGGACGATTTCTTAGAAAAGTATCCAGACATAAAAGTACAGCTGATTACCACCACTTCAGGGCAGCTGCCTGAACTTGGCTTAGATCTGGTAATAAGTCGCGAGCTCGAGCAACTCAACTCGTTAAGCTTTAAAAAAACACCTTTGTTCGAGCACAAAGCGGGTTTCTATGCGGCTCCAAGCTACTTGGCGAAACATGGCTACCCAAGCTGTGAGCAAGATTTAGAGCAACACAATTCGCTGATTTGGGGTGAGCGCCCTACTCGTGAGGTTACCTTAACGAAAGGGCAAAGAATTACATTGAATGGAAACTTTGCGACAACCAACCCTGAGGCTCTATTTCACGCGGCCAAGCGAGGCATGGGCGTGTTATTGACCATCAAAGCCATGATCAAAGAAGATCTAAAACAAGGGACATTAGTTCCAGTATTGCCAAATATCACCGCTGATGAGGTGATGGTTTACGCTTACTACCCTAAGCTTGATTACTCGCATACACGAACCAAACTGTTTTTGGATCACCTTAAAGATAGGCTAGACAAAGAACGTAGCACTCAGATTTTGTGAATCTAATCACAAATAAATTTGAAAAAATATGCATCGAGGACAATAATAAACAAGACACATATCACAATTGTACGCGGTGATTCTGGTTAACTATGGATGGTGACTATGACTCAACATACACAGAACGGCATAATAAACACAGAGCGCATTGGTCGCTTATTGAAGTTGGAAGGTGTCGACCTTCTTGAGTCTGCTGTGCTCACCTTACACCAAACCTTTGATACGCAGTACACCAGCATCATTGAGAAGAAGTACTTTCCAGACCAAATCGTTCCTCTCGTCATCGCGCACTCTGATCATGTTTTACACGATAAGATAAATGCACGTCACGGACATATCTACCAGCAGGCTGTTAATCAAAAACACCCGGACTGTTCGTTTGCTCAATATGTTGTTCAATCTCTACCTACATCGGCCTTTCGGCAGGAGATCACTTCACAAAACTCTATCGCGATCCCGACTCGTACTCAGAGTGGTGAAGTGATGGGCGTACTATTTTCAACTTTCACGTCACCACTTAGTCCAACTCAGCAACAAGAGGTCATCAAACATCATCAGTTATTCGCTGACATCATTATCCATACATTAAGGGAGATGTGGTTCAACGACCGTTCTGAGCAACTGGTGAATCAACTTAGCTATGAAGTCTCGCACGACAGCTTAACAGGCTTACTCAACCGTAGCTGCTTGTCAGATACGCTAGAGTCAATCACTCAGCAAAGCGTGACGCCCTTTTCTGTTGCCTTACTCGATATCAACAGCTTTAAAGCTATCAACGACCAGCACGGAAACTATATTGGTGACAAAGTGCTACAGTTCGTTGCTGAGACGTTGCGCCGCACCTTACCTGAGAACAACCTTACATTTCGTACCGCAGGCAACGAGTTTGCTTTCATCACCTACCACTCAGACCCAATCGCCATTTGTGAGCAAATACTAGCGAAAATCAAACACGGCTACTCAAGCGTCGACATCAAGATCGATTTTGAGGTCAGTATTGGTATTGCCCGCTCAGAAGGAGACAACAAGGATGTCGAGCAGATCATCTTCAACACCAGCTTAGCTTTAAAAGAGTGTAAACAAAGCCCCGATACCCATATTCAATGTTATGACACCCATCTAAGGTTTCGCTACCAAAGAAAGGCGGAGCTCATTGCCGCACTGCGAAGTGAACTTGAAAACCCTATTTCCAATAACCTAACGCCAGATGGCAATGGCATGTACGTGGTTGCCCAGCCTATCGTCGGCCAGGGGGAAAAACGTTGGGAATACTTTGAGGTGCTGACACGCTGGAAAACCGCTCAGCATGGCGATATTTCTCCAGTGGAGTTTATTCAAGTAGCAGAAGAGTCTGGATTGATTGTTGAATTGGGTGAACGCATCATCGAGTTAGTGTGCCGTGCAAAGAAAACGTTAGAGCAAGGGCTAGGCTATAAAATCAAGCTCGGGATAAACTGCTCTGCCCACGAGCTTACCGACTCTAAACGTTATATCTCTTACCTTACTCGAACCATTGAGCAACATCACTTTGCAGCAAACGAGTTTGTTATCGAGCTAACCGAGACCGTATTGCTATCACCGACACAAGAGACAAAAGCCGCACTTAACTACCTCAGAGAGCAAGGTTTTACTATCGCTTTGGACGATTTCGGTACTGGCTACTCCAGTCTGAACTACATTCACAGCTATCCGATCGACTGCATTAAGATTGATGCTACTTTTATTCGCAATTTGCTGACTAACTCCACCTCGGAGAGCGTCGTTTGGTTGATTGTCCAACTGGCGCATCGACTGGATGTGTCACTCGTGGCTGAGGGTGTTGAGAAACGGGAACAGTTAGAAAAGTTGCACGCAATGGGGTGCGACAAGATCCAAGGATATCTCTACTCTCCACCAATGAGACCAGAAGCGATTGTCAGCTACCTGACACATTCTGAGCCACTCGCTTGAGCATACCTAGCGTAGAAAAAGCCCCTAGCCTTGAGAACAAAAAAGCCGCGATACATAGCCTTATAATTCAAAATTAGGCTCAATATCGCGGCTATTTCAATAGTGTGGTCTTAAAAAACTTACTAATGACGACTAAACGTCATTCATTAACTCTTGTTTGATTGCGCTTCTAATTCTTGCTGTAGCAAGGCATCCGCTTCGTCTCTCGCCGCGATAAACGTTGATTTTTCCTTTTTCGGCACAGAGTCTGCCATTGGAATATTCGCTTTCATCGCATCGACAGGACGACCACGTTCAATCAGTTCGTAATGAAGGTGTGCGCCAGTAACTCGACCCGTTTTCCCTGATAACCCGATACGTTGGCCACGAGAAACTGTTTGGCCTTTACGAACTAGAATCTTGCTTAAGTGCAGGTAACGCGTTTTATACGTACTACCGTGTTGAATCACTACGTAGTTACCTGCATAAGGGTGTTTACGCGTCATGATCACTTTGCCGTCACCGGTTGCCTGAACTGGCGTACCAATCGGCGTTGCGAAGTCAGTACCGTTGTGAGGTGAAATTCGGCCTGTCACAGGGTGCAAACGCTTAGGGTTGAATTGAGAGCTTTGACGCCAGCTGCTGCTTACCGGATAACGCTGGAAAGCACGTTGCAAGCTATCACCGCTTGCATCGTAGTACTGCCCATCAGTATGTAAGTACGCAGAAACAACGCGGTTCTTGTTGATGATCTTAATCGCTTCAATTTCGCGCTTGCCAGTGGCAACACCATCGACAAACTGTGCTTTCTGCAGCACTTCAAACTTATCGCCAGCACGTAGGTCGCGGCTAAAGTTCAGCTTATCTTTTAGCAGCGTAACAATGTGGTCGATCTCAAGGCTATTCAAGCCAAGTTTGTTTGCCGAAACAGAGAAGCTGCCTTGAATGTCACCCACTAAAGGTTTTTGCTTCCACTCACCAGGAATCGAGATGTCTTCAAATTCATAAGAGCCATCTTCAAGCAGACGATAAACTACCTTGTCGGCAACGCTGAATTGAAGTTCCATTTTAGAAAGATCGCCAGTCGCTTCATCACGCCAAAAACGTAACGTATTACCAGGGCGAAGCGTGTCGAGTGCAAGGAAGTTTAAGTCGGTTTCCATCACACTCATCATCGATTTGTAAGAGAAACCAAGCTGAGTGAAAATGCTACTTAAGTTGTCACCAGTTTGAATTTGATACTCAAACGTTGGCGGTTCAATAACCACAACAGGAGAAGATGACAAGATAGACTCAATCACAGTTGAGTCAGGTAAATTTAAATCGATCGTTTTGGTCAGATTCGATTGTGACGATTGCAAAGCAACACCAATTGCTGCAATAAGTGGCAGTCCTAAAATCGCAACTTTTTTTACAGGTGAAAGCTCAGCAAACGGAGAGGAAAATATTTTTGAATACACGGTAAACAGGTCTTTCTACGACATAAAGGCATAGGATATGCTTTTCAAACGCATAAATCATCAATGCATTGTCATAATATGACGCGAATCTTGCTCAGTATCGCTAAGTCATTGAGTTGCCGTGACTGAAACCGTGCTTATCTTAAAATAAAATTAACCGCTAAATTTGAAAATAAAAAAGCAGAAACGGCTAGCTTCTGCTTTATATTGATTTACGTTATTCCGTTTCGATTAATTAATAACCGGAGCGAATTCGTTGATGGTTCCAGCGAATAGCCTAGTGCACTTCGGCGACTCTACCAACCAACGTTTGGTAAAAATACCAATTTCAAAAATGAGCGATTAAGCACTCACCGTCGACACTAAACAGTTGTCTTCACCAAACTCATTTGGGATGTAACGATCGGCATTAGCATCGTTTACCCATTGCTGGTCGTCAACAAGGTAGCGGAATTGAAACTCGCCATCTTTAGGCAGGCGAGTTTTGAATTTGTAAACCTTCCCCTTCGCCAACTTTTTCATTGGTGTTGCTTTCCAATCAAGAAAATCAGCAACGATGGATACAGAATTCGCTTCTTGAGCCTCTAGCTCAAAAGTCACTTCCACTTCATCTTTCGTTTTAAAAAAACGTTTATTAATCATTCGCAAGCTCCATTTGTAAAGTAAGCAGACACAAAGCTATGAGTGTCTAAATTTCATTCATCTACCTAAGATAATATGTAATTTGGCTCACATAAACAACAGATCCTCACATTAACGAAAACGTTATTGCTTACCAATTGATTGCGTATCAAAAGAAAAACTCATTAACACCTTTTCAGATGGGGCTTCTACAAAAGATTGTTCCGCAGAATGCTGAGTAAAACCGATAAAACCTTCCCCGTTTTGTTTACCTTTTGCTTGAGTGACGTCCGGCTGAGCAACCTCTAAAGTTTGAATTTGTACGCGATCACCAAGGAAAAGTTGGTCAACCAATACCACGCGGCTACGCTGTTGATCATGCTTAAATAAACCTAAGTAATAGAAGACCCCGCTGCCTTGGTTAGATACCCACATTGGCGCAACGAAAATGTTGGTATCTCCCAATTCAACACCCAACAACTTTTGAGTATCTACCGTCACCACACCTCGCTCCACGCCCGAATCGTAGCGACCAGAGGCCAACGACTTAGCTTCATTGACTTCATTAATAAAGGCGTAAGCGTTCGTTTCAGGTACTTTGATTGTCCATGGGTTGGTCGTCTTCAAATCAAACACGGTTTCAACAACCGTGTCATAACTCACTTGAGAAGAAGGGAACTTCGCCAAGATCTCTTCATCAGTTAAACTGAAGCGGTATACGCCCGCCACCACCACGACAACCAACATCACAATTGGAATCAGTAAGATCAGGGGAATTGGTAAGATTTTCTTTTTCATGAGCAATTTTATTCTTTTGTTTTCATCCTGTTGTGCAGACCATAAAGGGCTTTAGTATAATTATCAATACAGGGCTAATCAGAACTGGAGCACGGATGGATATCAATCATAGTAAAGATAAAAATATCAGAAGTTGCGAATGTCGCTGCGGTGCGGTCAATCTCGTGTGTAGAGGAGAGCCTCAACGAACCTCTGTCTGCCACTGCTATGAGTGTCAAAAACGAACCGGCAGTGTTTTTGGTGTACAAGCTCGATTTCTAACAGAGCAAATTTCCTTGAGTGGAGAGGTAACCTCTTTTTCACGCATAAGCGATACTGGCAATGAAGTTACTTATCAATTCTGCCCTAAATGTGGCACTACTATGCTGCTCCAATCCGTTGCTGCCGCTGACTTTTACATCATCCCGCTTGGATTGTTTAAAGAACAAGACTTTCCGTTACCGAGCTTTTCTGTCTACGAAGAACGTAAACACGGTTGGGTCAAATTTGACCATCAAATGAGCCACTATAATTAGTAGCTTTCATCTGCCCAATATTGCGATTACATTTGCAAAGAAACTAACTGCAATAGTGTTGCCTAAGATCAAATATCCAAGCCCCACAGCGCTAGCGTATCTTTTCGCTAGCGTTATAATTTGCCCCTCTTTTTCAACCCAAGGTGAACAACATGATTTCTAAGCTACCACGTTGGGTTGAATACGGGGCTCTCCTACTAGCAGCCCTTGCTGGCAGCGTGAATGCTATCGGACTACTTGGCTTTCAACACCAAGCTATTTCGCACATTTCAGGTACGGTCTCTTTATTGGGGAGTAGCTTGCTCACTCCAACCTCTGCTTCAGTACATCTATTACTCGTCATCATGAGCTTTATGCTAGGCGCTGCTTTCAGTGGTTTTTTCATTGAAAACCAGGCTCTAAAATTAGGTCGTCGATACGGCGTTGCTCTGTGCATTGAGGGTGGCCTACTATTTTTAGCATTATGGGCACTGCTACAAGGCTACACATCCGGTCAGTACTTTGCTTCCGCGGCATGTGGCCTGCAGAACGCAATGATCACTACCTACAGTGGCGCCATTATCCGTACCACACACATGAGTGGGATCATCACGGATCTTGGTATCATGATTGGCGCGCGCCTCAAAGGTATGCCCTTTGACCGCCGTAAAGCCAAACTGCTGATGTTCATCGTCATGGGTTTTCTATTTGGCGGCTTAACGGGTGCTTGCTTATTCCAGCGCTTTGAAATTCTCGCTCTGGCTTTCCCTGCCTCTTTTGCCTTTTTTATTGCGTTTAGCTACTGGCTCTACCTGTCCTATCGAACTGATACATCAGTGAATTTATAAAAAACTGGCAATATATCCTCAAATTACGTAACATCCGCAACACTTTATTCTAAACTCTTAATGGTTAGCAGAATAACCAGCATGAATATTTAGCGATATTTGATGAATAGTATTGCAAGCAATATTAATACTGGGTAATCTTGCATCCATTAAGAAAACACGGACGTTTAGTGAATAAAAATGCCAAGGAAGTGGCTTTTTTACGTGTAGAAATTCGAGAACAATAACATGTCTAACAACACGAATACTGCTCAAACAGAGAAATCTAAAGGCAGTTTCTGGGTTTTCCTAATCCCATCATTGATTGGTTTATTCCTTTTCATGGCTCCAATTAGCTACCAAGGCGATCTCACTATCCCTGTTGCTATCCTAGCCAAGTCAATTCAAGCAGTTTTCGGTGAATACCTAGTCTCAATTATCACTGCAATCGTCGCTTTCATGTCTGTAGCTTCCGTTTTAAGCACCATTTTCAAGCCTACATTCATCACATCGAATTCATTCTTAAACGGTCTTTTCAACCCTTCTCCCCTGTGGTTGTTGGTTCGTTTGATTGGCGGTGCAGCAGCGTTCATGGCGTTCTTCCAAGTAGGTCCTGAGTTTATTTGGGAAGAGAACACCGGCGGCTTAGTGCTAGAAGGCCTGCTGCCTACACTATTTTCAGTGTTCATTTTTGCTGGCCTGTTACTGCCTCTTCTACTTAACTTTGGTTTATTAGAACTGTTCGGCACACTACTAAGTAAAGTCATGCGCCCTATCTTCAACCTGCCAGGTCGTAGTGCTATCGACTGTATGGCTTCTTGGTTAGGTGATGGCAGCGTTGGTATCCTGCTGACAAGCAAACAGTACGAGAAGAAGTTCTACACACAGCGTGAAGCTGCGGTTGTAGGTACGACTTTCTCAGCGGTATCTATCACGTTCAGTCTTGTGGTTATTGCTCAAGTAGAGCTAGAGCACCTGTTCTTACCTTTCTATGCAGCAATCTGTCTAGCGGGTATCGTTGCGGCGGTAATCATCCCTCGCCTACCACCTTTGAGCATGAAGAAAGACACTTTCATCGATGGCAGCAAGCCAGAGAAAGATGCAGATGCAATCCCTGTAGGTCACTCAACGTTCTCTTGGGGCCTTGAGCTAGCAGTAAACAAAGCATCACAAGTTAAATCAGTTAAGTCTGTATTTAGCGAAGGCGTTCGTAACGCAGTGGACATGGTATTTGGTGTACTACCTGTGGTTATGGGTCTTGGTACAATGGCGTTGGTCATTGCAGAATACACTTCTGTATTCTCATTCTTAGGTCAACCTTTCATTCCGTTCCTTGAGCTATTAGGCGTTCCTGAAGCGGTTGCAGCATCAGAAACCATCGTGGTTGGTTTTGCAGACATGTTCATCCCAGCGATCCTTGCAGCGTCTATCGATAACGAAATGACTCGCTTTGTAATTGCAGCAATGTCGGTAACTCAGTTGATTTACATGTCTGAAGTTGGTGCTCTACTTCTAGGTAGTAAAATTCCTGTCAATATCGCAGAACTGTTTATTATCTTTATTCTGCGTACATTAATTACACTTCCAGTTATTGCAGGCGTTGCTCATCTAATATTCTAAATTAGATACTACTTATATAATTAAGTAAGCAACCCGAATTATAAAGCCTCACTTTTGTGGGGCTTTTTATTGTCCAAAATATGGGCAAATTATAAATTCAAACCCATTTATGTTTAAAAATGGCATATCATTTAAGTTCATATCTTTTATCTAAAATGCCTACCGTATATAGAAAACCAAACGCATAAGTGCAAAATTAATACATTTTTAATTTCATCTTAAACACCCAGTTTGCTTATTCTTCAACTCATTGAAGCAATTACTAAAAGTAACAAATATGTGATTTAGTGAATTTTGTATTGTTTAGATTGTTGTATTTTTGTAGTCTATTTTGTGAATTTACATTCAAGTAAATTTCCATCCTGTCGATACATATAAATACAAAAACACAATTAACTTTAGTCTTCGCAAAGCCTGTGAGAAGGGGAAAATTCAATGAAATTTAGCCATAAGGTGGTTGCTGCATCATCAGCCTTGCTGCTAGTGACAGTATCATTGCTTTCAATACAACAACTTTACACTGTGAGAAGTGCTGTACAAAACAACGTTAATGCGAGCCTAGAAGAAATGGTATCTGGTGTAAAAAACACCGTAGTATCAGAAATGAACGCCAAAAAAGCATTGGCGCAATCGACGACTGAAGTCATCGAGATAAACCCTCAAGACCGCACCTACGTTAAAACTATTCTAGAAAAACCAAAACTGAAAAACAGCTTTCTAGCGGTTGGTTTTGGTTATGAAGCAAACGGTTTCGTTATCGAGAATGATGACGGTTGGGAAGCAGGTCCGGATTACGACCCTCGAATTCGCCCTTGGTATATTGATGCTAAATCCCAAAACAGTTTAGTTGTTACCGCTCCTTATGTGGACGCATCAAGCAAAAAAGTAATTATTTCGGTTGGTACACCAGTTAAAGATAACGGACGCTTCACAGCAGGTATGTTCTACGATTTGGAGCTTACAAACCTGGCAACCTTGGTTAACCAAGTAAACTTATTCGATGCCGGTTACCTATTCCTTGTGACTGCTGATGGCACAACGATTGCCCATCCAAACGCTGAGAATAACGGCGAAAAGCTTTCAAGCTACATGCCACAAGCAACCATTCGCGAAGGCTCTCAAGAGATCGAAGTCGACGGTAAGATGTTCCTAGTTAACTTCACTCATATCCCAAGTGAAGATTGGTACATTGGTGCCATCCTTGATGAAGAGATCGCTTACCAAACGGTCGAAGACTTGAAAAACAGCTCAATGATCTATTCTTTGATCGCTGTGATTCTTAGTATCGTTGCACTCACGGTTCTGATTCGTGTGCTAATGCGTCCACTCGATGCTCTTAACCAAGCGATTCAAGACGTGGCTAGTGGCCAAGGTGACCTAACTAAGCGTCTAGATACCAATACAGATAAAGAGTTCTCTGACCTAGCGAAAGGCTTCAATACCTTTACTGAAAACCTACAAAATCAAATCATTCAATCGAAAGCGATTGGTGTGGAGATTAAACGTGGTACTGAAATCACAGTAAAAGGTGCTGGAGAATCAGCAAGCGCGATGAACACGCAACTGCAAGAGCTAGAACAGCTAGCGACCGCAATGAACGAAATGGCAGTAACGGCAACAGAAGTAGCCAACAATGCTCAAGGCGCAGCGGCAGCAGCTCGTGAAGCCGACGACGCAACACTAGACGGTACTTCTGTAGTAAGTGAAACTACTCAAGCGATTGATAACCTATCTGAGCGTATCGACCAAGCAGTCGCTGAAGTACAAGTTCTAGAATCAGCAACAGCTAACATCGAGACAATTCTTAAAGTTATCAACGATATTGCTGACCAAACCAATCTACTGGCACTGAACGCGGCAATTGAAGCAGCACGTGCGGGTGAGTCTGGTCGTGGTTTCGCAGTCGTAGCCGATGAAGTTCGAACTCTAGCGCAGCGTACTCAAGAGTCGACAACTGAAATCCGCAACATGATTGAACAGCTACAAGCCGGTGCTAGCTCAGTATCTAACGCGATGAATCAAAGTAAAGATACTGCCACTGATGCCGTTGAACGTGCTCAGCAAGCAAACTCTTCACTGGACCGTATCCGTGACGCGATTCAGCGTATCTCTGATATGAACATTCAAATTGCTTCAGCAGCAGAAGAGCAGAGCTTAGTAGCGGAAGAGATCAACAACAACACAGTTAAGATCAAAGACCTTTCAACACAAGTGTCGACTGCTGCTCAAGAAGCGAATACCGCGATGCAAGTACAAACCGACAATGTTCGCCAGCAAGACGAGCTATTGAATAAGTTTACGGTGTAGTTACTTTTGACTGCTAGGAACTAGTTTCTTAGCTTCAAATTAAAAAGGCCCGCTACTCACTCGAGTATGCGGGCCTTTCTTTTGGTCTTTTCATCTTCTGGCTGATCTATTGATCTTTATGAGGCTCAGATTAGTTGGTTATCAACATCATGCATTGATTAGGTTCAACCTTGATCGTAACGGTGTTATCAACACACTCAATCACATCACCGGACAATAAATCCGTTACAGGCCCAGTCCAAGTCAGCGAAGCCGTTTTGCTGCGCTTCGACTTGTTGATCACAACAATGCCTTTGTCTCCACGAACAAACACCATTAAGTCATCATTTGCTTCAACCACACGCATCGCTTCACCATGAACATGATTGTGGAATTGAATCATGCTTTTCATGTAAGGCGCTTGCCAATCATTGAGCCAACGAGGCTGACCATTCTGATCCAGGATACCACTTGTGCTTAATTCACTGTAAACCAGTGGTACACCGCCATCTCGACCAAGAATGAAGGCATGAGCCAAACGCTCGTCCACTTCATCCATTACATGCTCCAAAAACACCTCGTTGTTTGGAATGTCATGAGTTACTGCAAAGGTTATCGCTCTCATGTTCGACAAAGCTTGCCCAAAACAGTACGGGTTAATCAAAGATTTAAAACTGCCCTGCTCTTCAAAGGCTTTGAAGATAGTATTGAACAGTGGGAAATCGTAAGCTCCTAAACGAGTGTGCTTTAGGTAGGGCTCAAGAAACAGTTGGTACTCTTCCTCTGTCGCGCCACCATCGGTGATGATCTCACCAAAGATGTGCATTTCTTCGCAGATATCATCCGTCCACACTTTGCGCAAGTGTGACAGTGTCATGTGCTTTGCAGCATCAATGCGGAAACCTTTCACACCAATCGCTTTCATAGCTTTTAGGTAAGCTCGCTGCTGTTCAACCACATTGTCGTTGTCTAACAGGGTTGGTAAGCCCGGATCGCTGGCTCCGCCAGTAATACGTCCATTCTGCACTTCCCATGTGTCTTTCCAGTTTTTGATTCCAAACGCTTCTACGAAGTCATTTTCATTAAATAACGACTCAGAAAGATCACCAAACAAACGGATAGATTCATAGTATTCAGGGTCTTTTTGGTAAGACGCCATATCTTGTTCATTTGGATAGGTCAGATCACTGCGGATGTCAGACTCGTTTGCCATGTGGTTGAACACCACGTCCACATAGGTACGCAGCCCATGTTGCTTTAACGTGTCTACCATCGCTTTAAAATCTTGTGTGTCACCCAACTGATTATCAATCACACGATAATCTTGTGGCTGATAACGTTGCCACCATTGAGTGCCAGACGCTCTATCGGCGCCCTTAGGGCCGCGCAACGACTTCATCGCTGGTGAAACTAAAACTGATTTATAACCCAACTCTTGGATCAGTGGGGCGTTCTTCATTACGTCAGCGTAGCACCAGTCAAAGGCATGCAAAATAACATCTGTCGCTGGGTTGCTTAACATAGCTGAACTCTCCATGTTGTTCTCCTACCAAACTCGTTTACAACTTTCTAGATAAGGCAAAGGCTAAAAGGCAAAGCTGCTTAAATTTCCTCAAGAATGGTGTTTATTATATGAGTTACTCATTAAAAACCCTCATCCTCCTGCCGATTAGTCACGGCGGATAGTTGAGGGCGTAGCAACAATTATCGCATAACGTCTGGGATGAATACTCAGCCATTATTCACTGATAAGTTACAAAAAAGGAGCGTATATACGCTCCTTTCTATTCCATCTAACACATATCTTACACTAGGTTCTATAAAGAACCTTAACCACGTGCCAGCCGAATTTCGTTTTAACAAGATGTGGGACCAGCGTCTCGCCAGAAAAACAAACCTTATCAAACTGAGGCACCATTTGACCTTTTTGGAACTCGCCTAAATCGCCGCCCTTTTTGCCCGATGGGCACGTTGAGTGCTTCTTCGCTAATGTTTGAAATTTAGCGCCCTTTTTTAGCTGTTTAATGATGTCTTCTGCTTGTTCTTTGTGCTTCACCAAAATATGAAGCGCTGCTGCTGTTCTTGCCATGATAACTCTCAGTTTGTTGCTGTCTGCTTGCCGACTTGCATTCGTCGACAGCGAGTATTTAGCGTGATTTTAACCCAAGAAACACCATTCTTCACTCAATAACCGAAAACAACCGCCTTAAAGCCCCTAAAAACAGTAGAGTTACTTGCCGCGACTGCTATTTCCCTTTAAATTATTCTTTATAAATTAAGCGTGTAGTAAATAGGAGCCAATTATGGCCAAACCGATCAGTAAAGCGAGTCAGTCACAGGGAATGTTGATGTTCAAATTGTCCCTCACTCAAAGTTTTGCGATTGGCACGCTTAAAGTCAGGGAAATCGTGCCTTTTCAACCGATGACCCAAATTCCCTACTCTCACCACCATGTGATTGGCACCGTGACCATTCGCGACCTTACGGTTCCAGTGATTGATATGTCTGCAGCGATTGGCTTTCGCCCGATCACTCCCGCTGAATACAATGATTGTGTACTCATCGTGACCGACTGCTTAAGAACGGTCGTAGCATTCTTAGTTCGCTCAATCGATAAAATCATTGAATGTGATTGGAAGAGTATTGAATCGCCACCTGCGAGTGTCGGTCGTAATGTATTTGTGACGGGCATTACTCGTTTTGAAGATCGTATCGTGCAAATGCTCGATGTCGAACTACTGCTCTCTAAGATCTACCCAGATTACGAGAACGCGCATATTCCAATGCTGACCGATGTAGAAAGGGAGCGCCTCAAGGCACTAAACATCTTATTGGTGGATGACTCTTTGATTGCGCGTAAGCAGCTATCTGACGCTCTCGACAGCATCAACATTCCTTATAGCATCTGTAATAACGGTTTGGATGCGATTGACCTAATGCGACGCCAAGCTAGCGTGGGCAAAGCGATTGACCTTCTTGTCAGTGACATTGAAATGCCGGGATTGGATGGTTACGAACTTGCATTTGAAGTACAAAACGACAGTGCATTGAGCCATGCTTACTGTATTTTGCATACCTCACTATCGAGTGAGATCTGTGTTGATCGTGCGAATCAGGTGGGTGCCCATGAAGCGCTTGAAAAGTTCAATGCGGGTGAGTTAATCGAAGCCATGCTACGCGGCGCAAAGGTCTTAAACGACGCCTCTACGGCTGCTTAGGGCTCTTCACGAAGCTAAACCAGCATCATGCTCAATGGTTTAGCTTCTAAGTCTCTTATTTCTTCAAATATCAATAAGTATAGAGCTAATCGCTAGCCACTCTTTTTCGGCGTAGCGCTTTTGGGCATAGAATAGCTCTTACTCACGAATTCCACTTCCTCTACTTCATTGACATGATTAGTGAAAGACGCCAATGCATACAGTGTGTTCGCAACTAAGTTAGCGTATTTAAAAAGAATCGGATCCGGTGACTTTTTACTTTCATGATGCTCAATGCTCACCAAAGCTCGCACCACTTTCTTAGCCTGGCAACGACACAAATGAAGCTCACTCGATACTCGATTCCCACCAGGTAATACGAACCCTTTGAAGCCACCTTCTAACTGCTCACGGATGCGGTGGTAATCTTGCTTAAGCTCGACCAGTTCGGATTCAGTAATCGCTAACTTCCCACGTACGGAACCATTCAAATGATAGATGTTCGGCTGCAGGCGTTGCAGGATCTCGCGAACTTGTGGTTCCAATTCCAATGAAAGAACCAATCCAACTCGGCAACAAAGCTCGTCCGACAGAATCTCAAAATCACAGATAGGACTGTCTTCATAAATAAACGGGTAACAGAACTCGTCCCAATCTCGACTTACTGGTTTCACGTAGCGATCCTTACACATAAATATTAATCAAACGCCAATATACCAAACTGTTTGATTTAGTCTGCTTTTTCTCACATCAACGCCCAGTGTGTTTACAACGATTTTTAGACGTAAAAAAGCCCTCACATTGGAGGGCTTCTTAAATAACCAGTTACATGAGGTTACTCGTTAGATACTTTTTTGTGGCCTTCTTGCAAGTGAACGAAATCTACTAGATCGTCACCCGATACTTGGTATGCCTGACCAAAGCCTTTAACGAAAAGGCCGTTCTCTGCTTTCAAGTTGAATAGAGAGAAATCTTGAAGCTGGCTCAAACCATCAATGATCTCGCCGAAACGCTCTTGCATCTGGCCGATCACTTGAGTCCAAAGCTCTGTTTCACGTTCTACAACACTCGCTTGCGCATCAAACGTTAAACGCTTACGTGCGTAAAGCTGCTTTGAGCTCTCTTCATCTTCAATCATCATCAAAGAAACTTGTGGGTTCTCTTTCAAGTTACGAGCGTGACGAGCAATATCAGAAATTAGAACAAAGTAACCTTCTTGGTTTTGAACGAAGGGCGCGTAGCTCACGTTCGGGCGGCCCTCTTCATCAACCGTTGCCAGTTGGAGGGTACGGCGCTCTTGGCGAAACTCTTTAATTTCTGGACCTAGGCGACCTTGTAGACGTTCTTGTTTTACTTGCTGTTCCATGGGTAGTTCCTTACTTCGCTTTCTCTGATTTATTATGTTTGCCCGAGGTTGAGCGATCATTAGCAAACTAAACGATCCTCGAGCATTGATGTCTTATTAACTATTACTGCTGATTCTTTTTAAGCTTGTTCTTTTAGTGCTTTGAAGCGTTCTACTTGGTCAGCAATAAGCTCTCGTTTTTCATTGCGGCCTAAGTAGATCTTGAAAATGTTCTCGCCCGTTTCACTGAAGAAACCGAAGTAATGACTTTCACGACCCATGAACGCTTTGCTCACCAAACCGATCTGCTTGATGTTGTCGAGTTTCAGGTGACCATGAAGCTCGCCTTCTTTGCCCATAAGGTTGTAGTAACCACGCGCTACATTGCCTTTCGGGAACGGCGCTTTTACTTCGAAGATTGAGCCGAATGAATGCACGATTGTAGTCACTGGGCCCCAACCCACTAAACCTTCAAGAATTTCTTGAGCACGGCTGCCATCTAGCATCACTGCCATGTCGTTTGGAAAAGCAGCAACCACTTCAACCTCTGAAACTCCGAGCTTCTCAGCAATCGCTGTAGGAAGCAGTTTTGGCTCTTCTTCTAGAATGCGAGCGACACGTTGTTCTAGAGTTTCTGTCATTTCTAATGTTGTATCTGTCATTGGATATATTTCCGTATAAACGAGTAATTTACGTAAGTTTAAAATTAAAAATTCGATATTAAGCGTGCTTCAAGCTTGCATGCGGGTGAACCCCCGAACCTGATGCTTTCTGCGCTGGGTGCATCGCTTGATATTCAGCGTTAAGCACTTGAATTACACTCTGAGCTAGGCTTACTGCCCAGAAGCTGCCAGCGATTGTGAGAGTCAGGTAGTCTTCAGATAGCTCAACTAAACCATTCTGTTCCCAGTGTTCGAACAGCGGTTTTAAATAGTCGAACGTCTCTTGTCCCATAAAGCTTGGAAGTGTGCTTCTTCTAACCACACCAGAATCAAAACCGGCCTTTAATGTGGAGAACGTCGGTTCCAAGGCACTCTGTTTAGTCATCATGGCAATAGGTAATTGGCCTTGCTTAATAGACTCCATGTAGCTATCTAAAGTTCGATGTTGCATCACACCATGGCCGCCAATGTTGCCACCAGCACCACAACCAACCGGAAGCACTTCGGCATAAGTTTTCGCTAAGCTGTTGTAAATGCTGCGTTCTCGGTTATCGCGAGTCCAGTGATTTATGCTCAGCTGTTTAACTTTGTGCTTAGCCATAAACTCAACGCCCGCTAAATACATGCTTGCCTTATCGGGTGTGTTGGCCGGTGGTGGGATTTTTCCTTTCTCAACGAGATTAAGCATAGGTGCATTGCCAGCAACGATCAGTTGGTAGAGGTCAATACCGTGTGCGCCCGTAGACATGTAGTCTTCTAAATCTTGTTGGAACACATCCATCGACTGATAAGGTAATCCATACAGTAGGTCGAGAACGATCGGTGCTTGCTCAGTACGACTTAAAGAGCTGATACGTTCTAGAACCACTTCACGGTCATCTAAACGTTTCGCGCTACGTCGTACTTTGGTATTGAAGCTCTGAATACCAAATGAGAAACGGTTGAAACCACCTTCAAGTGCGCTGTCGAACATGTCATCACCGAATCGGTTGATGCGCCCTTCTAAAGTCATTTCCACATCGTTTGCTAGAGGGAAGTGTTGGCGAATAGCCTTACCTAATAGCTCGACTTGTTTAGGCGACAGATCGGTTGGTGTTCCCCCACCAATATAAACGGCATGAAACAATCCAGACTGAGCCCATGGTGTGTTGGCTTTTTGCTTGAGCTCGACCATCAATGCATCGAAATACTCGTCTACCAATTTGCGACTTGCCGCATTTTGGAAAAAATTACAGAAAGTACAACGCACTCGACAAAAAGGAATATGGATATACAAGCAACGCTTATCCTCTTTTTTCCCTTCACTCAACATCAACTCATCAAAGAGCTCCAACTTCTTGCTCGGATCAACCGGAATTGAGCTTCCTCCGGCGTGTGCAGAATGCTTTTTGGCAAACGCAAAACGAAGCGGATCAGGGCTAGAAATGCCCAAGATTGATTCGTCAAATTTATAAATATTAAGACTCATATAATCTCTCTAAACACTTACATAGCAAAGTCTGGAAGACTATTCGCTAAAAACTGAGAGAATCATAAATAGGCGCAAATGATAATGCAATTGATAATTGATCTTATTTAGATTCTAAGCAATAATCTGCTACAGAATTTAGATTTGGTAAAGGATTGAAAGTGAACGTTCCTAGGTATGTTATTGCAGGTGGCGCATCGTTAGTGATTCATGCGGCACTATTGTTTGTCGCTCAAGAATCCAAAGTATTTGCGATGCCTGCAGGTAGCCAATCGAACACGGTATCGATCAACTTCACTCCAAAGAGCATGCCTTCTCAAGCTCAACAAAAAACTGTCACTGAGCCCGTAGAACCAGAACCAATCAAAGAACCTGTTTCAAAGGCTGAGCCTAAACCAACGGAGCCAAAAGCCGCTGAACCCAAGCAAGCTAAACCAACACCTAAGAAAAAGGCGATCACCAACAAGCCACAGCCAAAGAAAGTAGAAAAAAAGGTCGTTGAAAAGAAAGTCGAGAAGAAACCGGTTCAAAAGAAACATGTGACTGAGAAAAAGGTCGTGAAGAAAGAACGCCCTAAACCAAAAACAGAATCAACACCACAACCTGAAAAGTTAGCCGACAAGAAAGTCGATAAGAATATGGACGAGTCTGCCAACCAGCCTCAGGAAGTAAACCAAGGCGTCTCAAACCAAGAGCCAGTGTTGGTCACGAAGCCATCCTTTTCTGCTCGCCCTACACCGCCAAACTACCCTCGCCAAGCACGACGTCGTGGTATTGAGGGTGTAGCTACTTACGAGATCTGGCTAGACGCTGAAGGTAAACAAGTTAAACAAGCATTAGTAAATTCATCAGGCGCACTGATGCTCGATAACGCCGCATTAGAAGCCATTAAACAATGGAAGTTCTCACCTCACACTGTCAACGGCCGAGCAATCGCTCACCGTGTACAAATACCTGTTCGTTTTAGGTTGGATTAATCATGCAACAAATCAGTTACTTACAAGATCAACTTGGCTTAATGACTTGGCCTTTACTTATCTGTTCAGCACTCACGGCAATGATCATCGCTGAGCGAACCTTCCAAGTCATGCTCAGTATTGGTGTTGGCAAGCGTGCTATTCGCCGCGAGCTCAACCAAATATCACCAACCAACAGCCAAGAAATTGAAGCGCTTGCTCAGTCGATTTCAGGTAAACGACCGCTATTGTACAAGGGCGTGTCAATGTTGCTTGCTCACCACTCTTTCTCAAAAGGGTTGCGTGAAGATGCTGCTGGTATTTGGCTACAAGAAAAACGCCACCAGCTTCATGCAGGTTTAAGACTGCTTGGTTTGATCGGCGTGATCAGCCCACTCATCGGCTTGCTTGGCACAGTACTTGGTCTTATTGAGATGTTTAAAGGTGTTGCCGCTACAACAGGCAGCATTACACCGAACGATCTAGCCGACGGATTAGGCTTAGCAATGAGAACCACGGCAGCAGGTTTGATGATTGCGCTTCCTGCTATCTCAGGGGCGCAGCTACTAGGGTTATGGGCCGATCGAGTGCTAGCTCAACTGGAGCATACATTGAACTATGTGAATGTATGGTTAGAAGGCATGTCGATTCAAACCAATCAGTCCGGCGATGTGAATAGCGCAACCGTAAACCAAGCTTCTACCGGTGATGTGAGCCAAGCATGATTAAAACGCCCAACTCATCGAACACGCAAAGCCTAGCGCCGGACTTAACGCCGCTACTCGACATCATTTTTATCGTGATGGTTTTCCTATTGCTTACGGCATCGGTAAAGCTGGAATCGCTAGAAGTTGAGCTACCAAGCTCGGATGTCAAAAACGTTTCTGAAGTCCACAAAGATTCGATTAGCGTCAATATTTTAGACCACGAACCCTACTGGGCGATTAACGGCCAAGAGTACATCGACTGGGAAAATTTCAAGATAGCCTTGTTAGAAGAGACAGGTTCTACGAATAAAAAGCCAATCATCATTGGGGCAGATAAAGCCGCCAACGTGGAGAACCTAGTGAAGTTGCTTTCATTCCTTCAAGAGAACGGCATACCAGCGACTCAATTACTCACTGACGATGACTAGAACAACTCTCTATTTTCATGAGGTTAGGCTCCTGATTGATAAGACTAAACAACCAGAACTCAGCCTCTCTTTAGATTCGAACTCACAATGCGAACGGACTGCTCACTGAGTATCTTCGCGATACAAAAAGAAAATATAAAGAACTTATTATGAACAACTTAAACGTGCTCAATAAATTAAAGACCAAGACACATCTCCTTTCAGTTGCCGCTATGAGCTTGGCACTTAGCGCACCCGCAATGGCCAACGACGCTGAACAGCCTCGAATCATCAGTGCTGGCAGTGCCGTTACTGAGTTGGTTTTGGCATTAGGTGCTGAAGAGCAGTTAGTCGCGATAGATGTAACCAGCCACTTTCCTCAAGCAGAAAACCTGCCAAAAATTGGCTACCATAGAAACCTCTCAGCTGAAGGCTTGCTTGCTCTCGAACCCACCACATTGATTGGTTCTGATGAAATGGGACCAGACAACGCTATCTCTCAATTAAAATCGGCGGGTATCGATGTAGAAATCGTCAACACCGAGGCTAACGTTGAAGGGCTACTAAAACGTATCGACCAAATCGCAAAGATCACACACACCGAAGATCACTCACAACAAGTCAAAGCCGATGTGAATCAAAAGATTGCTGCACTAAAAGCAAATCAAGTACCGAAGAATGAAGCAAAGAAAATACTGTTCCTATTGCTGCACGAAGGTCGCCCTGCGAACGTTGCTGGCGGTGAAACATCACCAAATGCGATCATTGAGTTGGCTGGCGGTATCAACCCAGCCGCTCAAAGCCTTACATCTTACAAACCATTATCAATGGAATCGCTTGTCGAAATGCAACCTGATGTCATTTTAGTGAGTGGCCGTAGTTACCAAAAAATGGGCGGCGCTGATGCGATTCTTAAATCATTACCCATGTTAGCGGCAACCCCTGCAGGTATGAACAAGCAAATCATCACCGTGAATGGCAGTGCTTTGGTTGGTGGGCTTGGCCTAGAAAGTCTCTCTGAAGCCAAGCGTTTAAACGCACTTATCTACCCGCTATAACTCGACCACCCTATTTCTGCTATCGCTAATCCACTCCCCCTCACCACAGACTCACGTTGTTAGTAAAGGGGGTTAAAGTTAGAGATAGATATTGAGGCCCTTTATGTTGTTACGATCCGTCCCACTGAAAACATCGATGTTCGGCCTAGGTGCAACCCTAGCTTTTGTCGCACTGTACTCGATTACTGTTGGGCCAATGAACATTAGCTTAGCGGACAGCGCCACAAGCTTAATTCAACCAAACAATGACTTAGCACCTCACATCAACTTGGTGATTCAAGAAATTCGCTTACCTAGAACCATCTTGTGCATGCTGATTGGTGCAATCCTCGCCTTGTGTGGCGCAGTGATGCAGGGTTTGTTTAGAAACCCACTTGCAGAACCTGGCATCATCGGTGTGTCTGCGGGCGCAGCATTAGGTGCGGCATTGGCTATTGTTTTGTTTTCTGAGCTTTCACTTCAATACCCGGCATTCATGAACTTTGCCGCAGTGCCTGTATTTGCCTTTTTGGGTGGCGCTCTAACCACATTGCTGGTTTACAAACTTGGTACTGGCAAATTCGGCACCTCAGTGACTATCATGCTATTGGCAGGTGTGGCGATCAGCGCACTTTCAGGTGCAGGGATTGGCTTCTTAAACTTCATCGCAGATGATCAAATGTTGCGTGACCTGTCGCTATGGTCGATGGGGTCATTAGCAGGCGCTAAATGGTCAGGGATTATACTTGCTGCTGTCACCCTCGTTGGTCTATTCGTCGTTTTCTACCGCCAAGCAATGTCTTTGAATGCCTTACTCTTAGGTGAATCAGAAGCGCAACACCTAGGCATTCCAGTTCAAAAACTGAAACGACAGCTGATTCTACTGACGGCTGCAGGCGTTGGGATCACCGTTAGCCTGTCCGGCATGATTGGCTTTATCGGGCTGGTGATCCCTCATTTAGGCCGCATGTTAGCGGGTCCTGATCACCGAGTTCTATTGCCATTGTCAGCGGTGCTAGGTGCACTACTGTTAACAGCGGCAGACATGTTCTCACGCGTTGCTCTTGCACCAGCCGAATTACCGGTAGGTATTGTCACTGCGATTATTGGCGCGCCCTTCTTCTTGTACCTACTATTCCAACAGAAAGGGAGAATCCTTTAATGTTTCCTGCAGCGTTAAAAGCAACCGACATCGAAGTGAAGTTCGGCAGCAAAGTGATTTTAGATGGCGTTTCTATTGAGATTGAAGCAGGAAAGGTAACCACACTACTTGGGCCAAACGGCGCAGGCAAAAGCACACTGCTCAAAGCCTTATGCCAAGAGATATCAAGTATCGGCGACATTCAATATTTTGGGCATGCTAAAGACAAATGGCCTTCACACAAGTTGGCGAAACATCTGGCTATGCTTCCTCAACACAGTACGTTGACCTTCCCATTTTTGGCACGCGAAGTTGTCGAGCTTGGTGGCATTCCACTGCAAGAGTCAAACAAAACACTGACCAACATCGCGAACCAAAAAATGGACATCGCCGATGTATCTCACTTAGGAGAGAGGCTATACCCTTCTCTGTCTGGCGGTGAAAAGCAGAGAGTTCACTTGGCTCGAGTACTCACCCAACTCCACCACTCTGGCGATCAATGCATCTTAATGCTCGATGAACCCACCTCTGCATTAGATCTTGCCCACCAGCACAACACGCTAAAGATCGCGAGAGAACTTGCAGACAATCATAATGCTGCCGTTATCGTGGTATTGCACGACCTCAACTTAGCGGCTCAGTACTCAGACCGATTGGTGGTTCTGAAAGATGGCAACCTAGTGTGCGATGGCAGCCCTTGGGAAGCGCTCAAGCCGTCAATGATTGAGGATGTTTATGGATATAAAAGCATCGTAGAAAAGCACCCTACGATGAGCTTTCCTCAGGTACACCCAGCACAATAAACTCGATTTAGATCCTGCTCATTTTGAGCACCCTCTACTAATAACAATTAAGCCACTATAAGCCTCGATTTTATCGAGGCTTTTTTTATTGGCTCATAGCCTCTCTCTCGCCTTAAACTCAATTTTATTAGCAACCATAGCAATGAACTCCAAAACGCCTCACTAAGAGCGCTTGAGGCTCTATAAGTGAACATTATCAATTAGGGTTGCTTAGCTTTTCACAGTAAGGGCGAAGGAAGGGCATGAATGTAAACGGTTAAAAAGAAAAGAAATAACGACCTTGGATACAAAGAAATCAGATAAAGAAAGCGCGGTGAGTACGATGGAAAAAGAACAAGAGTACAAACGATAGGCACAAAAAAAGCTCCCGTAGGAGCTTCTTTCAGAATGCGTTGATTATTGGCTCATACGAATCAATGATTTACCAATCAACCACTCAAGTTCTTTACCGCTTGTATCGCCAAACTGAGTCTCGGTCAGCTTGTAAAGACGATCTATACCGTTCGCCGCAAATTCGTGCGCGCTTTCAGCAGTAACGATATGATGGAAAAGTAAACGTAAGATTGCTAGGAACTCCGCGTCTTCAAGCGCTTTAACCCAGCTAGCTGAAAATGCATCAAGACCATTTTCGAAATCAATGTGCTCCATGAACATCTTAAAGATTCGACCGTCTAGAGCAGCTGTGAAATCTGTTTTCTTTGGAAAGTGGTGGCTTATACCTGTACGAGAAACGCCCGTTTGCTGACTCAACGTCGTGTATGACATCTTGTCGTAACCCAACCTTAGTAACTGGTCTACAACGGCATCCATGATCTTCTGGATTGTGATTTCTGTATCTTCTTTACTACGCTTTGGCATATTCAGGCTCTTCTCTTTGTAAATCCATCTAACTCAATCAAATGAAGTCAGAATGAAAATTGTTATCAGCATTATGTGAGCAAGGCATTTTTTCGCAAGTATTTCCATTAAAATACCCGCCAGTACTTCGCATAAACAACTTTACAGTGCTGCCTCTTTGGGCACTTTGTCTAATTATTCTTCGAAAGTAACCTTACCGCTCTAAGTGGTTAATCTAAAATAACTACTTAGAATATCAAATACCCAACAATAAATTCATTGTATAAATACCTATCAAGCAATAGATAGTCTTATAAAATTAGTCACGACGCAACTAACTGAATGATATTCTAACAAATTAATGACACTGCTTTTCAACAAAACATGAGATAGATCACATACATATTTGTCGGCGCGAATGTACATATTCATTTAATCCCACAACAAACAACATAGCATACCAGTACAAATTAGTTCAAAGATTTTAATTTTTGTAGATACAGTTCAAATTGCTCGTTAGAATAACCTCAGATTTTGTAAGAGGATTATTTATGAGCCAAGATATTGGTAACAACGACGTATGTGAAGCTTGCGGCTGCGCGGGCGAAATCGGGTTCATCATCAAAGAAGGCGACGATGTTGCTGAGGTAACGGTTTACGGTAACTCAAAAGCCCTAATTGAAACTGAATTTGCAAAGTACGTAGAGCTAGCAAAGCAAGTATCTAGCAATGTTGAGTATGAAGCGTCAGAAATGACCGAAGAAAGTACTGAATTGCATGCACGCTTCAAGTTCGAAGTAAGCGCAGAAAAGATTATTTTCGAACTTAAGACTCGCTCTCTAGCGCGTTAATATAAGCATTTATGCTCTTATATAAAGACGAGTAAAATTACTCGTCTTTTTTTATTTGTATCCAAGCAAGTGCCCCATTCGTTTCAAAATCGTTTTCCGCAGCACACTGAATCACAACACCAGAGACTTCGAGTACCGCTCCAATACTGTATGCCTTGTCATCGTAATAACAAACTCGTTGCTGTTGACCGCTTTGAGTAACGACCACCGCAGCCTTCCCCGGCGTTGAAATTACTTTATTCGCATTGGCAGGCATTGAGCAAAACATTGCACTTGCTACCAAGACGCTCTTAATTATTTGTATATTTACTCTAGTCATCCATTTACCTGCCATTGTCGCTGAATTTCTGATTAGCCAAACGATTTCTATTTTATCTACCGCCAAATGGGTAAAACACTGTGCGAGAATAATTTTTCCATTATAGTGTTAACGTCTATCGTAATAAGAAGCCTGTTATGCTCAGAATAATTGCACTTATTATTGGTTCTTTAACCATAACAAATGTCAGTGCAGAACCAATCGATCACTATCAAATATTGAACCATCTGGACAATTACGGAAACTTATATCTCCGAAATAAGCCTTACACAGCGCTTCCAACCGGTTTAGTGGTCGATGGTAATCTTAATATCGAAAACACCCCGATCACACGTTTACCTAAAGGGCTTGATGTTAACGGCAGCCTCAAGGCTTCTAATAGTCAGCTAACCAGAGTAGCAAGTGGTGTAAAAATCAAAGGCTACGCCGACTTCATGGGGAGCAAAATCACCAGCTGGCCTAAAGGTGTAAGAGTCGGCGGGTTCATTAATTTCACTGACACTCCATTGCAAAGGCTGCCCAACGGCCTGCGAGTGAGAGGCGACCTCAGTGTGATTCGCACCCCTTTAACCGAACTGCCGAATGGCATTGTGATTGATGGTGACCTGTATATCGGCGGCTCAGCAATTACTGCATTCCCAGAAACGATGACGGTGAAAGGCAATATCTATTTAGGTGGCAACACCGTCACGACTTGGCCAACAAATTTAGAACTTGGCGGTGCAGTGGCGCGCTAGCCTTGCCTATGGCTTAGCCTCTTACCATCAAAAAGTATAAGTAAAAAACAAAAAAGGAGCTCAAGGCTCCTTTTTCAATTCAATCAATTAAGCGAAATCTTCGTTAACCAATGTTCTTCACTGGGTTCGCGTAGCTGTCGATCAAGTACTGACGCGCACCTTTTGGCAACGTTGCTAGCTTGTCTTCGAACTCTTTCTTAACCGTAGCTGTGATCGAGTCATCTTCTTTCTCTGCCGCCAGCAGGTTTACTGGGAACAGCTTGTAGTTATCATGGATCTGACGGTCAATCTCTTCAGCCAATGCTTCTGGAGTCTCAAAGTCTTGATCGATAACCTGACCAAATCCAACGTGGATGCGCCCTTTATTACCCACGATACCTTGGATAATGCTCTCGATATCTTCAAATTCGCCTTTTTCGTAACTGCCGTTTACATCTTTTTCAAACAGCTCGATCGCTTTAGCCGTATCACAAGGATCATTCTCATATGAGATAGAGACAGGAACAATCTTCAGTGACTTAACGTATTCAGGGAACGCCAGCTTCTGCTTACGTCCTTCAACATGAAACATTTTAAGGATGGCAGGATCAGTGAAGTCATTACCGTCTTTTGCACGGCCTTCTTTCTGAGCGATCCAGATAGAGTTACCAGTATCTAAAGAGTGCTTAATGTAAGAAGAGAGCTGGCCTAACGCTTTCATCATTTCACGCGGCCCTTTAAGCGAGCGCTTAACGATAAAGCTCTTATTCAAGCGCATCAACTCTGTCGCACACGGCTTCTTCAGAAGGTTATCACCGATCGCAATGCGACAAGTTTGGTGATTCTGTTGATGTAATGCGTAGTTCACCAACGCTGGATCCATAGCAATGTCACGATGGTTTGATACAAACAAGTATGCTTGATTCACATCCAATGACTCTAAGCCTGTGTACGTCACACCGTTTGTGGTGTTCGCTAGCGTGTCACGTAAGTACTTTTTCACTTCAATCTGAATGGATTCAACGCTAGTCAGCTTGCTCCACTTCATTTTTAAGTAAACACGTAGAATTGGGCTCATTAATGCTTGGAACCAAGCTGCGTGATTTGAAAAACGGTAGTTCAGAATCGCACTGATGAACTCTTCATCATTAATAAGACGGTTTAGTGCCGCTGGAATTTCATCATCGCCGTAAGGACGAATATCAACATATGGATCGGTTGGAGAGGTCATTTTTTCATTCATATAATAAAAAGCTGGCTCATTCTACGCGTTGTTTTGACTTCTCGCAGCTACAGAGCCCATACTTTTGACAAGGTCAGACCAGAAACAGTGAAAATCCCCTGTTATTGTTGGCATTCTTTAAGATTAACGGTAATCTTGACGCCCCAAAATTAAGGTACTATCTATGAACTTCGCTATTGAATATACATCGGCTTACTTTTCACACTTGGTGATCACACCACGCAAGAAAGTACTAAAACATAGCCTTGTATCGGTTCAAAGTGGCTTGGTTTTGATCAAACTGGGTAAGCAAGAGTACGCTGTTGAACCTGGCCAAAGCGTTTGGATTCCCTTTGACTGCTTAACTTCGTTGACTTACTTCCCAAACACTCAAGTTAGCCGTGTCGATTTCTCAGTGCGACTGACAGATGCCTTCCCGCGCCAAGCTGGTTACATCACGCAAACTAACCTCTCTTTGGCGTTGCTAGAGAAACTAGAGCTGACTCACGGCCGAGCTTCAGGTGCGAACAATACCGAGCAAGCGTGTAAAGATATGCTCTCTGTACTCAAGCAAGAAGTGTTGGCATTCAAACCACTGCTTTGTGAAAGTGCGTTGTCTCAACGATTCAATCAGTGGAACATTGATGACTCTAACCTGCCACAAGAGCACACCTTAGTCATGGTAATGCGCGAAGCGAAGAAGCGTATGCAATCAGGTCAAAAGCGCTCTGCCGTAATCGACGACTTATTCTCAGGTAAAGAAGAAGAGTTTGAACAGTTGTGTATGCTGGTGTTTGGTGACGACCTATAGTCATTAATCAGACCGATCGTCGCTAAGAAAAGCGAGAACCTAGATACTAAAAAGCCGCAAAAACTGAGTTTCTGCGGCTTTTTTAATTCTTAGTACTAATTCAGGTTAAATAGAAGCTAAGTTAGCAATCTTGAAGAACAATAGCGTACTTCTAAAACGGTAACTCGACCTGCATCATCAAATCGGCATCTCTTGAATCATGCCAACGATAATCAAAGCGCATACGAGGTTGCCCTTCTACTTTCTCTCCGAAGCCAATGCTTAATTGCAAACCATGGTTCAGTAGCCACTCTTCAGTAGACATATCATATTGCGCATCTTCTAAGTCTTCAGGAAACCACATCCCTAAGCCAACATAATTTGACTCAAGGCTTTGAGTTAACAGTGGTGCATCTTTGGTTTGAAGTACCCAGTCAGACCAATAGTCTGGTGTGCTCTCGGCTTCGTCTTCACTCATACCAGTGATTTCCAGCATGCGCTCACCAAAAGACTCAATGCTCGTAGAAAGATCTAGACAGCTATTCTCATCATCAGAAGTCAGCATGATTGAATCTAAGCTAAAAAAGTCACATTCAGCCTGTGCAGGTAAACTGCATGCTGCAATGATCATCGTCGCTGGTATCGCGCGCTTTAGCATAGTCATCAGACCTCTTGAATTAGTGAATCTACATTATTGTATACAGTCCGCTATCTTGCAACATCTTTGTAACTGACTTTGTGCTCAGTTTTGATACATCGCTTCCACTTATCAACGCATTACGAATGTCTGTGCTACGGATCTTCACCTTCTCTGGGCAAGCCATTACAGACCATCGCTCGGTAATCTCACCTGATTTATAGAACGATGAGAATTTGAAGAAGTTGTCCGGTCCGATAACAAACGTGAGTTCAGCGTCACCATGTAACTTTTGTAATTCACTGAGTACAGCATAAGTTGTCACACTTTCACCGGGCGTAAACAAACTCTTTTCGATCAATGATAGTTCAACTTGATCCAATGAAAGATCACTAATAAATGCGTTAACTAACTGACATCTCGTATCAAAGTCTAGCATCTCTTTTCCCCAAGCATGGGCAATACTCGGTACCAGAAGAATCTTGTCGAAATGAGCCAGTGAATCAATCACACTTTTATGCCCTAAGCTCGGCGGATTAAACGCACTACCGAAAATGGCTATTTTTTCCATTATTAATTGCTGCCTTCTCTTTCTAAGCTTGTGCAAAGAGGTTTTTAAATCGAATGATTTAGGTATGATAACACTAGATTTTTAATTTGCTTGCAGGAAAGGAATACGAATGGAACAGTTAATTCGTGACGAAATGCGCGTACTACCTTCAATTGACCCTCACTTCGAAGTGACTCGTCGTGTGGACTTTATCAAAACGAAACTTCAGCAGTCAGGCTGCAAGTCCCTGATCCTTGGTATCAGTGGTGGCGTAGACTCGACTACCTGTGGTCGTCTAGCACAACTGGCTGTTGACAGCTTGAATGAAAACTCTGGCAGCAACGACTACCAATTCATCGCAGTTCGCCTACCTTACGGTGAGCAAAAAGATGAAGATGAAGCACAACTTGCTCTCTCTTTTATCCAGCCTTCTCAATCAGTTTCTGTGAACATTAAAGCAGGTGTTGATGGACTTCACGCGGCTTCTCACGTTGCACTTGAAGGAACGGGTCTACTACCAACAGACTCTGCGAAGATCGACTTTGTAAAAGGTAACGTAAAAGCTCGAGCTCGTATGATCGCGCAGTACGAAATCGCAGGTTATGTAGGTGGTCTTGTGATTGGTACTGATCACTCAGCAGAAAACATCACTGGCTTCTACACCAAACACGGTGACGGTGCCTGTGATCTAGCGCCTTTGTTTGGCCTGAACAAGCGTCAAGTTCGTGAACTTGCAGCAACGCTAGGTGCGCCAGAGCTATTGGTTAAGAAAGTTCCTACTGCCGACCTAGAAGAGCTTGATCCACAGAAAGCCGACGAAGCAGCATTGAACCTTTCTTACGATCAGATCGATGATTTCCTTGAAGGAAAAGAAGTCCCTCAAGATGTGTCAGACCGCTTAGTAAGCATCTACAAAGCGACACAACACAAGCGCCAACCCATCCCGACGATCTACGATTAATAGTCTAAATTAATCTCAGAATCAAAAAGGCCGTAAGTTCAGTAAACTTCCGGTCTTTTCTATTCTATGTGCGGAATAACTTAACTAGTTAATCAACAACTTCGATATCGGTTTGAGGCACACTGCAACACGCCAGTATCTGTCCCATGTTCCGTTCATGTTCTTGCAGCGCTGGTACATCCGGTTGATGAACTTGTCCTGACTCAAGGGTCACTTTACAAGCACCACAGAAACCTGCACGGCAGCTTGATGCAATAGGCACACCGGCCGACTCGGCTTGCTCTAGTAAGGTTGACTGGTTATTACCTTCGAAAAGATAGCCGTTAACACTCAGTTGTAATTGCTTCACGGCTTCTTCAGTAGCCTGAGCGACACCAAATGCTTCTTGATGATAATGCTGAGGGTTAAGCCCCATTTGAATCAGCAGTTTCTTGGCATTATCCATAAAGCCATCAGGGCCACACACGAACGCTTGGCGCTTGTGTAACTCATCAATTTTAGCGACATGAGACACGCTTAAACGACCAGACAAACCATCCCACTCTTTCGTTGGTTGGCTCAATGAATAGATCACACGTAAACCTTCATGCTCTTTGGCGATCTGGTCAATCTCTGCTTGATAAGGGATATCTTCTTCGCTGCTGCATTGATGATAGAAAACCACATCATTAATCTGACCATGGTCTGCTAAATAACGAAGCATCGACAGCATAGGCGTGATACCGCTACCCGCAGAAAGCAATAATAAAGGGTGCGTTGGGTTCTTCTCTTCTAAGTAGAAAGCACCATCCGGGTTTTGCGCCACTAAGGTATCGCCAACTTGGAAATGGTCGTTCAACCAATTAGAGATCTGGCCATCATTGACGCGCTTCACTGAAATCGCTAAACGACCCGCGCGAGATGGGCTCGAAGATAACGTGTAACGGCGAGACACTTTTTCGCCATCAATCACCATTTCAATCGGCAGATGCTGACCTGGTTGGTAACTTGGTAAAGAGTGGCTCTCTTTCGCTGGCTCTAACCAAAACGTCGTAAAGTCTCGAGCTATCTCCTCACGCTCAACACAGGTTAGGTGCAGCGACTCTACCCATGTGTCTTCGTAATGCTCTTTTTCTTTGGTTTCGAGTACTTCAACCACATCACCTGCTCTAACCAAGCCTTCATTTTTCGCGACTAGGTTTTGACCAAAGAACACGCCACCACGATCATTGGCTCTGAATTTAGAGAAGGTATTCAGTGGCTCTTTTGTCGCTCTTAACTCGCCACTCTTAACATCCACAGTAGTTAGAATACAACGTTCACAAGGCTTCACCGCCTCGAACTCAACCTCACCAATTCGAATACGCTTCCAACCATCTTCAGCAAACGCTTCAGTGTTTGAGACCACGAAATTGGTACGGAACTGATCCATGGAATGCGTTTCAGGACTACGACGATTCAGCTCATCAAGAGAGGCTTGGCTGATGATTAACATTGGGTAGCCATCGGCAAAACTCACGTTATGACCCAACTTTTCACGAACACGATTCGATTGCTCACCAGAGAAAAGCAGCTCAACGCGTACACCCAATACATCACTAAACCAATCATCCGCTTCGTCACACGTTGTGTAGGCTGTGAAGCTATCTTTCCACACTGTTGCTGGTGCTTCTTGCATCTTAAAGTTCGCATACTTAAGGCGCAGTGGCTCTTTACCTTCATAAGTAAAAATCAAACCATCTGGCAGCAAGCTGGAAGACACCTTAACCATTTTCGGATATTTACGCGCCGTAACCATTGAGCCGTCAGCCAATGCCAGCATGAAACGTCTGTCAAAAGTGAGACCTTGTTTTTCAACCCAAGCAGAAGAAAGCGCAATGCCGCCCACTGATTTAACCGGAAACACATTGATTTGAGATAAGGAAGGAGCTTGCTCTGAAGCCTTTCGATCTAGAGGTGACTGCGACATAACGATTCCAATGTTTTGTAGTTTGTCCCAATGCTAACAAATGGTTATAAATAGATAAACTGGCAGCTATTAAACACTTGATACTAAGTAGACATAGGTAAAATGTTAGAGTCACAATATGTTCTAGTAGATCTACAATCTTAGAAGCTAACGACGATGATGCCAGACAAACTAATATCGCCCCTTTGTTATCCAACAGCATCAATATTTTCTTGCTATAACAACCAACAAAATTCAACTTCAGCTCCAAGTCCCCTTACGGTTCAATAAACACAATGAACCCAAAACTACATTTAAGGAGATGAGCAATATGCTGTATGTTTTTTTGACAACTGATTCAGTGAGCCCGGCTTACCCAAGTAATACCCTTGGAAGTAAGCTATGCCCTGTGCCTTGGCAAAACGCAGGTCTTCATAACTTTCAACCCCTTCTGACAGCAATTCAATTTGATATTTTCGAGATAAAAACCTAAGACGCTCCCAAAAAGCCGAATGCTCACTCCTGTTTCTCATTAAAGACCTATCAATCTTTAACACGTTTGGTTTAACTACACTAAGTAGAGCTTCACCAACGTTATATCCGCTGCCATAATCGTCTAACGCAATCTTAATCCCAAGGCCTCGACATACTCCAAACTGTGAGACCATCCGTTTCTTATCTATACCTTCTGGATATTGTTCATTTTCTGTAATCTCAATCCAAAGGGTGATACCTAACTTATTGCATGCCTGCCAAATTGGGTAAATATCACGAATAAAAGTAAAGCTCAAAACATGTAATGGAGAGATATTAATCGTTAGAAACTCTATATCAGTCTTACGAGACAAAAGCTCTTTCGACACAGCGAGTAAGAATTTTCGTGTAAACCATGCAATCTTCTCAGAGTCTAATAGACAGCGGATTGACGATTCAACGTCATGCCCTCTTTCCCAACGTAATAAAACCTCAGCACCGACAGTTCCATTGCCATTAGTTATCGGTTGAAAGACAGGGTAAAACAATCCCTGGTCAACATCTTCAATAAGTGCTTCGGCTTGCAAATTTTCAGACAACATGCTCGTATTCATAAACAAACCTCTTTTTGTGATTGATCGATACTACAGAGCAATAGATGGCAATGTTTAGCACGAACAAATCACATGTTGCTTTGAATGCCTATTTCCTGACACCAGAAGAGGACGAGAACACAAGCAGTTAAATGAATTTATGAGTCAGCTACCTTTAGGTATGTTACTAAAAAGACGCCATAATCCATCTTGACTAGCTATACTTCAATGAAGTCAAATTACACATAGAGATAATGGATGTTTGGTGACTATTTAAAGGAATTGAGACTCTCACTTGGCCTTACTCAGAATGAACTTGCTGTTAAGTTAAACCTTGCAGATGAAGAGTTTCGCTCTGTAGACGTAGTAACGCTAAGCCGCTGGGAAAGAGGAAGAACTAAGCCAACGCTTGCCAAGTGCCTTAGAATCTTGCGTTGCTTACAACTTGACTTGAGCGATTTTTATGAATTAATACCAAACCCAAACGAATCAAAATTATTAAATGAATTTTCTAGACTACGTTTTAATAACCAGCTGAGCAGGCTTTCATCGTCAAATTACGAAACGACGCAAAAGCCACAAGTATGTTTGATTACTGAGTTGCCACTTCTTCTGAAAGACGATGATAAAATACTATATAACCTTAAAGCTTTTTACGAAACGGCCAGCTATATTCCCAAAGGTCTATTCGACATCAATTTATACGACTATCAGCAAAACAAACGAGCTATTTTCAAAAGGTTTACGACAAAAAGTGGGCAACTTATAGGCCATTCACTTAGTTTTATCTTTGAAAGTGAATATTTTGACAAGGCAATCCATTCCAAAAACTTCAACATCAACCTAAAAAAGACTGTCAGTTATAAAAGTACGACTCCACTAGCCGTCTGTAACTATAACCGTTACTCTACTAGTTTCGAGGTGTTTAGGTGCATGTTAGTTTCTCAGTATATAAATCTAATCCGCTATTCAAATGTGCAACGTTATTACTTCTTTAATGCCCTACCTGAAAGTGGACAAATTTTAGAACAACTTGGATTCACGAAGGTAGCGTTTGATATTGAGTCAGATACCGGAGGTTTTAAATTGGGTAACCGAGCATTCGAACATTGTTTGTATGAAATTGATACTGCGACACTTCTTTCTCATCCTGAAATAATAACTCTTATAAAAACAACACAGTGGAATAATCAGAACTTAACACAAAGTAATTAAGCAAACCCAGAAAGTGCATACACTGTAATACCTACCAGATTAGAACCCCATACGTTCTATAATGTGAACACGGTTATCGCATTGAACTTTCATTGAATAAAAAGGATTTATCATGAACAAACTCGTCATTATCATCTTATGTGTACTGCTTCCACCTGTTGGTGTGTTCTTCGCTCGCGGCGCCGGGAAAGATTTGGTGATTAATATCATTCTTACTTTCTTCTTCTGGGTTCCGGGAATGATCCATGGTCTGTGGGTAGCCACCCGCTAACCCTTATTAACAAATAGATACCGAATAAAATACTTAGAAAAACAAGCTCCTAGCACTGAAGAGTTAAAAATAGGATGAAATGAAAGTGCTTTTCCACTATCATCCTGTCGCCTAAACGTAAGCGATTGCTTTCACAGATTTCGCCGAGTTTAGGCTCCAACTACATAACACTTCAAATGGTGGGAGCCTTCAATGACACAACTTACGATTACTCGTCCTGACGACTGGCACGTTCATCTACGCGATGGCGAAGTATTAAAAGATACAGTGCGCGATATCAGCCGCTACAATGGTCGAGCGTTAATCATGCCAAATACCATCCCACCGGTAACTGATACCGAAATGGCTCTAGCTTACCGTGAGCGCATCATGGCAGAGCAACCAAGCGAGCAGTTCCAGCCTCTAATGGCACTTTACCTGACAGACAACACAACACCTGATGAAATTCGCAAAGCGAAAGAATCTGGTGCTGTTGTAGCTGCAAAGCTTTACCCAGCTGGCGCAACAACCAACTCTGACTCAGGTGTAACCTCTGCAAAGAATATCTACCACGTACTAGAAGCTATGCAAGAAGTTGGCATGCTACTTTTGGTACACGGCGAAGTAACCACTCACGATGTTGATATCTTTGACCGTGAGAAAGAGTTCCTAGACACCGTTCTTGCGCCAATCGTGAATGACTTCCCTAACCTAAAAATCGTTCTAGAGCACATCACGACTGCAGATGCTGCGAACTTCGTAAAGAACGCGAACGACAACGTTGCCGCGACAATCACAGCTCACCACTTGCTTTACAACCGTAACCACATGCTGGTTGGCGGCATTAAGCCACACTTCTACTGCCTACCAATCCTTAAACGCAACACTCACCAAAAAGCGCTAATTGAAGCAGCGACAAGCGGCAGCAAAAAGTTCTTCTTAGGTACAGACTCAGCACCACACGCAAAAGGCGCAAAAGAGTCAGCGTGTGGCTGTGCGGGTTCTTACACAGCACACGCAGCTGTTGAACTGTACGCAGAAGTGTTCGAATTAGAAGGCAAGATTGATAACCTAGAAGCGTTCGCAAGCCACAACGGCCCAGACTTCTACGGCATCCCACGTAACACAGACACCATCACTCTAGTAAAAGAAGAGTGGAACGTTGCTGAAACCATGCCATTTGGTTCAGACATCGTTGTGCCAATTCGTGGCGGCGAGACGATCGCTTGGTCAGTAAAATAAGCACTCGCAAGGCAAAGTAAATACGTTGTAGATACCTCGTAAATACTTCACTTCAACTAAAAAGGGTCACCAGATTATGGTGACCCTTTTATTATGTATGAAAGGAACGCTCTAAGACGTTGTTTAAGCCCTACTTGCCGCGAACCTTCTCTACCACACTCCAAACCGCGACAACAAGTAACCCTGCCACTACACCAATCACGCCATTCAACAAAGTGGGAACAACTGCAGTAGCAATCGTATGTCCGCTGAAGTCCATGATGATAGGCTCAATCAAATGATGAATTGCGGGAACGTTATGAACCACGATACCACCGCCAACCAAGAACATGGCAGCCGTCCCGACAACAGCAAGCATCTTCATTAGCTTTGGCGCAAAGGAAACAAGCCCATTGCCAAGCTTTTCTTTTACTGCGCTACCGTCAGATGTACGTTGAAGATAGAAACCTAAGTCATCTAACTTAACGATCCCTGCAACCAAGCCATAGACGCCAATCGTCATCACAACAGCAATCAAACTCACGACAATAATCTGGGTCAAGATGCTGGTCCCCGTCACGGTACCCAGAGCAATCACAATGATTTCTGCGGATAAGATGAAGTCGGTACGAATTGCGCCTTTAACCTTTCTCTTCTCATAGTCCTCAATGGATTCACCGGCTTTACCTTCATCTCCATTGTCACGCTCTTGGTGAGCATGCGGAAAGAACTTTTCTAAGATCTTCTCAGCCCCTTCAAAGCAAAGAAATAAACCACCAATAAGAAGCAGTGGCATGATCAACCAAGGAATAAACGCACTGATCAATAAGGCAGCAGGTACAAGAATCAACTTGTTCTTAAATGAGCCTTTTGCAACCGCCCACACTACGGGGATTTCTCGTTCAGCAGAAACACCCGACACCTGCTGCGCGTTAAGTGCTAAATCATCGCCCAATACACCTGCGGTTTTCTTCGCTGCAACCTTAGACATCAGTGCAACATCATCTAGCACTGTGGCTATGTCGTCTAACAGTGTGAGTAAACTTGCTCCAGCCATTTTATTGTCTCTTTTAAAGGATTGAACAACAGATAAAATGTAACACTATCAATTCACTCATCAAAGTTATGAGTCTGTAAAAAATAAAGTCACAAACTGTGTTTTCTATTGCCGTCTCAGCGAGACAGGACTAGTCTGTCTGCATCTTTCACGAACATAAAAGAAAAAGTATAGATGAAAAGTGAATACAACTACCCTATCGGTGAACCTGGAAAAAAATGGCAAGAAGCAGAACGTCAAGCATGGTTTGCTCAAAGAACCGTTAAGCGCGAATATCAGCAAGAAGTCGTTCCTAAAATCCAAGCATTAGCAGACCGCTTTGATATCGAGCAATACGGCGCACTAAGCTACGATGAAGCTCGTTTCCCGCTTTTTGCAATCAAGAGCAAAAACTGGGATACATCAAAGCCAACCGTTCTGGTAACCGGCGGTGTTCACGGTTATGAGACAAGTGGTGTGCACGGTGCGATCAACTTCGCAGATACTCAAGCAGAGAAATACGCAACGCATTTCAACGTAGTGGTTGCACCTTGTGTCAGCCCTTGGGGTTACGAAGTCATCAACCGCTGGAACCCAAATGCCGTTGATCCAAACCGTTCTTTCTATGAAGGTACACCTGCTGAAGAATCAGCAAACTTACGTGCATTAGTGGCGTCTCTACCAGAGGTACTGGTTCACGTTGATCTACACGAAACAACAGATTCTGATGAAACTGAATTCCGCCCGGCACTTGCAGCTCGTGACGGTATTGAGTACATCGAAGGTATGATTCCAGATGGTTTCTACACAGTCGGTGACACTGAAAACCCTCAGCCAGAATTCCAAGCGGCTGTCATTGCTTCAGTTGCAAAAGTAACGCACATTGTCCCAGCAGATGCAGACGGTAAGATCATCGGCTCAGAGGTGACACAGCACGGTGTTATTAACTACCCAATGAAAGAGCTAGGCCTGTGTGGCGGCGTAACTAACTGCAAGTACGGGACAACGACAGAAGTTTACCCAGACAGCGACAAAGTGACAGACGAAGAGTGTAATGACGCTCAAGTTGCTGCGGTAGTCGGTGCTTTGGATTACGTAATTCAGCACGAATTAAACGCGTAAACTAATACCTAGCTCCCTAGAGCTAATCCCTAAAACTAAAAAAGAGCCACAAGTGACGATTCACTTATGCCTCTTTTTGTCCTTTCTGCTTGTCTCTAATTTCTTCTCAGGCATAAAAAAGCTCCCTTACACAATGCAAGAGAGCTTTGAAATCACGCTTAGCGAGGAGTCATTCACTAACTCCCTGCTTGGTTTCTTTAGTTAGCCGTTTCGCTAACGCTTGCTTGCTCTTTATCTACTTCAGTCAGTAGACCTTTCAACAAGCTGAAACAACCAATCAGAAGGATGATCGTAAACGGCAGTGCTGCAATGATCGTGATCGATTGCAGAGCTTGGATAGATTGAGTACCACCAATCCACAGCATTACCATTGCAATAGCGCCTGAGATAACCGCCCAAACCACTTTCTGTTTCACTGGTACTTCTAGTTTACCACCCGCTGTCATGCCATCAATAACAATCGAACCTGAATCCAGTGTCGTAACGAAGAACACAATGATCAGTGCAACAGCAATAACAGACAGAATGCTGCCGAACGAGTACGCATCTAACATATGGAACAAGCTTAGCGATACATCTGTGATGCCTTGGTCGAGACCGAGTTGACCCACGTGGCTGATCACCTGCTCGATAGCCACGCCACCGAAGATAGACATCCAAGCCGAGGTTACTAATGTCGGAATAATCAGTACGCAAAATAGGAACTCGCGAACCGTACGACCTTTAGAAATACGCGCTACAAACATACCAAAGAATGGTGCATACGCTACCCACCACGCCCAGTAGAATACAGTCCAGCCGTGCAACCATGTGGTGTCTTCACGACCTGAACTCTGGCTCAATGCTACGATATTTTTCACATACCCTGTTGCTGCAGTCGCGACAGAATCAAGCACAGTAGTGAAGTTAAGCACAGCAATAAGACCTAAGAACACAAATGCAATAACCATGTTTAGGTTACTTAGGAACTTAACACCACCGTCCATACCACGTAACACAGAGATGATCGCTAAGCCCATGATCAGAACGATGATAGATTGCTGAAGGAAGATGTTGTTATCCAAGCCAAACACGTGGCTGATACCACTTGCTGCTTGTGTACCACCCAAACCTAACGAAGTCGCCAAACCAAACAGAGTAACCAGTACTGTTAGCACATCGATCACATCACCCGTTTTGCCCCACACTCGCTCACCCAAGATTGGGTAAAACACTGAGCGCATAGATAGTGGTAGACCTTTGTTATAAACAAAATACGCTAGGCAAAGTGCTGTCATGCCGTAGATAGCCCAAGCATGGAAACCCCAGTGGAATACCGTTGCACCCAGCGCTAACTCACGACCCGCTTCTGTAAAAGGTTCTGCATTAAGCGGAGTACCAAACCAGTTGGTAAAGAACGCGGTTGGCTCAGCAACACCCCAGAAAATAAGTCCAATACCCATACCGGCTGCGAATAACATCGCTATCCAAGAGGCCATTGAATAGTCTGCTGTTGCGTCTTCGCCACCTAAACGAACTTTACCTAGAGGTGAGCATGCCAAAATAACAGCAAAAATTAACATGATGTTAGCTCCCCACATAAATAGGAAGTCAAACTTTGATAGAACTGCACCCTTGATGGAATCAATTGCCGCTTTGGCATCTGCTGGAGGCAGTGCAAGAAGGGTGATGATGAAGAGAAGAGATAAGCCGACTGAGGCTACGAAAACTGTGTTATGGACATCCATGCCCCATTTACTGACGTTGTCTTGACCCACTTGATAGTCAGTAGAATCAATACTGTACTTTTTTGATTTAAAACTCATAAATTATGATGTTCGCATATCCGATTCAACGAATATAAGGACGCTCTCCATATCCAACTACTACTTGATTGGCTCGCCGCACCGCCTAAATAAAAGGCAATAAAAATCACAATAGTTAGTGATAAATGGACTTACTGGCTCAATCCCAAGGCGCGCATTATAGCACAGCTCAAAGCATTTTGACTGAGATTTCGCTCAATAGTCGCCCAAACCACCGTTGATAATGATAGTTAACCTAATAAAAACAGAATAAAATAAAAGAACAAAATTATTTAAATACAATAACTTAAACCAAAAACACACACTGTAACGTCACATCCAAAGTTTCTGCATATAATTTTGATAATCGCCCAATTTACTTATAGCTCTAATAAAAAAACCCGCTATAGGGGCGGGCAAATTACCAAAGGTAAAAGAGAAATGGATGTTAGCGCTGCGTGCTGCAGCGCTCGACATTAGAGTGCGAAACAGAATCCAAGATTGTAGTCATCACCATTTTTCGCCGTGAACTCTTTATCTTCACTTGATGCATTTGGTCGGCCGCTTTCATCGCCCTTCACTAGGCTAACCCAGTGTCTGATTCCAGAAGAAATACTTGCGTCTGTTTGACCGAAGGTAGTGCATGTCTCTAGTTGGATATCTTCAATATCAACAAGCTCAAGGTTACCTGTGCCTTTCCGAGCGCCCATCGTCACTTCAACGTGCGTACCGCTTTCATCGCGAAACAGGATTGATGATGGTTTGGATTTATCACCTGTGTATGCCACAAAATGCTTAGCACGTTTCAGACCTGTGTGTTCACCATTTTTGAAGTAAACCTGAACATGTCGGTAGTCAATCTCATAGCTCACAACATCTTCATGAGAGCCCGACTCAAGAGGAAATAGAGTATCTAGCAACTGTTTCGCCATCTTCTGCTTTTCGAGTTGCTTGTCTGCTTTCACCATTTCGACGGCAAAGACAGCTTCAGCAATAAAAGTTGAATGGTTTCTGTGAAGTTCTGTTTTGTCTAGTGTCAGCATATTCATAGTCTATCCCTCGTACGGCTTTAAATTTCACTCGGGTCAAACATCCTAATTGACCCTTTTCAGATTTGTTCTTTACTGCTTGGTTTCCATGTTTTTCATACTACTGTTATTCTTGAAACAATTTCACAACAAAAATTACACACTGTGAATTTTACTAAATTGCTTTTTTACACACTCCTATTTTTAGGGGCAAAATGAGCATTAAGTCATTAATTTAAATAGACTTACACTCACCGCACTCTCATTTTTACGTCTTGTTTGATTTTGTGTAATATCCAACCCCTACCAGCTTGTTATCGATGACTCGATAGTAGGTATGCTTGGTTTCGACCTTACTCGATAATGGATTTAACCAGCGGTAGGTGTACACACCACGGCCATTTTCGCGTGCAAGATTCAACATATCGGTGAGTATCGGCTTATCATCTGGGCTCAGGATTTCGTTGTGTGATCGCCCAACTAACTCCGGTGACACGCCATGAGCTAGTAGCTTTCCAGAACTCATGTCCATCACAAACACATACAAATCTCCTTCCACAAAGCTGCCTTCAGCGTCATTGAACTCAACCAAGCTATCTTGTTCAGACTCCACTATCGCAGTCATCGCTCTCGCCAATAAATTCTTTGCCTCGGCCGCACTCGAACGTTCAGGGTAATAACCGACAGCGACAATCACATCGCCTACTCGCTCAAAGAACGTAGTTTTCGGTTCACCCATACGATCAGTCGGGTTCGTCCAGTGATATTTCACCTCGCCAAAACCGTTATGGACCGCTTTTGTGATCATTTCTCGGAAAAATGGATTGCCGTAAACATCTTGTGTGTCCAATACACTGTCGCCCACCAGCACCATGGAAGAGCCGCCACTGGCAAGAAATTGACCATCAATTCCGAGTGCAAACACGTATAACTCACCGTCTATGTACTCAGGGTCACTCATGAAATCTTTGACGCTTTCATCCCCCTCGGTTTGAACGTGGATTACCGCTTTCGCCAGCAGAGTCTTGGCTCTTCTCTCTGCCTCGCTCACCACGTGGGGCTCAGAAATATCAAGCACATTAACAGGCTTAGCTTGTTTCTCTGTTTCAGAATGTTCGGCACGTAAACTAATGCCACTCACGACAGCAAACACAGCACAGCCAATGAGAATGATTCTGGATAAATTCATGGTTATCTCTCCTAATAGCCCACTAAGGACGGAAGCCAAAGCGTAATTTGTGGGAAGAAAGCGATAACGAAAACGCCCACAACAGAAGCAAGAACAAAGGGATGGATCTTCGCGGTGATTTGCTCAACCGTGGAACCCCCTATTCCCGAGGCAACAAAGATGTTTTCGCCAAGTGGCGGCGTAGCAAAGCCTATCGATAAGGTACATACGACCACAATACCCACGTGGGTAGGATCCGCGCCTAACATGTACATGATTGGTAATAGAACCGGCACGATGATCATAATCGCGGCTAAGGTTTCCATGAACATACCGATGAACAACAGCAAAGTAATCGTAAGCGCCCACACCATGTACATGTTGTCAGTAAAACTGAGCAAAGATTCAGCCACCACCACTGGAATTTTTTGTTCAATCAACAAACGACCAAACACAGTAGCGGCAAAGAGGATCAACAACACACGCCCGGTAATCCACGTCGTGGTAGATAGCGATTTCATAACGCTTTTAAATGACAATTCGCGGTGAATAAAGACACCCACAAACAGCGAATAAAAAATTGCCACAACCGCTGATTCTGTTGGTGTGAACATACCGCTGTAGATACCACCTAGAATCAAGAATGGTGCCAGTATCGACCATAAACCTCGACGCAAGTAATGCCTTACATCACCAAATGACCAATTTTCAGTGAGCCCTTTATAGCCTTCACGCTTGGCTATGAAATAGTTGGTCAGTACCAATGTCGATGCCATGATGAAACCAGGCACAACGCCTGCGACAAACAGTTTTGGAATCGATAAAGAAGCGAATTGACCATGTTGAGCAATAGCTTCTGGTGGCGCCATTAAGCCCATCGCAGAAATACCAAAGATAACCAAAGGAATGGATGGTGGAATAATAATCCCCAAGCCTCCGGATGCAGCCGTAACGGCCGATGCGTAGCTCTTATCGTAGTCACGCTTAACCATCGCAGGCACCATTAGCATACCTACCGCGGCGGTTGTCGCTGGGCCAGAGCCAGAGATAGCACCGAAGAAAAGACAGGCCATTACCGTTGCCGCACCAAGTCCACCTGTTACGGGCCCAGCTAAGCTTTCGGCAATATCAACCAAACGTTTGGAGATCCCAGCCGCCTCCATTAATGCGCCCGCAAGCACAAAAGCAGGCAGAGCCATGAGCGGGAAGTTACCTACCGAAGTAAATGCGATTTGTACCAGTGCGATAGGATTTTTGTCGAGCAACATATAGGCTGCCATCGAAGCGCCGGCCAGTGATACTGTGATTGGTGCACCTAGAATTAACAGGGTTAAGAAGCCACCAAATAAAATTAGAGTTAAATAGGATTCCATTATTACATCTCTCTATTACGACTATTCTCTGTGACTACTGCATAGACTTTTGTGCAGTCATTTTTCGCAGCTCTTTCACTTCTGGATCTTCATTGGTTGCACCTTTGAATAGGCGCTCATAGTTGTTCCAGATAATTCGAATCATCATCAGGGAAAACGCGATAGGCAAAATCATGTAGAAGTACTTCATCGGGATGCCTGTGGTCTGAGACTTCCAAAACAGGTTCATTTTGTTGAACACGAAGTCATAACTGAGATAGACAAAGTAACCGTTAAAGCAAAGCCATAAGAAATCAGCGATAGTTTCACTGACGGTTTGCACAATGGGCGGAAAGAATTTGAAGTGAAAGCTCACTCGGTTGTGTGCTGACATCTTGGCCGCCACAACTGCCCCTAGATAAGCGAACCAAACGAACATATAAGTAGCGACTTCATCTCCCCACGGGATAGAGTAGTCGAATAGCTGACGCGTCAGGATTTGTGTAAACAGCAATAGGACAAAGCTTGCAAGCAACAAACAACAGGTATATTCCTCAATGTTGTTCAGGTGTTTTTTTATTGTTTTAGCGACTGACATATAACCTCCAATGTTGATTTTCACATGACAACCAGTCGCTCACGGTCCTAAAAGATCAGGTACAGAACAGCTCAACGAGTACAGCCATGTAAATGCCCTATCTCACTGTTCTATCGCTAGGTGATTAAGTCGCGGAGAACAGCAGATAGGGCGAATCTAATCGTTACTTTCTACCTAGTAACTCAAGAACGTCGTCTAGCTTGTCTTTGCCTCCGATGCTTGAGTAGAACTTAGGCCAAACTGATTTAGTCACCTTGCTGATCCACTCTTGCTCGTTGTCTGCTGGGTCTGTGAATACCATGCCTTTCGCTTGTAGCTCTTCGCGAATTTGATTTTCCGTGTTTTCTAAATAAGCGAAGCTGTGCTCTGTCGCTTCCTGACCAGCTTCAAGAATGATCTTCTGCATTTCAGGTGTCTGTTGTTGGAAGACCGTTTCACTCACGATGAGAGGTTCTAAAGAGAAAATGTAGCGAATGTTGGTCACGTACTTTTGTACTTCGTTAAACTTCATCGCATGCACTGTGATGTAAGGGTTATCTTGACCATCTACCACGCCCTGTTGCAGGCCAGTAAAGGTTTCAGACCAAGCCATTGGCGTTGGGTTTACGCCCCATGCTTGGTAAGAAGCAATCATGATTTCGTTACGAGGAACACGAATCACGAGCCCTTTAAGATCTTCTGGGGAAGCGACAGGCTTTTTCGAGTTAGTCAAAACCCTAAAGCCAGAATAAGCCCAACCGACAATACGAACACCAGCATCACGAATCGTGTTATCGACTAAGTCTTGGCCTACTTGACCTTGAGTCAGTAGCACAGCTTCTTCTGCGCTTTGAATCACGTAAGGCATGGTCAATAGACCAACGGTTGGAGAGAAAGGCGTCACGTTGTTGATCGCCAGTACAGAGAAGTCGAGAAGACCGATTGCCGCATCATTTACGGTGTCTTGCTCATTACCTAATTGGCCGTTCGGGAACAGATCGATTTTCACTTTACCGTCTGTTTTTTGCTCCATGAGTTCAGAGAACGATGTCGCTAATTCCCACTGCGTACCACCAGCAGCATCGCCGATGGCCATTTTAAAATTCGCTGCTGCCGCGGTATGAGATAGCACCGCTGTTGCTACAATGGTGACACCAGCAATAATTTTATTTTTAATAAATTTCATAGTCTTAACCTTTCCTTTCATACAGACTTCCTGCCTGTACTTTGCTCACAAGGTGACCTGGTACAACTTTCCTGGTCGTAGTTCTATTTCCCTATTTTGGAAACAATGTTCGGGTAGTTACAGCCTTTCATCCTTTAACGAATACCACTGATAAAGGAACCGCTGCCCCATTCTTCGAAACGGCGCAAACATCTCTGATTCCACCACTTCCCTCACGTTGGGGAACGGAAGTTTTGATTCAAATATTGGTAGTTCGAGCGTGTGACCTTCGCCTGCAATCCACTGAGCAAGACGCTTACCCGCTTGAGCGGAATACATCACGCCATTACCGCCATAGCCAAGGGCGTAGAAGATGGATTGTTTTGGATTCGGTTGATAGATCCTCGGCATCATGTCGTGGCTGACGTCCACCCAACCCCACCATGAATAATCGATTTTGATCTGATCGAGAGACGGGAATTTCCGAGTAAGGTCCGCTCTCAACATGTCTTCATATTTCTTTTCAGGTGCGTTCTTGCCACTGATAGCACTGCGTGTACCTATCTGTACCCGGTTATCCGGTAACAAACGGTAGTAGTGGCGCAGAATTCGAGTATCAGTAATCACCTGATTAGTTTTGAAGTTACACGCGACGATTTCGTCTTGAGTTAGCGGACGTGTGACCATTGAGTTAGACAGTACTGGCAACAGGCGATTCTTAAGTTCTGAATGCAAGCCTTGGCTGGTATACCCACCCGTACAAACACCGACAGAACGCGCCTTCACAACACCACCTGGCGTCTTCAGGTAATGCACACCGCCACGAGTCTCCCAGCCCATAACGGGACTCGATGGGTGAACTTTAACACCGAGTGCTCGCGCCTTTCTTAAGTAACCAAACGCCAGCTTCCCAGCATGAATGCCAATCCCTTCTGGCTCATGCATCGCACCTGCCGCTTCTTGATCACCAACGTAATCACGCTTTACGGTTTCTGCATCTAAGATCTGCGCATCGTAGTCAAACGTGTCGCGCAACAATTTGGCTTCTTTCTCGAGTGTTGCCATCACTTTTGGACGGTGAGCAACATATAAATGACCGCCAGGTTGTGGGTCACAATCGATGTCTTTGATCAGTGACTTGAAGGTTTCCATGCCATCGACACATTCGCGGTGCATCTTTAGCGCCGTTTCGAGGCCCCAGCGTTCAATCCATTGTGAACGCTTCAAACGCCCTGAGGCACACTGCGCTTGACCACCGTTTCGAGTGCTGCATCCCCAGCTTGAACGGTTCGCTTCAATCACTGTCGCTTTAATGCCATACATCTCAGCAAGGTGTATCGCAGTGCTTAGGCCGGTAAAGCCTGAACCGATAATCGCCACATCGACATCCATGTCCGATGTGATTGGGCCATCGTCTTCAGGTGGGGAACCTGCAGTATCTACCCAATACGTTGGGGCGTATTCTTTACCATGACCTGGCGTTTTATCCTTCAATGGATCGTACTTTGGATCGTATCTATCTTTTGCTTGTGTACTTTCTTTTGCTTGGGTGTTTTTCACCTTTGGCTGCACATCGGCAGCCGGTTGTTCCATTACTAAACTCATAATTCGACTCTCCTAGTCATAACACGTGAACGGGTTGCGATTTCGTGTCTAGCTTGTGGGAGTCAAAAGAGGTCTTGTTTTACGGAAGGCATTTTTTACGCTGATTTTTCCATCTTTCAGAGTAAACACATCGACCATGCGAGCTTCGATAATGCTGCCATCTGGGTTCGTAGCAGAAAACGTTGATTCACTCACAGCGCGATCACCGCACACAAAGTGGACAGGGTCACTCCAAGCAGCGTCTGGAAAATTCTGCCAAACCAATTCAAAGCTATTTCGAACCGCTTCGTACCCTTCGATAGTGTTTCCAACTAAGCCTTCACCAGCCACAGTATGGAACACACAATCTTCAGTCATGAACGACATTAACGCTTCGATATCATGGTTATTCCAAGCATCACTAAATGACTGTAAAAAGGCGGTGTCGACTTGGTTTTCCAGCACGAACGTCTTTGCATTGGTTTGCATATTCATATTCCAGAATCCTTTATGTTTACGTTATTGGTTTAAATTTCAGTAGCTTTGCGCCACTTTTTTATTAGAGTTTTTAAACTAGAAACCTGATTAATTTAACAACTTGATAACAAGTCGCACAACTCTAACTTCGAGTAGTGTTATATACAATCTCTAAGCTCACAGATTTCGTATTTTTATAAATTTAATTAGTGTTCTAAGTTTATTTAAACAAGACTTCACTCTATTTAAATAATTAAAATCAGACTTGAGCGAAGCCTTAATTCTCAATAAAGATATTAGTCGTTAGTCGAAGTCAAAATCTTGATGGTACTTTCGACCATATTGTTCCAAAGTTCGATTATGAGTATTAACTTGTAATTCGATATTGCTTCCATCTTTACCCATAACCTTATTTCCATCGACGTGTGATTCATTTTTCAAATCAACCAGTGTCTCTTCGTTATACTCTGTAGGTTCATTTAACACATTCATGGATATTAACTCCTTTATCAGATTTACTTTGGCGGACGGCAGAACATGAACGGATACTAGACCGTTTGAATATCCTTGCTCGTCGTACAAAGGTTGAATGGCATCATTGCAACCTTCCTTAAACGGATGAATGGAATACCATTTGTCCTTACGTTGTTCTTGCTTATCACAATCAGCAACATGAAATATCTGAGTTTTCTCAACACCACATGGTGTGAAGAAATCACTAACTCTTTCAAAATCAATTGCTTTAGTAATATTAATGCAGTCTTTACTCTGGCTATGACACAAAGCCCACAGCGCATTAACCAGGTTATCGCTCCATTCAAGTAAACGAGTGGGAAATCCCTGCTTCTTTGCTAAGCACATCAGCAACCAATCATTTATGTCGTGAGAGTGCAATGAATGCCCACCATAGATACGAACCGTTGAAAGCAAATCTTGTTCGACTCGGCGTAAGTTCTTACGATTAGAACGACCCAAGCTAGGCATTAAGTTATTGTTTTCGTAATCACAAACGTTATAAATCAACCCACAAGGCTCATTGCACTCGCTAATAAAAGAATCGATTATTTGATAAAGTTCTTTGAGTGAGCTTATATAACGTTTATTGTTCATGTTTATTTTCTACCACTCACCCATATAAATAATCATTCTTAGCTAAAAAATAAAGGTTAATGACTCTTCGAATACTCATACTAAAGTCGAATAAATCCAGTGACTCATCAATAATTACTATCTTAATATTCGGTTAATAATAATTATTGATAAAACCTCAGTTTAGATAAAATATTGTGTGGAGTAATCGCTATTTGGTTAGTGCTCTAATATTAAGAGCAATAAACGTGAAAAATATCACTTAATGCAAAAAGAGTTTTCTTTCACGTTCAATTTAATATCAAAAACCACCACTTAATTTGCTTGCCCGGCCCCGACCTCGATGGCATTCTCCTTAACACTTTCGATAATACGGTCCCGGACAAACTTCCTATTGGTTATACGTAATCTTTGTATTTATCTAGGAAACGAACCGGTTTAGACAATGCGTCTCGACGGAACGGGTCACCCAGTTCTTGAGTACACATGATCTCTATGATGGTTGTTTTACCTTCATTCATTTGCATGTCGATGGCTTTTTGTAGAGTTGGGCCAACATCTTCTAGCTTATCAACCGTGATACCTTCAGCGCCCATTGCTCGAGCGATCTCTGCAAAGCTTTGGTTATCCAGTTCACCTGCCACAAAGCGTCGGTTGTAAAAGTCGACTTGGTTCTTCTTCTCTGCGCCCCATTGACGGTTGTGGAATACTACCGCAGTCACAGGAATGTTATGACGAACACACGTCATGGTCTCCATCAGGCTCATGCCCCAGGCACCGTCGCCAGCATAAGAGATAGCAGGGCGATGAGGTGCAGCCGCTTTCGCACCAATAATGGTCGGGAACGCGTAGCCACAGTTACCGAAACTCATTGCCGCAAAGAAGCTGCGCGGTTTTTCAAAACGTAAATAGCTGTTTGCAACCGAGTTGATGTTACCGATATCCGTTGAGACCATTACATCTTCTGGCATCGCCTTTTCGAGTTCACGAAGTACTTGGCGTGGGTGAAGGTATTCGCCACCAGAGAAAGGAGTCTCATGCGAGTTTTCTTCAATCATGTCCAAGCTGAACGAGTCACGTTCGTGCGTCCACTCATCAAGTTCTTTTTCCCACAGCGCTTTTTCTGTTGCGACTGTGTCTTGGCGAGCGCCTTTGTTGTCATCACATAAGAGAGCACGACCTTCCAATCTCTCGGTTAGTGCCACTGCAGCCGCTTTCGCATCACCACAAATACCGACAGAGATTTTCTTAACCAAGCCAAGCATCTTGTTGTCTGCATCAATCTGAATGATTTTCGCGTTCTTCGGCCAGTAATCCATACCGTGTTGAGGCAATGTGCCAAATGGACCAAGACGTGTACCGAGAGCAATAACCACATCCGCTTGAGCCATCAATTTCATTGCAGCTTTCGAACCTTGGTAACCTAGTGGACCACACCATAATGGGTGACTTGCTGGGAACGAGTCATTGTGTAGGTAGCTGTTTACTACTGGCGCGCCCAGTCTTTCAGCCAGTGCTGCACACTCTTGAACCGCATCAGCCATTACCACGCCGCCACCAGAAATGATGACTGGGAATTTCGCTTCAGCAATCAAGTCTGCCGCTTCGTTCAGAGATTTTTCACCACCTGGGCCACGGTCTAAGCGTGCTGGTTGAGGGATCTCAGTTTGAGTCTCACCGTAAAAGTAGTCACGTGGAATATTAAGTTGAGTAGGCCCCATCTCGCTCATTGCACGGTCAAAGCATCGACCCGTGTATTCCGCCATACGGTCAGGGTGCGTCACATGCCCTTGATACTTAGTAAACTCTTGGAACATTGGAAGTTGGTTACACTCTTGGAAACCACCTAAGCCCATTGTTTTAGTGCCGGTCTCTGGCGTCACAATAACAACAGGGCTGTGTGCCCAATACGCTGCTGCAATTGCTGTTACACAGTTACTGATACCCGGACCATTCTGGCCGATAACCACACCGTGGCGACCAGAGACTCGAGAGTAACCATCTGCCATGTGAGCAGCACCTTGCTCGTGTACCACTGGGACCAATCGAATGCCAGCCGGAGCAAAGATATCCATTGCATCCATAAATGCCGAACCCATGATGCCGAACATATCGGTGACATCATTGGCGACCATAGTTTCAACGAACGCTTCTGATGGTGTCATTGTTACTGTGCCGGAAACAACCGTACGTTTTTCTTGCTCACTCATTCTTCCATTCTCCTTGAGTTAACCTAAATTTCATTTTTCGGAATGAATTGTCTCTTTTTCGAATTCAAATTCACCTTAGTAGTAGATTTTTTGCGCGTCAACTTTTTACGTTAAAATGGAACAATTCATTCTAATTAATAAAACTGGATCACATTATTGGTAGTTTTTCGTACAAAAAGTGCCGTTAACTCCAAGAGAGAGGTTAATAATCGATAGCAGTTCAAAAATCACAGCAGTCATGGAAGCGATAATGGGGAATAAAGAATGAACAATGAGGAATTGCGACCAACGCAACAGGTAAGTGTAAGAGAGCATTTCGGCATCGATAGCGACTTAACGGTATTGGCCTTTGAGAAAGCGGGAGAGTACGTACCGAAGATCGATCCCAACTACTGTTTTGATCCTGAAGTCACGCTCGCAATATTAGCGGGCTTCACATCTAACCGTCGCACGTTGATACAAGGCACACACGGAACCGGCAAGTCTTCTCATATAGAGCAAGTGGCAGCACGATTAAATTGGCCATGTTTGAGGATCAACCTAGATGGGCACTTAAGCCGATTGGATTTCATTGGCAAAGATAGCATCGTCATTAAAGATGGAATGCAGGTAACGGAATTTAAGGAAGGCATTCTTCCACAAAGCATCCAGCAGCCTATCGCATTGGTATTGGACGAATACGACGCGGGCCGACCTGATGTGATGTTTGTGATTCAGCAACTCTTAGAGCAAGACGGCAAATACACTTCTCTCGAGCAAAACCGAGTGATCACTCCCCACCCTTCTTTCCGCCTGTTTGCTACTTGCAATACACTCGGTTTAGGTAACTTTTCCGGTTTGTACTCCGGTACTCAAGTGCTTAACCATAGCCAACTTGACCGATGGAACATCATCGCGACACTTAACTATTTAGACCCACAACATGAAACTAAGATCGTGTTGTCAAAGCGCCCTGAGCTAAACAATGAAAGCGGTCAACAGTTAGTAGAGAAAATGATCGCCACCGCTGGTTTAACGCGAAATGGATTTAGAGCGGGCGACTTGTCGACGGTTATGTCGCCAAGAACGGTAATTACATGGGCTGAGAATATTCGAATATTCAACAATGTAGCCACAGCATTTAGGCTGTCGTTCCTCAACCGTTGTGAAGATGAAGAGAAAGAGCTAGTTCGCGAATATTACTTCCGCTGCTTTGGTGAGGCGCTAGAGGCTCATACTCAGAGCTATGCTCAGTCGGAGTCTTAATCAATGGCTAATATTTCCTCCCAACAGAAAAAGATCCTCGATATTGGCGTGTCGGTTGCCAGAGCGATCAGCGGTGAGTTGAACCTGAATTACCGAGGAGAGCGCCTCTACAACGGTAGTCGTCCTTGTTATCACTTATCGGCACACACCAACGATCTCACCTTTGTGTCACGCCATGAGCTCATCAACAGTAAATTATCGATGAACGGTAAAATTGACTCATCGGCATTGAGACTGCTGCTTTCTGATGCTGAACTTCACTATTCACTGCGCCCAAAAAACGAAGTCGAACGTTTACTTTTCGATTTTTGCGAACAGGTGCGAATCGAGTCACAAGTCCCGCTTTACCTAAAAGGCGTCACTAAAAGCATTCAGTTCAACTTTGCGTATTGGAGCGATCAATATCATCAAAATGGCTTTACCGAATCTCGCATTGGTATTTTGTTATTCACATTAATGCAGGTCATCCACACTCGATTAACAGGTGTCCCAGTCTCAGAGCCCATCGCTGAAACCATTGAATCAACTCGGGCAGGCATAGTGCCTATTTTCGGAAGCAGCCTAAAGCACTTGAAAGAACATCGAGCCGATCAACAACAGTTTGCTCACTATGCCAACGAGCTCGCGTCTCTGGCGCAAGGGCTCATCAACCAAGAACAAGAGAGTAATAATTCTCCGACACCAACGGTTGAAGCGGACATCAAAATCCTCGCGCAACTTGCTTTAATCGTTGATGGTGACATAGAAGATGAAAAGATTGATGCAGACATCACTGGCAGTAGTAAGGTCTTCGAATTGTCAGGCGCCAATTATCAAGTATTCAATTCAGAATTTGACCAAGTGATCGCCGCAGATAAGCTCGTCCGGCGTGCCCTATTATTCGAACTGAGACAAAAACTCACTGATGACTTGATGGCGAGACAAGTGAATACCCGACGCTTAGCCGCCATGCTCTCTGGTTTTGTTGCCACACCACAACGAATTCGACGCCAAGAACACCTAGAAGAAGGCATCGTCAACACCACCGCCATCACAAAGCTCATCACTTCACCTTTAGACCGTACGGTTTTTTATCAGCCTGAAATTGGTCCGTCCCACCAGTGTGCCATCACGTTTTTGATGGACTGCTCAGGGTCGATGCAAAAACACAGCCACAAGCTAAGCCTACTAATGGATACGATCCTCAAATCCGTTGGACTCGTCAATATCCCCTTTGAAATTATCGGCTTCACCACCAACAACTGGAACGGTGGCAAGGTCTATCGTCAATGGCTTAAACAAGGCCAACCGAAACATCCCGGGCGTTTAAACGAGGTTAGACATATCGTATTTAAAGATTTTGATACGCAATGGAGGCGTGCTCGACTCGGTATTGCTAGCCTTCGAAAAGCGGACATCTTCAAAGAAGGAATTGATGGAGAAGCGGTTCAGTTTGCTAGCCAGCGATTGCAGCAGCACGGTGCACAACGAAAGATCTTATTTGTGTTTTCTGACGGATGCCCAATGGATACCGCCACCAGCACAGCCAATGATCAATTCTATTTAGACAACCACCTCAAACAAGTGATTGATCGCGAGACGACCAAGAATAATATTGAAATCCACGGCGTCGGTATGGGGGTAGATTTAAGTCCCTATTATCGCAGCAACATCACGTTGGATACTCAAGAGAGCTGCTTGTTTGGACTATGTAGAGGAATCTTTGAGATGCTAAAGCGTGTTTAAACGGTGAAGCTTCGGCTAGCAAGTCGCTAGCCTCATTGATAGAGCGTGTATTACGAAGAGCCCAACAATGACCATGCCGACACGGCCATCAAATATCCACCAATCAACATCAATACACCAAACACCAACTTCCTCAGTTGATCATTAGACAAGGGTGGTGGAAAGCGCCGCGCAAACATGGTCACAAGCGCCACTACGGGAATAGCAATCGCAGATAGCCACAATATGCTGGCTTCCATATCGCCTGCAGCGTAAACATTCACGGTACGAGACATCGACGTGCAAGCGAACACCATCAGCAGTGTACTTCGCACCAGATCGAGCGTAAAAGGCTGCCGATAGAGATGGTAAACAATCGGTGGACCCGCCATCCCAAACAGCCCGCCCGCGAGACCAGAGCTAAACCCTGACACCAAAAAAGACAGGGTTGTAGAGCGCTGTGTTCTGGTTTTAGGTTTGAACATAAAACTCAGACCAGCGAATAACACCATAGCGCCCAACAAAGCTCGTAGGATATGCGTTGCAGATTCGCTCAATTCGCCCAGCAAGAACACCCCAAGTGACACGCCGGGAATAATACCGATCACCAACACCACAAGGATTTTTAGCTCGCCAAGCAACGGCTTGCCCATCAAAGCAACCAAGCAATTGAACAAGGTGACAATACTCACCACCGCGGCAATAACATTTAGAGAAACTAGATTAAGGCTGACCGTCAAACCAATCACAATGATGCCTAATCCAAAGCCCGTGACGGTTTGAAAATAGGAGCCTAGCGCAATGGTGGCCAAAATGGCGAGTAAAACCGGTAACTCCATTAACAATCCTAATTAGGTTATTTGGGGGTAAATATGAGTGCATATCAGCGTTAGTTTAAGCAACTAATGTTAATACCTAAATTCAAATGTCGGCTCTTGTCTTTCTTCAACATTAGCTTCAGTGTCAGCCTTAGAGCTAGACACTTTCCCTTGCTGCGCTTGTACCGCGGTAACGGCAATGACGTTAAAGATATCCTCTGCGCAGCACCCTCTTGATAAGTCATTGGCCGGTTGATTCAACCCTTGGAGCAAAGGACCAATGGCGACCGCACCACCTAACCTTTCTGCCAACTTGTAACCTATATTGCCCGCTTCGAGGTTGGGGAAGATCAACACATTGGATTGACCTTTCACTTCGGAATCAGGCAACTTTTTAGCCGCAATTTCGGTAACAATCGCTGCATCAAGCTGAACATCTTGGTCAACCGCAATACCAGGGCAACGCTGTTTCACGATCTGCGCAGCACTGCGCACCTTGTCCACCGACTCATGTTTCGCACTACCGTTGGTCGAGAATGAAAGCATCGCCAACTTAGGCTCTTCCATTAGCAATGCTTCAGCACTTTGAGAAGCGGCGACCGCAATTGATGCCAGCTCCGTTTCATTGGGGTTAATCACCAAACCACAGTCACTGAAAATCAGACCACCTTTTAGATTATGGAAAGGCTCACACAACATCATAAGGAAGAAACTCGATACCAACTCGCTATCGGGAGCAGGGCCGATGATCTGCAGTGCAGCTCGCACCACATCAGAAGTGGTATACACCGCACCATTAACCGTGCCATCTACTAACCCTTCCCTCACCATCAAGTTGGCAAAAATAAGTGGATCTTTAACCTTCTCCAAAGCATCTTCATACGTCATGCCTTTGGCTTTTCTTAACTCATATAGGCGCTCAGCTAATACGACTTTCAGAGCTGACGTTTGAGGTGAAACAATGTGAATACCGGCAAGATTAATATGATGCAACTGCGCAGCTTCAATAATCGCCTTCTCATCCCCCACTAGCGTGATATGGGCGAGCTGTTTGTCTATCGCTAATCGTGCTGCGGCGAGCACTCGAGGATCTTCCGCTTCGCTCAACACCACGCGCTTACGATCTAAGTGAGCCTTATCAATAATCCGTTCAATTGCCTTCATGATAAAATTCCATTTATTGAGATTAATTGTTCCATAATTTAACTTTATATTATTGAAATAATAAAAAAGGTCAAATATTATTCAGATAATTGAAGGAAATTGATTTGCTATGTACACTCTTACACATAGACATATCGCAAGGATGAATCACTGTATGCAAACAGAAACACCACAAGTTCAAGGAGATACGCCCACTCTTCGACTTTTTGCTCTATTAGAGGTAATCGCACAGAAAGACGAATTCATTTCTCTTCAAGGATTAGTCGAAGAAACCGGGCTACCGAAACCGACGTTACACCGTATGCTGCAACAACTGGAGTCAGCAGGCATCATTCAAAGAGATGGTGACGATAAGCACTACAGCTCAGGTATTCGACTCAGAAAACTGGCCGAAAACCTACTCTTCAATAGCACTATGCACAGTGCAAGACGCACGATTCTTGAAAACCTGCGTGCAGAAGTTGGCGAAAGCTGCAACCTGACAGCGCTATCAAGCGGCGAGATCATCTACCTTGACCGTGCAGAAACGGAAGCCCCACTTCGTTTCCACCTCCAACCAGGTTCTCGCGTTCCTGTGCATTGTTCGGCTACCGGCAAACTGTTTTTGGCTCACATGTCGAAATCACAGCGCAGACGACTGATCGAGAATGTGCCTCTGACGCAGTACACAGTGAAAACCATTACCGACTACTCCGTTCTAGAACAAGATATCGAAGAAGCGAAGATCCAAGGCTATGCCATTGACGATGAAGAGTTTCTTCCAGGTTTGGTGTGTATTGCGGTACTCATCCCATCACCAACCGGTCAATCCAACCTTGGTTTAGCAATTCAAGCACCTGTGATTCGAGTGAAGCCAGATGAAGCGATTAAGTTTTTGCCTGCACTGCAAAAAGCAGCGAAAGCACTAGCGAAAATCGAAGCAGACAACTGGGGCCAACAATAAAGCGTTAGAGGCTATCTGGCTCCTGGTCAGCGGTAAGTTCACTCACAAGGTCAACACGTGTTAAGTAATCATCAATAAGGAACCACAATGCTCAAAATCAACAACAAGCAATTACTCTCTTTTATGGTGACAGAAGCAGACAGCGCGGTTGCGGTCACCAACCCAGCAACCGGTGAGGTTATTGGCTATGCGCCAATCTCTACCGAAGTGGAGCTAGATAACGCTATCAAGCGTGCAAATATCGCGCAGAAAGAGTGGGCACAAGTGCCAGCTAAAACTCGCGCTGCGCTTTTGAATAATTGGTATAAGTTGATCCTTGAAAACAAAGATGATCTTGCTCGCTTAATGACTATGGAACAAGGTAAACCATTGGCAGAGGCCACTGGCGAAGTGGTTTACGGCGCAAGCTTTATTGAGTGGTTCGCCGAAGAAGCTAAACGCACCTACGGCGACTCGATCCCTAGTACGGCGGCAGATAAACGCTTAGTCACCATCAAACAGCCGATTGGGGTAGCATGTGCCATCACGCCATGGAATTTTCCAGTTGCGATGATCACCCGTAAAGCAGCGCCTGCACTAGCGGCTGGCTGTAGCTTCATTGTGAAGCCTTCTGACGAAACACCACTTTCTGCGTTTGCGGTCGTTAAACTGGCTTACCAAGCTGGAATCCCTGAAGACCTTATTCAAGTGGTTTTAGGTAATAGTCCGGAACAAATCGGCGAACTGTTTACCTCTCACCCATTAATCAAAAAGATCTCATTTACCGGCTCTACCCGTGTTGGCAGCATCTTAATGGCGCAAGCCGCCAAAGGCATCAAACGTACCTCAATGGAACTTGGCGGCAACGCACCCTTTATTGTATTTGACGACGCAGACATCGACGCTGCCGTGCAAGGTGCAATGGCATCTAAATTCCGCAATGCAGGGCAAACCTGTGTTTGTGCTAACCGATTCTATATCCACAGCAAGGTACACGACGAATTTGTGGCTAAGTTCGACCAAGCTGTACAGCAGCTTAAGGTCGGCAACGGCTTAGATGAAGGCGTCAACATTGGTCCAGTCATCAGTGAAAGAGCAAAGCAAAATATCCAAGGCTTAATTGACCGAGCGATTGAACAAGGTGCACAGCCAGTGACACCAACTCAATTACTCGATGGCCAGTTTATTCAACCCGTCATTCTTAAAGACGTGAAACATGACATGGACATCGTTCAGCAAGAGATTTTTGGCCCTGTCGCTCCAGTTATGAAGTTCGACAATGATGAAGAACTCATCGAGATGGCGAACGATACGATTTATGGTTTAGCGTCTTACTTCTACAGCCAGAATATTCACCGTGTGTGGAAGGTAGCAGAAGCGCTGGAATACGGTATGGTTGGCATCAATGACGGCTTGATCTCTACTGAAGTAGCACCATTTGGTGGGGTGAAACAGTCGGGTATTGGTCGTGAAGGGGCAAAAGAAGGCATCGATGAGTACATGGATATTAAGTATCTATGTTTTGGGGGAAATTAAGGTTTTGGTGGAACTTAAGGCTTCGGTGGAAACTAGACTTTTCTCTTCGCTCCTCTAACCCTCTAAAAACGAAAGCTAAAAAAAAGCCGCGCTATTATTGCGCGGCACCTTGGGCTCGGTTAAGGGGTGTTTCTTTTTTAGTATTTTACATTCTCTGTTTTTATTATTCGTTCACTCCGCTATTTCAGCGGATTTGGCTTTTTGTGCTTTCGCTTATCTGCGATTCAACACTTTCCGACTCAAGCACTCTGCGCTTTCAACTTTAGACGCATCGCGTGTAACACTGGCTCGGTATAACCGCTTGGCTGAGCACAGCCTTCAAACACCAACTGACACGCTGCAGAAAACGCAATGCTGTTTTCAAAATTAGGCGCCATATTCTGGTAGCTTGGATCCCCAGCGTTTTGCTCATCAACCACAGCAGCCATGCGCTTCATTGTTTTCATAACTTGGGCTTCATCGCAAATGCCATGGCGTAACCAGTTTGCAATGTGCTGGCTTGAAATACGCAGCGTGGCACGGTCTTCCATCAGTCCTACGTTATTAATATCAGGAACTTTCGAACAACCTACACCTTGGTCAATCCAACGCACTACGTAACCTAGAATGCCTTGCGTATTGTTATCCAATTCATTTTGAATATCTTGTGCAGTCAGCTTTTGATTACCCAGTAGAGGAATAGTAAGGATATCGTCAACGTTCGCTCTCACACGCTCGCGCAGCTCTTTTTGGCGACTCGGAACACTGACCTTGTGGTAGTGTAAGGCATGCAAAGTAGCCGCGGTTGGCGAAGGAACCCAAGCGGTATTAGCACCCGCTTGTGGGTGACCAATTTTGGCATCCATCATCTTCGCCATGTTATCTGGTTCTGGCCACATACCCTTACCAATTTGGGCTTTACCTTGCAGGCCACAAGCTAAGCCCAGATCAACGTTTTGATCTTCGTAAGCGCCAATCCATGTCATGGTTTTCAGTTGTGTTTTAGGTGTAAATGGACCCGCTTCCATACTCGTATGAATCTCGTCACCCGTTCGGTCCAAGAAACCAGTGTTGATAAAAACAACTCGATCTTTAGCGGCGCGGATACACTCTTTCAAGTTCACAGAGGTACGGCGCTCTTCATCCATTATGCCAACTTTGATAGTAAAGCGCTCTAACCCTAATGCATCTTCAATGCGACCAAAAAGTTCATTGGTAAATGCTACTTCTTCAGGGCCATGCATCTTAGGTTTTACGATATTGATGCTGTTAGCTGTCGAGTTTTGATAAGCACTGTTGCCTTTCAAATCGTGCATTGCGATCAGTGAAGTGATCATGCCATCCATGATGCCTTCAGGTACTTCATTCCCTTCCTCATCAATGATCGCTGGGTTCGTCATTAAATGACCAACATTGCGAACAAACAACATGCTTCGGCCTTTAAGCGAGATCTCACCACCCGTTACGCTGGTGTATTGACGATCTGGATTCAAGCTACGAACAATAGTCTTGCCATTTTTTTCTAATGACTCTTGTAGATCACCTTTCATCAAACCTAACCAGTTACGGTAAGCCAGTGCTTTATCTTCACCATCAACAGCGGCTACTGAGTCTTCACAATCCATAATGGTAGTCAGTGCAGATTCCACCAGCACATCTTTAATACCGGCTGCATCAACGCTGCCGATTGGTGCACTAGGATCGATTTGAATTTCAATATGAAGGTTATTGTGTTTAAGCAGGATACAAGAAGGCGCACTAGCGTCACCCTGATAACCAATAAATTGATTGCGGTCGATTAGCGTGACTTCTTCGCCGTTATCTAGAGTCGCGGTAAGCGTGTTGCCGATACTCACGTTACTGATGCTGTATTTAGTCACGTCTTTATGAGAAACGCCATTGAGCGGTGCGGCATCATCAAGGAAACCACGAGCATAACTCACCACTTTGGCACCACGTACCGGGTTAAAGCTGCCGCCTTTCTCGGCGCCATCACTCTCGCTGATCACGTCTGTGCCGTAGAGCGCATCATATAGACTGCCCCAGCGCGCGTTTGCTGCGTTAAGTGCAAAGCGCGCGTTCATGATAGGCACTACAAGCTGCGGCCCAGCTTGTGTTGCGATTTCAGGCTCAACATTGGCAGTCGTTACTTGGAAGTCATCGCCTTCAGGTACTAGGTAGCCGATCTGCTGTAAGAACTGTTTATATTCTGCAGCATCCAGTGTTTGACCCGCACGCTCTTGGTGCCACACATCGATTTGATGTTGGAGATCTTCACGCTTGATAAGCAATGCTCGGTTCTTTGGTGCCAGATCTTTAAGGATGGTTGCAAATGACTGCCAGAAGTCTTCTGCAAGAATACCCGTGCCGGGGATGACCTGTTCATTAACTAATTGGTAGAGGGTGCTATCTATGCTCAAGCTTCCCTGTTGAATACGACTGCTCATAAAATCTCTCTCAAGTTAATCACTGACTACTTACTTAAATTTACGTAACTGACGAAAATTTAGCTAATTTATGCAGCTTATAATGGACATTCACAAAAGAAATACCATAAAAATAGGGTTATTCTGTCACACCACTTTCGATTTCATTGGCGACACTTTTTATCAAGCGACGCATCCACTGGTGGTCTGGATTGGTTTGTAACAATGGGCTCCACGCCATCTTCACTTCAAAAGGTTCGATGGCAAAGGGAGCGGGTTTGATCAATAACTTAGGGTTGTTACGTTGCAGCTGTGCCGCTTTGGTTGGGATGGTAAGGATCAGGTTTTTCTGTTGCGCGAATAGAATCGCTGACAGGTAATGTCGAGTGAACACAGTAATGTTTCGGGTCTTACCAATACGCATTAGCGCTTCATCGATCCACCCTAACTTCTGCGCCTCACTTGGGTTAATCCCGACCCCCGTACCCATACCGGTTTTACTCACCCAAATGTGTTGCGCTTTTAAATAAGAAAGAATATCGAAATTGTCAGCTATCGGATTATCGCAGCTAAATAGGCAAGAAAAACCGTCGTGCCAAAGGCTCATCTGGTGAAAGGATTGAGGAATATCGTCGAAGCGGTTAATGATGATATCAACGGTCCCCTGCTCTACATCCTGATAACTCACGTCACTTGGCGTCATAATATCGAGTCGTATTTTCGGCGCTATCTCACTCAACCTTCTTAATAGCGGCTGGATAATGGTGGATTCAGCATAATCACTCGCCATGATACGGAACACGCGTTCACTGTCTTCTGCATTAAATTCCGTCGTCGGCTGCAAGGTCTTCTCTACATTCGCCAAGATGTTGCGAATCAAAGGTTGCAACTTTTGCGCTCGCTCGGTTGGCACCATTCCTTCACTGGTTCTCACCAATAATGGATCCTCAAACAGATCGCGTAATCGGCGCAGTCCATTACTCATGGCTGGCTGAGTAATACCTAACTGATTCGCTGCACGTGTAACGTTTCTTTCACGTAGCAACATGTCTAAATACACAAGTAAATTAAGGTCTATACGAGCAATATTCATATAAAAAATACCGAATATAATAACTATAAATTAACAAAATTATCACATGCGTGGTTATTCTTTGTCCATAGCAAAGTTTTAATCCAAGCCAATTTGGCAACCATACCCCACGTGAAACTAAGGAATAGTTATGTCGCAAATTACACAAGATATCGAAATGATAGAAGTTGCAAAAAGCGCTGCAGGTGCTCCATGGGATGCAATCAATGCTGAATCTGCTGCTCGTATGCGAGCTCAAAACAAATTCAAAACAGGTCTAGATATCGCGCAATACACGGCAGATATTATGCGTGCGGATATGGAGGCTTACGATAAAGACAGCTCTCAATACACTCAGTCTCTAGGTTGCTGGCACGGTTTTATCGGCCAACAAAAGCTGATTTCTATTAAGAAGCACTTTGATGGTAAAACAGATCGCCGCTACCTATACCTTTCTGGTTGGATGGTTGCAGCACTTCGTTCAGAATTCGGCCCACTTCCAGACCAATCAATGCATGAGAAAACGTCAGTTGCAGGCCTAGTTGAAGAGCTATACACCTTCCTACGTCAAGCAGATGCTCGTGAATTAGGTGGTTTATTCCGTGAACTAGATGCAGCTCGTGAAGCTGGCGATGTCGACCTACAAGACCGCATTCAAGACAAAATCGACAACCACGTAACACACGTAGTGCCAATCATCGCCGATATCGATGCAGGCTTTGGTAACGCAGAAGCGACATACCTAATGGCTAAGCAAATGATTGAAGCAGGCGCATGTTGTCTACAAATCGAAAACCAAGTTGCCGATGAGAAGCAATGTGGTCACCAAGACGGCAAAGTGACCGTACCTCACGCTGATTTCCACGCGAAACTTCGTGCACTTCGTTACGCTTTCCTTGAGCTAGGCATCGACAACGGCATCATCGTTGCTCGTACCGATTCACAAGGTGCAGGCCTAACCAAAGAAATCGCAGTAGTGAAAGAGCCAGGTGACCAAGGTGACATCTACAACTCTTACCTAGATGTTGAAGAGATCGATGTAGCTGACATGAAACAAGGCGACGTTTGCTTCAACCGTGAAGGCAAGCTGGTACGTCCTAAGCGTCTACCATCTGGCTTGTACCAATTCCGTCAAGGTACTGGTGAAGACCGCTGTGTATTTGACTGTATTGAAGCAATTAACGCTGGTGCCGACCTACTTTGGATTGAAACAGAGAAGCCTCACATCGGCCAAATCAAAGAGATGATGGATGGCGTTCGTGAAGTACACCCTAATGCGAAACTGGTATACAACAACTCTCCATCGTTCAACTGGACACTAAACTTCCGTCAACAAGCATACGACGCAATGGTTGAAGCTGGTGAAGACGTTTCTGCCTACGACCGTGCTAGCCTAATGAGTGCTGAATATGACGAAACTGAATTGTCTAAACGAGCTGATGACAAGATTCGCACATTCCAAGCAGATGCGTCTCGTGAAGCAGGTATCTTCCACCACCTAATTACTCTACCTACTTACCACACTGCAGCGCTGTCTACTGACAACCTTGCAAAAGAGTACTTCGGTGAACAAGGCATGTTGGGCTACGTTGCTAACGTTCAACGTAAAGAAATACGCCAAGGTATCGCATGTGTTAAACACCAAAACATGTCTGGTTCAGATATGGGTGATGACCACAAAGAGTACTTCGCTGGTGAAAACGCACTAAAAGCAGCGGGTGAACTGAATACATCGAACCAATTTGATTAATCGCTAGCACTTTTTTGATTAGTCACTAACACTTTTGATTAATCGCTAACGCTAAAGCCTCCCCCGCCCTTCTCTCTTACTTAGGTAAGATCCGGGGGAAGGCTTTGAGATAAAGCTTGTATGGCCGGCTTTATCTCAAAGTCTCAGATTTGTGCCCTAACCCACGGTCAGCTAAGCAACATCTGTTTAAGCTAACCGTATTCATGTTTTATTAGATTCCTGTTTGTTGAAATTTCTTTTGATTGAGAGTGCCTATGACTTCAATACCTAAACACCTACAAGATGCAAAAACACTGCTATCAGAAAATGGTTTCGCAACAGGTGATACTTGGTATCACGGAACCTCTTCAGCATTAATCGCTTCCATTAAAGGCCAAGGGCTAAAACGCTCGGGCGATAAAGCACTCAACCAAGCCGCCGTAAAAACCATGGCAACCATCGGCAATAACTACACCGAATCTGTAGAGCCTGTGTTCCTAACTCAGAGTAAAGAGCTTGCGTACTACTGGGCACAACAAACGGTGAGAGAGCGCAGCGTTCGTTTTGAAGGTGAGGAACAACCTGTTGTATTAGAGGTGAATTTATCTGAAAAACAACGCGCTAAAGTAAGACCAGACGTTGGCGCAATGAGCTTGCTGATGATGAGTGTGGGCGAGCAGTTCATGGCTCATCTCGCCAAGGTTTACCAAGATAACAAGATTGCAGGCCCTGATATCGATCTTCGTACTGCAGACCGCATGGATTACCTAAATAAACTGGGTATGGCATACATCGATGAAGATATCAGCCGAGCTTGCGTTGTTGAGTTATCCGAAAGCGAAGTATCAGAACCTGAATTATCTGAGGCGGAATAAACCGTTACGAGCTTACGACAAGACACTAGTCAAAAAAAATGGCTCCCAATCGGGAGCCATTTTTGTGTGAGACGTTATATTTGATAGCTAGCTTAGACTACTGACACAAACGGCCTTGCTGCGCGGCCTGAACCATTTCGATATCGCCTTGTAGAGAGCGGTATACAATCGTATTCCACACTTCACCATTATCCATTTCAAACTCAATCGCGTAATTCAAACCAGCCACCACTTGAGTTCGAACACTCAAGATTTGTTGAAGCTTTGCAGACGTGTTCATTTGGCTAAGCACGGCGTCTAGCGCTTGCTCTGCTTGTGGTGTGACTTCACTTTTCGACCAACCACCAGTTAGGTTTTTAGTACTACAGATCGGATTCGTATTCTCTTGTGATTGACTCATCACTTCACCATTCTGACTGCATCCAGCCAGAGCAACCACGCCAACTAAAGTCGCTACTCCAAGTAGTGATGTTAATCGTGCTTTCTTCATAAATCCTCACTAAATAAATCATTCAGTTTTAACAAGTGATCACACCGTTATCTCGGTGTTTCATATGCTTACAAGCTTAAACCGCTAATGTCATCACTTCATCAGAGATTATGGTGTAACTACTCTATTAACACAGAAAACTGTCAGAAAAACAAAGCCGAGCACTCATACTCGGCTTGTTATCTATATATTCGAGATTTGCGCCTTAATGAAAATAGACCAACATCTCGACATCATCACCTTGCTGTTCTGCACTTAACAAGAAATGTAAGTACCCTTCCTCAGTCACAGGTATTTGTAGATACTCATTGCTGCCACGATAATCCGACGCATAGTCATGCTGCCCAACGGTTGGCCAATATGCACCGCTTGCAAACAGATCAACATTACCTTTCTCTGCTGGATCATTATTTTGATCGATTAGCCATACGCGAACTTCTTGTACTCCCTCTGGAACATAAACGGCAGCGTAACGTTGTTGATGAACAGTAAACAGATGAGCTTTACCAGATTCTAATACCACAGGTGTTAGGTCATCTTGCTCTGGAGACGGTGGAACGGGTTGTTCTGTTTCTAACGATGCAAGCAATGTAACACCACTAAAACCGGTACGCCCAGTCACGCTCATGTAGTAACGGCCTGGCTTAATATATCCCGTTGTCTCTGGCTCAAACGTCACCAACTCATTACTGCCATTACCATACTGGCTGAACTCAAAGTCATAGTAATGCGCAGCGCGGTTGTAGCTCATGTAGAGATCAGCATCCCCTTGAGGTTTCCCTTGAATTGACACCTCAAAGTGTATGGTGTTCTCAGGGACGTCTACATAGAATAGCTGCTCACTGTATGCTTCACCACTCAACACTAGGTTTTGGTTGGCAATAAGAGTCTTGATTTGATCACTTGGTTCTGTCGGATCCGTGGGTTCTCCAGGCTCAGGTTTATCTTCACTTGTTACCGTATCTAGCCAACGTTCAAATTCACCGTCGTACTGTTGGCCAAGCACTTTTACCTGCTTTGCCCATTCAGCAAACTGACCAGAACGAGACAGCGCCAGTAAGCTTTCCACTTCATTTGGATGCTCTTCTAGCATAAAGCGGGTCGCCAAATACCCCCATCGGTAAATACGGTTTGAATCATGAGAGTAAGTGGTCGCAAGTACATCCGATAGGCGCATCTTTCCACTATCAATTAAGCGAATTGCGGCATCATAGCCTTGCTTGTAATGCATATACTCGGCGAACCCTTCCAACCACCACACCACATAACCATGAGCCAAGTTATCATTAAATGAACCATGTAGATTGAAGCGCGCATCTAGGTAGTGCGTGTATTCATGTTCAAAATTCAGAATGGAGAGCTCATCCCCATTGTCGTAACGGTAAGCCACGAAACGCGCTACATTCTCCAAGTCGGCCGGATTGCCTTCTAAGTACTGACCACCGTTATCCGTCGTATTACCAAACAGGAATGAAGAGTAGTCAACATAACTGCCTTTACTACCAAACACCGCGATCTCAACATTATGATTGTTGTCATCAGCCACCGGTTGCTGCCCTGTATTGGCAACTTGGTGAAAGTCTGCCTCTTTAGCTGCCAATACATCACACGCCTTTGCAGCTTGTAACTCAGTTAAATCTTGAGAGCGAAGAATTGCAGGGCCTGGGCACTCGTAGCGGTTAGGTAAGATACGTTGAGCAACGTCGCGTTTCGCCTGTTCAAGATCGAGTCCGTTCAACCCCTCTGGTGCAAAATATCCCAGCATTTCTACCGCCGCTAGCCATAGTTTATCGTGCTCACTACCCAGAGGATTTTGCACTATTACATCTTGCATCACCTGCAACGCTTTATCTTTAGTCGCTTTATCTGGGCTTGCTAGCAATCTTCCCGTCTCGCGCACCGCGTTATAAACCAAAAAGCTCGCATCTGTATCCAAAGCCCAGCGATTGTCACGAGCAAACCTCGCTAGTGTATCTATATGTTGAGTGTTGTTTGCTAGGTAATTGTAGAAGTCATCTCGAGCAGCATGCCCGGCCATCGCTCTGAATAGATTATTGAGCCCATCAACCCAATGTGAGTCTTGCGCCGTTTGACGGTTGAAGTGGCTAAGTGCCGCAAGTTGTGCATCCATAGTGAGTGGAAGTTGCTTCACGTTGTCGACCATAAGCGTCAGGCTCTTCAGCGCACCAACTTGTTCTCGCCCTTGATTTAGCGAATTAGGATTAGCAAGAAATGCATTGGTTGAATGCGCAAAGCGTTCACTTAAAGCCTCAGAGAAATCTTCTTCTCGCGCGTTATAACGAACGTAATAAGCTGCACGAACAAATTCACCTAAGTTTTCAAGTTTGCGTGCTTGCTCAGCTTCGCCTCGGTAACGGGCTATCTCTAAGTTAAGTAGATTACTGATTTGGTTCAGACTAGCTTCGCTGTAGATATTGGCTAACGAATTCTTCGATGCTGAGAACCAAGATCTATAGCAACTGTTGTCTGCTAGTGAAACGGCATGAGCGAGATCAGATGACAACTGAAGCTCAGGCACCTCACACTGATTTTCAGCGAAAGAGAAAGTAGATGCACTAGAAAGTAAGCAAGCTAGCGCCAAACGGTGACGTGGGAATAAAAGAGTTTGAGACATAATTATATTTATCAATTGTATGCTTGGCTCGTCGTTATATTCCCTACAATTATAAAGGTGAATTTAGTTGCGTATTAATTATGAGATTGCTTCAAAAAATAGATATTTGGTATCAGTTTATAAAACCAAAGGTTTATGCTCGCTAGCTAAATGTTAGGCTAGATCTATGAATAGCACCTAAGTTATTGAGAAAAAACTAATTTAGCACTTCATAAACTAGAAAAAGTTCGGTTGTTAAGAAAATACGCAAGTAGTAGACTTGCGCTCGATTATGCAACTTGTTTTCATTTCATAGACACAAGCAACGTTATTTATACACAACTGAAATAATGTTAGCTCAAGGCTTACATAATATAAGTGTCAGGAAATAAGTGCAGATCGAATAAAAATAATTATATAAACCTAGGCTAGATTCACACCATGAAATTACTGACGTCTTTAGACTCGCTGTTGGCTAGCGATGAGTCTATTGAAAAGAAACAACGAGTATTGATCGATCTCGTTATCAATACTTATCAGCCACAACAACGCACTACTCTTTTCCAAACCGTTACTGATTATCGCCGTAACCTCCTAGGTTCTTTGTACCCAGAGCACCAACACAAAAGTCTTTCAGTATTATTTGAGTTGATGGATTATCGGGACCTGGTTCAACGGTATCCGAGTACTTTAGCTCCTGATATGGTTCTGTTAGAAAGAGCGGCCAGCCAATTCTATATGTCTTGGTTGGACTTTTGGTGTGAATGTGAAATTGCCGCAATAAAGACAAAATCGCCGCTCAACGATAGAGCTATCTCACGTATCGAGCTACCGATTAAAGATTGCGCGTACTACGGCGCGATCATTGAACACATCGAATCCGACTCTCTCATGGTACAGACACCGTGCCACCCACAAGCGATGCCAATCAGTGATGCTATTGCTTTGAGTAACCTAGAAACCTTCATAAAAGGTGAGAAATGGTTTGAGATGCTGCCTCTGCTGCACCTTTCACAATCTGGGAAGCACTTTATCTTACTTAAGCACCCTGTTGATGAAGCCTTTCCAACGCTGGTCTCTTCAGCGCTGATTCAAGACTGGGCAAAAAATGATACTTGGTTAAGCTATGCCCCCCCCTTCAGCAACGAAAACTGGCAATACTGCTTGCCCGAGCACGGCTACCAGCAACTCTCAGAGTTACAGATTTTTACACCTTCAATACTTTCAAAGTGTTGCTCTCTGCCAGAGTTCGACAGTACCTTCCACTTACAGCTGTCGGATACTAAAGCCATATGTGAAGTATTACGCCTAACCGTCAGCGGCAATACTCAGCAAAAACTCTACTTCCTCTACCTTGCTCAAAAAGAACTCATGAGTGTACTGCATCAAGTAGGTTACAAGGCTGGCTTCACTATCATCGAGCAACCTTTCATGCTCCAGTTTTATCAAGCTATCGATCCTAAAGCCTATTTCCACTCTGGGTTCTGTGAGCTAAATAACGACGGTACCACTATTTATCGTGGCTTTTGGAATTTTGAAAAGATGGTTAACGTATTCAATGACACTGATTTTCGTGGCTACAAACACGCCGTGCGTAGCAGTAGAAAACTAAGAGTTAGAACAACGTCAAGCTCGGAAAAAAAAGATGAACATGTTTGATTTCGGCTTGGAGGCGATTGTCTACGCTAAGGCGATAACGCTTCTCGCAACCGTTGCCATCGTAGTCATGTGGTTAATCTACTATTGCTATTGTCTTAAGCAAAAAGGTAAAACCATTGCAGGGACTCACCACGTCCCGTACATCGCTTATTCGGTTTGTATTGTTGCTTGGATAAGCAGCAATGCCTACTTCCATACCGATTTATTGCTGGAACTTGGTTCGTCCGTAGCCGTGTTCGCTGCTAAATTTGCCAACCTCGCCTCTTGCTTTGCCTTTGCTTTTGCATATTTTTTCTCGTGCCAGCTTGCAGCTGAACAACGTAATGGCAAGGTACACCTATGGCAACAAGCCATCTTCGTCAGTTTTAGCGTCTATTCCTTGTTTATCAACCTTAGCCCGAACTTAACTGTTGAAGACGTCACCATTTTTGGTCCAAGTCTGTTTGTCATCGAGTTCGGCCCGCATACGCCTTACTTCTTCACTGGAATGATCAGCTTAGTGGTGTTAACCCTTTGCAATCTGGTAGCGATGCGCGCCAACAGCAGCAAACTGGTACTCGCCAAAACCAGCTATATGATCGCTGGTATCTTGGTATTCATGCTGTCTACTGCAACCATTCACCTCGGCATGACGTACTTCTTAAGAGATTTCTCACTGACTTGGTTACCACCAGCACTATCAATCAGTGAAATGCTGTTTGTAGGCTACGCGCTTTTAACCTCTCGCTTCTACAGTGTGAAATATCTTGCTTACATGAGCCTTAATGCGTTGTTGGTCTGTGCAATACTGGTAATACCCTTCGGCGCGATCTTCATCCCTCTGACTGACGATAATCAGTGGCTAATCGCAATCCCGATCTGCGCGCTGATTGGCATCACATGGCACGTCCTCTACAAGCGTGTCAGCCGCTATGCCTCTTTCTTTGTTTACGGAAACAAGAAAACACCAGTACAGCAAATACTGGCCTTAGAAGAAGACTTTAAGCTGTCGATTGATGATGCAATGCGCCGTTTAGGTCAGCTGTTGCAAATCCCTGAAGACAAACTTCGCCTTGTTAATAGCAACTACAACGAAACCTTCTACGAAGACTATCTTTCAACCAACAAGTCAGTTCTAGTGTTCGACGAGTTATCGCAAGAACTTGATTACACAGCGCCTTCCAAACTTTCGCTCAAAGCTCTCTATGACAAAATGAGCTCAAACAACACCGCTTTGGTTATGCCGCTGTTTGGACAGGGAGAATCGGTCACACATCTGCTGGTGTCGTCCCACAAGAGCAACGATCAAATGTTCTCTAATGAAGAGATCTCAGCGCTGCAAACCCTGCTTACCCGCGTTCAAAGTACTATCGAAGCTGATAGGCGCATTCGTCAAAGTAGAGCGCTCGCCAACTCCATAGCCCATGAAATGCGTAACCCACTTGCTCAAGTACAATTGCATTTCGAGGTCTTGAAACAGCACATCGAAAACCAAGCCTCAGCAAAGCAGATCCAACTTGATATTGAGAACGGACAAGCCGCAATTCAACGTGGGCGACAGCTCATAGATATCATCCTAAGAGAGGTAAGCGACAGTTCTTCTGAGCAAGGTCCTATCCTGATGACTTCTATCCACAAAGCCGTAGATCAAGCCGTCAGCCACTACGGGTTTGAGAATGAAAAGATCATCGAAAGGATTCGTTTACCACAACATGCTGACTTTGTTGCGAAACTAAACGAAACCTTATTCAATTTCGTGATTTTCAATCTGATCCGTAACGCGATTTACTATTTTGATTCGTACCCAGATAGCCAACTCGAAATCAGCACCCAGGTCGGTTCTTACGAAAATATCCTCACTTTCAGAGATACAGGACCAGGTATTGATGAGACGATCACACACAAGATCTTCGACGACTTCTTCTCTTACCAGAAAAGCGGTGGTAGCGGCTTAGGGTTAGGCTACTGTCAACGTGTTATGCGCTCGTTTGGCGGCAGAGTCGAGTGTAAGTCGAAGCTTGGTGAATTTACTGAATTCCACCTGTATTTCCCGGTTGTGCCCAATGCACCAAAAGCTGATGCGTTACGTACGCCTTATTTCAACGACTGGAAGCAAGGCCAAGTAAATATCGAAGAGACTAGCGAAGAGAACAGCGAAGCCAGCCCGCAAGTTCAGAGCACTCAAACGGAACAACACAGCGCGGACTCACTGGCAACACCAGTGACAACCAACGGGATAGCGCCAACCGTGCTCATCGTTGATGATAAAGAGGTACAACGCACCCTTGTTCAGATGTACTTGAGCAGGCTCGGTGTAAATAGCTTACAAGCTAAGAATGGTGAGAATGCAGTTGAACTGTTTAGAACCCATCAAGTCGATTTGATTCTCATGGATGTACAAATGCCAGTCATGAACGGCTTTGACGCAAGCCAGATCATCAAGGCACGCTCACCTAATACGCCAATCATCGCGCTTTCTGGTGAGTCAGGGCAACGTGAGTTAGACATGATCAATCAGTTAATGGATGGTCGATTAGAGAAACCAACATCACTAGATGCACTGCAAGTTGTACTTGATAAATGGCTGTACAAAGGTACGGCAACAGAGGCTTCCAAAGAGGCTGAAAGTGAATAATGAAACGCTATCGTGCTACTAATAATGATCTTTTAACTTATCCATAAACGCAAAATGTCCCCTCAAGAAAGGTTCTTGAGGGGATTTTTATTATGGGGTGAACTCGTGAAATTCAGCGAGTTATATTTCATTAATATTGTTGTTCGATCAGCCGAACAAAGTAACCCCCGTTTCTTGGTTAATTGAAATAGACTGTGCCACTCCATTTCTGACCAAGCTTAAATTAATAACGTTCGATCGCCATTCGATATCAGAAACTCGAACCTCATCGTTTTGCGTCAAGTTATATACCGTGGCAACTTTAAGAACCGCTTCTTGGCTACGCAAAATAGTGTAAGCTAAATCACTAGTTGCAGGGTTGTCCGGCGCATACCCCAACAACAGAGTTGCTGAACTATCCGTTATCAGCTGCTGATTAAATTCGGTTTGTCCATCAATCGAATAACGTAAATTAGTGGACGCTTTAAGAGCCATCTCATGGCAGCCCGTCATTCTTGCTAAAGGCCCATCTAGTGGATTGTCGCAACCTTGTGCCTCTGCCAAAGCGCAGTGTTGTCCTCTGACATGCCAGACCAAATCTAGTTGTTGTTGGTGAGGATTTTCCGCGGTATTGAATTCAATCGCCACATCCCCTAACCACAGAATTTGACGGCGAAACATCACATCTTTGTACGCGACCAAATCCCACTGAACAATAGTATGGCTATCGACCGTCGGTAACTCACCACACCAATCTGTTTGTGTGTCTAACCATGTGTAGGACTGTTCTTTTACAAACGTATTCACTTGAGGGTTGGCTGGCGGTTGATTCTCCTGATTCACCGCCAAGGTGTTGTGCGTCACCGTATTTTTATAGTACCCATAATGCAGTTCAGCACCGTACCCTGTTGTTCCCAAGTCAGGCAAAATTTCTTTACCATTTCGAGTAATGATCACCCCTAGTCGATCATAGTGATCGTGCTCACCACCATACGGAGAGTGCTTAATTAATAGCATGTTATCGTGCTCTCGATCGTGCATGATCGTAACGCCTGATTGTTCTGCATGAATAGACTGGCACATAAGCGGCTCTGCCACAGGTAATGCATCAACACCGTACAACAGCGCGTCGATATTGTTGCGTGGCGAATCTTGATAGATGCTCTGTAACGCCGATGCAAATAAAGGGTCTCTGAACTCACGATACCCGAATTCGAAGAGGTGGCTATGAGTTAACTTCTCTTGACCCGCAATACAATCGTTCAGACGTGGAAAGTCACCCGTATTGATGAGTAGTTTGAGCGGGAACGCCAACATGGTATGGAAGTTTGGCACCGATTGTAGTGAGTACTCTGTTTTACATGCCATTTTTTCGAAATTCAGAAGTGCTTGTAAAGCGTAGTAATGATAATGGATAGAACCTTCAAACCATAAGCCCTCCCCCTTTACACCATGCTCTAACTGATACTTCAAGCCATAAGGGGTGCTCACCGCAAAGTCGATGAATTTTCGGTCACTAAGTATCAAGCCTATTACGCCAATCGTCGCGGAAATCTTCATTTCATGGTTATGCAATTGATCAGCTCGATGTTGCATCAGGAACTCAGCACCCTCGCGTAACAAGCGCTGTTCAATAAACAATTGCTCTTCGGTATTCAACTGCTCTTTAACGAAATCATAGCCTCGAGCAAAATCAATATTGCAATTCGCTTCACAGAGAGTCTGCGCATTTGCTTTGCCTGGACCGTTATATGGAATTCCGCCGTGTTCTTCGTAATTCGGGTAGTATTCAGCGTAACCCAATAAGATCTCACGAACTTTTTCGAAGTATTTGCGATCTTGAGTAATGTGCCAAAGCAAACCCAGGTCATTACACGCTTTCGAATTGAGCCCATTAAGCCAACGCCACCATGCTCCGTCATAAGGCTCCCCAGTAAGCACCTCGCCATCAACAGGGCATACATGTTCAGTAGGTCGATCTCTATCCCAACTTAAGCGAACCCCATGCGTGGGGCAAAAATAATATAAATTCCATGTTGCGCGGGCATCAGGTGGAACGAGAGTGTCTGAAGTAAGCACAACCTGATTATCTTGAATAATTTGTTCGATGATCTCTTGGCTGGCATTTTGGCGAATGACCGCCATTTCCGGAGAGGTAAACTGCAGCATAATGGATACCTATACTAAATCTTTAGATGAATGAAAATTGAAGTATTGTTTGGCGTTTTGATAACAGATGTTCTCGACACTCTGTTTAAGCAAAGGCTCATCATTCGGTAATTCCCCGTCATCGACCCACTTACCGAGTAAGTTACATAGAATGCGACGAAAATAGTCATGACGAGAGAGTGACAATACGCTGCGAGAGTCGGTTAACATTCCGACAAACCGTCCTAGAGCCCCTAAATTTGCTAGATCTTGAAGTTGTTTTTCCATACCCGCCTTATGATCGTTAAACCACCACGCAGAACCAAGCTGCACTTTACCTGGCTGCGCATCACTATCTTGAAAGGCACCTATGATTGACCCAAGCACCGGGCTATCTTTCGGGTTAAGGCTATATACGATGGTCTGAGGGAGTTGACGGTCTTGATCTAACAAACTCAATAAATGACTAAGGTTTTCTGCAATTGGGTTGTCACTGATAACACTGAACCCCGTACCGCCACCTATATCATCAAAGCGGCGCTTATTCACATTAGTTAACACTCCAATATGAATTTGCATCGACCAACCATGCTTATGATAAGCCTTGCCAAGCACTTCAAAAACGGCCGTCTTAAACTGCCAAATTTCTTCACTATTCAGCGTATCACCACGTTTGACCTTTGCTATAGCTTGATCAAGTACGTCAGGGTGATAGTGTGAAAAATCCACAACTTTTAACCCTAGGTCAGATAATCGGCAGTTATGCTGCGCAAAATAGTCCACACGAGACGTGATTGCTTGAGCGTAGCTTGCAAAATCGACGATATTAATGTCAGTGATAAACGCCAGTGAATCGAGTGTCTTTTGAAAACTACTTTGATTCTCTATTTCAATCAGGCTGTCAGCGCGAAATGTCGGCAAGACTTGTACAGCAAATTCTGAACGATTCAGTTTATCGTGATAGCTCAAATCGCTAAGTGGATCATCGGTAGTGCACAAGGTATCGACTCGACTCTCTTTAAGCAGACTTTGGAATCGGTGAGACTCTTGGCTGAGTTTTTGATTACAGTGTTGCCAGATAACCGCGCAATTCTCTGAGTTGAGTAGTAAATCGAGGCCGAAGTATTTCTTAAGCTCCAAATGACACCAGTGATACAGCGGGTTGCCGATAAGATACGGCATGGTCTCACACCACTTTTGAAACTTTTCATAATCACTCGCATCACCTGTGATGTAATACTCATCGACTCCGTTACTTCGTAATGCACGCCACAAGTAGTGATCGCAACTCAACCAAGCCTGAGCAATATTGTCGTATTGATGGTTGTCATGAATCTCTTTGGCATCTAAGTGGTTGTGATAATCAATAATGGGAAGCCCTGCCGCGTAATCGTGATATAAATGCTTGGCAGTGTCCCCCTGCAATAGAAAATCTTTATGTATGTATGAAGGCATAATTCAAACTCTTGTAGAAAACTGTATTGATAAACTTTAGGGAAAAATTCAATCATGAAATTGTTTCCTAAAGCCCCTCTACGAGGTGGTTCATATAAGCCAGAGAGACAGCCCCTCTGGCCTATGCTCGTGTTACTTTTACCTAACTAGTTGTTGAAAATTAGTTAGATGTAGACACTTCTAACCGAGGCGTTTTCTTCGCACTCTTCAATAACAGAGAACCCACAGTAACAATCACTGCGCCGCAGAAGACAAAGGCCATACGACCCCAGAACGGGTTCGGGATTAGTACCATCGCCGTTACAAGCGCACCGAAAACCAAAATGAGCTTGCCCAACATGTCACGTTGTTGGCGATCCATTTCATCTTGTCCTTCCTCTTCGATAACAGGGGTTGCAACATCACTCCAAAACTCTTTAAGTTCGGTGTTTCGTTTACCGACTGGCTCTTTGTAGAACTTGGTTGTTAGACAGAAGAAACCACCAGTAATCACAAGGTGACCAATAACTCCAAGCAGAACTTTTAGGTCACTTGCTTCGCGTCCTGTGAAAGGAACCTCTAGATTGAATAAATTGGCAACGACGTCTGCTGTAAGCACAAAACTCACGACATAAGATACAATCATACCCACCACTAATGTCGCCCAAGCTGCCCAGTCAGGTGTTCTCTTAATAAACATACCGAAGAACAATGGCACTAGAATTGGCATTTGTAATAGCGTACTTACGTACATCATTGCGTCGAAAAGGCTCAGACCACGCAGAGAGTTAATGAACAGAGCCACCATGATGATCAATATGCCAAAGACCATGGTCATAAACTGACTCACTCGCATCAACTTCTTGTCATCCGCGTTTTTGTTCATGATTGGCGCATAAAAGTTACGCACAAACACACCAGAATTTCGGTTTAAGCCTGAGTCCATGGAAGACATCGTTGCCGCAAACACAGCAGACATAAGCAGTCCCACCATACCAACAGGCATAACGTTTTCGACAAACACTAGGTAGACCGCATCAGCTGCTTTACTACCAAGTTCAGCCGCGTGCACAGTTGCCGCTTCAGGATAGATAATTGCCGTTACCCAAGGTGGTAAGAACCAAATTGCCGGTCCTATCAACATCAATGCAAACGCTAGGAGTGCTGCTTTACGTGCGTTAACTGAATCTTTCGCTGTTAAGAAACGATATGAATCTTGCATGTTGTTGATGTTTTGCAGCTGCTTAACGAACATGAAGATAAACCAAGATATGAACAGCAATGGATAGTTCATATCAGAACCCATGACACTATCGGCAGGGAACTGTTCAATAAGATTCGTTGGGCCACCAATTTTTGCCAATGCAGCCACAGCACAAACCACCGTCACCGCCATGATCACAACCATTTGCACAAAGTCTGAAGCAACCACCCCCCATGCTCCGCCCAGTACAGAAATAAAGAGAACAATCAAACCAGTGACAATAATCGTGGTTTCGATATCAACTTTAAACACAGCACTAACGAAGAGTGCGAGACCATTTAGCCAAATACCGGTGTAAACCACACTTGTCGGCATTGTCGCCCACGTAAACACTTGTTCATTCGTTGCACCGAAGCGACGACGCACACCTTCAATAGGTGTAACAACACGCATTTGTCGAAAGCGGTATGAAAAGAACAACCACGAAAGTAGAAAGCCAAATGCGTTCGCCATGAAAATAACCATGATTGGGAACCCATCGGTAAAAGCTTTACCCGCAGCGCCAGTAAATGTCCAAGCACTAAACTGCGTCATGAATGCGGTAGAGCCAACCATCCACCACAACATCTTGCCTCCTCCACGAAAGTAATCACTGGTAGAGCTGCCTGCAAAGCGTTTGAAGATGACGCCAATCGCTATCATAAAGATAAAGTAGACACCAACAACGAGCATGTCGATATTCATTAAGAACCCCTTTTCATTATTGCTCCGCTAAAATGATTTAATTTTTAAAATACCGTTTCATTATTGCATTAACGACATTTTATTTAAGGGTAACCTGTGATTTTTGTGATCCAAATAATGCAAAAGTCATACAAATGAGATCGAGGTTGGATTATTGAGATCGGCGCTTTTTAGGTTGAAAAGATCATTGATGGATATTTAGATACATCGTGGCGAGAAGGAGCAAAAATAGATCAAGTAACCTAGGGATATAGCGACCAAATTACGAGCCTAGGAGGTATACCAAGCCATGACTCAGGCGCCTATCGCTTGGTATTTACTGAATATCAGCCACTAATTATCCAAACACCGGATATAAAAAAGCCAGCCTCATTGGGCTGGCTCTCTGAAATCAAACGTTTGAATTAGTCCAAAAGCGAACGAACATAATCAGTAATTTCTTGGTTTTGGCAGTTATCAAAGAAACACTGTTGGAAACGAGGGCTACCCACAGCAGTCTTCACTAGACCTTGATCGATAGCGCGCAGTGAATCAATAAAGTTATCCTTCACTACCGCTGCTTTTACCTCATTAAGAAGCGCGGCATTGCGTTGTTGTGGCTCTGCTCGCTCTAACGGGTAACCTTGACCACGCTCACCTGTAAAAGCTTTTTCAAAGATGTAACGAACGTTCAGTTCACCAGCCCAACCAAAACCTTTCGCAAAAGCGAGCGCGATAGCGTTGCCGTTGTTGATTTGGTTAAACAAGAACGCATCAGAAGGCTCTAAACAGTAACCACAAACCACGCCTGGATGTAAGTTCAGCGACATCAAAGCACCTTGGCCAGTGCCACATCCTGTCACAACAAAATCAACAGCCTTTGAGTTAATCAGAATGCTCGCCATAATACCTAGATGAATATACGTTAAGTGGTGATCGTTCTCGTCTGTCATTCCTAGGTTGAAAACATCGTGACCAAAACCACCAGCAACTGAATCTAGTTCAGCTGATACCATTGCATTTTTGCCTGCTTGACTGTTTTCCATCATTAGTGCGATTTTCATTTACTTTCTCCCGCAGCATTGCTGCAAATTTAAAAATTAGTGCTCAAATGTTCGTTCTAAAAAATTTAGAGCTTAAACAAAGTCTTTACGCATTGGCGTAAAGTTATCAATTAATACGCCGGCTTCTAGGCAAACACAGCCATGTTCGATACCCGGCTCTTTGTACATAGTGTCGCCTGCGCGCACCACTTGCGTTACATCGCCAATAGTGAACTCAAAGGCTCCCGACAAAACGTATGTGAGCTGCTCATGAGGATGGGTATGCAACGCACCAACAGCGCCGGTTTCGAAATGAACTTCTACAGCCATCACGTTCTCGCTATGAGCAAGCACCTTGCGAGAAACTCCCGCGCCAAGATCTTCCATTTTCACGTCTTCGTTATACACAAACATGTCGTTTTTATTCCTGTTGTTGCGGCGTAATTTTGCACTTGGCGTTATCTTGGTATAGACGAAAAATAGTAACGAGGTTAATACCTATCACTGATATTTCCATCAGCGAGCCACCAATTGAACCAATAATCAGATTATTAGTTAGCCAGCATGCAGCTCCCAATAAAAAGCCGACTCTTAGTGCAATGCCGTTCAATCTAAATATTGAGTACGTTCCGATAATCGTTCCCGCTAAAGGCAGAAGTTGATACCAATGCTGGGCAAAACCGATTCCACTGCCAACCGCAAGGGCAATAAATAACCCTGCAGCCCACAGCGATTTGGTATACATCGAGGTGCCAGTTCTTAATGCTGAAATCAAAGCACCGATTGCCGATGTAATGGAACCCAATAATACAAAGTGAATAAGATGGTTAACGTTCAACATCAACATAACCACTTTGAGCTTTTTGTCGTCCTTCTGGTAAAAGGTCGAAAGGCCCAGAAGGAAACTTACTAGCCCTATAGCTTGTGCAACGTTCTCATTAACCATCTTATATTACAAAAATCGTTATCGTGCTAACCATCCACCATCAACAGCAATGGTATAGCCATTAATGTAATCCGATGCAGGTGATGCTAAGAACACACATGGGCCAGCGACATCTTTTGGTGTACCCCAGCGATTAGCAGGAATGCGCTCAAGAATAGCTTGGTTACGATCAGCATCTTCACGCAATGCTTGAGTATTGTTGGTTGCCATATATCCAGGTGCAATAGCATTAACATTAATGTTATCACTCGCCCATTCGTTCGCCATTGCACGGGTGATGCCCATTACAGCACTCTTAGACGCAGTATACGAAGGAACACGAATACCACCTTGGAAAGAGAGCATTGATGCGATATTAATGATCTTTCCGCCAGTACCCTGCGCTTTAAACTGCTTCGCAACCGACTGAGACATAAAGAAAACGGTCTTAGTATTGATGTTCATTACGTCATCCCAGTTTTGCTCAGAAAACTCAATCGCATCTTCTCGGCGAATAATGCCAGCATTATTAACAAGGATGTTGATGTGGCCAAACTCAGTCAGCGCTTTATCTATAATTCCAGGAATATCTTCCTGCTTTAGAAGGTCAGCACGTACGTCTAAAAACGTATGACCCGCTGCATTCATTTTTTCGATGGTATCTGTTGGCTCAACACGATTTACGCCAACCACTTTACATCCAGCTTCAGCTAAACCAATTGCCATACCTTGACCAAGACCGGTATCACAACCCGTCACTATCGCTACTTTACCTTCCAGATTGAATAACTCTAACATCATGTTCGCTTCCTCAATTACGTTTAGTGTTGTGGCATTTCTGTAATGTCGCCCACTCGATTTAGTCATACAATAAAACATAAAATCGTTACTGACAATTATTTTTGAAACGACATTTCAAAAATAATTTCTAATTAAGTTAAAACTTTGAAGTTGATCGTTCTCGTTTTTTATTTTTTTGAAAAGGCTTTTTAGAAATTACGAAAAGTGGTATTTTGTCTTGATATTAGATAGCCCAAAGGAAGAAAAATGGAGAAGTCCACCCAACCAGAAGCCGTTTCATCGGTATTAAAAGTTTTTAATATTCTTGAATCTCTGGGGGAACAGAAGGAAATAGGCGTATCAGACCTTTCGCAACGTCTAATGATGTCTAAAGCCACTACCTACCGCTTTCTACAAACAATGAAAATGCTTGGCTATGTGTCTCAACAAGGCGAAGCTGACCGATACTCACTCACATTAAAGATGTTCGAACTTGGTTCAAAATCACTCGAGTGGGTTGATATGATCACAATTGCAGAGAAAGAGATGCGTGTGATTTCAGAAGAGACTAATGAAACCATTCACTTAGGTGCGTTGGACCATGGCTCTATCATCTACATACACAAGATCGATTCTAGCTTCGCGCTGCGCATGCACTCGCGCGTTGGTCGAAGAAATCCTCTGCATACGACTGCGATTGGTAAGGTTTTATTGGCAGAACGTGACGAAGAATTCGTTCGCACTCAGTTGGCAGACGCCGAGTTTGTGAAAAGCACAAAAAATACCCTTGAAAACGTCGACCAACTTATCGACGAACTTAAAGCGGTTAAGCTACAGCACTTTGGCGAAGATAATGAAGAACAAGAGCCAGGCTTACGTTGTATCGCAGCTCCAGTTTACGACCGTTTTGGTACCGTAATTGCTGGCGTCTCAATTTCATTTCCTACCATTCGATTTGATGAAGAGAAAAAAGCTCACTATGTGGCGTTACTGCACAACGCAGGTAGAAATATATCCAAGCAACTAGGGTTTAATGATTACCCAATCAAATAATGAAAAGGCAGCAATTATTGCTGCCTTTTTTATTGCAACTTGTCCCATCGATTACCTACCCAAGAATCATCGACAAGTCATGCCGTGCGTAAATTGAACAACATAAAGCTCAGATAGATCACTCCCCCTTCCTCAAATCATGTGAAGACCATCAAGCCTATAACCCACCATAAACCGTGATCTCGAAGATCACCTAAACCAGATATTTTAGGGATTTGGCAACAATTCCATGATTTATAAGGCAAAAAGGTTTATACATAATAATGTGTTATCTAATCGACTAATTCATCATGACGCTCAAAGAAATCCTAAAAATTCCCAATGTCCGCTACTTCTTGATGTTCAGAAGCAGCTACTTTGCGCGTTTTTACTACCCTATATTCACCTTACTTTATTTAGATTACGGCTTGACCCTGTCTCAATTCGCCATGCTCAACGTAGTTTGGGCGGCCACCATCGTGCTTGCAGAAGTGCCATCGGGGGCGTTCGCCGATACCTTAGGTCGCAAAAAACTTGTAGTGCTGTCTTCGATTGTGATGTTCATTGAGATCGCCATGATCGCACTTGTGCCAACCGGAGACGCTAACTTGGTGTTCATGGTCTTTTTGGTCAACCGGATACTCAGCGGGTTAGCCATGGCATTGGCAAGCGGTGCTGATGAAGCACTGGCGTATGACACTTTAAAGGAACAAGGCAATGAAGAGTTGTGGCCTCGTGTGTTGCAAATCCAGCTTCGTGTCGCCTCAAGTGTAGGTATATTTGTCACCTTAATTGGTGCGGCGATGTACGATGTGAATTTCATGGCGAACATCTTTCATGCTCTTGGATTAGCAGAGCCAGAAAGCACCAAAGACCTGATGCGTATTCCTGTATTTGCCACGCTATTGGTCGCGCTACTCGCGATTTATGCTGCGGTAAACATGCGTGAAGAGAAGAAAGTGATACCAAATGGTCAAACGAAGTTAGCAACGACCATCGCCAGCCTCAAGTTAACCGCTGATACAGGTAAGTGGGTACTCGCTACGCCCTACGTGCTTTTCATACTGCTCTACTACAGCCTGTTCGAACACACATCGCGCATGTTCCTCACTATGAACAGCCAATACTATCTTGCCATCGATATTCCAATTATTTACTTCGGTTTTATTGGCGCGGGAATCAGCCTATTAAAAATCATTTTAGCGGGCCAAAGCCGTAGACTGGCAGAAAGTATCGAGCCGAAAACCTTTATTATCGTCATGGGCTTAGCAAGTATCGCTACCTACTATTGGATCAGTTTGGGTTGGTCAATCTATGGGGTAATTCCTGCACTGGTGCTTATCTTTATCATCATGACGATGAACATTTTTATCAGTTACCACCTGAACAAAAAGACCGAGTCGCATAACCGTGCCACCGTTCTTAGCTTTAAAGGTTTGATGTTTAACCTCGGTTATGGGCTGATCGGTATTTTGTATGCTTACTACTACAAATTGGTTTCTAATAATTACTCCGAGCAAGAGATAGAGCAAAACCTCGCGTTCTTGGCGTCGCTATCTTCGTTCTGCTATTACTTCGCCTTTCTGTTCGTAATAATCAGCGGGTGGTTCTACTTTAAAAACAAGAAGACACCGATCTTTTAAATTTCAGTGCCATGCCAAATCGGAGCAAAGGTGAAGCTCTGCTCATAAAAAGACCGCTTTCACTTCTCAGCTGGTAATTTTTTGTTAACATAATCATTAAATTACCTCACACACGGAAGCGCCATGTCTTTTAGTTGGATCGCCTTTACCCTGCTTGCTGCCTTTAGCCAATCTTGGCGTAATGCCTTTCAAAGCAAATTAAGTGGCACCATGAGCGTGGCTGGTGTGACGCTAGCAAGATTTATATGGGCAGGTCCGATCGCCCTGCTCTACCTCTACGCTTTGTATCAATGGCAGCCAGTCTCCGCGCCCAATTTTTCCAGTGAGTTTATTTTCTATATCGTTGCCGCAGCAATCATGCAGATCCTCGCGACCGGCTTGATGGTGATGCTATTTAAGCTCGAAAACTACGCCATAGGTGCAGGGCTTGCCAAATGTGAAGCTCCTGTTTCTGCTGTACTTTCCGTGTTGTTCTTTGGTACAGCGTTGAGTGTTACAGGTTGGATAGGCGTATTGATCGGCACATTGGGCGTGCTCATCATGAGTAGCGCTTCTGGTTGGCGAAGCCTCTCTCCTAAAGTCTTTTGCTTGGGTATGGCATGTAGCACCGCCTTTGCCTTGACCTCGCTTTGGGTACGTGAAGCGAGCCTAAGTATTGGACTCCCTTTCCCTCATAGCGCTGCTTGGGTGCTGTTTTTGGTCATTAGCCTGCAGACATTAATTATCTGCACGTTTCTCCTGATTAAAGAGCCAGATACATTGCACCTGATATTCAAAAAATCAAAACTGGTTGTGATGACAAGTTTAGCGAGTGTGATTGGTTCTCTTGGTTGGTTTAGCGCGATGTCTCTTCAAGCCGTGCCATACGTGAAAACATTAGGCCAAGTCGAAGTGGTCTTTATGGTATTAATCTCCTACTTCTGGTTAGGGCAGAGCATTGCCCGCAAAGACATCCTTGCGCTGATATTGCTTTCCGTCGCTGCAATCCTTGTGATGTGGCAATAGAGGCTATTGTTGCAATAGAAAGCTTCGTGGTAATCAAGAGTTATGTGCTAATAAATAGCTGCGTGGCAATAAACAGTAAGGTTTATGCTCACTTTTCAGTTACTCTCTCCAAACCTTTACGCCGTCTAAAAATCATACGATGGCGTAAAATGATAAGAACCACCTTCCCATAATTTTTATAGTGCGCCTATCAGCTATCCACATATAACTTTAGCCAATAGGAAAACAATCTATGAAAACATTTGTTCAAATCACTCTAGCCACGATCCTTGCGACAACGTCAATGATGACACTGGCAGAAACAACAAACGGCGCTCACTCTCAAGCCGAAGCTACAACCGTAAAACATGAATCGATGACAGTAACGCTTAACGATAAACACTTTGCGGCTACGGCAGCTACAGTCAATGCAATAAGTACTACACAGACAGCCACACAAGCGTCAAACAACAAAACAAAGTCAGCACAAGAATCCGACATATAGTCTCAAAATCAGTGACACGAAAATGAGTTACTTGGTTGAACAGCACCAGTCTGGCATTATGAAACAGCATTGATGGGAATAACTTACCAGTTCCCACCAATGCATATCCTATTGCCAACACCAGACTGCTTGTGAACGCGCTATCTAGAAAGCGAATACGTTCACTTAACCCAACTTAAGTAATCGACTCATGACAGATACCAAAAGAAACACCCGAATTAGCCAGTTCCGATTCGGGCAGCCGAAAGAATCTCTCAAGATCGAGCATGTCACTTTAGGGGCACTCGATATAGATAAGGTTCGAGTACAAATTGAAGCGACCAACATCAACCCTAGTGACCTATTGTCGATTTACGGTGTTGGACAATACAAACACAGCCACCAGCCGCCCAGAGTGCCAGGGTTTGAAGCAGTAGGTACGGTTGTAGAGTCTAGCCACTCTGAGTTTACTGTGGGCCAGCGAGTGCTCGTGGCAACAAGTGGAACATGGCAGAAATACGTCGATGTTTCACCTGACAACCTTTTCCACCTGCCTCAACATCTAGATAACGGATACGCGTGTCAGTTGTACATTAATGCACTCACCGCATGGATACTGACAACTGAAGTAGCAAAGTTGACCCAAGAAGATGTATTAATCATCAACGCTGGCAGTTCAGCCATTGGTAAAATTTTCTCCCAACTATCACAATCGCTTGGCTTTCAAACCATTGTTGTAACGTCACAACCCAAACGCGCTCTTACGACTTCAAAGCATGTGTTGGATACCAAAAATGACTTGGTTGCACAAATCAGGCAACTTGGCCTACCTCAACCAACTGTTGCTTTTGATGCGATTGGCGGGTCACCCGGAACAGATCTCATTCATACTCTGGGCAGACAAGGGCGCTTTATCAACTATGGCACGCTGTCTCTGGATTTTTATGAGCCACGCTTCTTCGAATACGCAAAAGAGCACGCTATCGATTTCAGTACCTTCTTCTTGAGGTATTGGGAAGAAGCTGAAGGTAAAAAAGTACGCCGTGACCAATTCGAGTCCATGCTCGATCACTTCATCGAGAACGAGATTCAACTCGAAGTCGACCGTTATTTTCCTCTCGAACAAATTCAGACAGCGATTGATCTTATTGAATCAAAAACCACACGATTAGATGGCAAGATCATCCTGATCCCTTCTTAACACAAGATGTACTCGGAAGTTGTGGTTCTCTATCAACAACTTCCACCTGCCACTGATCTATTCCTCCTCTTTTAAAGTACAAGTTATTAATAATTCGATATAAATCGCTCTAATTACTGAAATTGTCGTCTACAGTTTGATAGAGCCTATCGTGATAATAATCGCCAACACGTAACACCTTTAATGATCATTTTTTGATTACAAGGAGAGGAAATGGAAAGCCCAGTTGTCACACTGCAGCAGGCCAGTAAGAGCTTTATTGATGGCAAAGAGAGCCATCAAGTACTGGACAATATCGACTTCAATCTAGGGACTGGTGTCAGCGTTGCTTTGACTGGAGCAAGTGGCAGTGGCAAGAGTACTCTACTCAATTTAATTGCGGGCTTTGAACCACTTTCAAAAGGCGAGTTATGGCTCGATGGTAAAAATACATCAGCTTGGAAAGACCAACACTGGAGCCGTTTCCGCCACCAAAAGCTCGGCGTTATCTTTCAGCAGTTCAACCTGCTCACCCCACTCAACGTAAAACAAAACATCGCCTTTCCATTGCATTTAAACCAACAGAAATGGGGAGCTTGGTGTGATTACTTAGTCGAAGCATTAGGTATCAGTGAACTACTTAATAGACACGTATCAGCCCTCTCTGGTGGACAACAACAGCGAGTCGCTATCGCTCGAGCATTGGCTCACAAACCTAAACTTTTGCTTGCAGATGAGCCCACAGGAAATCTAGATCATAAAGCGGGGTTGGAGGTGATGAGATTACTAAGTGAAATCACTACACAAGGCAACACCGCTGTATTATTGGTAACGCACAGCCCTGAATGCGCTGATTTCATGCAGAGACAGCTGGTCTTAGACAATGGAAAACTCAAGCATATGAGCCAAAATCAAGCCAGTGAGATGACTCATGCTAAAAGCTAATTCTACTAGCTTACTAGCTCGCTTAGCGATCACGCACACCAAACTGACGCTAAACCTATTCGCCGCGCACTATCGTCAGTCACCATTGCAAGCTGCGGCAATCTTGATTGGTATTGTGTTGGCAGTCACCTTATTTGTCGCGGTACAAGCCATCAACTTGAATGCCAAACGTAGCTATGCAGAATCCACCGAACAACTGAGCGCTCAGGCTCAAAATCTAATCATTCCACCAGCAGGACAAAACTACCTACCTGAATCGCTCTACTTTAAGCTAAGACAAAACGGACTCAGCGCGATACTACCTGTGATTGAGGGGCGTGTGAGAGACGATCAGGGACGTCGTTGGTCATTCCAAGGCAGTGAGCTCATCGCCGCTCTTACCTCAAGAGCTCGCTACTCCAAAGAGAACGAACAAAGCATATCTCTTTTTGATAATGCACTTCCCCTACCTCAACTCTTAGCAGGCAAGCCCATAGTAATGATGAGCCAGTCGCAGCATCAAAGCTTAGACGAAGTGGAAACGCTGATCCTCGATGACATCGTTACCCAAGTGGTTGTGCTGCCTGATGAGTGGCAACTGGGGAGTCGAATGCTGATGGACATAGGATTCGCTCAACAACTGCTCAACAAACAAGGTCAACTGAGCTATATCGCCGTTTTTAATGTCGAGAACCAACCACAAGATAACTGGCAGAGTCTCATCGCAGAACAAGGGCAATGGATCACTAACAACCAAAGTACCGATCTCGGCTCAATTACCGACAGCTTTCACCTCAACTTAACTGCCATGAGCTTGCTCGCGTTCTTGGTAGGTTTGTTTATCGCTTATAACGGTGTGAAATACAGTTTACTGAAACGTAATCGACTACTGGTTCAAATTCAGCAAGCCGGTGTGGCACCAAGCATGGTATTTTCAGCTTTGCTTATTGAGCTTACCGTTCTGGTCACCCTAGGAGCTTCACTCGGTTTCATTTTGGGGATTCAATTGAGCCACTGGCTCCACCCCACCGTGGCGATCACGCTAGAACAACTTTATGGCGCAACACTTTTGCCTGGCACATGGCAGTGGTCATGGTTAGTTCAGGCCTTATTGCTCACCTTAGCTGCCACACTTGTTGCCTGCTGGCAGCACTTTAAGCAACGCATTCAACAACCGCTCTCTTCTCATGGTGGCTTTTATCAAACGCCAGAGGCTTCAAACGAAAACCAACTGTTTATCATCGGAATAACACTCACGGGTATCGCATTAGCTGGCTTGTGGCTTAGCGAACACCACCGCTTCACTATGGCGTGGCTTGGCGTGTTAGTGGTATCTATTCCTCTGTACCTACCTAAAACGCTTAGTGTATTAGCAGATTGGAGTGAACAGCGCACTCAGTCGGGGTTGATGCAGTACCTGTTCGCTGAATTGCGAGAGCTCATCTCTCCGCTCTCCCTTGCCATGATGGCACTGCTGCTTGCTGTAACGGCTAACATGGGAATGAATACCTTGGTAGGCAGCTTTGAATCCACTCTAAAGCAATGGTTAGAACAGCGACTGCATGCCGACATTTATGTTAGCCCAGCTCAAGGTGAAATCGCTAATGTCGAGCATGCTTTAGAACAGTTTGAGCACATTGAAACCGTTTATAAGCAATACTATGTCGACGATAACTTGCAAGGCTTACCCACATTACTCGGCACCAAAGACGAAGATACATTAGCGCAGACCATGGTGTTCCAATCGCAGCTTGATAACTTTTGGCAACGCTTCTATCAGGGTGAATTAGTAGCGATCAGCGAACCCACCGCGGTGAAGCTTGGTTTGTCTTTGAACAGCGAACTCAAGCTCGACTCTATTCCAAACAAATCACTAGTCGTCGGTGCTATTTTCCACGACTACGGCTCACCCAATGGCGAGGTATTGCTTGCCCCTAATTTATGGCTTGAAAGTGGTTTTACTACCTTGCCGACTAGCCTAGGGGTTAAAGTCTCTGGTGACCAACAACAAGTCTACGAACAGCTGCGCCAGCAATTGAACTTGCATCCAAGTCAGCTCTACGACCAAGCTCAGATCAAATCCCTCGCTTTAGACATCTTTTCACAAACCTTCGCCATCACTCGTGCATTGAATGGCGTCACCTTGATGGTTGCCGTCATTGGCCTATTCTGTGCGTGTTTCATGTTACTCGATGCACGTAAGGCTGCTATCGCAAGGTTGTATGCACTTGGCGTAAGCCGCAAAAAGTTAATGGCGATGGTTCTCGGGCAAATCGTTGTGCTTGTGACCTTTACTCTGGTTATCGCCATCCCACTTGGTGCGATGGTTGGCTACGTGCTAACAGACATCGTCACCCTGCGCGCCTTCGGTTGGAGCTTAAATTACCAGTGGAACTGGAGTGATGCGCTCAGCATATCCGTCATCACGATTGTTGTGGCGGTGATTGCAACACTCATTCCTCTATGGCGATTGGTCAGTAAGCCTGTAGTATCCAGTTTGCAAAGTGAGGTGTTGTAATGAACATTAGCTTGAAGAGTAAGTTAATCAGACTACTTGCTATCTCACTTGGTCTGCTATCTCTATGGGGCTGTGATAAGGCCGATCCGACTTCCGCTCAAAACATGGGATCAATACTCGGCGGGAACAGCGAACAGCAGAGTGATCAATTCAGTCCCGTCATTAAAGGCGTTGAACTCACCTTCCCTGAAGACCATCAAGCACACCCGAGTTTCCGTCATGAGTGGTGGTACCTAACAGCCAACCTTATCGATGAGGACGGCAACACACTAGGCGTACAATGGACACAGTTCCGCTTTGCCGCAGCTCCAGAAAACAGCGCCGAACAAAACAAGTCAACCGCATGGCAAAGCCAACAGATCTACATGGCGCACAGTGCCGTCACCACCGAAGACAAACACTACGCCGATGAAAAATGGTCACGCGATCACGCAGAATTGGCAGGGGTCAACACATCACCATTTCGCGTCTATCTTGATGATTGGCAGTGGACATCTTCTACTGATGACTTATTCCCAGCCACATTAAATGCTAACTCAGAGCAGTTTGGCTACTCGTTAACACTGACTAGTAACGCTCCCTACCAAAAACAAGGAGAGCAAGGCTACAGCACTAAAAGCAGCGATGGCAAAGTCGCTTCCTACTACTACAGCCAACCATTCATAGATGTATCAGGCGACGTGACGATTGATGGTGTGACACATCAGGTTTCAGGCAAAGGTTGGATAGACAGAGAATGGAGCTCGCAGTTCTTACTCGACTCTCAACAAGGCTGGGATTGGTTTGCACTGAGACTCAGTGATGAAACCAGCCTAGTCGTATTCCAACTGCGAAACTCAGCAACAGGCGAAGCCAGTTATGCTCACGCAAGGCTGATGCAGCAAAATGGTTCTGGTACTGCCATTTCGCAGCAAGACATTACTCTCACTGCAACCAAACAAACAGCAATTGATGGGCGCGATTATCCAACAGAGTGGCTGGTTTCAATTCCAAGCCAGCAAATAGAACTGACAGTCTCGGCACTCAACCCAAACGCAAAAATGCCACTATCGGTTCCCTATTGGGAGGGTCCAATCTCAATTAAAGGAACACACTCAGGTACAGGGTATATGGAGTTGACCGGGTATTAGGTATGTCTGAGCAGTCATAAAGCAATGACAATAAAAAGACATGAATTAACCAGCCACCTATTCAAATCGAACGCTCTTGTCACAGCGTAAAGTCATATTCGCTACAACATCAAATAATTAAGTACAACCAAGTCAATAAGTTAAATCCACACCTAACAACGCAACCACTCAATAGTGAGATTCCGTTTTGTGAAGCGATCATGCATCGACGTCTGTTTAATAAATACTAACAAGTATAAGTTTTATATATATTACCAAGAGTAAAAACAACAAAAGCTAATAGCTTAATATTTGGCTACGCGGTTCATTCTTTACAGGCAACACCATCACGATTTTCAGGGTCATCATCCAAATTAATTGACCCTGTATGTTAGAGAGTATCGGTCCAAGGAGGTCACAGCGCGCTCAAACATAGCTAGGTGGACCTGACATTATCAAGCAACTCAAATATCCAATTCATATAAAGGGAAAAAGTGAAAAACAATAATGACAGTGTAATTACAGCGCATAAGCTAGCAAGCCCAGGGCGTCGTTATGTAGGGGAGCTCATCGATACTTTCATTAGTGCTATCATATTCATGCTCTTTCTTTCGTTAGGTAATTCAATCGGCTTATCTCAAGATATAACAGGTTGGTCAGCGAGCTTGATAGCAGCTTCGTACTTCCTACTTTCTGATGGTTTGCCGAGAGGTCAAAGTCTTGGCAAGAAACTACTGGGAATTTCGGTTATAGATTCGGTTACAGGAGAAAGTTGTAGTTTAACACAATCACTCTTTCGTAATTTGCTATCACCATTGCTTGGCATTATCGACGCATTTTTTATTCTTGGTAAAAAGAGGCAGAGAATAGGTGACAAGTTGGCGAAAACGGCCGTCATCATTAACTAGCTACAAACAGTGGCAGCTCGAGAGGATACTATGGAACAAGAAGAACAGGAGTTATATCACGCTGCCGTTGACCTGATTAAAAAACGGTATCCGCGAGGCTGGGGCGGGGCTGCGGCTGTAAGAACGGAAACAGGCAAAATTTTAACTAGTATTGCTCCCGATACGAAAAATGATGCACTTTCTCTTTGTATGGAGGTCGGCGCCTTTCTGGAAGCGCATAAATTGAACGAAAAAGTCACGCACTCTCTGTGTATCTGTCGAGAAGACGAGAGTAGTGAGTTTTTGGTGCTATCTCCTTGTGGAGTCTGCCAAGAAAGACTGGTTCATTGGGGAGGCGACGTTAAAGCAGCTATCTCAACAAAAGAGAATAAGCTGGTGTTCAAAACTATCCGTGAATTAATGCCACACCACTGGTCGTTAGTAAATGGAACCACTCTATAACAAAACACTTATTACCAAGCCTCGAAGCCCCTAAGCACTCTATACAATGCTTCTAGGGATGGTACGTAACATGATAACTGGTAATTTGAAATCTACGCTAGGGAGCTCTATTGGACATTTTAATTCAGCAAGAAATCGATCTTCATCAATATGAAGTTCGACAAAACAACAATGATATTAAGCGTTTAATACATCCCGATTTTTCTGAAGTCGGTCGCAGTGGCGATAGCTATGACTTTATGTCTATCGTCAAAATGATGAGAGCAGAGGAACCTTCCACCTCAAAAATTCACTCACAAAACTACGAATGCCTTTTACTAAGCCCTTCGGTACACTTACTAAAATATCAGACTGCTTTGGTAAGTGAACTTGGTGATGTGAGTAACTATGCCAAACGTTGCTCTATATGGGTTTTGACTGAGGCTGGTTGGCAGCTTAAATATCACCAAGGCACACCATGTTTACCTTTCGATCTAACCTACAGTTAAGACATCGCATCTACCCCTTGAATCTCGATTTTATTTAAGTACATAGTAAGGAGATACATGATTAAACTTAGAGAAATGCGCCATGAAGAGTACCCCGCTTACTGCGACTATTTTATTGACGATTACAGCAGTGAAATAGCGAAAAACTATGGCCACTCTATGGAGCGATCCGTTGAGTTAGCTAAAAAAGATCTACATCGTTGCTTCCCGAATGGCCTTGAAGGAAACGAGCATTCGCTTCTTTGTATTGAAGCTCAGTTAAATGGACAAGCATGTCTCGTCGGCTACCTTTGGCACTCCATTAATACAGAAGATAAATCTACCTTCATCTACGACTTCTACGTATCTAATTTGTACCGAGGTGCTGGCTATGGAAAGCAAGCTCTGAGCCTATTAGAGCAGCAGCTTAAGGAGCATGGTATTGAACAAATAAAGTTGAGAGTTGCATACCATAATGAAAGAGCACTGAAGCTCTACCAAGCAGTGGGCTTCTCTATTACTGGTTTTAATATGTCTAAGAAAATAGGAGCTGTTGAAGCCTAAACCCACATAACCGAGTAATAGAACAGCTAAACATAATATTTGAGTGAGGATGAATTTAATCCACTCATCTCTATGGACTAAGTTCTGTACTTACCTGTTGTCTCAATAAGTATCGAAGGAAACCTGTGAGCGAAGATATTTACAGCAAGATGTGGCAACGCTTTAAAGTTGCATCTGAAACCGACCAATATGAACTAGATTCACATCTATTAGATCTCCCCAACGACACTCGAAGAGGGATCACTGCTCTAGCCTATCTAAAACAAGGCAACAATGCTCTTCTCGATGAAATAATGAGATTTCAAGAAGCTGTACACATACTCGAACCCGACCAATATTATCATCCTAGGGAGGAGTTGCATTTAACCATTCTTTCCATCATTTCATGCGTTGCTAACTTTGAAATAACTCAGGTTAATGCTCAATCCTACATTGAGGTTTTCAATAAAGTTGTAGGTTCAATTGCACCTATTGAGATTGAATATAAAGGCATAAGTGCTTCTGAAAACTGTATCATCCTCCAAGGCTTTCCTATAGGTAATGGACTTGAACAGTTCCGAAACAAGTTGCGTGAAGCGTTAGTAGAAGAAGGGCTACGAGTCACTTTCGATAGTCGATACAAACAGGTCACTGCTCACAGCTCTTTGATTCGCTTTAGATCACCAATCAATAATGCTCAGCGACTTTTTAACCTCTGTGAACAATATCGAAATCATACGTTTGGTCGGATTATTCTTAATGACTTCGAACTGGTTTTCAATAACTGGTACCAACACTTGGATATCACTCAATCGTTATCTAGAACCTGCATATCACTCAACACAAACACGAAGAGCATGGCTGAAGCTTAACGATGTTGCTTATCGATACACTAAGTGTTCTCTACTGCAAATAGCACTCACTAATAAAGTGTTCGCAAGATAAAAAGCCATCACTAGGATGGCTTCTTTGCATTGGCTTCAGTTTATATATCAACCGTTACAGCGGCTGTCATATATGTCATTTACCCAGCTTGGGTTATCAATGAACGGGTTACGGTTGCCTTGCCATTTAACGGCTTTTTCATGGCGATTACGTTCCCAATCATCGACAGGATCTGCGTTATGCCATTGTAGTAATGTGCACAGTTTTCCAACCTTAGGTTGCCCTGAAGAGCTCGACGTGTCGTCGACTAAGTACAAGTCAGGCATTTTTGCGTTATTTCCTTCATAGCGTACGGCCATGTAGAAAAGCGAACGGGCGGTATCCCCTTTCACTGCATCGCGAGGTTCAAAGCTGTCGTAATCCGTCTTGTTAAGCGGTGATTTTTTCAATGGCGCTCCACCAAAGTCGAAGTCTTTGTTCGAACGAATTGAGTTAATCTCTGCGTCGGTTGGTTGTAGGTGATGAATGTCAGTGTAACCCCACTGATCTTTGCGCTTGAAACCAAAAGATTTTGGCCAAAGGTGTTCACGGTTCCAAGCATTCTTGTCGTTGTTGCCTGATGATGTAAAGTCTTTGGATTGTGAACGACCGCTATAATACAAAATCACATTGTTCGGGTTATTCGGATCTTCGTTGGTGTCTTTCAATGCAGACCACACCTGAGTGTAAGTGAGTTGCTTTTGCCCGCGAGCAGCAATCACACCGAGCATATCTTTTAAGGCATTCCCACTTAGCCCCTCTGCTTCAAGGTAGTAACCATCAGGGTAGCTAGTATTAGCAAGCGCAACTGGACTAAGAACCGTCGAAATCAGCAAGAGGCTTAGATTTAAACGCATTTTCATTGTTTTTATTATCCTTGTTATTGTTGTTATTCACCCACCATTTATGAGTGCCCCCATACTCTACAAAACACAATTTATATGCAATCGGTTTGTTTTGAAAATAATATGGGTGGTGCAATAAAATAGCCGAACGCATTCTTCATTTGCGTTCGGCTAATACTCATTTGATTGGGTTGTGGGGCAAAGTGCGACAGTAAACCTACTGCGTCAAGTCAGCTTTAATCTGGTCAACTTGATTCACCAGAGAAGTATCCTGGAAATATTCACGGTGTGTTTTTCCTAAGTACAGCTTCTTGTTTTTAACGCGTTGATCCAACTTATCTTTAATAACGGTGCCTTGTACCAACTTGTTGTTTAGCTCGTCGGCGATAGCAGAGCTGTCTGATACTTTGTTTCCTTTCGTATCATAATAACGAACTTTGCCGATATTCTTATCAAATGGGTCGCAATACGCAGCACCTAAGTCACCGTCACCAATAATGCGTTTGTATTGAGCTTCGCTGATTGGCTTCTCTTGATTTGAGACCAGCTGGCTTCCTCGAACACACCAGTTAATTCGAGTACCTACATCTGGGAAATACGCAGAAATTAAGTTAATGGCATAATATGTATCAGGGTCTGACGATTTTGACTTCCCATATCTATCAATCACCTTACCGCCCACAACTTGGTACTCAACCTCGCCATTGTCATAAGACTCCAAAAAGTAGCTGTTTCTAAACATCTTGCTGAAACTGACGTTATCAACAGAACGCCCGCTATCAGATTTAAAGCTTTTCAGTTGTTGTTTATGCTGAATACTACCCGTTGTAATGTTGGTCACGAGACCAATCACTGTGTTTTTCGCAGAATCAGTTTGCCAAGCGGTGTAGTTACTTATGTTTTGTTGAGGTGTGTTTGTAGTAGCATCGGCGTCAACACTGTACTTATAACGAAGCTCAGTAATGTCTTCGCCAACTTTGCTTTCTTTAGCATACGATTTGTAGCGGCGAGCTTCGCAATCTTGAAAATTTGCATCATAGTAAAAATAGCTGATCCAATCTTTTGCTTCGATCGTTTGCTTGGTGTTAACGATATTCTCTACTCTACCGTCTGCGAGATAAATGCCACGGAAGTCTTTAAGATCTTTTCGTTGCTTAGCCGATAGCCCCTTGTTGAATTCATCTTCCCAACCAATACTATAAATATTGAACAGGTTCAGGGACTTTTCGCACTCTTTGATATCAGTGCTACCAATGGTATTTTCCGAATACATAGCAGGTCTGCTAGCGAATTTCTTTGCTGCATCATCTTTGGGATCAGCCACGCTACCTTTGGCGGGAGTGACCGACATTTGAGGCACTACGGTTTGTTTCTTTTGAGTCGGGGGTGTCGAACCGCCGCCGCCACCTCCGCATGCAGTAAGTGTGGCAACTAACACTGATATGATTGAGATTTGGAACTTCAAGGTTTTCCTCGATACGTTGAGCAAGTGGTAAATAAATCATCACCGAATTACCGAAAGAAAACTAAACGCTTATATAACCAAATTAAAACCATAAAAGAATCAGGTCTAGAATCAAGCTAAAATCAATTGAGTTTAGCCAAATAAAACAATGGTTTAGATATAAAAATCATAACCTCCACACTGTTAATCGAAGGAATTAACTAAACCTATTACAACAAACGGTTCTTATACTGCTCTGGTGTTTGTCCTGAATACTTCTTAAACATACTGATGAAAGGGCTGGCTTGGTTGTAGCCTAACGTAAGCGCAACTTCTTTAACCGACTGCCCATTTCTTAGCAGATCCATTGAGTATAAATAACGAACGCGCAAGCGCCACTCGGTAAAGCTCATACCCAGTTCGCTTTGGCAGTGACGCGACAAAGTACGCTCGGTAGCATGTACTTTCTCCGCCCAATCTTTCAACGAAATCTCATCCGTTGGGTTCTCTTCTATCGCCGCTAAAATAGGCGCAAGGTACTTGTTGTCAGTAGACGGTAGGAAGTGGTGTTCAACTTGGCGCTCTGCGAGTTGATCCAATAAGACCTGGACCAATCTCTTGTCTGGTTCGGTTTGTGCGACGTTGATATCACGTTGACGAAAGTCATCAATAATCGAAGAGACTATCGGCGTGATCTTAATGAGGCTGGTCTTTTCTGGTAGGTGCTGAGTTAACTCTGGTGCGATATTCAGTGAACAGTAGTCCAAAGGTTTACGGTTATAGCTGCAATGCCTGACCCCTGCAGGTACCCAAATCGCAAGGTGTGGTGGTGCTAGGAAGCGCGTATCCTCTGCTTCCATTTCAAGAATCCCACCACTGATCAGTTGAACTTGTCCCCAAGGGTGACTGTGGACACGAGTTTCGGTATTCGATAAGAACGCTTCGAAATTCATAAATACGTTGGATGGTGCCTTATCAATTGATAAGGATGGGTGCAGGTTTCTTGAGTGTTTTTTCAATCTTGTCTTCCTATCGCGCCTGATGTCTTTTTAAAGATATCTGTAAGTATAACGACCTGTCAAACTAGCCGCATCAACTCATTTTGCGATGGAATTCACATGCATTATCTTTTACCTTTTTTCACAGTCTGTATCTGGGGTGCCAATGCGATTGTCAACAAGCTCGCTGCAAGCACCATCGAACCAAGCGCGATGAGTTTTTACCGTTGGTTTATTGCGATGTTAATTCTGACTCCTTTCTGCATTCGCTCGGTTATCAAACAGTGGCCAATCATCAAACCAAACTTATCCAAGCTGGCTTTCCTTGGCTTTCTAGGCATGGTGTTGAACCAATCTTTAGGTTACTACGCTGGCTTAACCACTTCCGCTTCGAACATGGCTTTGATTACATCATTAGTGCCATTGATCAGCGTATTTCTTAGCGTTCCACTACTTAACAAGTCGATTTCAAGTTTGAGTATTGTAGGCGGTGTGTTGTCTCTATCAGGCTTAGCGTTAATGCTTGGTAAAGGCGATCCCCTATTCTTCATCCATCAAGAGTTAACGCAAGGCGATGGCTACATGTTAATCGCAGCTTGTGTGTACGCTTCTTACTGCGTGTTGCTAAAACGTTGGAAAATGCCGATCAGCAACTGGGTAGTCATCTACATGCAAGGGATATTCGCGGTCGCGATGTTGGCACCACTTTGGTTAACGAGCGAACAACTCGTCCCTTCACAACAAGCTATTCCTTTGATTGCTTACGCAGCTATAGCGGCTTCCATTTTGGCACCTTGGATGTGGGTTAAAGCAATTGACACGATTGGCGCTGATTCAAGTGCGATGTTCATGAACCTAATGCCTGTCGTCGCGATTGTATTAGCATCGACATGGTTAGGCGAAGAGATTAACCAGTTCCATATCATTGGCGGTATCATGGTCGTTTCTGGTGTTATCCTTGCTCAAGTAAAAAGAAAACCGAGACTGGAAGCGCCACTACCTCAACAAAGTTAGGCAAAATTCCCATGCTTTAAGCTTCCTACACACGAACAAGTTTCACTTAAGAATGCCTGCGTTACTCCGCAGGCATTTTCGTTTTTTCATACCGCTTTCAAATTCCATTAATGCACACTTGCTGTATTGCAACCTTTGCCCGAGTCATGTTTAATGCATTGAGTACTGTTTAAGTTGTAAAAGGAATTACAATGACTCAACCAAAGCTACCTCTGATTATCTCATCACTTCTCGCACTCTCTTCCACTTCAGCTATTGCCGCTTCTGTGCCCTCTGGTACTTCACTCGCCAAAGAACAGCATTTTGTTCGTGGTAATGGTGCAGAGCCAAATACGCTAGACCCTAGCTTCGTCAACTCTGGCATGCCAGGAGACATTATCGTCAACGATATGTTCGAAGGCTTTGTTATCGAGAACAGCGATGGACAAATTATTCCAGGACAAGCTGAAAGTTGGACATTCAGCAACGGTGGAAAAACGGTCACATTCGTTTTAAAAGACGACCTTAAATGGTCAAATGGTGATCCTGTGACCGCAGCAGACTTTGTGTTTGGTTGGCAACGTGCCGTGTCTCCTAAAACGGGCAATAACACCGGTTTTGTTTTCTCGACGGCAAATATCGTCAACGCCAGTGAAATTCTAGCTGGAGACAAAGATCCCTCAGAGCTAGGGATTAAAGCACTCGACGATCGCACGGTAGAAATATCCTTATCGAAACCTACTCCCTACTTCATGAGTTTAATGAGTATTAAAACCTTCTTCCCTCTGCCAACTAAATTAGTAGAAGAGAAAGGAGAGCAATGGACTCGTGCAGAAAACATTGCGACCAATGGTGCTTACACTCTCAGTAAATGGGTTCCCAATGAATACGTCGAAGTGACGAGAAATCCAAACTATTGGGATAACGATTCAACGGTTATTAATAAGGTAACCTACCTAGGATTATCATCTCAAAACGCTGAGCTTATTCGTTATCAGTCTGGTGAGATTGATATGACCAATCGCGTACAGCTTGAGTACTACCAAAAACTTGTCAAAGAGAGCCCAGAGCAAATTAAAGCGCAAGCTTTGCTAGGTTCTTACGTCTACTCGTTCAATACGCGTCAGGCACCATTTGATGATGTCAGAGTACGTCAAGCACTAAGCATGGCCGTCGACCGTGAGATACTAGTAGATAAGCTAACAGGGCAAGGTGAACCCGAAGCCTACAGCGTGACACCGAATAATATTCCTAACTACACGGCGCCGAAATCAGTATTTGAAGCATTAAATAGTGTCGAACGCCAAGCCAAAGCGAAACAGCTACTTGAAGACGCTGGATACAACGGAGCAAACCCTCTGAAATTCACACTCACCTATAACACCAGCGAGAACCACAAAAAAATTGCCATCGCAATTGCCTCGATGTGGAAGCCTCTCGGGGTGAACGTTGAATTACAAAACATGGAATGGAAAGCATACGTCGCAGCAAAAGGAACCGGAGACTATCAACTTGCTCGTTCATGGGCATTTGGCGATTACCCAGAACCTTCTGCTCTTCTAGAAGCATTCACTTGCGATCACACTGCAAACGAAAGCGGTTTCTGTAATCCAGAGTACGATGAGCTTTTACAGCAAGCAAGCAAGACGGAAGATCAGGCTAATCGCTTTGCTTTATACCAGCATGCTGAGTCGATATTAAACGAATCTGCAGCAGTTATGCCTCTATATCACTACAATCACACTCGATTAGTGCGAAATACCCTCAAAGGCTTCCCAAACAACAATCCGAAAGGAAATATCTACGCGAAGGATCTATACTTCATACAACAGTAAAAGTGAGCTCAACAATAAAGACTTTTAACTACCACTTTGGTGGTAATGAAGATAGAATCACTTTAACGAACCAGATAAAACAACGGTTAGTTGGCTAACATTATAAAGGTACCGCGATGAGTACCTAACAGCTTAAAAACACCTAGCACTGCGCTAGGTGTTTTTTTTCAGTATCGAACTCCATGAGCCTAGTCCGCAGCCTCATAAGCCCAACAAACAACAACCTTCACCTGCTTGTCATCCGTTTGAAAAAATACTCGTAACCTTGAGATTATCCGCTTTAAATTATTTCGTCTTAAGTATATTGTTATTAGCAAGTAACACGCATGTTATGCAATAAAATAATAATGAAGGAAGACACATGAGCAGTAACAATAGCCGACAAGATGGTAAACGAGACGTTACTCTGCGTTTTTTAGCTGAACCCGGGGATGTGAACTTTGGTGGTAAGGTTCATGGTGGCGCAGCAATGAAATGGATCGATTTAGCGGCCTATGCTTGCTCTGCAGGATGGAGTGGCAAATATTGCATTACAGCCTACGCTGGTGGTATTCGATTTGTTGCCCCAATCCATGTAGGTAACTTGGTAGAAGTAAGTGCAAAAGTCATCTATACCGGTTCCTCTTCTATGCATATTGCTATCGATGTACAAGCCAGCGATCCTAAAGAATTGAATAACCGACTAACCACTCACTGTATCGTTATTATGGTTGCGGTGGATGAAAATGGTAACCCGACTAAAGTCCCAGAATGGATTCCAGAAACACCAGAAGACATCGAACTAAGAGATTCAGCTATTCGCCTCATGAACATGCGTAAGCAGATCGGTGAAGAGATGGAAGCGCACGTGAAGTACCTGAAATAAGGTTAATCATTAGCCCTACAGTATCATTTAACAGCTATTTTTCAGCCCAAATAGTTTCAATGCCAGGTACTCGCTTGGCATTCGTTTATCTAACCCTACCTTCCTATCTAATAAGCCCCAAAAGCACTCTGTTACGGCCATAGAGCGTGATTCTCTGCCAACACTTAGAATGAATTGCCCTAAGCTCAACGATTTATTTTGACTGTAATAAAGTCGTCATTTTGCTCTGGTTAAATACCGCCAATCATAATGGATGTATTAAATTTCCCGGAGCCACACTTGAGCGTCACACGCCCCACTCTTAGCGAAGCTACACTGAACAATTTGAAGGCTGTTGAGTACCAATGGGTTAGAACTTTGTACGTCGAAGGCTACGACAGTAATGAGATCAACCACTACATCCAAACCTGTTTCGGCGGTGACTCGACATTTGCGGATCTGTTTCGTCGCGTGGCCTTGGACCAAGAAAGTATCTATGTATTACTGCAACACCTTGGATGCGCTCCTTCAAGTAAAGAGTTCTGACTCAATACTCAACCAAACACTTCACAAAACTAATATCCAAAACACCTTATATAAGCACGTGAAATAACGAGTAAAAGCTCTAAAAGGCATAACTGTGTCTATGTCCTTTTTTTATGCAATATCTATAGTTGTTGCATACAAATCATTGAAGTATCACGCAATGGAATATTAGCAATATATCAATAGACTATTAGCCCCTTATACTGAATGTCTGATTTGTGAGACTAGTTCATTTCCTCAAGTAACCGAGATGATGCAGTCAATGTTTAGGAGAGATGTGACTCGAAACTTTGAATACTCAAGCCGTTGTAAACATAACAACCGCGCTGGGTAGACAGTGAACGAGTAAAGCTGACACAAAGGTAAGATTAAAAACAGCAGGCATAAAAAAACCCAAGTAAATACCTGGGTTAGAGTTACAAAAACCACTAATCATTAATAGCGTAAGGAACCTGATTAGTAGCCAGCTATGCGTAACCTGAGGGTTATTTTTATTACTGATCGGCGGCCAAACCAAATGATGTAATAAAAATGCCAATATAGAGCGACCACGAAGGTCGCTCTTTTTCTTTCTTATAGGATACAGCTTATCCTTTTACACCACCTGCCGTCAAACCGCCAACTAACCAACGTTGAGCAAGTAAGAACACGATAGTGATAGGAAGCGCTGAAAGCACAGCCGCTGCCGCAAAGTCACCCCATAAGTAGTTTTGAGGGTATAGGTATTGCTGCATACCTACTGCTAGCGTGTAAGAGTTCACATCAGTAAGTAGGATAGACGCTACTGGAACCTCACCAACTGTCGCAATGAAAGATAGGATAAACACAACTGCTAGAATTGGCACAGACAGCGGTAGTAGAACCAGTCTGAATGCTTGCCATGGCGTAGCACCGTCTAGTGCTGCCGCTTCTTCTAGAGAGTTATCAATCGTCTCAAAGTAGCCTTTAATCGTCCATACGTGCAGTGCGATACCGCCTAAGTAAGAGAAGATCAAACCACCGTGCGTATTCAAGCCTAAGAACGGTACGTATTGTCCAAGTTTGTCGAACAGTGCGTAAATTGCCACAAGAGCCAATACCGCAGGGAACATTTGGAAAATCATCATCGCTTTCAGGATTGTGTTCTTACCTTTAAAGCGCATACGAGCAAACGCGTAAGCTGATGTCGTAGACAGTGCCACAATCAGAATCGATGTAATACCCGCAACTTTCACAGAGTTCCACAACCAAGTCAGTACTGGGAATGGTGGTGCAGTTACCGAACCATCAGCATTCGTTACTGAGATACCTAGTGCAAGTTTCCAGTGCTCCAGAGATGGGTTATCTGGAATCAAGCTACCTGTTGCGAAGTTACCTTCACGGAACGAAATTGCGATGATCATCAGTAGTGGGAAGATAATCATTGCCAGGAAACACCACAACAGTGCATGTGTTGCCCACACTCGGTATTTAAGGCCTTTACCTTGTACCATAGCCATTGTCGTGCTCCTTAATCTTGAGACAGTTTAGTGAAACGAAGGTTTAGTAACGCTAGTGCACCAACCAATAGGAAGATAAGCGTCGCGATAGCACTTGCTAGACCAAAGTCTTGACCGCCACCGCCTTCGAATGCAATTCGGTAGGTGTAGCTTACAAGCAAGTCTGTGTACCCCGCTGGCTCAGAAGTACCAATCATGTTCGGGCCACCGTTTGTCAATAATTGAATCATTACGAAGTTGTTGAAGTTAAAGGCAAACGCTGCAATCAGTAGCGGTGTTAGCGGCTTAATCATCAATGGGAACGTGATACGCTTGAAGTTATCCAAGAAGTTCGCACCATCGATTGCTGACGCTTCGTATAGGTCATCAGGAATCGCTTTAAGCAGACCCATACACAGAATCATCATGTAAGGGAAACCTAGCCATGTGTTTACAATCAACACCATGGTTTTCGCAAGAATCGGGTCAGAGAACCAGTTCGGGCTTAGACCGAAGATATTCTCAAGTACCATGTTGATCTCACCAAAACTCTGGTTGAATAGACCTTTAAAGATAAGAATCGAGATAAACGCTGGTACTGCGTAAGGCAGAATCAGTAGAACTCGGTAAACGGAACGGCCTTTCAGCTCTTCCCACTGTACGATGTTTGCAAGCACAAGGCCGATAACCAGTGTGAACGCAACTGTACATACAGAGAAAATAACCGTCCAAATGAAGATACTAATGAAAGGTTCTTTAATACCGTCATCTTTCCACACACGCTCAAAGTTATGTGTGCCGATGCCAACTACAAAGCCAGGAGAGATTGTGTTGCCCGTAAATTCGCCATTTGCGTCAACAGGTTGATAGAACCCCACATCCATATTTGGCTTTAGAACATCACCGGTTTCATTATTAACCAGTGTTTCACCATCTTCTTGAAGTGTATAAAGCGGAGCAACTGAAGCAAACTTACGTAAGCCACTCATGCGGATGTCATCACCGTTTGGCAGGTGGAAATCAACACCGCTGATCGCTGCTCTATTTTGGATGATCGCTTTGATCTTCTCTTTTTCACCTTGAGTCGATTCGATAACTGATAGGTCCATGTCTGTCGCTGTCATACCTTCTAAAGAAAATACGTCAGTCGCTAACAGTTGATCGCCATCTTTAACCACGATCTGGTGGCCGTTATCTGTTTTGTACAAAGTGAATGGGTAGCTTTCACCGCTTTGGAAAGAGCGGTCTAGAAGAACGGTTTGTGTACGCTCTAGAGAGAGTTGGTTTTTTGCGCTGTAGTTAGTAAACGCGAGCCCTACGGTGTATGCCAATGGGAAAAGAATGAACAGAATCATTCCGGCAATACCTGGGTAGATATAACGGTGGGCGTAAGTTTTCTTACTACCAAAAATGTAAAGTGCCAAAGCCGTTAAGATCACAGTAAGCAATGCAAAAGCAAGCTCACCGCGAGAATACATTAGAATTGTAGCGTAGCCGTTAATTAAGCCAACGCTACCAAGCAACCCCCATTTGATGAAGACGCTTTTACTGCCTGGAAGGCTTGATGGTGCTGGGATAGCATCTGTACCTTGAACTGACTGCATAGAGGAACCTGCTAGCGATATAGATAAAAATTGAAAAGTAAGGAGAGGTTGCCCCCTCCTTAAAAGGTAGTGCTTAGTTATTACTTAGTCATGCGAGATTCAGCACCTTTCAGGGCTTGGTCTACTGTTTGTCGACCATCAACTACGTTGCCGATCGCTTCTTCCATGCTGTACCAGAACGTTGTGAACTGAGGGATGTTAGGCATGATTTCGCCGTTCATCGCGTTGTCCATTGTTGCTGCGATACGAGTGTCGCTGTCTAGTTGACGTTGGAAAGAGTTTAGAGCAACAGCGCCTAGTGGCTTGTCGTCGTTTAGGCTCTTCATACCTTCATCAGTCAGAAGGTAGTTTTCCATGAACTCAACCGCTAGGTCGCGGTTTGGAGAAGCTGTGCTGATACCACCAGCCCATACGCCAACGAAAGGCTTAGACGCTTTACCGTTGAATTTAGGCAGTGTTGCTACGCCGTAGTCTACGCCAGCTTTCTCGATGTTTGCCCAGCCCCAAGGACCGTTGATAGTCATTGCAACGTTACCCGCAACGAATTCAGACTCAGCTACTGAGTAGTCCATGTCTGCTGAGATAACTTTGTCTTGTACCATCTTCTCGATGAAACCTAGAGACTTCTGAACACCATCAGTCGCTACGCCCGCATCTTTAATGTCGTAACCTTCTGCAGTCTGTTTGAATGCGTAACCGCCGTCAGCTGCTAGTAGAGGCCATGTGAAGTATGCGCCACCACGTAGAGGCCACATGATCGCTTTCTTGCCTTCTTTTTGAAGTTCAGCGTTAAGTGCTGGGATCTCTTCCCAAGACTTAGGTGGGTTAGGAACAAGTGCTTTGTTGTAGATTAGAGAAACTGACTCAACAGCAACAGGGTATGCGATTGTCTTACCTTCGTAAGAAACTGCGTCCCATGCGAAGTCTACGATACCTTCTTTTGTCTCTTTAGAAGGTTTGATATCAACAAGAAGACCTGCTTCCGCGAAACCACCGAAACGGTCGTGTGCGTAGAAAATCATATCTGGGCCGTCACCAGCAGCTGCAACTTGAGAGAACTTCTCTTCTAGTTTGTCAGGGAAAGCTACTGTTACTTTAACACCAGTATCTTCTTCAAAGCGTTTGCCTACTTCAGCCATGCCTTCGTAAGCTTTGTCACCACCTACCCAGATTGTTAGTTGTCCTTCTTCGATAGCAGCGTTTGCACCAAAAGAACCCAGAGCAACTAATGTACCTAGAGCTACAGCGCTTAGAGCGTTTTTCATGTGAATATCCTTTTTATATTTATACGTAGGGCACATCTAACAAGACGAGCCAGTTTTCGACGGTTATGATCTGAGAAAACAGCCCCTAGCTCATCATCCTAGCCACTACGCCCTAGCTATTATGGCTTAAATTCGTGATCACCATCCGGTCAGATTAGAGACTAGAATCACAAAACACATACTCATCGTGATCAGCATCACCGTTATGCGGTGGATTTATTTGAACTGGATCGCCAATTATTATTAAACCCCTATATCTACTCCTCCCCTCCTACTCCCCCTAGTTAATTTTCCATTAGGAGGATGTACGCTTACGCTAATTCACCGAAACTGCATCCATCCAAGAGTGGATAGTAAGAACCCTTTACCAGCGAGTGTTGTGTTTCATACATAATGCATTAAGTTGGCTTCACTGCCCGCTGTTGTCTTTATTAAGCATCGAGCTAAATCTGTGATGGAATCACGGGGGAGGTTTAGCTGGATGTGGGGGAAATAGGCACCAGTTTGGCTATGACGGGTGGGCTTGGTTACAGAATCCAAGTCTCACCCACTTTTTTCTTACTCACTCAATACTTACCAATTCCTACAGTTACTGCTGACCCAAAAATTTCTTATAATGATAAGCAGTAAAACTTAAAATTTGATCGATCGAGGACAAGCTAGATGGCGAGTGTCACGTTAAAAAACGTTTATAAATCATATGGTGATGTACAGATTTCTAAGGACGTAACCTTAGACATCAACGAAGGTGAATTCGTAGTATTCGTTGGACCATCAGGTTGTGGTAAATCGACGCTATTACGTTGTATCGCAGGTCTAGAAGACATTACGTCTGGTGATTTGTACATTGGCGATCAACGCATGAACGACGTTGAGCCATCTAAGCGTGGCGTAGGTATGGTGTTCCAATCATACGCGCTATACCCTCACCTAAACCTTTACGACAACATGTCTTTCGGTCTTAAGCTAGCGAAAGCGGACAAAGCAGAAATTGATAAGCGTGTTGAGCATGCGGCTGAAATCCTACAGCTTGGTCACTTACTAGAGCGCCAACCTAAAGCACTTTCTGGTGGTCAACGCCAGCGTGTTGCAATTGGGCGTACTCTGGTTTCTCAACCAAACGTATTCCTACTGGATGAACCGCTATCTAACCTAGATGCTGCTCTGCGTGTTCAAATGCGTTCACAAATCACTAAACTACAACGCCAGCTTGGTTGCACCATGATCTACGTTACCCACGACCAAGTGGAAGCGATGACAATGGCTGACAAAATCGTTGTACTTGATGGCGGTTACGTATCTCAAGTTGGTAAGCCACTTGACCTATACCACTACCCTCAAAACCGTTTCGTTGCTGGCTTTATTGGCTCGCCGAAGATGAACTTTATGTCTGTACACATTGAACAAGCGGAAGCAGAGCGCGTACTGGTACAGCTTTCAAACGGCATGACTTTCTGGATCCCTGTTGATGGTACAACCGTTAACGTTGGTGACCGCATGTCACTAGGTGTTCGTCCAGAGCACTTGATGTCTGCAGAAGCGGGCGACGCAACGATTGAAGGCGAAGTGATGATTGTTGAGAAGCTAGGTAACGAAACTCAAGTTTACCTAAACCTTGAAAGTGCAGATGCTGATGTTATCTACCGTCAACCAGACACACTAACGGTTGAGCCGGGCGACAAGCTTGCTATCGGTATCCCAGCGCACCGTTGTCACCTGTTCCACAGCGATGGCAAAGCATGTCGTCGCCTGTACAAAGAGTACGGCACTGAATAAGCGCTAAGCCTTTAAGATATAACTTGCCCAATTCAAATCCCTCTTACGCTGTAAGGGGGATTTTTTCTTTAGATTCGACCTGTATCAGTAAGCAATAAAAAAGGCCTAGCGTGTGCTAGACCTTTATCTGTTTAGTTTGAGCCTCAGCTCAACCAATCATTTAACGCTGTAACCCAACAACTAGGTTTGTTTTAAACTTAGTGAATTGGCGTATCATTCTTTTTGTTGAACTGACCAAAGTGCGCTTCTAATACTTCAGGTGTCAGTTTGCCTTCCGCTTCTAGTCGCTTGAACTCAGCAACAATCGCTTTCTGCTCTTCAAGTGATGGCAGTTTTACTTCTGGCTCATCGCCCATCACTTGAGTCATCTGCTCTAGTTCTTTTTCAAAATCGCTCATGATACATACTTACCTAAATATTAAACCTAATCAGATTTTACTCATTTCCGCTCTATGATGCTAGGTTGATTGAAAGCAAAGCCCGAAACCAGATCAAGCTAAAGGCAGTTAGAAGCAAATGAGTCCACCAATAAAAAGAGCCGGATTCACGATGAAATGAATCCAGCTCTTCGTCTATATCACTTTCTAAGCCATGTTACAGCTTGAAAGGATTAAAGCTTGAATGAACCAACCATCTTATCTAGGCGAGAAGACAAGTCACGAAGCTCTTGGCTCGCCTCAGCAAGTTGCTCCGCTGTGCCCGTTGTAACTTCGTTGATCGCGTTGATCTCTTCGATATTCTGATTAATGGTGTGAACCACCGTTGATTGCTCTTCAGTTGCTGTTGCGACTTGCGTGTTGCGGTCTGAAATATCAACGATACGGTCAGAAATACCACCCAATACATCAACCGCTTCATCCGATGCTGATACACCTTCAAGCGTAATCACTTTACCCGCACTCATTGCGGTTACCGCATCTTTTGCATCGCTTTGCAGTTGGTTGATCATCTTCTGAATCTCTTCCGTTGAATCTGCAGTACGACTTGCTAAATTACGAACTTCATCCGCTACTACCGCAAAACCACGACCTTGCTCACCGGCACGCGCAGCTTCAATCGCAGCATTCAATGCAAGTAAGTTGGTTTGCTCTGAGATATCACGGATAACACCCAGAATAGAGCCAATGTCTTGCGTTGTTGAAGCAAGCTGCTCAACCACTTGACCAGTGCTTTCGATGTCTTGTGCCAAACGGCTTATCGCATCTTTTGCTTTGTTAACCACAGAGCGACCAACTTCAGTATTACTCGAAGCTTGTGTTGCCGTTTCAGCTGCGGTTGCGGCGTTCGATGCGATCTCGCTGATGGTCATACCCATTTGGTTGATCGCTGCCACCACTTGAAGAGTTTGGTCACGTTGCTCTTGGCTGTTGTCATGGGTGATGTGTGCTTTGTTAGAAACGCTCTCTGCCGCCACTTGAAGCGCTTGGCTTGTAGAGCATACCTCCTTCATCGACTCATGAATCTTTTCAATGAACCCATTGAAGCCTTTTGAAAGCTGAGCGATTTCATCATTGCCTTTCACTTCAATACGCTGCGCAAGATCACCGTCACCTTCACCAAGGTCACTGAAACGCTTAGCCAATAGCTTGATTGGCTGAGTGATGCTGTTCGCTAGTACTACGCCCATCAAGATAAATGCTAATGCCACTACCGCAGTCATGATCAACATCTTTTGGGCTGTCTCATCTAGCTCAGCAAACACTTCACCTGTTGGAACAACGCCAATAACGAACCAATCCATTGACGACACGTACAAACTTGCCACAAACAGTTCTTGGCCTTGGCTCTCTGTCGTGATCAGGTTGAAACCTGACTTATTCAGAAGTTGGCTTGCTTGAGGGCCGTAAAGTTGTTGAAGAGAAGAATCACTGCGAGAACGCTCACGGTGAATCTGCACGTCACCTTGGCTGTTGGTTAAGAATACAAAACCAGTATTCTCAATTTTGAAGCCGTTAAGAAGGCTCACCATGTCGTCCATCGATTTTGATAGACCAGACATCGCCAAACCAGAAGGCTGTTGGTAGTTAGCGAACATCTTCACTTCACCGTTGGCTTCTTGGAACATGCTCACCATGGTTGGCTTCCCAGATTGAGTAAAGCCAAAGAACCAACCATCTTGTTGTTGATTAAGCTGGCGTAGGAAGCCATTTTGGTTCCAGTAATACGCCGTTTGACGGTTTGCTACTGAAGCATCATTTAAGTTGTATTGGTTACGCACATTATTCAGTTGTTTAACCAACTTACTCTCTAACGCTGGATCGCGATCTGTCGACTCGATTGCATCAGAAATAAATTCATTTGAAGCGATTTGCTCAGCAGCCAGTAATAACTGGGAAACTTCACGGTCAATCTCACCATTGATTCGCTCTAGCATTCCAGGAAGTTCAATATCGACCAATCGATGACTCAATACGTCTCGTGCTTGTTGCTGTGCCATCGCGCCAACAATAACCGTAGAGGCAAGAACCGCAAAAGTAATACCTAGTACTACCTTTTGCTTAATACTCAGAGAGTTAGTTTTAAACATATTTGGACCTTTTAAAAAGAATCGCTCTTCATTTGTATCCCAAAAACAGGGCTTTTTAGTGCACTCTTAAGCTAAAATGCACAGTCTGAGTTATGTATCGACCAATACCCATAAATCTAAAGAGTCATATCGCAAAAATTTGCAAAACAATGTAATAAGCAAAATCATCAAAAATCGTACAGCATCGGCACACCAAATATGCCGTCATTCGACCTTCATCGACCCTCTACGCAATTAAAACTTCCATACACAACTACCTCAGTAAGCACTTTGGTGTATAAACATCGATTGATATGGTAAAAACCACCTATCAAACGCGTTTCTCGCTAAGCGCTTGTAAATCATTCCAAATTTGAAAAAATAAATTACGTAGATGTACCGGAACTTTTTGCTTTCGAAAAGTGACCAATACTCACAATAAAAATCAAATGGATACCCAGAGAGTCCAAAATGCACAAAACGAATTTCGAAGTCCTTCAAAACTATTTAGAGTCTCAAATCATTGGTCAGCAAGAGCTCGTCAAACAACTGATGATCGCATTACTTGCTGATGGTCATATTCTGGTTGAAGGTCCTCCTGGGTTAGCGAAGACCCGCGCAGTCAAATCACTGGCTGATTGTGTTGAAGGGGATTTCCACCGCATTCAATTTACCCCTGACTTACTGCCTGCGGACTTAACGGGTACCGATATCTTCCGACCTGAGACAGGGGAATTTACTTTCCAATCTGGGCCGATCTTTAACTCGCTTATCCTGGCGGATGAGATCAACCGTGCTCCTGCAAAAGTGCAAGCGGCGATGTTAGAAGCGATGGCGGAAAAGCAAGTCACTGCAGGCCGAAAAACCTACGCCCTGCCAGACTTGTTTTTAGTGATGGCGACACAAAACCCGATTGAGCAAGAAGGCACATACCCACTGCCTGAAGCTCAATTAGACCGCTTCCTGCTGCACCTAGAAGTTGAATACCCAGACATGGAAAGCGAGCTTGAGATCCTGCGACTCAACCGCGGTGAAGCTCAAGGTAACGAATCGGTACAACCACAAGAAATCTCTCAGCAGACTATCTTTGAAGCGCGCCAAGAAGTACTCAATATCCACATGGCAGATACCATTGAGCAGTACATCATCAGACTAGTAATGGCGACTCGCCAACCTAAGCAGTACAGCGACCAACTGGATCAGTGGCTAGATATGGGCGTGAGTCCGCGTGCAACGATTGCTCTAGACCGCTGCGCTCGTGCACATGCTTGGCTTGCAGGTCGCGACTATGTCACACCTCAAGATGTTCAAACGATGGCATTTCCTGTCTTGCGTCACCGCTTGCTTCGTAGCTACCACGCACAAGCTGAAGGTGTCACAGCAAACCAAGTGATTGCACACCTTATTTCGTTGGTTGGTAGCGCATAGGAACACGCGCATGAATAATTTATTACCGAACCACAGTGACGGCGTGATGCTGAACCTAGACGAACTGTTGCAGTACAAAGCGCAGTCTGTTCAATGGTTGCCTCCAGCGAAAAGCCTCTGGTCACAGCTTAATGGTCAACACGAAAGCAACCGCAAAGGTCGCGGTATGAATTTCTCAGAAGTTCGCCAGTACCAAGCGGGCGATGACATACGCAGTATTGACTGGCGAGTAACGGCAAGAACAGGCAAAGCGCATACTAAGCTGTTCTCTGAAGAGAGAGAGCAGCCTGTCATCTTGTACTTGGATTTATCAAGTAGCATGATTTTCGGTTCAACCCTATTGCTGAAATCGGTTCAACTTGCGCACTTTGCTAGTCAATTGTGCTGGTTAACCGTCGCTCAAAAAGACCGAATTGGCGCAGTCATCGATACCGGCAAAGAAATCATAGAAATCAAACCGAGTGGCAGTAACCATGCTCCTTTGCGTATTTTGCAAAAAGTCATAGAAATCAATAATGCAGCGCTAACCAACGACGATAATCGTTGCGATACCACCTTGGAGCATGGATTGAAGTCTCTTCATCAACTTTGCCCAAAAGGAAGCGATATTATTATGCTCAGTGACTTTGTGCGTTACCAAGAAAGTGACTACTCACTTATCGGCCAAATTCGCCGACACAACAGAGTACGTCTGGTACATTTTTATGATCCGCTAGAGCAAGGTCAAACGGCCTATAAAGGCTCAAAACAAGTCACCGATGGCAATAAAACGCAATGGTTTAACTTCTCCTCTACGAAAGAGAAGCAAAAACTCAATCACGCGTTCTCACTAAAAAAGCAGCAGCTACAACAACTGAGCTTATCTCTCGCGATACCCTATAGCTCGTTGTCGAGTGCACTGCCATTGATGAGCCAGATATCAGGATCTCAGTCATGAAGCAGCCCTTAGATTTAAGCCCTGTAATTACACCAGATGCGCCAACATGGTGGCCTCTAGCGTGGGGTTGGTGGGCAGTGATTGTCACATCCATCATCTTGATTGCCCTTGTATTTTTTATTGTAAGACGCAGGAAAAACAATCAACAGGCGAAGCAAGAAGCGCTGTCTTACTTCACTAATAGTCAGTCTTCAGATCGTTTATCTCCAAGTGAAGCACAACGCATCCTTCGTCAGGCTGCATTGAGCTACTTCCCACGAGAAAAAGTAGCAGGCCTAGCCGGCGATGATTGGTTGAAGTTCTTAGACGCGCAATTGAAAAAACCGTTGTTTGTAGAGAAACAAGCTCATTGGCAACAGTCACTCTATCAAGATCCAACTTCAATGAACGAAGAACAACATAAAGTCCAACAACAATTGGTGACTGACTGCGAAACTTGGATTCGCAAAGCCCTTCCTCCAAAGCGAGGTCGTTATGAGTAATCTCCTAAGCACTAACTTACTAAACATTGAATTCGTTTGGTGGTGGATGTTTTTCCTCGCGCCATTACCGTTTCTCGTTTACTTGTTCTCACCTAAAGCAGAATCAAGCGGTGCTCTCAAGCTTCCATTTTTGCCAGAAGACAGTAATACCAAAACGCCAAGCACCCGCTTGCCAAAGGCGCTGTCAGTGCTTATTTGGCTACTGCTAGTAACGGCGAGCGCTCGCCCGGTCTGGTATGGCGAACCCGTTGAGTTTCAACCGAAGCACCGTGATTTGATGTTGGTTGTCGACCTCTCCTACTCCATGAGCCAAGAGGACATGCAATTCAATGGCGAGTACATCGACCGCTTATCGGCAGTGAAACATGTGTTGAGTGACTTCATTGAACGCCGCAAAGGCGACCGAGTTGGTTTGGTGCTCTTTGCCGATCATGCCTACCTACAAACACCTTTGACTTTGGATAGAGACACGCTGTCACAGCAACTCAATCAAGCAGTCCTAAGACTGATCGGTAATCAAACCGCGATTGGTGACGGCATTGGCCTAGCAACCAAGACCTTTGTAGATAGTGATGCGCCTCAACGTGTGATGGTTCTACTTAGTGACGGCAGCAATACCGCCGGAGTGTTAGACCCATTAGAGGCTGCAGATATTGCCAAGAAGTACAACGCAACCATCTACACCGTCGGTGTTGGCGCAGGCGAAATGATGGTTAAAGAGTTCTTCATGACTCGTAAAGTAAACACCGCTCAAGATTTAGATGAACGCACGCTAATGGAAATAGCAAAACGCACTGGCGGCCAATATTTCCGGGCGCGTGACAGCAAAGAGCTGGCAACGATTTACGACACTATCAACCAACTAGAACCCGTGACAAATGCGACCAAAATCTGGCGACCACAACAAGAGTGGTTTGTATGGCCTTTGTCGGCTGCCATGTTCTTCGCATTTATGCTGTTAGCCATTAGGAGAAACAATGTCTAACTTTACTTTTATCTACCCATATTGGTTGTTAGCACTTGCTGCCCTGCCCGCTATTTGGTGGCTCAGCAAGAGGCAATCAAAACAAGGGTTATTGGCTTCTCATATCGCGCGATATTTAGCCCCAGAATCAAGCAAACCGTCTAAAAACCGCAGTACTTACTTTGGGATCTGGTGGTTGGTTGGTGTTATTGCGCTAGCCGGACCAAGCTTTCAAAACAATGAGCAGCCTAGCTTTGAAAAAACACAGGCACGAGTTGTGATGATGGATATGTCGATGTCGCTCTACGCTACCGACATAAAACCAAACCGTTTAACGCAAGTGCGATATAAAGCGCTCGATCTACTCTCATTGTGGAATGAGGGCTTAACCGGAATGGTCGCTTACGCTGGCGATGCTTATACCATTAGCCCACTAACGTCAGACATCAACACCATTAAGAGCCAAGTACCGAACTTGTCTCCGGATATCATGCCTTACCAAGGCAGTAATGCCCCCGCAGCGGTTAAGCTTGCCATTGAGATGATGACTCGTGCAAAGATCTACCAAGGTGATTTGGTACTCATTGCCGATGACATCGATGACCAAGAAAAGAAAGAGATCGACTCGCTACTATCTGGAGGCAATTGGACGCTATCTATCTTAGCTGTGGGCAGTGAAAGTGGCGCACCAATCTCATTACCAAGTGGCTCGATGATGCAAACCGACTCAGGACAGACGGTAGTGGCAAGAACCAACTTAAAAAACATGCGCGATCTGACACGCAGCTATGGTGGCACCTTTACTGAGGTTCAATTTGATAATTCGGATGTTGAACACATAGCGAATTATCTCGACCGCATTGCAACAACGACAGAAGTAACCAAAACCAATAACTCACTCAACACCAGAGTCAACAATGGCTTTTGGCTACTGCCATTCCTCTTGCTACCTGCACTTGGGCTTTTCAGAAAAGGCGTTATTTGGTGCGGCTTGGCTGTGGTTTTGTCTTTTAGCCAACCGAACACGGCGTTTGCAAGCCCATGGAAAACCGACGACCAAGTAGGTTATCAGTTTTATCAAGATGAAGATTTCCAGCAGGCTGCGGAACAATTCAAACAGCAAGAGTGGAAAGGCATCTCACAGTACAAAGCGGGAGACTTCGAAGCGGCTGAGCAAACACTACAAGGTTTAACTGATGAAAGTGCTCGTTACAACCTTGCGAATGCTCAAGCACAGCAAGGCAAGTACGATCAAGCGATCGAAGAGTATCAACGCATTCTCGAAAACAACCCTGCTCATGAGTATGCGAAGAAGAATCTAGAAATCGTGAAACAAGCTCAGAAGCAGCAACAGCAACAGCAACAGCAACAGCAAGATAATTCTGAATCCAAAGACCAAAAAGACCAAGACCAAGGCCAAGACCAGCAGAATCAGCAAGGTCAGCAAGGTCAGCAAGGTCAGCAAGGTCAGCAAGGTCAGCAAGGTCAGCAAGGTCAGCAAGGTCAGCAAGGTCAGCAAGGTCAGCAAGGTCAGCAAAATGATTCTTCGCAAGGCTCACAGGATCAACAACAAAACTCTGCAGATGCTGAAAATTCGCAGAGCAAAGCTGATAGCCAATCTCAAAACACAAACCAAGATCAAGCCGAAGACCAATCGAGTGCAAACGCAGGCGAACAAGAGGGCGAGCAATCTAAGCAGCCGAGTACAGCAAGCCAGTCTGAGGAAAAAGAGCAGGATAAGCCACAGCCTCAAAGTGCAAGCGCACAGCAAGCTTCAGATAAGAAAGGTGATAAAGACGCTCAACAGGCTGTAGCACAGGCCTCAGGGCAACCGCTATCGAGTGACCCGGATATGCGAAAGCTTGAGCAAGTAGAGAGTGCGCGTGACCCAAGCCAACTGCTTAAAGCGCAAATGATTTTACAAGCACAACAAAAAAGTGCTCCTAACAACCAGAACAAAAAGTGGTAACCATGCGATTTCTAAACAAGCCATTTTTATCGATAGCCCTAACGCTGCTGTTGGGCGCTTTCTCGTCATTTTCAGCATTGGCTGCTAATGCCGTAGCAAGTGTTTCACAGAACAGTGTCACCAAAGATGAAGTCTTCCTACTTAGAGTTACCACCGACGAGAAGGTCTCTTCTGATGCTCTGGATCTCACCGCGCTTCAGCAAGACTTCTATGTTGGCACACCAAGCTTTGGGTCATCGATGCGCATCATTAATGGTAGCCGTTCGGTGTCAAGCGAGTGGAACATCACCCTTGCTCCACTGCGCTTAGGCCAGATACAGATCCCTAGCTTTGACATTGAAGGGGTTAAAACCAAGCCTATCACCATCAATGTCGCCGTTAATAAAGCGGCGCCAACTCAACATGATATGGCTGAGTTTCAACTTAATCTAAGTAAGAACTCACTATACCCACAAGAGACCGCAGAGCTTGATGTAAAACTGATCATTAAAGCGGATCCAAGAAGGCTTCAAGATCCGATAATCGCGCCACCGAGCTCTTCAGGCTTAGATGTGGAACCTATTGGGGAATCAAAGCAATTTCAAGACGTTCTCAATGGAAAGGAGGTGACGGTAGTTCAACAGTCATTCCGTATCTCATCGCAAAAAGCAGGTCAATTTAAGCTGAACGGGCCGAAGCTAACAGGAGCTGTTGTCTACTCAACCAACAACTCTAGTACAACACGTTTGTTCCAACTCGACACACCCGTTGAAACCTTAGATGTCACCGTAAAGGATGTGCCAAAAGGCTACAAGGGTGAGTGGTTACCAACATCAAACTTCAAATTGATACAGCAATGGTCTGATAGCCAAGGTAACGAATTAACCGGTAACAAAGGATTAGAAGGCGATAAGCAAGCCATCGAAATGGAAGCGGGTGATTCGTTAACTCGTACTATTACCATGACGGCGAGTAACTTAACGCAGCACCAACTACCAAAACTGAATATCACTTACCCTAAATCGGTTCGTGTTTATGAAGAAAAGCCGCAATTTGGTACCACACAGTCCGGCGATGCGGTGGTGGTGTACAAACAGGTTCTAATCCCAAAAGAGGCAGGAAACATGTCACTTCCGGATGTTTCCCAAGCTTGGTTCAATACTGATGCCCAATCAGAACAAACCAGTAAAGCTCAGGGCCTAGAGCTAACCGTAACAGCAAGTGATCGTGTTGTATCAAGCGCACCTCCTGTTGCTAGCGCGCCGCTCCAACAAACAGCGCCAACGGTGATTAACGTCGATAACCCAGGGTTCTGGCCTTATCTCACCGCCCTATTTGCAGCTTTGTGGCTAATCAGCTCAGCATTGGCATTCTACTTCTGGTCACGCCGCGGTGTAACGACAAAACCAACACGCACTGTTGAACGTCAATCAGATACCGCAGAAGCGCTTATTGAAGCTCTAAGAACGAAAGATGGCGTGATGACCAGAACCTTATTCGAGCAATGGAAATCTGAAAATACAGATCTAAGTGATGAGACGTTACAAGCCGTTGAAGCCGAACTCGCCAAGCTAAACCAAAGCCTTTATGGTAAAGCCGGTTCACCAGCCCAAACCTGGAGCCCTGAGCTGGCAATCAAAGCAGTGAAGAAGCCCAAAAGAGTCGCGAGTAAAAAGCAGAATAGCTCGCTAGAAAAGCTTTAGTCGACACTGCTCATCAAGAACAGTAAAGCACAAAGGCCGTTGATCATATGGAGATTAACGGCCTTTATTTTAAGAAAGAGAGACTGTGACTTTTTTACGTTTTAATGCAGAAACAATTCGATTTCGCCCCGAATCTTTGGCTTGATACAAGGCTTTATCTGCCTTGCCATACAACAAATCAAAGTCGAACTGATGCTGGTCAGACGTTATCGAGGCATAACCAACGGATGCGGTTAAATAGGGGCTGGTACTACTTTCACAATGCAGGATTTTTGCCTCTTCAATGCATTTTCTAATCGACTCTGCGCGTTGCTTTGTCTCTGAGTGATTCGTGCCAATCATCAACAACATAAACTCCTCTCCGCCAATCCGACAGAAGGTTTCTTTATCATTGTGAACATGGGCATTCAGTATCTCACCTACTGTCCTAAGAGCCGCATCCCCTTCAGTATGACCATAGACACTGTTGTACAAACCAAAGTGGTCGAGGTCGACGAGAATCAAGCCAAATGTGATTTCGTTCTGTAAGGCAAACGCCCCTTGATCGTCACCGTTCAAGTCTTCTAAAACCTGCGACAACATACGGCGGTTTCCAAGGCGCGTCAGAGGGTCGAGTTTAGAAATGATATCTAATTGCTCATTCGCCAACTCTAGCTCTTGGGTGCGCTTACTGACTTCTTGCTCCAGTGTTTCATTGAGCTTTTTAAGTTCTTCTTGAGCCATGGTTCTTTGCAGCACCTCAGCAAGGCTCGAAGCAAAGATACGTATGACCTCACGAAGCTGTGAGGTAAGCGGGCTACGAGTTAGCAAGTTATCGGCAGCGATAAACGCAATAGGCTCACCCGTGTTTGTGGTGAGCATAGTCATGGCCGTCCAACCAACGCCGACAATATTGAAATCATGGTAAATAGGGACCGATTCTTCGAAGGCGACTTGATTCGGGCAAGCACGCGCTGCGGCTACAATGTCACGTTCCACCAGCTCAGAGCGATAATAGGACTCATCGACAATATCGCCTTTGATGTCGGTACCCCAAGTACCCTGCATGTAACTGCACTTTTTGTCTGTTAGGAAAACAGCCAGTCGATCGATACCTAGATGTTGAATCGCAAAACTAACGGCAGACTTACAGACTTCACTGACGCTATCGCATCGAGACAGCTCAACCATACTCGAGTGCAACATACGTATGTTCTGCTCTTGGCGCTTGCGAATATAGATCTGAGAAAGCAGAGAGCCAAAAGACTCAAGCATCTGCTTTTGATAGTTAGTAATCGGTGAACGATGAATGTAGTTATCCATGGCAATCCAACCAACAGGTTTATCGCCTTCACGCAAGATGAGCATGCCATTCCAGCCCTGCCCGACCACCTTACCTTCTGTATACAGAGGTGCATTATCGATGATGACTAGATTAGTATGGTTATCAGACAGCGCTTCGATGTATTCCGCTTCAAGTTGATGCAAATCGTATTGAGTGTGGTGTTCACTGTTGGTTTTACCCGCTTCGTCGGTGCCATAAGTACCACTGAAGCAGCGCTTTTTCATATCAAGTAACATGAAGATCGCACGATCAAACCCTAACCTATCTCGTACAGCCTCAACCGATGCTTTATACAAAGCGTCTAGTGATTCGGGATTGGAAAGCTCAAGCGCGACCTGATGAACCAACTTCATGTTCTCAACAAACAGTTCACGTAGCTTTATCTCATCTAAATATTGAGCTTCACGAGTGTCTCTATTTTTGATTTCAAGCGCCGCATTCTTTTCGGCACGAATACATTGCCAACGGGCAGCCGCGAGCTGTAACACATCAAGATCTTGGTCAAAGGTTTGATTAACCTTCTCAGCATTGCAATTTTGAACAATTAAATAAGTTCTGGAGGCAGGCGCGTTGTCGAGCATCATGATAAACGACTCCCCACCAAGCACTTTCATGTGTTCCCAATTACAGGTGTTGATTGCCATCGGTAACACACCGTCTGCGGTATCAAACTGTGAGACCCACGGCCAAAATGTAGAGGGGTAGCTCGCCAATGAGGTTAGGTCGCCATAAGAAAAAAGCGGTAATGCGTCGCTCTCCGGCGTCGGTTCAGCAAATATTCCTATCCCTTTTGGAGTAAGTACCTTAACTAGATAGTCAAAAAGAGACTCAGCCAACAGACGGTGGTCGCGTGTCGCAGATATTTGTTTTGCAAAGGCTTTAACAGGCACAGCTTCCTTCCATTGGCGATTAAGAATAAAGCAAAAATACAGAAGGCTTGATATGCAATCAATGTAAGTAAAAATGAGATGTTAAGCGGGTCGCAGTTTCACCTTTTACATTATCACAAGCATGAGAAGGACGACAAAAATGGGATTCTCTGCCCAAATTTTCGTCGACATTAGGGCTTTTTTAGAGGCATAAAAAAGCCCCACCTAAAGTGGGGCAAAACTTCCATCGCTTATAGTTATAGTGATAATTCTATTGATCGAATCGATTATCTAACCTGCGTTTCAGTTAGTGTGCAAAGGTATCTAATCGCTTAAACACCGCACGTAAATCATCGATTAACCAAAGTCACCGTTTACGTAACCTTTAGTACGATCATCTTTTGGTTCACTGAAGATAACACTGGTTTCGTTATGCTCTACAAGCTCTCCCATGAGGAAGAAAGCGGTACGGTCTGAGATACGACGCGCTTGCTGCATTGAGTGCGTTACGATAACGATAGTGAAGTCTTTCTTCAGATCTTCCATCAATTCTTCAATCTTGTGTGTCGCGATTGGATCTAGAGCCGATGTTGGTTCATCCATCAGGATTACATCTGGTTCCATTGCAATCGTACGTGCGATACATAGACGCTGTTGTTGACCACCAGACAGACCAAATGCATGCGCTTTAAGACGGTCTTTTACTTCATCCCACAGTGCAGCACTGCGTAGCGAGCGCTCAACCACTTCATCAATGTGTTTTTTGTCTTTGATACCTTGAGCACGTAGGCCGTATGCCACGTTCTCGTAGATGCTCATTGGGAACGGGTTTGGCTTTTGGAATACCATACCTACGCGGATACGTAGGTCAGCAACATCGATATTACCGTAGATGTCAGTGCCATCCATATCCAGCTTACCCTTAATCGTAACGCCTTCAATTAGGTCATTCATGCGGTTCAAACAACGCAATAGTGTTGATTTACCACAGCCAGACGGGCCAATCAGAGCAGTAACCTGGCGAGTTGGAATTGGCAGGTTGATAGATTTAAGCGCTTGGTTGTCGCCGTAAAACAGATCTAGGTTCTCAATATCAAATTTGTTCATGTTCGTAATCTCTAAATTCTTAAATTCGTGTCTAACTTGATGCTTTCTTTATCACGGGGGCTCTCTTTATTGTTGAGCCAGTAGCTAGTGAGCTTAGTAAGTTGCCGTGTTGAAGCGTCTCGCAATCAGTTTTGTAACCATGTTGATCAAGAGAACCAATACGATTAGGACTGTCGCCGTGCCGTAGGCTTGGTTCCACTCATCGATAGTAAATAGCTCTGTTGTCAGCTTATATAAGTGAACCGTTAGTGTACGTCCAGAATCAAATACAGATTCAGGAACACGTGCCACCATACCTGCTGTTAAGAACACAGGCGCTGATTCACCAATTACACGACCAATACTAAGAATGACCGAAGTTAAGATACCTGGCATTGCGCTTGGTAAGATCAAACGCCAGATAGTGTAGATTTTTGAAGCGCCAAGGCCATATGAGCCTTCACGGTAAGTTTGTGGTACTGCCATCAATGCTTCTTCTGTAGTACGAATGATTACAGGAAGAATCAGAATACTTAGCGTTAGTGCACCCGATAGAATCGAGAAGCCAAGACCAAGAATCGATACAAAGAAAGTCATACCGAATAGACCGAAGATAATCGACGGAATACCCGCTAGAGACTCAGTACAGAACCGAATCGCTTTAACCAGTCGGCTACCAACTTTCGCATATTCAGTTAGGTAGATTGCCGTCATGATACCCAGTGGTGCTGCAACGGCAATCGATGCAATTACCATGTAGATCGTGGCGATGATCATTGGGAAAATACCACGCTCTTCACCAGTACGAGTGTAATCGTCAGTGATGAAGTTCCAATCTACGTATTGCAGACCGTTCGATAGGATGTACCAAATAATCCAGAATAAGAAACCAACAGTGACTGCTGCTGCCGCCCAGATAAAACCCTTTAGGATGTTATCTTTAGTTTGACGGGCTTGTTTTAGTTTTACGAGATCCATATTACTCATCCCCGCTTACTTCGATTTTTCACGGTTAAGATAAAGTAGAGCACCATTTAACATCATGATGAACACTAGAAGTACAACACCGGTTGCGTAGAGTGCATTTGCGTGAACGCCACTTGCGTAAGACATCTCAATCGCAATGTTTGCTGTTAGTGTACGAGCCGAGTCCAAAATACCTTCTGGCATTGCTGGAGCGTTACCCATCACCATGATGATTGCCATGGTTTCACCAAGTGCACGACCGATACCTAGAATCACACCAGTCATAATGCCTGAACGAGCAGCAGGAACGAGCAGCTTAAAAATCGTATAGATTTTAGAAGCACCCAGTGCAAGTGAACCTTCTTTGTACGTACGAGGTACCGCACGAATCGAAGTTTCAGAAACCGTAATAACGGTAGGAAGAATCATGATACCTAGAACGATGATACCTGCCAGAATAGTGTTACCCGCTGGTACAGAGAAGATGTTCTGAATCATTGGAACGATGATTACTAGACCAAAGAAGCCGTAAACTACCGACGGGATACCCGCTAGAAGTTCAACTGCTGGTCGAATAATATCTGCAAGACGCTTAGGAGCAATCTCAGCAATAAAAATAGCGGTTAGTACACCTACTGGAACACCAACAACTACAGCGCCTAGTGTCGACACAATCGATGCAACAATCATAGTTGCAACACCGAATAGAGCTGGAGGTAACCAGTCAACACCCAAAACGATGCCAGAAACACCGGCTTCTTGGAATGCAGGGATACTCTCTGCAACGATAAAGTAAGCGATAACGGCTAGTGATACGATGCCGATTACAGCACTCGATAAGAACAAGCCGTGGAAGATTCTTTCTCTCCAGTCAACGCGCTTCTTGGTGCGCAGACTCGGCTTATTGATTTGAGTCGCTTCAGTATTCATAAGCTTTTCACTATTTGCGATGGTCATATATAAAATCTCAAACTTTGTGGCTCAAAAAGAGCTCGAAATAACCAAAGTTGAAAGAAAAGGCTCAGCCTAAAGTCAGGCTGAGCAATCATTTAAAGTGAGTCAGTTAAGATTAGTTAACTGTGATGTAGCCTTTCTTACCAGCGATAGCTTGAGCTTCGTCTGCAACCATCCAGTCTAGGAACTGTTGAGTTTCAGCTGTTGGAGCGCCAGACTTGTAAAGTACTAGGAAAGGACGAGCAACTTTGTAAGAACCGTTCTTAACGTTATCTACAGTCGCTTCAGCGCCGTCGATAGTTAGAGCTTGAACAGATTCGTCAACTGTACCTAGAGAGATAAAGCCGATTGCGTATGGGTTGCTTGCTACAGAAACTTTAAGTGCGCCGTTACCGTTAGCAACTTGTGCACGTTGAGAGATAGCCGATACTTTCTTATCGCCGATCTTCTTCTTAAGCTTCATGATGTCTTCGAATGCACCACGTGTACCAGATGCAGTATCACGAGTGATTGCTACGATTGGCTTGTCTGCACCACCAACATCTTTCCAGTTAGTGATGTCGCCTTTGTAGATTGAAGTGATTTGCTCAGCAGTAAGAGCAGATACTTCGTTATTTGGGTTTACAACAACTGCGATACCGTCACGAGCGATAACTAGCTCTTTCAGGTCAGCAGATTTCTCTTCTTCTTTAAGGTCACGAGAAGAGATACCTAGGTCAGCACTTCCATTTTTTGCTGCTTTGATGCCTGCAGAAGAACCTGGAGCTTGAATTTCGATGAACACTGGTTCGCCTTTATTCATGTAGGTTTCTGCAAAAACTTCAACCAGTGGAGAAGCACTGTTAGAGCCAACTACAGAGATAGTTTCTTTAGCTGAAGCTGTATTCACTGTTAGAGCGCCTAGAAGTGCGATTGCACCGATAACTGTCTTTTTCATCACAAATTTCCTTTAGTGGCGTTATTGCCGTAATGTTGTGTTTGCTTGAACGGTGCCCACTTTAGAATCCGAATGTGACAGTTGTGTTTCACTAAATTGAAGCCTATATGACAACTGCAATTTATTTTCTTGTTTTCTCCTTATTAGATGCCTTCGAGGTAATACATTGCCTTGTTCTATAAGCACTAAGTATTTATTCCAACCAAATTAAAACAACCCGCTCAAATAACCATCAATGCTGATTTTTACGTAGAACATGGCCAACTCTCCCCTTATTAGCCTTACCTTTACAAAGGTTAAAAGGCTTAATTGAACGATAAATAATCAATATTTATCAAATACCTATCGCATATATCTAAATCGAATCTATTACTGATTGAATTGTCATTCTCAGAAGTTAGAATCACCTGCTAATAACAATAATAACAATTGCTTCTGCTCATTTATTTATTCAAAGAGGGACATTACATGCGCCAACTTCTCAGTGGCTTATCTATAAAAATACAAATACTAATACCTGTACTCTTTTCCGTCGTATTGCTTTTGACGGGGGTTATTATCGGTGGTGACAAACTAGAAAATGCCTTTAAAGAGGTATCTATCGCAACAGACCAACTGATCCTACATAAAGAAGAACTCAGCGAAATCGTCGACAACAGCTACGGTATGCGCATCAAAGCGATCTACAGCTTGTTCAATGCAGATGATGTGAAAACGTTAGTTCAAACTCTTAATGAAAAGCGCGACCTAAACACTCGTCTATTAGACTCCTTAAATACTGTGCCGGGGATGCAAGACGAAGTGGCAGCAATGAGTAAGGCGATGAATCACTATGTCGACTTTTCTCGTACAACAATGCTTCCTTTGCTAAAGGCAAAACATGGTAATTCAGCTCTGTCTTCTGACTTCGATGCACGTTACCAAGTGGCTATTGACCAATACCGTCATGCAGGTAACGAGATGGTACAAGCCATCAATACCCTATCTAAAAAGCTCAACTTACTTGCAACGCAAGAAGTAGACATCAATGGTCAGCAACACACCAATACACTTAATACGGCAACGGTAGCTCTATTAGTTATCCTTTCAATCGCATTACTCATCAGTTGGGTACTCGCAAGCATCATTGTTAAGCCGATCAGCAATATTCAAGCAACTATGCGCGAAGTCGCAAATGGTAACTTGCTAGTAAAAGCAGAAGAGTACGGCGACAACGAAATCTCTCGCTTAGCAAAAGACGTAAACCAATCAGTAGACCAACTGCGTGACACCGTAAGTTCACTTTCTCGAATCAGTATTGAAGTCGCTTCTGCATCCACAGAGCTGGCTGCAGTAATGACGCAATCAAGCGTGAACTCAGATCAAGAGAAGCAAGAAGTTGAGCAAGTTGCTTCTGCAGTGAATCAATTGGAGAGCACAGCTTCTCACGTTAACGAAAATGCAGTTCAAGCAGATTCGGCATCTAAGCAAGCCGACGAAATGGCAACGCACAGCATGAGTTTGTTTAACGAGAGCAACAAAGCCAATGAGCAAATGGCTATTCAGCTTAGTGAAGCAGCGAATGTTGTGGGAACACTGAAAGAGCACTCAGAACAGATAGGTAAAGTGATTGAGGTGATTCAAAGCATCTCTGAACAGACCAACCTACTTGCGCTGAATGCAGCTATTGAAGCGGCGCGTGCGGGAGAAAGTGGTCGTGGTTTCGCTGTGGTTGCCGATGAGGTTCGAATGCTAGCGGCACGTACTCAAGACTCAACCAAAGAGATACAAACCATTATCGAAGGTTTGCAGGTTCAATCTGGCAATGCGAACGAGAGCATGAGCAGCTCACTGGCGATGCTAGAGCACAACCAAACACTTGCAGCTGAAGTAAGCGAGGCTCTTTCTGGTATTGCCAACTCGGTAACAGACATGACGGAAATTAACACTCAGGTAGCCTCTGCAGCCGAAGAGCAAAGCCAAGTGACGTCAGACATCAACCGCAATATCTCCAACATCTACAGCTTAGTAAGCCAGAACGTAACCGGGATTACTCAAGCTGCTGCTGCAAGCCATGAGCTATCGAACCTTGCAGAGCAACAGAAACAACAGTTGGGTTACTTCAAGGTTTAGGGTTTGACTTTATAGTCGAAACAACCCGCCTCGTAGCAAAAAACCAGTCACTCGTGACTGGTTTTTTTATTCATAGGCTCTTTCATTGAACGAACCTCACTACTCAAGCTCTGCGTCCCAAATCCGTTCTATCGCTTCTACTCTTCGGATCTGCTTTGAAGGAAAGTGGGCAACTCTGAGTTCCGCGATTGTCTCTTGTCGTTCGACTTGTGATAGCCCTGCGTCGTCTAAAATATCTTTTCGTTCCGCTAAGTAAATCTCTAAAGTCCCCTCAAAATCAGCTCTTTGTTGGTCGAGCTCTTCAAGCCTTTGCGCGGCATCTTCACCCACCAGTTCATTTCGCTTCAAGTATTTCTCTTGCTGTTCAAGCCCTTCAGACTTGGATAATTGTTGAAGCAACACCTGATTCTTGTGGCTCGTTTGGACGTAGTCTGCTTGCTCAGAGATTAAAGAATCTAACCGTTGTTGGTATTCCAGCTCACTCAGCCCTTCTTGCTTCAATCGAAGCTTCTCTAAAGCAACCTCCCTCATTTGGTTATCGTGAGTAAATAAGATACTTATCTCGCTCGGGCTAAAAAACTGAGCCTGGAGATCAAGTAAGGCTTGGTTTAAGCGTTGCAGATCATCGACAGAGAGCGAGGTGGGGTCGAACTGAACGTCCAATGACGTCAATGCCGACTTGTAATCAAGATATTTGGCAAACAAGGCTTCATCGACAATTGCACCTTTTGATTGAGCATGGTGCTGAGCAACGTTGTTACGAATATCTTCAAGGGTTAGCTCTGTTTGTCCAGAGACGAAGTAATCCATAGTGTCTTTGGCCGATGCACTATCAATATCAGTATCTTGTTGAGAGCTCACTTTCAACGAGGAGATACTTTGTTGTTCGTCACCGCTTGGGTTTAAGCTCTCTTCCACTGGATATAAAATAAAGACCGCCGCTGCACTCATCAGGGCTATCGTGGTTATCGAAAAAATGGCGGCCTTATTCATTATATTTTCCTTATTGTGTTAACGAATCATCAGTACAAGCTACAAGCCAGCCAACTTCAATCGGTTCGCGTGCTGGCGATACAATGTTACCGGGTCAGTCTCAAACAAATGATGGATGCCCAACAAACCGTTGATCTCATCCAGATGATTCATTTTGTAATCATCCCCAATCACTTTACCTAGGTGAGCACTACAAGCTCCAACAAGCCCATCATTTGGTTCGTTAAACGCTAAACCTAGCACTGTCATCGCCGCATCGGTCGGGTCCAAAAGATTGGTAAAAGTGGAAGACCCTGTCCATGAGTAGTAATAAACGCCGTTACTGGCTTGCCACTCACCATCACCACATGCAGAGGTTGGAACCCCTTCAGGATAAAATTGATTGAAAGCAAGAGAACCTTCTGTCGTCAACGCTTCTAGTGATGCCAAGCCATCTTGTTCGAGGTCTGAGCCACCAGACAATAGATTGATGAGTGTCGTCAAACCACCCGCCAACTTAACCGCAATTCCCTCAGTGACAGACCCTTCAGGTACGGTTCCACGAACTAAATCCGCTACCTTTGAACCTTTATGAACGCCGCCAATACTCGTTACCGATGCGACAAGGTCTGGTCTGACAGAGGCCACATACCGCGCCGTGGGGCCACCATGACTGTGCCCGACAAGGTTAACCTTATTTGCTCCTGTTGCCGCTAAAAGTGTCTCGACCTGAGCCAATAATTGCTCTCCCCTAACCTCTGAACTATTCGTCGCTGATACTTGTGCAACGTATACGCTCGCGCCATCTTTGGTTAAAGATTCAGGCACCCCATAAAAGTAATCCACACCCGCTAACGTATCGAACCCAAATAAGCCATGTACCAACACAATGGGATATTTGGTTTCCGTGTATCCACTTACCTCTAATGCCGAAGCGCTTGTTCCTGCATAGGCACCCAAACTGGATAGGCAGGCGATTGTCCAAATTAATATCTTCTTCAATGCTCTTTCCTTAAACAAGTTAGACCTCTGATGAGTAAGAGAAACGTAGGTGATAATTTTATAAAACTAAAAAGAGTGACTCGAGATTTGTGATGTTGAACTGGAAATAAACAATAGGGATTAACATTAGGCAGGCGAAGATCAATCAACAAAAATAACAATAAGACATTGATTAAATTAACATTTAATGGGGATTACGTGTTAATTACTTACTCTCGAGGTTTGAGAGCAATAACCAAAAAATCGTTGGAAGTTTGACATTTATGCCAGTTATTAAACACCAAGAAGCTGAATGTGTTGACGGTAATTATCAATTATCGATATAGGTCATACCGGCCATTTACTTACTCAGTTATCAACAATAAACAACGTTTATTCGGCTTACCTACACATAAAAAGAGAATACAGTAATGAAAAACACGGCTTTAATACTCGCGTTAACAGTGCCGTTTGGTGCTTATGCTGCTGAAAATTCAACACCAACACCGGAATCTATTTCCTCTGCTCAAGTACTCAGCACACAAGATTCAGAAACCTACTCTTACGTCCGATGTTGGTATCGCACAGATGCCTCTCATGACTCAGCCGCTACCGATTGGAAATGGGCGAAAAAAGAAAACGGGGACTATTATACGATCAACGGATATTGGTGGTCGTCCGTCTCGTTCAAAAATATGTTTTACAGTGATACTCCGCAATCTGAAATCAAACAGCGTTGTGAACAAACACTCGATATCCAGCATGATGCCGCAGACATTACCTACTTTGCCGCAGATAATCGCTTCTCTTATAACCACTCAATTTGGACCAATGACAACGCTATTCAAGGAAATACGATAAATCGCATTGTTACTTTTGGTGATAGCCTTTCTGATACTGGAAATCTATTTAACGGATCTCAATGGGTTTTCCCAAATGCGGACTCGTGGTTTCTAGGGCATTTTTCTAATGGCTTAGTCTGGACAGAATACCTAGCAAAAGCCAAAGACGTCCCTTTATATAATTGGGCTGTAGGTGGCGCAGCAGGTACCAATCAGTATGTCGCATTAACCGGGGTATATGACCAAGTCACGTCCTACTTAACCTATATGAAAGTCGCCAAAAACTATCACCCAGAAAACTCGCTGTTTACGCTGGAATTTGGGCTCAATGACTTTATGAATTACGACCGAGAAGTCGCTGATGTCAAAGCCGATTTCAGCAGTGCTCTCATTCGATTGACTGAATCTGGAGCCAACAATATCTTGTTATTCACATTGCCTGATGCGACAAAGGCGCCTCAATTCAAGTACTCGACAGAACAAGAGATCATCAAGGTTCGTGGCAAGATCATTGAGTTTAATCAATTCATTAAAGTACAGGCCGAGTATTACCAAAACATGGGGAAAAATGTGGTGCTGTTCGATGCAAGTGCACTGTTTGCAAGCATTACCGACAACCCACAGCAGCATGGCTTTAGAAATGCGAGTGATGCTTGCCTTGATATCAATAGAAGCTCTGCTGCTGATTATTTGCGAAGCCATAGCTTGACCAATGACTGTGCTACCTATGGTTCAGATAGCTATGTATTTTGGGGCGTAACACATCCTACTACCGCTACTCACAAGTATATTGCCGACCATATCTTGGCATATTCGTTCTCTTCCTTTAATTTCTAGTGATTTAGCAACTGATCTGTATGTTCAGATGCCAAATGAAATACTAGGTATCAGTGGCTTACATAGACTACAGATACAAAAAAACCGCCTATTTAGGCGGTTTTTATTTATCTAAGTTTTATCAATAGAGCCTTTAAGCTGACTAGTGATTACTCGTCGTCCACTTTTGGCGCGACTTTCTTCTTAGGGATAAATACGCTATCACCCACAGCCACATTTTGATGGAAACTCTTATCGCGTTTAACTGGCTTCTTCGCTGTCTTCTTCGCTTGAGGTTTGCCCGCTTTCTTAGCTGGACCGCCCTTCTTGAAGGCTGGCTTACGAGGCTTGATGCCTTTGAACTTGCCTTTTAGCCCTTCAAGAACAGAGAAGTTAAGGTCTTGCTGCAGGTAAAGCTCAACACGCTTGAAGCTGTCCCAGTCTTTTGGACCCACCAAAGAAATTGCATCACCTTTATTACCAGCACGACCGGTACGACCAACACGGTGAACGTACTCTTCAGTGTGCTTAGGCATATCAAAGTTGATAACGTGGCTTACGTTTGGAATATCAATTCCACGTGAAGCAACGTCTGTTGTTACCAAGATCTTGTAAACCGCACGCTCAAACTGGCTCATGATGGCATTACGTTGCGTTTGGTTTAGATTACCACTCAGTGCAACCGCTTTTAGCTTCTTCTCGTTAAGCTTGTCGGTTAGACGATCAGTGTCAGCACGAGTTGCCGTGAAGATCATAACCTGACGGTACTCAGCCTCTTCCAGAACGCGGTCTAAAATCGCCTCTTTATGATCCAAGTGGTCACAAAGGTAGAACTTCTGCGTGATATCAAGGTGCTGCTCATTCGAAACACCAACAGAAATACGCTTAGGAGCGTCTAACATCTCATTCGCGATGTCGTTCACTTCAGCGTGATCAAGTGTTGCAGAGAACATCAAAGTTTGACGACGACGGTGCTTCGCAGCGTTTGCAATGCGACGAAGTTCAGGAGCAAAGCCTAGATCAAGCATACGGTCTGCTTCATCAAGGATAAGCGTTTCAACACCATCTAGGAACAACGAGCGGTGCTCTAGGTGGTCAGCAAGACGACCTGGAGTCGCAACGATAAAACGAGGATACTTACGCAGTGCTTTCACTTGGTCGTTAAAGTTCTCGCCACCCAAGATAAGCGCCGCTTCGTAAGACAAACCACCCAGCATGCTACGTAATTCACCGTAAACTTGCTTAGCCAGCTCACGAGTAGGAGCCAAAATTACACCACGAGGATCACGAGCAGAAAACGCTTTGGTTTTTAATGCCTTGTGAATCATTGGCAGAACAAACGCCAATGTCTTGCCTGAACCCGTTTTTGATGAAGCCAATAGATCCTTACCGGCAATAGCAACAGGGATCGCTTTCGATTGGATCTCTGTCGCTTTCTTAAAGTCGTAATGTTTTAAGTTCTTCAGTAAGCGGTTATCTAAGCCTAAATCTTTAAAGTGCAAAGGACTCTCCAGTCATGATGGTATTGAATAAAATTATTTTAACGCGACATGATACCGCGAAAATGCTTTATAAGGATAGAGATCACAGAAAATTTATCCCTACTAACAAAGTTGTCTAGAACATTGTATGCGTTGCTAGCAAAGGGTTAGCCCCATTCAATCGACGAAAAAGTCCTTCAAAAGCGGCCATCTCATAAGTGAGACAGAACGTGATGCTTAGCTAATTCCCTCAAAAATTTAGCAATTTCTTTAGTTATTGTTTTTGCAGTTAAAAAATTAGTCGCTACAATCATTAATGAAGCGACTATATGATAAAGAATGTATAGCGCATTTTTTGATGGTAAATAAGCAAGGAGTTCTTATGAATAAGACGTTAATCGCAGCTGCAGCCTCAGTTTTCATTCTAGCTGGTTGTTCTTCAGAGCCAGAAGAAGCTGCAGTATCAGAAATGGATCAACTAACTAACCAAGTCGCTCAACTAACAAGCGAAGTTGAAGCTCTTAAGAGTGACAAAGCAGCAGCAGAAATGAAAGCTCAAGAAGCTTCTGCAGCCGCTATGGCAGCAAAAGAAGAAGCGGATCGTGCTAACGACCGTATCGACAACATCGCTGAGTCTTACACTAAATAGTTTGATATCTAAGCGCGATTAAGCTGTAGATTAAATAAGTCGCAAAAAGCAGTATATAGAAAGCACCACCTCTTAACGGATGTGGTGCTTTTATTTGGGGAAAACTAAATAGGTTAAAAGAAGAAAGTAAACCGACTCTCAACAAAAGCCTACGAGTTAAAATTCAATCACAGGAGGTGCGATTTCAACAGGCACACCATTTTGAGCAAAGATAACCGCTTTGGCTTTTGAGTTTGGTAGATCGGCATCTTCAAGCCACCATTTCAACTCTACCGGGATTTGTAGTGATTTTTTAGAACCATCACTTCGAGTCAATGGCTCATGCGCTTCAACAAACACACTTCTATCTGGCTCTAATGAAACCTTGATCGGCTCATTAATAATGGTCACTTGCTCACCACGGTTTACCTGTTCAAAAAGCCACTCTATATCTTTAGGCTCCATTCGGATACAACCTGAGCTAACACGCAGACCGATACCAAAGTCTTTGTTAGTACCGTGTATAAGATAATCCCCCGCACCATAAGCAAGTCGCAATGCATATTCTCCCAATGGGTTTTCTGGCCCAGCTGGAACCACCCTAGGTAATTCGATCCCTTTCTCTAGATACTCTTCACGGATTGACTTCGGTGGTGTCCAGGTCGGGTTGGGTCTTTTTTGACTTATCTTGGTGATCATTTCTGGCGTATCACGTCCTACTCGACCAATGCCGACAGGGAATACGTGCACCTGGTTCTTCTCGGGCTCAAAGTAATACAGCCTTAACTCGGCAAGGTTAATCACAATTCCTTTTCTTGGGGTGTCCGGCAGAATCAAACGACTAGGGATACTCAGTACATAGCCTTCAGCAGGAAGGAAAGGATCAACGCCTTTATTTGCCGCCATTAACGAGAGAAAACCAATATCGTATTGCTTTGCAATGTTCGCTAGCGTTTCACCTGCTGCGACTTCGTGCTGTTGTATTCGACCTACAATGCGACTCTCTTCAGGAGGCAGTTCAAAGGTCGCCGCAGACACCCACGACGACACCATCCCAGCAGCAATCAAAGTACCTTTCACTGCAAACGTAGTTGCTCTCAATGCAAACGAAACGCTCTTGCGTATTTTTGTTGTCATGGAGTACAAAAGCGTCGAGTTAGCGCAATACAACATACAATTCCTTGGTTTACTGTCCTTATCAAAGTTTAGATTATCGTTGATTAAACGTCTCTACAACGAATTGTTACTTCAAACCCCATATGCAATCGATCTTTAATTTGAGTTTTTTCTTTAAATCACCTTCAATTATTCCACACAAAATCGATTGCCTTTAAGATTTCAACATATTTAGTTATCAATATTAATAAAACGATAATAGCAGAGCCATTTTGTGACTAGGGTCTCATGGAGCCTCGTTTTAACTCGCTAATATTGCCTCAACAAAACGAATTCAATTCAACAGAATCGGTAATTGATTAAATCCTGTTCCTATAATTACCGTTTAAACTTTGGAGAACGACCATGGCTACACCTCATATTAACGCTCAAGCTGGTGATTTCGCAGAAACAGTACTGATGCCGGGTGACCCGCTTCGCGCAAAATACATTGCTGAAACATTCCTTGATGACGTGAAGCAAGTTTGTGACGTTCGCAACATGTTCGGTTACACAGGCACTTACAAAGGTAAGAAAGTTTCTGTAATGGGCCACGGTATGGGTATCCCATCATGCTGCATTTACGTGCACGAGCTAATTGCTGAGTACGGTGTAAAGAACGTAATTCGCGTAGGTAGCTGTGGCGCAGTACGTGACGACGTTAAATTGATGGACGTTGTTATCGGTATGGGTGCTTCAACAGACTCAAAAGTAAACCGTATTCGTTTCAACAACCACGACTTCGCGGCAATCGCTGATTTCGGTCTTCTAGAAGAAGCAGTAAACCAAGCACGTGCACAAGAAGTTCCAGTTAAAGTTGGTAACGTATTCTCTGCAGACCTTTTCTACACTCCAGAAGCTGACCTTTTCGAAAAAATGGAAAAGCTAGGCATCCTAGGTGTTGATATGGAAGCGGCTGGTATCTACGGCGTTGCTGCAGACCTTGGTGCTAAAGCACTGACTATCCTAACAGTATCTGACCACATCATCCGTGGCGAGAAACTAAGCTCTGAAGAGCGTCAAAAATCTTTCAACGACATGATGAAAGTTGCTCTAGAGACTGCAATCAACATCTAACGATTTGATAAGAGATACATTGAAAGGCGTTACCCCGCAGCCAAGTTCACTTGGCTGCTCAAATAATCCCGAGGGGGAGATCGTGTCTAACGACAAGCTGCCAAAAGATGCGGATGGTTTGCAACTCAACTTTTGTAAAACATTGGCGTGTGACAACTTTGGCTTGAGCGATGCAAAACGTTATGTTTTGCAACACGCGAACCCTAAGCGTCCAGCGATGGTTTGTCGTGAATGTGGAGCTTTCCCCCCCTTACTTAACAATCGTGAAGTGTTAAGCGAACTTCATCGCCTAAGACAACTTCATAGCGATGGGCTCCCTGCTTGTCGTAATGACGATTGCGATAACTTCGGCTTATCGGTTCATACCCATAAACATCTTTATCATGCCTTCGGCTACAGTGGCGACAGGCAGCGTTATCGATGCAAAGACTGCCAATCAACCTTTGTTGACAAGTGGTCTGGTTCCAATAAAAAACTTCAGTTTCAAGAGAACCTCATGGGCTTACTGTTCATGGGCTATTCCGTACGTGAAATCTGCCGAAAACTAGAGATCAACCCAAAGACTTTCTATGACCATGTTGACCATATCGCGAGCCGATGCCGTCGCAAATTAGCGATGATCGATGCACGATGGGTAAATCATGCCAAAGACTATCAGTTCGCTTCCCATTATCAGCGCTTACAACCACAAAGTAGCAACGGAGTGGTTTGGATAGCGACGGGTGAGGCGCATTCTGGCTATATCCTTTGCCAACACGTGAATTACTCACAAAATGAAGAGCCATCAGGGAATGTCGATCACAACCCTTATGATGATGTGGCGCGCTTTGTATCTAAAGAGCACTCTTCAGAAGCGAATCTTGAACTGCCTCAGCGATCAGACAAACTCAAAGAGCGTATTGAACAGCAATACCAAGTCATTTTGGCAAGAGGCAATGTTGAAGACCCGATGGGTAACCTCACAACGTTTAGCTACCCTTCGAAAGGGGCGCTCATTCGACCGCCTTATACGTCTTATGCTCACTTCCTGCATGTGCTTGATATGTGTGATGAGAACAAACACGTTGCGATCTATATGCCACAAGATCCATTACTAAGATCTGCCGCCCTGAGCGTATGTTTGCCGCGTATCCAGAGTCAAAATATTGACCTTATGTATGTAGAAGAAGACGCAGGTTGGCAAGACGATCAAAGTTTTGAAAAGATCGATATCGTTCACATGAGTTGGTGGCGCGATCGCTGGGCTATTGCCAATCAAGGTGATAAGCAGAAAGGTATCTGCTACCTAACAGGCAGTAATCCGGAGCCAAAACAGTGGTTTAATACCGCATCAATTCAACAAACCAAGTTTTATCAAGAGCGTTTTCAGGTGCTTTTTGATAGCTTTATCAATGAACCAAGACGTAAGCTTCGTCCAGGCGGCATTCTTCCATTACTCGACATATTCAGGGCTTGGCACAATCTGTGCTACCAAGATAAGCAAGGACTCACTGCAGCGCAGCGCTTAGGCGTAGCAGAGCACCCATTGACGTTAAAGCAACTACTTTCATAAAAACAAGCGCTCTAGATAATTATTCGGGAACTCATTGATTTTAAAGTAACAACATGAGGCATCCCCCATAATTGGAAAAGATTCATGTTCCTTTAGTGCTCTGAGAAAGATAATTGGTGCTTATCCTAAACCACACTCTTATAATGATTGTGTTATCAATATGTTCGATAATTATGGATCTAAGCCTTGGACAAAAATCAGTACCTTCTTGAAACAGAACTAGAACAACTCAAAACTCGCGTCGACTCTGAACCATTGGTGATCCTAGAGATTGCACAACAATGCCTCGTCAGATCCGAACAAGTTCTGTTTGAAGAAGGCGCGATTCAGTCGCTAATGTTGATGGCGAGATGTTGCTGGAACCTAATGGATTACCAAAAAGGGTTAAAGTACATCAAGGAAGCCTATAAGCGACAAAGCCGCTTAGATACCGATCTTTTTCTGCCCGAAATCCTCCATTTACACGCGCTCCAGTTCTGGGGACAAGCCAAGTACTACTCTGCACAACAGTTCTGGATCAATGCGTTAGAACAATCAGCACTGGTCGATGAGGTCGAGATTCAAATCGAATGCCTCATTGGCCTTGGCAACATCTGGCGAATGACTCACGAATATAAGCTGGCTCGTTCTACACACCAGCTTGCCGTTAAAGTAGCCAACAACAGCCGTATCGGTTGGTTAGAAGGTAAAGCAAGAATCCTTCTCGCATGGGATTACTACCTACTCAACAACTATGTTGAAATGCTGTCAGTATTAGATGGTGCAGAGGAAGCGTTAAAAGAACATAAAGACAACACTTGGCACGCAGAGGTATGGGACTTCAGAGGCTTAGCTCTACTTGGCCTTGAGCGCTTAGACGACGCTGAACGTGCAACAGCCAAAGCGCACAACTTGGCAGTTGAACACAACCTAGTTTGGATGAAAGCGCACTCGTATATCAGTCGTGCTCGTCTAGAGTTGCTACGAAAAAGACCAGAGCAAGCCGCGGAACTGCTTAGGCTCGCGGAAGAGTCAGCAAACGAATTCGACAATGGTGAACTGCTCAGTCAGATCTGCTACCAACAATCTTTAGTCGCAGAAGAAAATCAAGATTTCAAAGCCGCATTAATCGCCTTTAAAAAGTACCGTCAATATTCTACCGGTATGCTTCGAGAACAGACTGCTCGTGTTGGTTTAGATAAAGCGCGCAGCTCCAAACGCCAACTCGAACAGAGAGCGAGAAAGCTCATCAACCGTATTCGTGGCCAACACGAGTACGATCCTGAAAAACATTTCTCTTATGTTGTTTCAGAAACCTTTTGGTGGGAGCAGTTAGTCCTGTTCAAAACTGAGCTTAAACGCTCAAACCACAGCATCATTATGTTTCAACACGTCGACCCAGACTACTTAGATGTCTGCACCGAAATCGCTCATACCTTGTGTAATCAAGATGATTTCATTTCAAGACTCAGTTCAGAGCGTGTTGCTCTCATGCTCTCTGAAAAAGGCGAAGCTGCAGAGCAAACCTTCCAAACTCTAAGTACCATGCTTGATATTTATCCATGGCATCGAAAAGGATTAAAAGGTTCAAAACCAACCGTCAGCCTCAATGACATTTTGACGTTCCCATTCACTCTTGAACAACTAGAAGAAGACGATGCCGAGGTAAGAGTTTGATGGAAACGCTACTAAGTAAAATCACCGATGCAGGTCTAGACCCTTCTTCCGTTTCAGGTGAAGAAGCGATCATATTCTGGAACCATATTCGCCAGCATGTTTCGACAACCAAAACCGAGCAAGCGCACTGCTATATCATTAGTTCGGAATATCGCGCTGAACTGCAGCAAACCCAAACCAGTATCGAAGAACTTAGACTGGCACTCAATCTATTAAATTTGCCAACAGATATAGAAGATATTCTGACCGTCAAAACCAGCCTAAGTGATCGCTTGGTAGAAGTTGGGGATTACACTTCGGCGCTTAATGAGTTCGTTAGCTCATCATCCATCGCGGTTGAACATGGCTATATCGATGAATACGTAATGGCAATTCTAGGCATGGGTAACCTGTGTGACGCTTATGGCGACCACAGTAGAGCCCTTCGTTATTACCAAAAAATCAATAGCATAGACCATGCGATAAGTAGTCGCTCGCTTCGTCTCAAGTTCAAGCTTCATATGGTCGCGAGCCTACTGCTACTCAACCGCATTACTGCCGCTAGCGACTTACTCAATGAGTGTGAAGAACTCAGTATTCTGGTCAGTAACAAACTGCTTACCGCTCAGATCTTGCTTTACCAAGCAAAAGTATTGCGTGCAAAGAAGAAATATCACGAGGCGCTGCGTTGCCTGTCTAAGATTCAATACTCTGCTAACAACACTCAAGCAAGTTGGTTAGCAACCATGACACGTCTCGAGCTCGCTCATTGTTTAAGTGCCATCGGCAAACAAGAATACGCCAGCATGATCTTGTCGAGTACAGACAAGCGCATGAAGGTTTACTCATCCCCAGTACTCGCTAAACGGTTCTATGATTCGCTAAGCGACGTGTGCATGAACCAAGGACGTTTTCAGGAAGCATTAAGCTACGAGAAAAAAGGCTATCGAATTGAGACGGATCTAATGAAACAGATCCCAATCAGTGAGCTGGGAGCCAGCCAACTTCGTCGCCTGTCGAGATTCGAGCTGCAACTAAAACTCATCCTCTCTGAACAAGAAAACAGAGAGCTAAAAGAGACAACCGAACAGCACAAAAACGCTGTGGCACAGCTCCAACAGGATGTGTTCACCGATCCATTAACCGGTTTGCACAACCGCCGATGGTTAGATGTGAAGCTAAAAGACATGCTGTTACACGACACCTCTTTCGCACTCATGGTTGTCGATATTGATCACTTTAAGTCAATCAATGATGAACTGAGCCACCTAGTGGGTGATAAAGCAATTGTGAGTGTCTCTCAAGAGTTAAGGTCGTACTTCAAGTTCCGAGGCGCTTCCTGTGTCAGATTCGGTGGGGAAGAGTTCTTAGTCATTCTCGAAAATACCGACATGGCAAAAGCAGAAATGCACTCAGAGAATTACCGTGAACGAATTTTCCAATTTGGTTGGCATGAAATACTCGGTGAGCGTGGCTTAACAGTCAGTATTGGTATCACGATGCATCGTGAGGGCGAGAATACACAGCGTACCTTCTATCGAGCAGACAAAGCCTTATATCGTGCAAAAGCAAACGGTCGAAACCAAGTCTGCACCGAGTAATGAAATAGTTAAAGTAGTGCCGAACCACTTCAGCTCGGCACTATCCAATAGCAAAACAATACCTTGCTTCGAGCTTTATCTATTCATGAAAAGACGTCATTGATAGAAGAACAAAGATATTCCTCCTACTGCGGCAAGCGTGCCTATGAGACTCTGCTTTGAGACCTTTTCCCCCTTCAACGCATAAATCACCAGAATAAAGACCGGACTGGTCGCTATCAATGTTTGAGCTATCGCGGGATTGGCATTTTTTAAAGCAATTTGTTGCAACCAAAGCGCGAGAAACGTCCCAACAAAAATGGCGCTGAGTAACCATAGCTTGTCGAGTTTAGTCATATCCCATAAATCCCTTTTGATTGATGAGTAAGGTTTATTCTCTACAAAAGGAATAATCATCATCACCGCAAACACACCGACTGTCAGGCGAATCAACGCCCCCAACAATGGTGGGATATCACCAGCCACCAAAGCGTAGTGAGAAATAACCACACCTGAAGCTTGGCACACACTTGCTACTAGCCCGTATCCAATGCCGCTCCATTGCGCTTGGTTAGTTGAATCATTGTTCGCCGATTTAGAAGGTTGAAATACCACGAAGGTCACCGCTAGCGTGGTAATGACGACACCGAGCCAACTTTGAAGTGTCAACGCAGCACCCAAGAACATCAACGCCAGTACACCAGAAAGAGGCGGAGCTAACGATTCAAGCAGCAGTGTCTTATTGGCACCAATTCGTTTCAAAGCAGCGAAGTAAGCACTGTCACCAATTGCGATTCCAATAATTCCTGAAATCGCCAATATCCAAAAGTGATTAGCACTCAGTTCAAACTCTAGCATTGGGATAAGCGGCATCACAAGCAGCATCATGACTGAAGCAACCAAACCCTTGATGATATTGAGCTGCATTGCTGAGAAACGATGCCCAAATTGCCCATAAATCCAAGTCGCACACGCCCACACGATAGCGGCACCGATCGCCGCTATTTCACCTATATACATTTGTATCCATCCTTGTGGTTATGTGCATCCCGCATATTTCAACGATCACTATTGAGTCAGTATGACAAACAAGATAACAGAAATAACTCAATAAATTAGAGAGTGATTTTATAAGTTCCAATAATGACATCGCTCACATTAGAAGCAAAAACACATTATTTATAACTCGGTAAATCATTTTGATAACAATTACTTGGATGATAGCGTAGTATATTTATAACTAATATCTAACATCACAAGGATCTGTTATGTTTTTAGACTACTTTGCGCTCGGTCTACTGATTTTCGTAGCATTAGTCATCTTCTACGGCATCATCGTCATTCACGATATTCCCTATGAAATTGCGAAAGAACGCAATCATCCTCATCAAGATGCTATTCATGTCTCTGGCTGGGTTAGCCTTTTCACTCTACATACTATCTGGCCGTTTCTTTGGATCTGGGCGACATTATGGCGCAAAGATCGTGGGTGGGGCTTTGCCAAACTCGAAGAAGAACAGCACGACATTCACCACCGTGTTGATATCTTAATCGACCAAGTGAACACTCTTCAGGAAGAAATCTCACAACTCAAGAAAGCAAAGCCAGAGCAAAGTAAGCAAGATAACGATCAAAATAAAGCTCAAGATCAGGAGGTTAAGTAATGGATTTACTGCTGATAATGACCTACGCGGCACTGTGTATCACCATTTTTAAGGTGTTCAACATTCCGCTAAATAAATGGACTGTCCCTACTGCTGTTCTTGGCGGTGTGATCATCATCGGTACTTTGATCTTACTGATGAACTACAACCACCCTTTCACTCAGATTGGTAACCAAGTTTACTCAACAACGCCTATCGTTTCAGGGGTTAGAGGTAAAGTAATTGAAGTGCCAGTAGAGGCAAATAAGCCTCTGAAAAAGGGCGATATCCTCTTTAAAATCGATCCTATTCCGTTCGAGGCTGAAGTCGCAAGATTAGAAGCGAAAGTAAAGGAAGCAAGCCAAGGTGCGCTAGGAATGGAATCTGACGTTGCTGAAGCTGAAGCTGCAAGAATCAAAGCTATTGCTGAGAGAGACAAAGCTCAACGTGAGTTCTCTCGTTACAAACGCGGTTACGACAGTGGTGCCTTTACTGAGCAACAACTGGATACTCGCAGACAAGCGTATAAAGCATCAGAAGCTGCCGTAAAAGTGGCAGATGCGACTTTAGAAAGAGCAAAAATTGCTTTGGATTCTGAGATCGGTGGCGAGAATACAGCAGTATTAAGCCTATTAGCTGAATTGCGTAAAGCTCAGTTTGACTTAGAGCAGACCGTGGTTCGAGCGCCTACCGATGGCTACGTGACTCAATTAGCACTGCGCCCAGGTGTTATGGCAGTGCCACTGCCACTTGCTCCGGTGATGACTTTTGTTCACACAGAAGACCAGTTCTACACCGCAGCCTTTAGACAAAACTCTTTGCAGCGCTTACAACCAGGCTATGAAGCAGAGTTCCTGTTTAGAGCATTACCAGGCAAAGTATTCAAAGGACGCATCGAAGAAGTGATTCCAGCCATCGGTGAGAGCCAATTCCAAGCGAGAGGTGCGCTACTGGGTACTGAGGCATTGCGTACTAGTGGCCGTGTGTTTGTGAAATTGACCATTACTGATGACCTGTCTGATTTCCACTTACCTATGGGTACAGCAGTAGAAGTTGCAGTTTATTCAGATAGCTTCACTCATGTATCTATCATGCGTAAAGTACTTATTCGCATGAAGAGTTGGCAAAACTACCTATACCTAGATCACTAAGCCAGGTATAGGTTGGCCAAGAACTGACTTAACACACTGTTAATGTGAATGAAAAAGCCAGACCTGCTCTGGCTTTTTTGTTGCTTGATTAACCATAAACCAATGCTTTTTACATCATATAAACTTATCTGGATGGAATTTTAGACATCTAGACACTTACCTTCCCTTATGGAAGGGTTCTACTGTATAATGCGCGCCTTATTTTTTATATTTGCCTAAAAAACGATCTCGATGAGATACCTACTAAAAATGGCGAATATACGTTCTTTGTTATTTTTATCTTTCAGTATTTGAGGTTACCTATGAACTTTTCAGCTAAAACAGTGGTTGTCATTGCCATTGGTGCAGCACTTTACGGCATTGGTGGTTTACCTATGTTTGGTGTGCCAGTGTTCGCTAATACGACATTAAAACCAGCAATGGCGGTGTTAGCACTGTTTTCTGTTTTGTTCGGCCCAATTGTAGGTTTCTTAGTCGGCTTCATTGGCCACTGGGTAACAGACCTATTCGCAGGCTGGGGTGTATGGTTAACTTGGGTATTGGGCTCAGGTATTGTGGGTATGATCATCGGTTTATTCCCGATGTTGACCAAAAATCGCCTTCAGCAAGGTGAGTTGCCGATGAAGGACTTCGCGCTGTTTGTGATACTTGCGCTTGCCGGTAATGTGGTCGGTTACGGCTGCTCCGCATTCCTAGATACCATCCTTTATGCAGAACCGTTTACCAAAGTCTTCACTCAACTGTCTATCATTGCAGCGGGTAACACCGTTCTGATCGCTGTTGTTGGCTTGCTGATCCTTAAATCAGTCGCTAAACGCAACAAACAAAGCCGTAACCTGACTGAGGCATAAGCGATAATGACTATAGCATTTTCGAACTTCTCTTTTAGATATGAGTCGCTGGATAAACCGACGCTAAAAAATATCAATCTAAGGATAGAGAAAGGAGAGAAAATCGTCATTATTGGACCAAGCGGCAGTGGTAAATCTACCCTAGGTCAATGCCTTAACGGTCTAATTCCTCATGCTATCAAAGGTGAGGTGACCGGGTCTCTAGAGATCAACGGCAAGAACATTTCTGATTTTTCTATGCACGACTATACCGAGCAGGTTGGCACAGTATTACAAGATACTGATAGCCAATTTGTCGGCTTGAGTATTGGCGAAGACATCGCATTCGCTCTGGAAAACCAGTTAGTGTCGAACATTGATATGTACCCTCTGGTTAAGTCGACAGCAAAAATGGTCGACTTAGCAGATATGCTTGATCGTTCGCCACATGATTTATCAGGCGGTCAGAAACAACGCGTGTCATTAGCAGGCATCTTAGTTGATGACGTTGACATCCTGTTGTTTGATGAACCTTTGGCTAGCCTTGACCCGAAAACGGGTAAAGCGACTATCGAAATCATCGACCAGCTTCATAAAGAAACCAACAAGACTATCGTAATCATCGAGCATCGTCTTGAGGATGTTCTGCACCGCGATATCGACCGAGTGATTTTGATGGAGCGCGGTGAAGTTGTTGCGGACATGACACCCGATGAAATCTTAGCTTCTGAACTGCTTGAAACACACGGTATTCGTGAACCACTTTATTTATCTGCTCTTAAGGCAGCGAAAGCACCTTTGACCAGTGAAGATAAACTATCAAACCTCAAAGCTCTCGATTACAAAAGGTTCCGTCCTGCAGTTCAGACTTGGTTTGCAGAGCGCCCGACTCCAGTTGCCGAGAAACAGTACCAACCTTTGCTTGAGGTCCACGGCCTGACTTACTCTTACGATGGTGAAAAGAACGCTCTCGAAGATGTTAGCTTTAAGATTGGTAAGGGTGAGTTCGTTTCAATCTTAGGCAAAAATGGCTCCGGCAAATCAACCATCACTAAGATTATCATGGGTGTGATTGACGCAGATTCAGGATCTTCATACCTTAACGGTGAAGACCTGTCAGAGCTTTCTATCTTCGAAAGAAGTCAGAAAGTCGGTGTTGTGATGCAGAACCCAAATCATATGATCTCTCATCATATGATTTTTGATGAAGTTGCATTCGGTCTGCGTAATCGTGGGGTAGCAGAGCAGGAAATCAAAGAGAAGGTGGAGAACGTTCTTGAGCTATGTGGCTTGAGTAAATTCCGTCACTGGCCAATCGAAGCACTGAGCTACGGCCAGAAAAAACGCGTCACGATTGCTTCTATCTTAGTATTGGAACCTGAGCTTCTGATCTTGGATGAACCAACAGCGGGTCAAGATTACCGTAACTACACCTCAATGCTGGCGTTTATCCAAAAGCTTAACCGCGAGTTAGGTATCACCGTCGTGATCATTTCACACGACATGCACCTTGTTCTAGAGTACACCACACGCTCAATTGTCATTGCTGACAGTAAGCTGATTGCCAATGCCGCGATGACGGAAGTATTCAGTCAGCCATCGCTGTTAGAACGCGCAAATCTTTGTACCACCAGCATTTATGAACTCGCGACCATGATGAAAATCGACGACACCAATGCATTTATGCAGTACTTCATCGACTACGAGAGAAGCTCGCTATGAATGCATCAAAAGTAAAATTCGGCATCAACTACATTGATACCAAATCACCGCTGCATGCGTTAAACGGCATCACTAAATTTGCTCTTTTCTTAGCTTGGGTGACTGTTGTATTAACGACATTCGACCTACGGTTAATCACGTTACTCATCCTAACGGGGCTTTATCTACTCAAGCTAACCAGAGTGCCGGTTAGGGTTTATAAGCCTCTGTTACTTGGTACGGCTAGCGTACTGAGCCTGAATGCTTTATTCATGTATCTACTTGCGCCTCAACAAGGTACTGAGCTTATCGGTAGCGAAACACTATTACTTGCTTTGCCTGGTAACTACTCGTTGAGCCAAGAGACATTGTTTTACTTGGTGACCGTAACACTTAAGTACATGAGCATGTTTCCGATAGCGCTGATCTTTGTATTCACAACGCACCCGACTGAGTTTGCGGCTAGCCTCAACCGCATTGGTGTTCCTTACAAGATTGCCTACGCAGTGAGCTTAACGCTACGTTATTTGCCAGAAGTTAAGAAGGATTTCGTCAACATCATGCATGCCCAACAAGCTCGTGGTGTTGAACTATCTAAGAAAGCGCCACTTCTTACACGCATTAAAAATGTTGCTAAAGTGTTAGGGCCATTGATTTTCTCAAGCCTAGATAGAGCAGATGAAATATCGAATGCTATGACGCTGCGTGGCTTTGGCAGACACAAGTCTCGCACTTGGTATAGCTACGAACCATTAAAACGTATAGATTTTATTTGTCTATTTATCATTGGTTTAATCGTGATGTTGGCTATCGCGAAACGCATTCTTGAACCAACGTTGTTTTGGTATCCATTTTAGTATCAAGCTAAACAACCAGTTAAAATGATACACCGCTCAATAGGGCGGTGTTTTTGTTTTACCTATCCACTTTTGAACAAAACTTAACCGAACAAACCATAACCATCGGATTTTGACGATAAACTGACCGTTTCCTCACATCTTTGGTTTGAATTCTAATTTAGAAGCTCTTAATATTCTTTTTACAGAATGTTGCGCGAAATAGAGATTTGTAATGGCTCGAATTACCCAAGTACAGAAACTAGAAAACCAAAAGCACTACGATGAGATCGTACTAAGCCTTTTTCTAGCTGAAGGACATGAAGCACTAACTTATGCAAGGATTGCTCAGGAAATTGGCATTAGTTTAACAACGCTTCAGGGTTACTACCCATCGACTCGTGCTATCCGCTCCGTATTACATCAACACATGCTTTCGATTGTTATTGAGAGTTTAGACTTCTCGTCTGAGGAAGCCTTTGTTCAATCATGGCAAAACGCTTTAGATAATGAACAATTCCGATACGTGATCAAGTTGATGTTCTTTCATGCCTCTCAGGTTAAAAGCCCAGAAGAATTTAATATCAGCTCAGATGGTGAGTTTCGAGAGAAAATGTTTGAGAGCTTTGGTAACGATTCAGTTCGACTCCTTGAAACTGTGGTAGGACGTTCAATGTTTTATCTAACGAACTTCAAACAACACTGAGCAAATACGTCACCCATTGAAAAAGGAGCTTTAAAGCTCCTTTTTTGTGCCTAAAACAAAACAACTGCAGAATACCACTCCATAGGCACACCCATGTTATAGATAATTATAATGCCTTGTAATTAAAACTAATTTAGCGCTATAACGTATAAATTCATTGTTATTTATTTGTTCTCGGTACCTTACATACCTAAACTTTCTCAATATGAAATAGACGACTATAATTTTAAAATGTCTCGAATTACTAAAATACAGAAACTAGAAAACCAAAAGCACTACGATGAAATTGTACTCAACCTTTTTCTTGCTGAAGGTCATGAAGCACTAACTTATGCAAGGATTGCTCAAGAAATTGGTATCAGTTTAACGACGCTTCAGGGCTATTATCCAACGACTCGTGCTATCCGCTCCGTATTGCACCAACCCATGCTCTCGATCTTCATGGAGTGTCTCGATTTTTCATCAGAAGAGGCGTTTATACAGTCATGGGAGAACGCCCTCGATACAGAGCGTTGCCAGTATGTGATTAAATTAATGTTCTTCCACGCATCACAAGTTAGTCACCCCGAGGCCTTTGATACGACCTCGAAAGGTCAGTTTTGCGAGAAAATGCTGGAGAGTTGTGGCACCGATTCGATTCGGCTTCTTGAGACCATGCTAGGACGCTCCATGCTCTATCTCACCAACTTCAAGTAGCTCAGATCAATTTGCTGAAATAATAAAGGGAACCTCTAAGGTTCCCTTTTTGTTCTGTCTAATAAGTGACGTATCTTCGTTAACTAGTTCAGCTTGTAGAAAACCGTTGATAATGGCGGCAAACGCAGCTCAATCGATGTCGCTAAGCCTTCGCTTTCCACTTGTTCAATTTCAGCAACCTGCTTCACTTCAAAACCACTACCTGCGTAATCTACAGAGTCGGTATTCAATAGCAACTTATACTGACCTTGTGCCGGCACGCCTAAACGGAAGTGCTCGTGAGGAACTGGCGTAAAGTTCGATACCACCAGCACACGCTCACCAGATTCACTGATACGCTCGTGAGCTAGAATGCTCGCTTCCGCTGAATCCTGTAGACGCCATTCAAAACCTCGTGGGTCGAAGTCCAAATCATGCATCGCAGCTTCATTACGGTAAAGATGGTTCAGATCTTTGGTTAGCTTTTGGACACCTTGGTGACGTTCGTAGTCGAGTAAGAACCACTGCAGTTGGTCATCATGGTTCCACTCTGCTGTCTGGCCAAACTCAGCCCCCATAAAGTTAAGCTTCTTACCCGGCTGTGCGTACATGTAACCCATGTATGCGCGTAGGTTAGCCGTTTGCTGCCACTCATCACCCGGCATCTTGTTATGGATAGAGCCTTTACCATAAACCACCTCATCATGAGACAGTGACAATACATAGTTCTCACTGTGTGCGTAAACCAGTGGGAAAGTAATCGTATCGTGGTGGTATTTTCGGTTAATTGGATCTTCTTGGATGTAAGATAAGCTATCGTGCATCCAACCCATGTTCCACTTAAAGCCGAAGCCTAAACCCCCCATAAAGGTCGGTGTAGAAACACCAGGGAAAGCCGTCGATTCTTCCGCAATGGTCATCGCATTCGGGAAATGTTTGTAGACTTCTTCGTTCATCCATTTCAATGTCGCGATGGCGTCGTAGTTCTCATTGCCGCCATCAACATTCGGAATCCATTGATCGTGGCTACGCGAGTAATCGAGGTACAGCATTGAAGCTACGGCATCCACACGAATACCATCAATATGGAATTGCTCGAACCAGTACAGCGCGTTTGCCACTAAGAAACGACGTACGTGTTCGCGACCTAAGTCATAGATGTACGAGTTCCAATCCTGATGCCAACCACGGCGTGGATCTGGGTCATGGAACAACGGTGTACCATCGAAGTTAGCTAAACCGTGGTCATCGCTCGGGAAGTGTGCTGGAACCCAGTCAAGTACCACGCCAAGACCGGCTTGGTGACATTGGTCTACGAAGTATTTGAAGTCATCCGGTGAACCAAAGCGGCTGGTTGGCGCGAAAAGACCAACAGGCTGGTAACCCCATGAACCATAGAACGGGTGCTCTGAAACTGGCATTAGCTCGACGTGAGTGTAACCAAGCTCAGTGAGGTACGGGATCAGCTCTGCTGCTAACTCGCGGTAGTTTAGAAAATCACCTTCAGCATTACGCTTCCAAGAACCAGCATGTAATTCATAGAACGACAGTGCTTCTTTACGCTTCTCTGTCACTGGGCGATTTTGCCATTTGGCATCTTGCCACTCATAACGAGCGTGATCGTAAGTCACAGAAGAGAACGAAGGGTACTGCTCAGAGTAGAAACCCCATGGGTCAGCCTTGTGAGGTAAGCCTTCACCATTTGGTCCTTTTAATTCGAACTTATATTGAGCGCCCTCTTCCAAGTCTGGAATGAATAAGCCCCAAATACCGTAGTCCAAACGTTGCATAGGGTGGCGACGACCGTCCCACGAGTTGAAGTTACCTACTAAGCTAGCCGCTGTTGCATGCGGTGCATAAACCAAGAAGCGAGTACCAGAAATTGTCTGACCATCACGCTCTAGCGTAACAAACTGAGCCCCCATGTGATGGTACATATCTTTAGGTGTGTGAAGGTCTTCATAGCTCGCGTACAGATCATGATACTGGTAAGGATCATCGATGATCTGCTCTACTCCCGCCCAATCAACTGCAAGCTTATAGTGAGTAAAACGCAAATCTCTTTGTTGCTTAAGAATGAAGCCACTTTCATCCTCTCGCTCTAACTCAATACGAGGTTCCTTTCCAACAATCAACTCGACTTTATCTGCCCCAGGGATCCATACGCGTAATGCACCTTGAGCTGAAGGTAAGTACGGCCCTAAAAACGCAAACGGGTCAGTGAAACAAGCCTGTGATAGTTGGGTATATATTTGTTTTTGCTTTGAAATCGAACTTAGTTCCAAAACGTTTCTCCCTAACCAAACATCCAAAAAATATAATACAAAAATGCCCGCTATTAGTGCGGGCAATATAACGACGATTTATTCTACCAGATGAGCATTCATTATTGAGTGACCAAGGTTGTAGTTTCGTACGCCGTAAGCAAAAAACCACCTATTTTCAAAGCCACTCAAACTCATCATTTACCTGCTTTTTCTCGAACTTCTGTTAGCTTAGAAGCAATTCGATTCACGCCGTCATGAGCAAAGATTTCGTCTAGGTTCATCGATAGTTTACGACGCCAGTTTGGGTACTCATCTACAGTACCAGGAATGTTTACTGGCTGGTCCATTTCCAACCAGTCTTCCAATTGAACACTAAGTAGTGTTGAGCCACCGGCAGCAACGTGCAGTTGAAGTGCTTCCGCAAGGTATGAGTCCATTGGTACTTGGCTCGCGTCACGGCCTACACCTTCAGGTAAGAAACCATGCCATGCCACAGAGTCTAAGATACCTTGCTTACATTCAAGACGGTCATCAAACAAGCCGTTCAGCTGCTCCTGATCTGGGTACAGACCAATCTCTTGACCCATTTTCAGGTCATCGCAGTGCCAGAAGCCACGTAGTGTTGGCATATCGTGAGTACATAGTGCCGCCATCGACTGTTCAGCATAATGAGCAGGTGAGATGAAACCACCATCTTCTTCTGATGTTTCGAAGAAGAACACCTTGTACGAGTGAACACCCGCATCAGCCAAGATATCGACAATCTCATCCGGCACAGTACCTAAATCTTCACCGATAACGCTACATTGGTAACGATGAGATTCAAGAGCAAGAATTGACAGCATGTCTTGAACTGGGTAGTAGATGTAAGCGCCTTTCGTTGCGTCTTCACCTTTTGGAATCCACCATAGACGAAGCAGGCCTAATACGTGGTCAATACGCAACGCACCACAGTGCTTCATGTTTGCTCGAAGCAACTTGATGTAAGCATCATAACCCGTCGCCTGAAGTACTTCTGGGTTTAGCGGTGGAAGACCCCAGTTTTGACCCAATGGACCAAGAATATCTGGCGGAGCACCGATGCTTGCATCCATCACAAGATTACCTTCATCAGCCCAAGTTTCACTGCCTGAATCCGCAACGCCTACCGCTAGATCTCGATACAAGCCAACCGCCATGCCTTTTTCTTCTGCCAATGACTGAGCATCGTTGATTTGGCAGTCAGCTAGCCATTGTAGGTACATGTAAAGATGTACTTTATCTAGGTTGTCTTTGATGTACTTTTGAGTAGCTGGGCTGTCGAATGTACGGTATTTCTCAGGGAATACCGGCCATCCCCACATACCAGAATCTTCAGCATGCAATTCACCGTGCAGAGCGTCAAAGGCCGCTTGGTGCATCAGGCTATCACCGCCCTCTTCAACAAACGCTAAGAATGCTTGTGCGCGATCGCTGTTTTTGTCTAAGTGACGAGTTTTAAACTCTGTAAATAGCAGAGGCAAGATGCTCATCTTCAGCTCAGACACTTCGGTGTAGTTCACCCAATGTGCATCACGTGCTTTCTGAAGGCGCTGTTGGAACTCTGCGCTGCCTACTGTTTGTTGCGCTTCAGCGCTTAATGCAAATTCAGGAACTGAGCTCACATCAATGTATAGGATGTTCAACCAACGACGTGAAGACGGGCTGTATGGGCTCGCACCTTCTGGGTTCGCTGGGAATAGAGAGTGAATTGGGTTAAGACCCACAAAATCACCACCACGTGATGAGATGTCAGCAACCAGCTGTTTCAGATCACCGAAGTCACCGATACCCCAGTTATGCTGAGTGCGCAGTGTGTAAAGCTGGACACTTGGGCCCCAAAGCTTTTTGCCTTCTTCAATTGGCGACTGCTTAAAGCACGCTTTAGGTGTAATAATTAGCGTCATTTCGTAAGGCTTTTTACGGCGCTTACGGCTCACAATTAACTTGTGGTAACCCCATGCCAGATCACTTGGCAATGCAAACACTAAAGGGCCACCCTCTGCACGCTCATCACGAACGACTTGAGATTGAAGATAGCCTTCAAGTACCTCTCCTTGCTCGGTCTCTAAACGCCAGCTGAACTCACTTTCACGAGCGCTTACACCTAGATTCAACGCCACTTCTACTGGCTCACCATCACGCAAGACAAGAACTGGGTCTAGTACATCTTTTTTGTGTTTTCTTTCTGCTGACTTAAGCAGTGCATCATCGCTGCTTGTATCGTAGCCCAATGAAGCCAGTAGAGATGTAATTGTCTCATCTGATACCTGTGCTTCATCGCCCCACGCACTAACGTAACTGTCGGCAAGGTTTGCCATTTCTGCGACTTGTTTTAATACGGTCTGTTCTTTCATCGCTCTCTCCGAAAACGTTCTAACGCTTTCAATTTTGTAGGGTTGTTATTTAATCTGTTACTAATCAATTAGCTTGTGACAATCAGTTTGTGAGCATTTCTATCGGAGCTAAGCCATCTGTTTGCTCACAAGCTAATTGAGCCAAGGCAGAGGCTGCCTTGGCTGCGTTGGAAGTATTAACGGTTAACCGCTTCTAGTTTCCAGATATTGTTCACGTAGTCGCGGATAGAGCGGTCTGATGTGAACTTGCCAACCAATGCGGTGTTAAGAATCGCTTTCTTAGCCCAACCCGCTTGGTCTTTGTATTGCGTGCCCATGTCTTCATGCGCTTTCACGTAAGAAGCAAAGTCAGCAAGACATAGATATGGGTCACCACCATCTAGCAGGCTGTCAAACGTTGCACGTAGAAGGCCTGGTTGACCTGGTGTGAACTCTTCACCAGTTAGTAGATCAAGTGACGCCTTCAGTAGTGGGTCTGCATTGTAGTAATCGTATGGGTTGTAACCCTGAGCTTTCAGTGCTTGTACACCATCAACGTCTAGACCGAAGATGTAGATGTTCTCATCACCCACTTCTTCACGGATCTCAACGTTCGCACCATCCATCGTACCGATAGTTAGAGCGCCGTTTAGAGCCATCTTCATGTTACCCGTACCTGATGCTTCTTTACCCGCTAGCGAGATTTGCTGAGAAACGTCAGCCGCTGGGATGATGATTTCCGCCATGCTTACACGGTAGTCAGGGATGAATACCACCTTAAGCTTATTACCGATGCGAGGATCGTTGTTGATCTTCTCGGCAACCTTATTCACTGCGAACATGATCTCTTTCGCTAGGTGGTAACCCGGTGCTGCTTTTGCTGCGAAGAAACATACGCGTGGCTCACACTCAAAACCAGGTTCGTTAAGGATGCGGTGGTACAGAGATAGAATGTGAAGCAAGTCTAGGTGCTGACGCTTGTACTCGTGCAGACGCTTGATTTGCACGTCAAAGATAGCGTTAGTATCTAATTCGATACCCATGTTCTCTTGAACCCAATCAGCAAGACGCTGTTTGTTTTCTTTCTTAACCGCCATGAATTCTTTTTGGAATTTCGCGTCTGTCGCGTACTTAGCAATGCCTTCTAACTGCTCAAGTTTCGCAGGCCACTCTGAACCGATCTTATCTGTGATTAACGCAGACAGACCTGGGTTACAGAACTTCAACCAACGACGTGGTGTAATACCGTTTGTTACGTTAGTCAGTTTACCTGGGAAGATTTCGTTGAACTCAGGGAATAAATCTTTCTTAACTAGCTGAGAGTGAAGCGCTGCTACACCGTTTACCTTGTAAGAGCCAATTACACATAGGTTTGCCATGCGAACCATGCGGTGGAAACCTTCTTGGATGATAGAAAGCTTCGCTTGCTTCTCACCGTCACCAGGCCACATCTTACGAACTTCTTGCAGGAAGCGGTGGTTGATTTCAAAAATGATTTCCATGTGACGTGGAAGTAGACGCTGGATTAGCGACTCAGACCAAGTCTCTAGAGCTTCTGGAAGTAGAGTGTGGTTCGTGTATGCAAATGTGTGTGCACTGATTTCCCACGCTTCATCCCAAGATAGGCCGCGCTCATCGATAAGAATGCGCATTAGCTCTGGGATCGCGATTGTTGGGTGCGTATCGTTTAACTGGATAGTCTCTTGCTTAGGAAGATCCGCTAGAGAGAAGCCTGCTGCTTCGTGACGACGTAGGATGTCACGTACAGACGCTGCAGAGTGGAAGTACTGCTGCATTAGACGAAGCGTTTTACCCTTCTCGTGGTTATCATTCGGGTATAGAACCTTAGTGATGTTACCAGCATCGATCAGTGCGTGTTGCGCTTCGAAGTAATCACCGTTGTTGAAGCTTGCTAGTGAGAATGGTGCAATTGCCTGGCATTCCCAAAGACGCAGTGGGTAAACCGTGCTTGACTCGTAACCAACGATTGGTAGATCCCATGGCATTGCTTTTACTTCCATACCTGGAACCCAAGTACGCACTTCTTTACCGTCAATGTATTCAACTTCAACATGACCGTAAAAACCAATGTGTTGCGCAAGTTCTGGACGAGCGATTTCCCAAGGGTAGCCTTCAACGCCACGCCATGCGTCCGGTGCTTCTTTTTGACGACCGTCTTCGAAAGACTGCTTAAATAGACCGTACTCATAGTGTAGGCCGTAACCTACTGTTGGGAATTCTTGTGCTGCACAAGAGTCCATGAAACATGCTGCTAGACGACCAAGACCACCATTACCTAGTGATGGGTCACGTTCTTCTTCTAGAAGGTCCGTTAAGTTCTGGCCTAACTCTTCCATCGCATGCGTGATCTGCTCATACAGACCCATGCTAATTAGGTTGTTACCCGTTAGACGACCAATCAAGAACTCTAGCGAAAGGTAGTTTACGCTCTTCGCATTTTTGATTTTCTCGTCATTTTCAGTTTCTAACAGGTCAAATGTTGTAAGTTCGGCTAGCGCGCGACCCATTGCTAGGTACCATGCGCGGCTATCTGCGTTTTCTATAGTAGTTGCGTAGGTTGCAGATAGATGTTTCTTAACGCTTTCTTGGAACGACACTTTATCGAAAGTTTTTTGCTGAGTTGGTTTCATTTCAGAAATCTCGCTTTTAATAGTTCTAATTCATCTGTGACATATCGTGCATGGTCACTAGAAACTAAACATCCTCCCGCTAACGCGCCAAACTAGGAGTAGATGGGAGGGCGTAGGGGGCGTACCGACATAGGGTTAGTGATCTGACTCTCATGTTCTGACTTCGAACAAAAACTTGGAGTGACTAAGATCACAAGCTCCCGTTCGATAACTTAACTTCGATTGATGTGATTTTTATTTGACCTAATTACAGTCATTGTCAAATCTGAGTTTCAGATCACGAAAATAATTTCCGGGTATCATCTTTTGCATTAAATACAGTGCAAACAGAAACAAAGTCACATTATCGAACCACCACATTTTGTGAGAAAAGTCACAAATAAAGGGCGTAGAGACTCAAAAACATGCAGGAGTGCAAGGTTTCTGCGGAGGATCATAGTCGGTGTCGTTTTGCTTCACGTAATATGAGTAAAGACTTAAGTAATTAGGCTAGTGTCATTGGACAGCACTCAATGCGTGCTTAATAGATTCCAGACCATAGCCACGGAATAGGTGTAAAACTTCGACATGTGGATCCCTTCGAAACTGACTCGTCCCGGCCGCTTACACAATGCAATTCTGCGTCCTAGGGTTCTCGATCTGCTTCAGAATGCAGATTGCTATAAACTCGTACTGTTCCGCTCCCCAGCTGGATACGGCAAGACCACCATGGCTGCCCAGTGGTTGGTAGATAAACCCAACGTAGGTTGGTATAGCATCGATGATAGTGACAACGATGCATTCCGCTTTATCAACTACCTACTTCAATCACTCAATAAAGCGACGCAAAACGCCTGTCCTAATGCGCAAAAACTGGCAGAAAAAAGACAATTTTCATCGCTGCATTCTCTATTAAGCGAAGTCTTCGCCGAGATGTCTGAGTTCCATCAGGAATGTTTCCTCGTATTGGACGACTATCACTTAGTGAACAATGACGACATCCACGAAGCCATGCGCTTTTTCCTTAAGCACATGCCCGACAACCTAACGCTTGTTGTGACCAGCCGCGGCACACCTCCACTTGGAACGGCCAACCTGCGTGTTCGCGACTTAATGATCGAATTAGGCAATGACTCTTTGGCATTTGATACCGAAGAGACGACACGTTTCTTTAATCAACGCGTTGCCGATGGCATTGATGACACAACCGCCGATAGTATTTGTAGTTATGTAGAAGGTTGGCCTTCTGCGTTGCAACTTATCGCCCTTCAAGCACAGCACCAAAAGCGCACGCTGGCACAGTCTGCTGAGTCGTTCTCTCACTTCAACCATGCTCATTTGTGGGACTACCTGGTTGAAGAAGTCTTCGACTTGTTAGACAAAGAAACCCGCCAGTTCTTGATGCAATGCTCTGTACTTGACCACTTTAATGATGAATTGGTGTGCGCACTTACTCAACGCGAAGATGCGCTCGGAATGATCGAATCTCTCAACCGATTTGGCCTATTCATCTACCCTCTTGAGGGAGAGAAGAACTGGTACCGCTTCCATAATCTGTTTGGTGAGTTCCTTGCCCATGAGCGCCAAGCTCGCATTCCGCAACAAGAAGCTGAACTGCACCGCAGTGCAGCAAAAGCCTGGATCAAACAGAAGACACCGCATCAAGCACTGCGTCACGCACAACGCGCCGATGATCCTGATTTGATTGTTCAAATCCTCAGCGAACACGGCTGGCAGATGTTTAACCAAGGTGAGTTGTCATCACTAGAGATGGCAATTAAGCAGCTCACGACCGATCAGCTCTACAGCGAGCCAAAACTATCGATGCTACGGGCATGGCTAGCGCAGAGTCAGCACCGTTATGATCAAGTGGGTACCTTGTTAGAAGAGGCAGAAACTCAGTATCAAGCACGAAACATCGAGCTAGATACTCAACAACAAGGCCAGTACAACGCCTTACGTGCACAGGTAGCCATTAACAGCAACGAACCAGAGAAAGCACTCGAACTCGCAGAGCTTTCTCTAAGCCAGCTTAATACCACGGTTTATCGCAGCCGCATTGTGGCAACCTCAGTTGTTGGCGAAGTCAATCATGTCATGGGTAACCTGAGCCGCGCTCTACCAATGATGCAGCAAACTGAGAAGTTGGCTCGCCAGTATCAGGTTTACCATCAAGCACTGTGGGCAATTCTTCAACAAAGTGAAATCTTGATTGCTCAAGGCTACGTTCAAGCGGCATTTGAATTGCAAGACAGCGCGTTCAAGTTGATTGAAGAACATCAACTTCAATACGTACCTCTACATGAATTCTTGCTACGCGTACGAGCTCAGATCTTCTGGTGTTGGAACCGTTTAGATGAAGCGGAAGAGTGTTGCTACAAAGGCTTAGATATCCTCGGTCACCACTCTCCAAGTAAACACCTTCATAGTTACTCAATGCTAGCTCGTATTTCATTGAGCCGTGGTGAGATCGACAAAGCGTCGAAGTTTATTGACCAGATCCAACACTTGTTACGCCAATCAACCTACCACGTTGACTGGACGGCGAATGCTTCACTGTCTCTGATCTTGTTCTGGCAAGTGAAAGGCGATAAAGATGCAATCCGTGACTGGCTAAGCGTTGCTGTAAGACCGGAGTCTGCTAGCAACCACTTCTGTCAGCTTCAGTGGCGAAACATCGTGCGTGCTCACATTATTCTTGAGCAATATGAAGAGGCTGAAGAGGCATTAGCATTCTTAAAGAGCGAAGCACAGCGCTCACACTTGATTACCGATACGAATAGAAACTTGATCGTCGAGGCTGTTTTACGCACGCAAATCAACGATGAAGACAGCGCACGTGTATTACTTGAAGAAGCCCTACACATGACCAACCAAACAGGCATGGTCGGTAACTTCTTGGTCGATGGTGGCACTATCGGACATATCTTAGATAAGTTGAGCAACAAGCCAGGCCTAGGTGATTTAGAACGTCACCGAGCACAACAAATCATGAAGGATATCTCGACCACTCAGCGCAGCCGCTCAGTTCACTTTGATGAAGACTTTGTTGAAAACTTGGTTAATCACCCAAACATTCCTGAACTTGTACGTACCAGCCCACTCACTCAACGTGAATGGCAGGTACTGGGCTTGATCTACTCTGGCTTCAGTAACGAGCAAATCGCTCAAGAACTGGATGTAGCAGGCACCACGATCAAAACTCACATTCGAAATCTTTATCAGAAGCTCAACATTGCTAACCGTAAAGAAGCGATAAGCACAGCAGAGAATTTGTTGCAGTTAATGGGTTACTAAACTGATTCGAAATTCGAGAAAACACAAGCTGGTCACCGACGGTGGCTGGCTTTTTTTTCACCTGAAATTCAGAGCCTGAAAGTATAGAGGCGGGAGTAGAAAAAGGAGAACACCAAATGACAGGCAAAAAAATAGCCAACCGCAATAATCGCGATTGGCTCTATATATTTGTGAACAAATCATAGGTTCACTAACAACGTCAGTTGGCTAGGTGACCCTCGGCTTAAGAAGGGTCGATTAGTACTATGCAGTTAGCGTGCCAACTTTAATTAGGCATTTTATAAGCCCTGCATCGCATAAAAGCGGCTAATTTTACATGCGAATTGCAAAGTGCATTTGCATAATGCAATCAAGATGCAATATTGATAAGAGACCAGTTTCATCCCTAGCATTAATGATAAATTACTAATTGACTGTATTTTAAATGTTAGGCAGATATTCACATCAACGTATTGCCTTACAATTAAGAGAGTAAGAAAAGCACCTTCTCAGTAGCATATTCATACTTTTTTGACAGCAAAGTTTGTATACTGCACGAAATCACCCTCAACTCTATGAAGCAATGAACTACTTAAGTACTTTTTTCAAAGGCATGGCCATGGGCGCGGCTGACGTTGTCCCAGGCGTTTCAGGCGGAACCATCGCATTCATCACAGGTATTTACGATACGCTTTTAGAAAGCATTCGCAGAATTAACCCTAGCGTACTTGGTTTATGGAAGCGCGAAGGCTTCAAAGCCGCGTTTAACCACATCAATGGCTTTTTCCTAATTTCATTATTCGCAGGCGTGTTCACCAGCATTGCGACATTCGCAAAACTGATTTCTTGGTTATTGGTCACCCACCCAGTTCCACTGTGGTCTTTCTTCTTTGGTTTAATCTTGGTGTCGGTTTTCCACATTCTTAAGCAAGTAGAAAAGCGCGATATGATTCGATTCGTTTTTCTACTGCTTGGCGTTGCCTTCGCTTATAGCATTACTGTGCTTAAGCCACTGCAAATGGAGCCAACCAGCATCAACGTCTTAATTGCGGGTGCAATTGCTATCTGCGCGATGATTTTACCCGGTATTTCAGGCAGCTTTATTCTGCTCCTGATTGGCATGTATGGCCCAGTGCTTGGCGCCGTTAAATCATTTCAAGTCGATGTACTTGCGCTATTCCTTGCGGGCTGTGTGATTGGACTGCTGACTTTCTCACATGTACTGTCTTGGCTATTGCGTTCATTCCGCGACTTCACGCTTGTGTTCTTAACTGGTTTGATGATCGGTACGCTGCCTAAGATCTGGCCTTGGAAAGAGACCATCAGTTGGCGCATCAACTCTAAAGGTGAGCAAGTGCCTCTCATTCAAGAGAACTTGTCTCCATTTAACTTCGAAGCCGTCACCTCTCAGCCTTCTCAACTGACCTTGGCTGTGATCATGATGTTGGTCGCTATCGCATTAGTTCTTGGCTTAGAAAAGTTTGCCGAGCGCAATGCTGACTAACCTCTAACAATCGAGCGGCATTTCGCATGTAGGGTGCTTTCCTTAAATAGCGACGTGTCAGTAAATTGAATCAAAGCGAAGCTACTGGCTTCGCTTTTTTATATCTACCATACGCACAAAATTGCTTTTTGATACAAGCACGTATTGAGTGGTGTGATACCATCGCCGTTCTTATAAAATCAAATGAGAACACGACATGCACCCAGCATTAAAGGTTGCTGCGCTCGGTATTGCGCTGGTCGCTGGCTTTTATGGACCACAGGCAGTCGAGCAATTTAAATCGGTAGTAGGGAGCCACTCTCCTGACGTCAACTTAGATGACTACTGCATGCTTTCAACAACATCGTGTGAGCAAGACAGCGTTGCTATGACCCTTGAGCATGAAACAGCTCAACCTCTAGTCCCAACAAAAATCAAAGTGGTGTGGGAAGGCGCGGCCTCTGAAACCTTGATGCTATCGCTGACCGGTTTAGAGATGGAAATGGGCTCAGCACGTTTCCAATTAAAAAATACTGGTAACAACATCTATGAAGGTGATGTCATTTTACCCGTGTGTACCATGGATCACATGACTTGGCTTGGTGAGCTCACCGATGGTGTTGAAACCGTAAAACCTGCAATAAGGATGACAAGATGAGTAAGAATTGGTCGCTAGCGCTGGTTGTAGCGTTTGTACTTGGCTTTGGAGTAAAAAGCTATCTCGATGGTCAAACAGAGGCTCAAGAGCAACACGTTGAAAAACAACAATTCTCCGAAACAACGCTTTTTGGAAAAGACAACCAACCAATAAAACTCTTTGACGAAACCGATGACAGAATTCGTATCGTTTACTTTGGCTTCACACGCTGCCCTGACGTTTGCCCAACATCATTAGCAATGCTAGCGGGTGCGCTCAACCAGATCTCTGATGAATCGAAAGCCAAGATTCGCCCTATGTTTGTTTCTCTTGATCCAGAGCGCGATGCCGCGGAAGCGTCATACGAATACGCGCAGTACTTCAACCCAATGATTGAAGGGATGAGTGGCCCATTGGATGTCACCACGAATCTGGCACATAAATACGGTGTTATTTTCAGAAAGACACAGCTTGAAGGTTCCGAGCTGGAATACACACTCGACCACAGCTCATATTTCTACTTTTTAAAGCCCAACGGTACCTTGATTACTAAAGTACCGCACACGTTGACGCCTGCGCCAATTGTTGAAGCCATCAACACATTGACACGCTAGTGTGCTAAGTCACTCTAGAAGCAGCGTGTATAAAAATAAAGAACTCAACTAATCGAGTTCAAAACGTAAAGTCAGGTCCCAGACCAAAACATAAAACAATAAGGACAACAACATGAAGTTAAAAGCACTTGCTCTAGCAGGCTTATTGCTCACCCCTCTTGCTCAGGCAAAAAGCGACATCATGGTACATGACGCGTACGCTCGTGCGACACCGCCAACGGCTGTGAACAGCGCAGTATTTACGACCCTGATGAACCATAGTGACAAAGACCGCGCTATCGTTTCAGCGACAACACCAGCAGCAGGTAAGGTAGAGCTTCATGATGTGATCGTTGAAGGCGATGTAATGAAAATGCGTCAGGTTCAACAGATCACAATCCCAGCAAATGGTGAAGCCGTACTTAAGCCTGGCAGCCTGCACATTATGTTGTTCGACCTAAAAAATGGTCTAAAAGAAGGCGAGCAGATCGAAATGACACTGACTTTCGCAAATGGCGAAACACAAACTTTCGAAGCACCAGTTAAGAAAGTGATGAGTGGCATGAAAAAGATGAATCACGATCATCACTAATTCTAGAAACTGATGCTCATGAGGCTTATCAAGAGCCAAAGCACATCAGTGAAAAATTAGACAAAATAAGCCACGATGACTTCTCGCCATCGTGGCTTTTTGTTAAACTGCACTCGCTTTTTATGCAAAGCCTAACCATATTAATAACCAAGGAGAAGAGAAGATGATTGTAATGAAAACACTAAAACTGGCAGTAAAAGTAACGCGTTAATTTTGTTTGGTTAAACCAACTTTAATTCCGAACTACCAACATTAAGCCACCAGCTGGCTACCGCACACTTTTACCCGGTTTACATTTGATCGCACATGGTCAAAGCATGCTCATTATGCATGAATCAATCCGGGGTCCTATCTATTGAATTCGACCCAAACTCTAAAGCATTTTTGACGTCCCGACGCTTTTGGGCTTTTAACGCTTCTGATCTCACCAACAATAAGAGATCTCACAAGAAGTTAATGCTCTCATAAGAAAAGAAAGCTCGCACGTCTGGGTAAATAGACATGAATTCACAAGCTGCATTTTCTCATCCAATGTCACTTCAACAACTTGGATGGCAACCTGTATTCCAACAACAACTGACACTTGAAGTTTACGACCATTCAGTGATCGCCCGTATCACCGCGCACCATCGCAGTGGCTACACATTGGCTTCTGAACAGGGCGAAATCACTCTACCTATTCATCACAACCAACCTGCAATGACGGTTGGCGATTGGGTAATATTGAACTCTGAACTGCAATTCGATCGCTTACTAGAACGCCAATCGCTCTTTAGCCGAAAAGCTGCGGGCAGTCGTGTGGCTGAACAATATATTTCAGCCAATATCGACACAGTGTTTATCGTGGTTTCATTGAACAACGACTTTAATCTGAGTCGCATTGAACGCTACCTGGCACTCGCAAATGAAGCACAAGTTGAAGCGGTTATCGTCCTGACGAAGAAAGACTTGTGTGACGACTACGAAGACAAAGTACAACAGGTACAAAGCTTAGACCCGATGCTCATGATCGAAGCGGTCAACAGCCTAGATCAAGGCTCAACCCAAGTACTTTCACCTTGGTGTAAAATCGGCAAGACCGTCGCGCTAATGGGCTCTTCTGGTGTGGGTAAGTCGACTTTGGTTAACTCATTGCTAGGTGAAGCATCGCAGGCAACTGGTGGTATTCGTGAAGACGACAGTAAAGGTCGTCATACAACCACATCACGATCACTCCACTTGCTCGCATCAGGTGGCTTGCTTCTCGACACTCCAGGAATGCGAGAGCTCCAACTTGCAGACTGCGCTGAAGGCGTGAGTGAAACTTTTTCAGACGTCGAAGAGTTAGCAATGCACTGCCGCTTCTCTGATTGTCATCATGAATCAGAGCCGGGATGCAAGATAAGGGCTGCCATTGAGAGTGGTGAACTGTCTGAAAGACGATTTACTAACTATCAAAAGCTACTGAGAGAGCAAGCAAGAAACGGCGCTTCTCTTGCAGAGCAACGCGCTAACAATAAGCAGCTTTCCAAAATGTACCGAAACGTACAGTCAGAAAGCCGCAATATTAAGAAAGGCTCAGCTTAAGCAGCTAGATATAAAGGTAATCTGAGTTAATCGCTCAACACTGAGCTGAAACACCGAGCCCCACGTGCCAATCGCGTGGGGCTTTTTGTTTCAATTAGATAAGAAAGCGACTATTTACGCACACAATGTTCTTACTAATCGCCATTTACATCTTCTAATTTACAGTACATTAGCTCTACCAAATATGAATTTGTAGATTTTTAGCTAAATCAAAATACATTTATTTAACATTTAGCTCTAAAAACACCACGTAGTGCAAACAATCACACTAAAAGTAAACTATTCCTAGACACCCGCTACGATCCCGCTAATATGACCGCCCATTCCACTAGTGTATAGTTGGAATCGGTACAACTTTATAAAAGATACATCACTATAATAAATTAACAATTGCAGGTATTTTATGCAAAATCACAACATGCTCGCCCGCATCGCTCGTGGGAATCTTGTCCTACAGATCCTTGCTGGTATTGTTTTCGGTGTCGTTCTCGCCATGGTTTCTCCTTCAGCAGCTCAAGACGCAGGCCTTTTAGGTAGTCTGTTTGTTGGCGCTCTGAAAGCTGTTGCCCCAATTTTAGTATTCATTCTTGTTGCAGCTTCTATCGCAAACCAAAAGAAAGGTCAGCATACTCATATGCGTCCAATCATCGTGCTTTACCTGATTGGTACCTTCTCAGCTGCACTTACAGCCGTAGTATTAAGCTTCATGTTTCCAACCACTTTGACACTGGTTGCTGGCGCGGAAGGTGCTACTCCTCCTCAAGGTATTGGTGAAGTTCTTCACACGCTTCTATTCAAGCTTGTAGACAACCCAGTTAGCGCGCTAATGAACGCAAACTACATCGGTATTCTTGCTTGGGCTATCGGTCTTGGTCTGGCTCTGCACCACGCATCTGCAACAACCAAAGCGGTTTTCGAAGATCTAAGCCACAGTGTTTCACACATTGTTCGCTTCATCATTCGCCTAGCACCATTTGGTATCTTCGGTCTAGTTTCAGCGACTTTCGCAACCACTGGTTTTGAGGCGCTAGCAAGCTATGGTCAACTTCTAGCGGTACTACTAGGTTCAATGCTCATCATTGCTCTAGTGGTTAACCCACTGCTTGTTTTCGTTAAAACAAAGCAGAACCCATACCCTCTAGTATTCCAATGTATTCGTGAATCAGGCGTAACTGCATTCTTCACTCGTTCAAGTGCTGCGAACATCCCAGTAAACATGAACCTTTGTAAGAAACTAAACCTAGACGAAGACACTTACTCTGTATCTATTCCACTAGGTGCAACCATCAACATGGCTGGCGCTGCAATCACTATCACTGTGTTAACGCTGGCTGCTGTACACACGATGGGTATTGAGATTGATATATTCACTGCAATCCTACTAAGCCTAGTTGCTGCGGTATCGGCATGTGGTGCATCTGGTGTTGCGGGTGGCTCATTGCTACTTATCCCTCTTGCATGTGGTCTATTCGGTATCTCAAACGATGTTGCGATGCAGGTAGTAGCGGTAGGTTTCATCATCGGTGTGATTCAAGATTCTGCTGAAACAGCGCTTAACAGCTCGACAGACGTAGTGTTCACAGCTGCAGTATGTAAAGCTGAGCAGAACAAAGCTTAATAAGCCTTTTTTGGCTCTCAAGCCAAAAACTATATAAAGAAAAAGGGAAGCAGATGCTTCCCTTTTTTGTTGGCTAGATTTTCTAGATAAGAGTTAGAACTTAAATCAACTCATCGCTGATTGGTAGCTGGCTCATTAAATAAGCCGATGACCACCATCGACTAGTTTCTGTTCCAGTTAGACTGACTAAAATCTAGAGGGTCAATACCGTGATTGGCTTGTGTCTCTGAGGATGTCTGTTCGGTACTAGGTTGCTGGCTGTAATCGACATTCGCTTCCTGTGCAGTCGATACCGGTATTTCTAGATGGCTGGTCTCTACACTTAATGGCTCAGCCTCTTCATCAGACGCTTCTTTCACTTTCTTTGGAATCGGTATATTGCGTTTGTAAAGCTTGTTGAGCGCCTTGATAATAGAGTGCTTAGTGATTGCTTGCTGAGTAAGTTTGGTCATGATCGGTTTAGTCAGTGCTTGTAAGCCCACAACCGCATCGACACCTAGCTCACCGCCTACTTTATCTCGCTGCTGCTTAGCTTCTGAGTAGCCAAAATGAGCAGATAGGAATAGCCAGATATAAGCAATCGCATTACCGTGTTCACCATGGTCTATCCATGCCTCACCGGCTCTAAACATCGCCTCTGCGCTGTTCTTTTCTGCTGCTGTCTCAAACCAGTACACAGCCTCACCATGGTTAGGCTCTACGCCAACACCATTTAAGTAACTCATACCCAGTTTGATCTTACCGTCTAGGTTGTTTTTCTCCGCCGCTTTGCGATACCAATCAACAGAGCTTTCTGCAGAGTAGTCTGGGTTTTCTTTGTCTAGGCACCAGTCACCCATGAATAGCATCGCTTCGGTATTACCACCAGCAGCAGATTCCTCAATATAGGTGTAGCCTTTGGGGATGTTCTTCACGGTCCCGCGTCCATGGACCAGCGCTTTACCCATCTCAAATTTCGCCGACATATCGTTATCTAAGGCAGAGATCGCAAGCTGCCAAAAGTTGGCTTGTTCTCTCAAGATCAGATCTTCTTTGCGCTTCATACTTAAGCGAACAATGCCGTACATGCCGTTGACGTTATCCAAATGCGCCGCTTTATCGTACCAATATAACGCTTCCTTGATATTGTTACGTTCAGCCTCTTTCGCTAAATATAGAATCGACGGGACATGCCCTGTTTCTGCTTTAAAGTGGCGCTCTTTTTGCTCTTGGATACGTGCTTTTTCAATCGCCTTTCGGTAAGCGACAGCTCGCGCTTTACGTTCTTGTTCCAAGCGCTGCTTTCTTAGTGATAAAGAAATCAGCCACACAGCAACAAGTATTAACGAAAGAGCGGTCGCACCAATTGCGATTCCCATTGTACTCATAAAATGTTTAACCTAATTCGGTTCCGTTCTACTCTATATCGGCCACAAGCAGCCTATATTGAGTAGTTAATTTCTGGGGCTATTAGCCCTGATGGTGACAAGAGACGCAGTCTCTATACGCTTCGCCTTAAACTCGGTTCAGTATCTCAGGAATACATAACGATAAGAAGTCTGCAAAGACTAATCCGTACGCACTCCATAAATCGTGTGATCTTGCTTCAATAAGGAGGGTTTATCGAGCTTGCCTTTCATCAAGTTAGACTCAACCATTCACCAGAAACTGATGGTTAAAGACCTGTACCTGAAAGCAGCGGTGACGTTGCCCCACCAAGTGTGACAACGTCACTCGCGCGTGAAATATCAAGATCTATGAAGCGGGCACTGATCGTCGATCAAGAAGTAGAAATTGATGGCCACGTACTGGGGACAAAAGCTTACCCAAGTGGTAAAGAAGTGATTCACAATCACTAACTTCAACCAAGGGGCACTCTTTGTGAGAAAAAGCCGCTCACGCTAGCTATAGCTGAACTTTACATTGTAAATTAGTGACGGCAGGAAAGTAAAAAAGAGCCAGATCGTGTGACGTTCTGGCTTCTTTTTTGATTTGATATAGCAGAGAAACCGTTAATCTTGCTGCATCTTCTCCCAAATCGTTGGCGACCCAATATAATCTTGCACTGAGGTGATGAACTCTTTTACTAGCTTGGTCTGCTTACGGTGTGGGTAGACGGCATAAATGGCGGTATCAGCTGTTGAAATGGCGTAATCAGGAAGCAGTGTCACTAAGCCCAACTCTTTCATGGAGGCGTACAGATTTGATTGATCAAGAAAGCCATAACCTAATCCATCTTTCACACAAGACACCATAGTACGAACATCACTCACCTTATAATTGCCACGAATAGTCAGGCTCTGAAAAGTATTACCATGCGGCTCTTCACTTATGCGTAGATGATCCACCGTCATATCGCCATTGGTATAAATCACGGCAGGCAGAGACAACAAATCTTGTGGCGTTTTCGGCTCACCATGCTGCTTCACAAAGTCATTCGAGGCGACCAGCATGAAGTTACTGTCGGCTATCTTCTTCGCAATCAAATTCGATTCCACCAGCTTGCTAAAGCGGAACGCAATATCAAACTGCCCGGCAATGATGTTGGCGATCTTGTCGTCCAAGGAAAGTACGATCTGAACATCCGGGTACTTTCTCATGAACTGCGTGATGATAGGTTGCAAGTATTGCTGACCAAAATAGATGGGTGAGGTAATTCGCAGAACGCCTTTGGGTTCAGACTGGTATGAGTCAGCAATGCCTTGTATCTGATTGATGGTGTCTTTCAACACATAGGTTTGTGCGAGAATATCTTCCCCAGCTGACGTCAGCGAAAACGAACGAGTAGAACGGTTGAGTAGCTGAACACCTAAGTCTTGCTCAAGCTTTTTGATCTGTTTAGAGAGAGAGGAATTGTCCATGTCGTGCAAGGTTGCCGCTTTGGTAAACGACCCTTGTTGAACCACATCTAAGAACAATAACAACTGATTGGTATTGGGCACTGTGCCGCTCCTGATATTAAGCTCGATTAACGTTCATCTTTAGGGGTATCCATCACCACCATGGTTGTGATGGATTGAACTTGAGCACATTCCCCTAGCACATCGGCATGAAACTTCTTATAGCTCGGTAAGTCTTTAGTCTCAACTCTCAACAAGTACTCATTGGCACCGGTGATGTTGTGACACTCGACCACCTCTTTCTCCATAGCGACGTGCTCTTCAAACTCCAATTGAGCAGATTTTTTGTGGCTTGATAAACCGATCGAAACGTAGGCGATAAAACCCATGCCCATCAAACTGTTATCGAGAACCGCACGATAACCTTGAATGATGCCTTTCCGCTCAAGATCTTGTACACGCCTTAACGTCGCTGAAGCCGACAAGCCAATCCGCTCTGAGAGCTCAATGTTGGAGATTCTGCCGTCCAACTTAAGCTCTTGCAATATCCTTTCGTCAAATCTATCCATAAGTACTTATTATTGTGCATTTAGTGATAATAGAGGAAATAAAAGCACATAATTGCCTCACTTTCCACCTACTATGTTTCTCAACACGTGAAAGTCATGACCGGTCAGTCACTTCGTTCATTTTATTGCTGGAGAACCATTATGCCTTTAGAACAACTTAGCGCACTTGCTTTGTTTGCGTTTGTCTCGACCTTCACGCCGGGTCCAAATAACATCATGCTCATGACATCAGGTGCCAATGTTGGCTTTGCCCGTACCATTCCGCACATGCTTGGCATTGCTTTAGGTTTTGCGGCTATGTTGCTGTTGGTTGGCTTTGGGTTAATGGGGATCTTCAACGCCTATCCGGTGACTCACCAAGTATTGAAATACCTGAGCCTTGCATACTTGGTGTACCTCGCAATTAAAATAGCCAAGAGTGGAAAAGCGAAAAGCACTGAAGCTTATAAACCTATGACCTTCATTGGCGCGGCAAGTTTTCAATGGGTTAACCCGAAAGGTTGGTCAATGGCACTGACAGCTATTTCTGTTTATAGCAGTGGCAGCTCATGGTGGGAGCTTGCAATCATCGCAGCCATTTTCACGCTAGCCAACTTACCATCTGTGACCTTCTGGACGGCAGCAGGCAAGCAACTACAACACTGGCTAACAACGCCAGTCCGCATAAAAAGCTTCAACTACGGTATGGCTGGCTTGCTTCTAGCATCGACCATTCCGATGTTGTAACCAGATAGCTTCTCTAAGATGGTTAGTCAGTGATTACTAGCCATCAATTTCATTACAAGTATCTAATAGCCTCACCAAGCCAACGACCAAACATCGTCTGCCCGCTCGGCGTTAACGTCCATACAAACGCCGCTACATTGATGACTACGGTTAGCCAATAGATCGCTCTGAAAGGCTGTTTTTGTGTTTTATGACGCAGCTTATCTTGTGCGATCAAAGCGCCTAACCAACCACCAACAACAGAAAAGATGTGCAAGGTTTTCTCTGGCACGCGCCAATTACCATTAATCGCGGCTCGCTTGTCTTTTGCGTACACAAAAAACGTCACGACACCGATAACTAAATACCACGCCAACAGCACTTTAGAACTTTCCGCAAACAACATAGATGCAGCCACCAGAACCAAATAAGTGGTAGCGATTTGAATAGATGAAGACAACATCAACTCCTTTTGGGTAACAGCTCACATACTGTGGCAATTACGCCCTGTAGATTTTGATAAGGATGAGTAAGGCGTATTGTAATTCAGTTAGCCTGCACAAAATAAACAAGCCCTTTCATCACTACATAACATGATGGAAGTTAAAGGAATTATAAATATGTACAACCAAAAGTACGCCATCTACCAAGTTTTTACGCGTTTATTTGGCAATAAAAACACCCAACATGTCCCATGGGGCTCCATTGAACAGAATGGCGTTGGCAAATTCAGTGATTTTACTGACAAAGCGCTGTCTGAAATTCGCAAGCTTGGTATGACTCACATTTGGTATACCGGCGTTCCTCACCACGCGTTAATCAATGACTACAAACACATTGGTATTTCAGACGATCACCCGAGCGTGGTAAAAGGCCGTGCAGGCTCACCTTATGCCGTAAAAGATTACTACTCAGTTAACCCTGATCTCGCTGATAACCCCGAGCAGCGACTAGAGGAATTTGAGGCGCTAATTAAAAGAAGTCACGACAACGGCTTAAAGGTGATCATCGATATCGTCCCTAACCATGTTGCACGTCATTACAAAGGGTTAAATAATCCCGAGGGCGTCAGTGACTTTGGTGCTCACGATGACACAAGTCTCGAATACCATAGAGACAATAACTTCTACTACATCCCCAACAGCGCCTTTGAGCTGCCGAATATCGAGCCTGATTTTACCCCTCTTGGTGGTGAACAACACCTAGCCCTACACTCTCCGTTTATCGAAATGCCCGCTAAATGGACAGGTAATGGCTCACGCCTAGCGAAACCCAATTTCGACGATTGGTATGAAACCGTGAAGATCAATTATGGCGTACGCCCTGACGGTTCAAAGGACTTTCCAGAACTACCGAGTGACTATGCTCAACATGATTACCGAGCTCACTTCAATTTCTGGAAATCTATCGATGTGCCTAACTCTTGGGTTAAGTTCCGAGACATCGCCTTGTTCTGGTCAGATAAAGGCGTCGATGGGTTTCGTTACGATATGGCTGAAATGGTGCCTGTTGAGTTTTGGAGCTATCTCAACTCATCAATAAAGATGCAAAAACCCAATACTTTTCTAATGGCGGAGGTGTATCAGCCAGGCTTATACCGCGACTACATTCACTTAGGCAAAATGGACTATCTATACGACAAAGTGGACCTATACGATGGGCTCAAAGCCGTTATGCAGGGCAAAGCTTCAACAGCCATCATTCTCGAGATTCAGCATCAAATGATGGACATAGAGCACCACATGCTGCACTTCTTGGACAACCATGACGAACAGCGCATCGCGTCTCCTGAATTTGTAGGCGACCCGAATATAGCCAAACCTGCAATGCTCGTCAGCGCCTTATTGAGCAGCTCACCGACTATGGTTTATTTTGGGCAAGAGGTGGGAGAACCAGGGAAAGAAAATGCAGGTTTTGGACAACCCTCTCGAACATCGATCTTCGATTACATAGGCGTCCCACAGCATCAAAAATGGATGAACCACGGCGCCTTTGATGGTGGGCTATTAAACGATAACGAAAAGCAACTGCGTCACTTCTATCAAAAGGTGATGAACTTTTCTCTCGAGCACTCTTCAATGACCGGGCATTACCGAGACTTACACCAAAGCAATAATTTGAGTGATTCGGTTTACGCATTTCTGCGCTATAACGACCAAGAGCTGACAATAGTTGCTGCGAATTTCAGCCAACACACTACAAAGCGTGTTTGCTTGACCATTCCACGTGATGTAATCCAAGCAATCAAAATTGCGGATGGCAGTTACTTGCTTAATGAACATATCGAATCTATTCAGTCACAAGAATTACGCGTAGAGGAAGGAATTGGCTATTTCAATATTGAATTAAAACCGCTGGCATCGTTGGTTTGGGTATTACCTTTAAATACTTAAAACCCTTGTCGATATTATATAAAAAGAAAATAAAGGCTAATTGATAATTAACTTAATTCCCAAACTAAATTAACAGACGACCATTTCGATATCTTCCTCACATTTATAAGGATGAGCTCTCATCCTTATTCTCTACGCCTAGCCACTACGCCCTATCTTATTGATATTAAAGATATGAGCTGTTGATCCAAGTAATTCACTGCAAACCAAGTACAAATCGTGACATTGACACTAGGTTTCTTATTTTTACTTATTAAAAATAACTTTACATATAGACATCACAAATAGTTGACCACCGTTACGACTAGGATATTCATCTTCATAAAAAGTGAAATATGGATATCGAAACGTGAACAATATAAATATTAATCAATGTTTAACTCTACGAAATACCTTTAACAATACAAAGAAAAAAAGCTTCAATAAATCGACCTTAACCAAAGCGATTTTACCTCTTTTCACCGCTACTTTAATCGCAGGTTGTGGCAGTGATAATAACAGCGACAACGGTACTGACACTGGCAGCAGCGGTCTATACCCTGCTGCAGAAAACGAAGTGGTTATTTACTACAAACGTGATATTGCAGCTTCAAGCACATCAGGCTCGACTTATGACGGTTGGGGGCTGCATTTATGGAATGGTGAAGGCTGCACTAGCACAGACCTAGAAGCGATGGGATTAAGTGCAACAGGTACAGATTGGAACAGCCCATACGAATACGATGGTATTAGCGATACTTACGGCGCTTACTATGTATTGAAAGTCGATCCAGACGCTTCTGACCCACACCGATGCATGAACTTTATCTTGCACAACGGAGATGAGAAAGCCTTTGGTAGCGCAAACTCAAAAGTAGAACTGGATAAACTTGGTGAATCTCAGGGAGTATTTGGTTTCCATGGCAGTAGCGAGTTGTACTACGAACCTATCTCAGAACGACCTGTAAATATTGATGGTCAAAAAGCACATTGGCTTGATACAACGACCATAGGTTGGGAAGCGGCTGGCAATGCAGACTCCGTAAAGCTCTTCTATGCATTAGATAACAGCATCTCAATGAATGATGACAAAGAAATCGTTGGTGGCACTGCAATTGAACTGAGCAAAGATGGCGAGCTATCCTCTGAATTAAAAGAACGTTTCCGCCACCTAGCAAGTTTACCAGCAGTCGCGATTGACGTTGATGACACTACACTACGCACGATTTTGAAATCTCAGATCATTGTTGTAGCCTACAATGCCAATGGCGATGTTATCTCTTCAACCGAGATTCAGAAACCAGGCGTGCTTGACGCGGTATTTGCTAGTGAAGATACCGGTAATGCAATGGGTGAAGAACTCGGTGCTATTATCGACGGCAGCGCAGCTACCTTTAAACTATGGGCTCCTACAGCCCAAGATGTTGAGCTAGTCTTATACAGTGAAGATCTAAAAAGTTCACAAGTCATCCCAATGACGGAAAGTACTGAGACAGGCATCTGGGCAACAGAAGCGGTGTCTAACGCCGTCAACATGTACTACCGCTACCAAGTGAAGGTTTACCACCCAACCACTGGCAAAATAGAAAATCGCCTTGTGACAGACCCATACTCTCTCAGCTTGTCGAAGAACTCTGCATACTCTCAAGTGATTGACCTGAATGATTCAACCTTGAAGCCTGCGAACTGGGACGGCTACGAACGACCAACCGTAAAGAAAGACGAAGATCATGTACTTTACGAGTCACACCTGCGTGATTTTAGCTTCAGCGACAAACTCGGCACAGCGAGCCTAAATGGAAAATACCTTGCGCTTACGGAAGCGGAGCGTGAATCAGTCAAACATCTTCAAGCGCTGAAAGATGCAGGTTTGACGACTTTGCATATCTTGCCAGCATTTGATATCGCCACCGTTGATGAAGATGAAGCAAGCCGCGTCGATATTACCGATACCGTTGGGAAACTGTGTGATGTAAAACCCGCCGCTGCCTTATGTGGTAATGAAGATGAAAACAGAGTTATCGAAGACGTACTCGACGGATATGACCCTTCAACGGGCGATGCACAAGCATTAATGAACGACTTACGCATGCTCGACAGCTTCAACTGGGGTTACGACCCATTCCATTACACGGTTCCTGAAGGAAGCTACGCAACAGATCCAAACGGATCAAAGCGTATTCTAGAATTCCGTCAAATGGTTAAGGCCACGCACGACATGGAACTCAAGCTGATTATGGACGTGGTGTACAACCACACCAACGCATCTGGTGTGAATGATAAGTCGGTACTAGATAAGATTGTCCCTGGGTACTACCACCGTCTTAACGTCAACACAGGTGGCGTAGAAAACTCGACTTGTTGTGACAACACCGCGACTGAAAACCTAATGATGGGTAAATTGATGGTCGACTCACTCAAGGTGTGGGCTGACGACTACAAAGTGGATGGTTTCCGTTTTGACTTAATGGGCCACCAGCCAAAGGACGTGATGGTCGAAGCGCTGGAAGAAGTGCGCAAAATCGACCCGAATACCCTGTTCTACGGGGAGGGTTGGGATTTTGGCGAAGTAGCCGATAATGCACGCTTCGATCAAGCGAACCAAATCAACATGGCGGGCACTGAGATCGGCACATTCTCGGATCGACTGCGTGACGCTGTACGTGGCGGTAGCCCGTTCGATGGAGGTGTTGACTCAGAAGGCAACCACCCACTTCGCTTTAACCAAGGCTTTGGTAACGCAGCGATTGCCAACGAAGAAACCAAAGTTGATCAAGACTCCATCAACGGTCGCTTACACAACCAAGATCTTGTTCGCTTAGGTATGGCAGGTAACCTCGCTGAATACGTGCTAATTGACTACAAAGGCGATACCAAGCTAGGTAAAAACGTCGACTACAATGGCGCGCCTGCGGGCTACACCAAAATGCCTTCAGAGAACATCTCTTACGTATCAAAACACGACAACCAAACACTTTGGGACAACAACGCATACAAAATCGCCACTGGTACTAGTTCAGCAGAACGCGCTCGCATGCAATCTGTATCGCTCTCTACCGTAATGTTGGGCCAAGGCATTCCATTCATCCACATGGGTTCGGAACTACTGCGCTCGAAATCTATGCAGCGTGACTCTTACGATTCTGGTGATTGGTACAACCGTGTATTGTTCGATGGGTCTGGCAACAACTGGAACGTCGGCTTACCTCGTGAAGACAAAGATGGTGCGAACTGGGATCTGATTAAAACCATCATTGCAGACCCAACGGCGAAACCAGACGCAGACGACATTGTACTCACTAAACAACAGTTCTTAGAGTTATTAAAAATCCGCAGCTCAAGCGAATTGTTCCGCTTAGACACAGCAGACGAAGTAATGAAGCGAGTCGACTTCCGCAATGTTGGTGAAGATCAAGTCGAAGGCCTGATTGTCATGTCTATCGATGATGGTGTGTCTGCGGGCGACGATCTTGACCCTGTAAATGATGCGATTGTGGCAGTTGTAAACTCAACCAATGAATATCAATCGTTCAAAATCACCGGAGCAACAGGCTTTACACTTCACGATGTTCAACAAAACTCTGCTGACGACACAGTGAAAGGCGCAAGCTTCGCCGCTGAAACCTTCACAGTACCTGCATTAACCACCGCTGTATTTGTACAAGCTCAAGGCGATGCACAAGGTGCTGGTTTGCCGGTTGATAACTCAGGCAAGGATGTATCGAGCATTCCGCCATACGGTCAAACAACCGTTTATGTGCGTGGTTCTATGAATGGTTGGACGCCTGTTAACGATTGGGCGATGAGCTTTGTTGCTAATGGGGTTTACTCTGTAACAGGCAACTTGGAAGCGGGTAACTATGGCTTCAAGTTTGCTGATGTTGATTGGAAAACACCTAACTTTGGTTGCAATTCTTTAGAACTTGCTGATGGCTCAATCGATCTGGGTACTGATGGTAACTGCCAACTAAGCGTAACTGAAGCTGGCACCTACACATTCACTCTGAATGCGATTCACGAGCTGGATGGCAATGTAGACAAAGCTGTGGTATCTGTCACTAAGAATTAAGCTCTAAGCTTAGGTTCAAGTAACAGATAATAAAACAAGCGAAAGCTAGCCTTTGGGAGACGTCAGTCTCCCTTTTTTGTACCCAATAAACGCCAACCTAAGAAAGCCTTCTCCTAACACACATAAGTAACATTCAACCTTTAGTGATTGAGGAACCTTGTTGGCACTTGGTGAATATGAAGGCTTCTTTTTATTCACTTTCGGTTGCAGTTCCTGTACCCAGGATAAGCTTTCTTGAATCAAGTACATGAAATAGAGAAATGAGAGACGCTGTCTAGGCCAACGCCTACTTAATAGTAATCACGGATCCAAATGACATTGACCTACGTTAATCAGCTAGAGCGTTAGTGAATATCTATAAGCTCGCGTCTTCGAATCTCAAATATTTAACTAATTAAAGTATTTCATTTATCGCGGATAATAAAAAAGGACCCTATTAGGGTCCCTTCTCTTAAATCAGACTTTGTAATTGTATCTGCTACTTTTTATTAACTGCTTTTACAAAGACTTCTTGTGCGCCTTCAATGCCTAGTGCTTTCGCTTCGTCTAATAGACCCAAAGCTTTTGGAATATTGTCTGCTTCGACAGCGGCTTTGATTGCATTGTGGTAGTAAGTTTGTGTCTCTGGTTGAATCGCCTCAACCTTCGCGGCTGCCGCTGGCTTAGCGTTAGATTCACTGCTTGAACCAAATGAGAAGAAGCTTGGTTTATCAATCGTAACTTCTACTTTACCAACACTAGCGTTTGGAATTGGAATATCTTTAACTTCAGGTAGATAATTGCCACGCCCTTCTGCATCTAAACGAGCAGGGTGAATCACATCAGTAAAGCCACCGATGTCTTTCTGGTCTGTATAAACAACTAAGAAAACTGAGTCTTCAGTACGAGGAGGGAAGAACTCTTTTTCGGCAACAAGTCGATTACCCAGATGCATTCTAGGTTTCTTATATTCAAAGTCATCTTTACCATAACTTTCTAACTCTTTACCGTTTTTATCAAAGATCACTGCACGTGGGACAAATGCTGTATCTCCAATCAAACTTGAGATTGTTAATGAATACTCACCACGATTTGCTGGAAGTTCAACAGCAACCACAGGGCTATTAATAGATTGATAGTTTAGGTGTTGGCTTTCTGGCGTTACATCAAAAACTACAGAACTAGGTAGTTTCATTGCTGCAAATTGAAGAGCAGCAATAGAGTTAACTTGTTCAGCTTGTGCCACTTGCACTTGCTCAACTACTTGTGCAGATTGACAACCGGCCAACGCAACACAGCCACTCAACATTAGAGCTTTAAAATACATAACTCTTCCTTCTTGTTATTTTTTTAAGAAATTTACTAACTTTAATTACCACAAAGAAAACTATTTACCTAGGGAACGATCTGCTTAATCGTACATTCCTTAAAAAAATAGCCGACGCAAGCCGGCTATGAATTAGGACAGTTTAGGATTGGTTACGCTAGGTGATTACCACCAAGCTTCTACTTGGATACCAGCTACGTATTCAGTATCTTCGTTTGTACCGAATGCGTTGTCATTTTCAGTATCTAGGATGTACGAACCGTAAACACGGATTTCAGGACGAGCCCAGAAGCTGTCACCCATTGCCCAAGCTTGAGCTACTGTGAATTTAGCGTTACCAAAGTCTTCTACACCAGTACCTGCGCTGTTGATTTTCTCACCAGCGTTGTAGCCAGCTTCAAATACTGTACGCATTGTGTCGTTCCACTTGTACATTGGACGAGCTACTACAGAGTACTGATCAATATCTTGCTTAGATGCACCAATTTCAGAACCAGCTAGGTAAGCAAGTTGGTGACCCATTTCCCATGATTCGCCAAGGTTCATTACACCCCAGTTGATCAAACGGTAACCTGTTGCGTCATTTTGGTCGCCTGAGCGGTCGTAATATGCACCAGCACCCCAGAAGTTAGCAGCTTGAACACCGTAGCCGTTAGTACCGTACTGTAATACAGTTTGGTTAAAGCCATTGTCCATACCTTGGTGGATGATACCTGTTACTAATAGACCATCATCACCTTTAACAGATTGACCATCAGTCGAAGTAGCGAAGTTGTATGCCATTGCAACTTCTAGAGAAGCGTCAGACCAAAGGCCAATGTTAGCTAGGCGAACATCAGCAATGTAACCAGTTACGTCTTCAGATTCTTTACCAACAACACCCCAAGTTGGTGCGTCGCCAGGGTTAGTACCTGGAACCCAACCGTATTTATCTGTGTCAGACTCTTGAGAGCCATTATCTTGAATCAATGCTACCGATAGTTTCTGGTCGCCGATTGATAGGTTTTCAATACCACCACCAGTACCAGATGTGTTTAGAAAGTAGAAATCAGTGATGTGGATATCTTTACGTTGGTAGTATGTTTTACCAGCCCAGATAGTTGCTTCTTTATCTGAAGAGATTAGGCCTTTTGCCTTAACAGCAAACTGAGCAACGTTGAAGTCAGCATCTTCCCAACCATTCTCTCCAGGAGCACCAGAAGCGATCATAGACTCAAGGCGCCAAGTTTGCTCACCTGTTTTTAGCTCTTCAGAAAAACCAAACTCAGAGTAGTTGTCATTTTCGTTACCTAGACGACCAATACCGTTTTTATTAACAGATACATCACCAGAACCACTTGCGCTAATACCAGTACCAGCACGCATGTAACCATTAAAGTCAACAGCGAACGCAGAGCCAGCAGCTAGCGTAGTCGCCACTGCAGCAGCAATCAAACTTACTTTTTTCATTCTTAACTCCATTAAGGACGATTTATTTTAGGTTTTTATATTTTTGCTCTCTTGCGGCAACCAAAGGCAGTTATGGTAGTCGTAAGATAGAGAGGTTTAGGGTTTCCCCTGATTCGTTTCAACGGGGTCAATATTAAGAGGGGATGACAAGTTTGACTTCCTCCACCCCCAACTAAATTAAGGGGGACTAGAGGGGAGTAGAAAATATACAGAATGGTATTTTAAAGAGGTAGATCACTTAATCTAGGAGGAGTAGACAGCACGAAGATCTAATTATTCAGCATAAGTGAGATCTACTTCAAATATATAATTTGAACTTCATCGATCAATTATTTTTTTAACCGTAATTAATCTGTGAAGTTGCTTGACCTTACTGTGACAAAGCCTTTTACTAATAGTTCACTGATGTTGATAAACGAACAAGAAATCAAGCAATGACTAGAACGCTCGCTCGCCCTTATCCGCTAGGCGCAACGCTAGGTAACACTGGCTGCAACTTCTCTATTTATTCTCCTGACTGTAAATCTCTTTCACTCGCTCTTTTTGATGAGAACGAGGAGTTCACAACTTATAAATTGGACAATGAATACGCTGATATTCGATATGTATTTATCGAAGGTATTAAAGCGGGGCAAAAATACGGATTCATAGCAGAAACAGCTAATGGTCCAATATTACTTTCTGACCCTTATGCTAAAGCGATAAGTGAGCCGCTCCACTACACCACGCCTTATAGTAATGAGAAAAGCTTTGCGATGGCGAAATGTGTCGTTGTTGATGATACCTTCGACTGGCAAGGCGTGGAAAAGCCGCGAATTAGCCGCGAAGAGACCGTTCTATTTGAAACGCATGTTAAAGGCCTATCTCAACTTCACCCTGAAGTCGCAAGTAATATCAAAGGCCGTTACCTGGGGTTAGTCAGCCCTGAAATGCTTGCGTTCTACAAGCAACAAAACATCAACTCATTACAACTTTTGCCCATTGCGGCCTGCATGCACGAACCACACCTGCTTGATATGGATAAAGTGAACTATTGGGGCTACAACCCTTATTTGTTCATGGTGCCAGACCCTCGCTATGCAGAAAAAGACGCCGTAACTGAGCTCAAAACTGCGATTCGTGAACTGCACCGCAATGGTATCGAAGTGATCTTAGATGTGGTGTACAACCACACAGCAGAAGGCGGCGAAGGTGGCACAACCTTTAACTTAAAGGCACTAGATAGCCGAACTTACATCAAGCACGGCTGTCATTATGCAAACTTCACAGGCTGTGGAAACACCGTCGACCTTACCCACCAGCCAGCACTCAACCTCGTCATGGACACGCTTCGTTACTGGGTAAGCGAATTCCAAGTCGACGGCTTCCGTTTTGACTTGGCAGCCACACTGGGGCGCGAAGGTGACAACTACAACCCTGAGGCTGCTTTCTTTAAAGCCGTAGCTCAAGACCCTGTACTTAAAGAAACTAAGTTAATTGCAGAGCCGTGGGATATTGGCCCTAATGGTTATCAGGTGGGTAATTTCCCACTTGGTTGGAATGAATGTAATGACAAGCTGAGAGACATCACACGTAGTTTCTGGCGCGGTGATCAGGGTTACCTAAAAGAGTTTGCTACACGCCTAATGGGATCTCGTGATATCTACAGTGCAGCGCACTGGCCTTACAAACTCACCGTTAACTACATCACTTACCATGATGGCTTCACCATGCAAGACCTTGTCTCGTACAAGCACAAGCACAATGAAGAAAATGGTGAGAATAACCGCGATGGGCATGGTGATAACCGTTCTGAAAACTACGGTGTAGAGGGTGAAACCGAAAACCTCTTGGTTATCGCGACTCGTGAAAAGCAGAAACGTAACTTCATGGCGAGCCTGCTGTTTGCTTTCGGTATTCCACACATTCTGACAGCAGACGTGTTATCTCATACTCAAAAGGGTAACAATAACGCTTACTGCCAAGATAGTGATACGAGTTGGCTGAACTGGGAAGATTCAGAGCGCAAGACCTACTTCAAAACTTGGCTGTCAGAGATGATCGCCGCACGTCAGCAATACATGGTGCCTTTTATCCAGGCGTTCAGCGGCGAAAAACGTAACTCTAATCGCATCTTCTGGAGCCGTGTCGATGGCACGCTGATGGAGCATGATGATTGGAACCGTTTAAGCTCAGTAGCACTGCATCTTGGTATTGGTAAAGATGGCGATGAGCTGATTTATCTGATCAACCAAACCAACGCCCCAGCGCGTTTCAGCTTACCCAATGACCGTGAACAAAACTGGGTGACGATATGTGATACCAACCTGAGAAACGTAAAGCCAGGTCATGCCGAAGGGGAATTGCTGCTATCACCAACATCGATGGCGATTTTGCACTATTCGCCAAACAAAACTGAGTTAAGTGAAAGTTAAGCCTACTCAATAAAAAAGCAAAAACTATAAAAGCCAGTTATATTTTTAGCTGGCTTTTTTGTTAGCTGAATATCACAAAATTCATTCTTTTATATGGAATCATTTGCATTGATGTGATTAATAAAACTGTTTAGTATGGCCGTACTATAAAAATGAATCTATCACGTCTTTGGATATCATGGCTTTACCTAAAACACTTATTCGGCTTTTTAAACCATACATAATCTTATTAACCGGAGGAATGCTTTACCTCGCAGCAGCTCAATTAGAAAAAGTAGAGACCGCAGCAACCAACCAATCAGCATCAAACATTCGCATCGCAAGCGCGACTATTCGTTCCAACATAGAGGCCGTATTCGGTAAACTCTATTTCTTAGAAACCAGTCTGGGCATACCTAACGCCACCGACTTTAGCGACCAAAAATTTCGCGAACTTAGCGATAATATTCTAAAAAGAACACCGAACTTCTCCGATATCATTCGATACAAACCTAACTCCCAACATTATGTCTCCACTCGTGGTCTTCCTCTTTCCAATGAACAAATCACCACAATACAATGGCATTCAATAGACGGTGTTGTAGAAGATTTTTACATCTCTTCCGTTTACCAAAAAGCCGATGGACGATGGGTTTTCGCCGTTAAACACACTGCAGAAAAGCTCAACGAAGAAATCTGGATTGAGTTTGATTTAATGCATACCACGCAAGGTTTAAGAGATTTAAAAACGCTTAATAATGGCTATGTATTTGTTGTAGACAGAGCAACAGAGCGACTGGTATTCCACCCGGATCCACAGCGTATCGGTTCTAAGTCCATCAGCTTCCATGCAGGGATCAGCCACCAACTATCTCAAGGTGAATTGGCGGGCAAACATGAATACTACTATCAAGATAACTTCAAAATATCGGTATTTGACGCAGACAACAGCTTAAATTGGGTGTTCATTGCGGGCACTGATCGCCACGACATCTTAACCAGCTCACATCAATTTACGTTGACGGGCTTAGTACTGGGCTCACTCCTGCTATTGTGGATTGGTGCCAACTATCTGGCTTATCGTTTAAACGTCTCTTTGTCTCAACTCAACAAAATGGAAGACCTTGCGAGTTTTAAGCGCAAACTGAAATCAATTTTAGATAACTTTACCTACCACAAAGGTATTCAATTCTGTCTCTACCAACCAGAGAACCACTCATTCAGTACACTTGATTATCATGGAAACAAATCGACAGTGCATTGTGATAAATCGCTCTCTGAACGTTTTGTCGCAAACGCCATGGTTTATCGAAATGGTAAGGACGCCGATCCTCTCGCACGCAAACTAAAAATAGACCAACGTCACTACTGCATTCCTTTGTACTCACGTCAGCAATTGATTGCTGTGTTGTATGTGAATGCGCGCTTGCCGATCAGCCAGAGTATTCTGCGTATGATCAGAGATTACACCGAAGTCTCACTGTCTAACTTACTGCTTCAGCACCAGTTGAGTAGCAAGGACTTGATGACGCAATTAGACAATAAAAGTAGCTTTAATATTGCACTGGAAAACTACGCCAACCAACCTGAAACCTATATCGCTCTACTCGATATCGATAATTTTGACCACGTGAACCGTGCTTATGGTGAAGCTGTGGGTGACAAGATGATCAAGCTGACCGCAGAAGCACTACGCTCGTACTTTCCGAAGCCTAAAGGACTATGCCTTGCTCGTGTTGGAGGCAAAGAGTTCGCAGTATTATTTAAAGCAAACGGCGCCAACGACGCCAAGCTCCAACTAGACCAGTGCCGAATTGGCGTAGCAGAGAAAACTATTGTGACGCCAGACATCAGCCTCTCTTTAGGCGTAAGTGTCGGTTTTTCACAAATAGAGGGAGAGCCAGATACAGCTCTAGCACTGGCGGAGCAAGCAAAGCTTATTGCTCAACAGCTTGGAAAGAATCGAGTTGAAGGGCACATCAGGGCAGTTGCTAAAGCATCATAGGCAATAGCTAACGCACTCATATCGCACCGTTTGGTATGATACCGATAACAACAAAGCACCTAGGATTCATACCCTAGGTGCTTTTGTTTTTATGGAAAGTCATTACAATGCGCGTTCAACACGACAATACCCCTTTTCTAACGACACGAGCCTTATGAAGCTAAGTAACCGACTGCAAACTCTCCATTCCCTTGTCAGCAATGACTACCAACATATTTGGGACTGTTGTTGTGATCACGGCTTCTTGGGTGTTCAACTGTTGGCGGATAACAAAGCGCCGCAGATTCACTTTGTCGATATTGTTCCGTCTCTAATGAATGAACTGGAAGGCAAGCTAACACGTTACTTTCCCCAAGATAATTCAGAGCAACAAGCGGTTACCAGCCAATGGCAAGTCTACTGCATGGATGTCGCAGCGATTCCATTGGAAAAGCACACTGGCAGACATCTAGTCATTATCGCTGGTGTGGGTGGCGATCTAACTCAGAAACTAGTCGATGATATTCACCGTCAACACCCAAACAAAACGATCGATTTCTTACTCTGCCCTGTCCATCAGCAATTCGAATTGAGAAGCCATTTAAAGTCGCTCAAATTCGGCCTTATTGATGAAGTGCTAATTGAAGAGAACCGCCGTTACTACGAAATTTTATTGGTCACCAATAACTTAGGCGAAGCTGAACAGAGCCGATCGGTTAGTGAGATATCAAACGTGGGTGACAAGATCTGGGCGCCGAGTTGTGATGAACAAATGAAGGTATCTCAGCAGTACAAAGCCAAAACACTGCAGCACTACTTACGTATTCATCAAGGCCAAGAGAAGCAAGGTAAGCCCAGTGAAGTTAAACACATCATCGATGCGTACCAATCTATTTAACGGGAGTGTGCACTAACTCTCTCGCTTGCCTCTGAAAAAACCTAATTCAATAAAAAAGCCGATAGTTCAATGAACTATCGGCTCTTTTAATGCTATCGATTCAGTTTCAGCTTACTGTTCTTGTTTCTTATAAGCCACATCAGGCTCGTCAACTGTCTCAACCTCAGAAGGCTTATCAACCCCATAAACCGTATCAAGATAGGCGTCTTTCTCTTTCCAAGTGTTGTTCAACCAACTATGGAAACGACGTTTAAATGCCTTATCTTCAAAGTAGTTACCATTCACGTTCTCATCCATTGGGTGCAATTTAATACGCACAACGACCTTCGTCATTTTGCCCTTCAGCATATCTTCAAACGGAGAGGTTTGGTTTTCAGGGTAAGCTAGCGTCACATCCACTATGCCATCTAAGATTGGGCCCATTGCAGATAAAGCAAACGCCACGCCACCAGTTTTTGGCTTCAGTAGGTGACGGTAAGGGGTTTTCGCTGACGCCAGTTTCTCGTGGTTTGCACGAGTCCCTTCAACAAAGTTAACCAATGTTGTCGGTGCTAATTTGAACTTAGTACACGCTTTGTTGATTGCATTGAAGTCATCATTACGGCGTTCTGGGTTACGTAATAGGAACTCACGAGAGTGGCGTCTCATGAATGGCATATCTAAGCCCCAACACGCCAAGCCAACAAATGGTACGTACAACAATTCATGTTTCAAGAAGTACTTCGTCATCGGCATTTTGTCTTTTAGGATTGAAGACAAAATCACAATATCTGCCCAGCTTAGGTGGTTAGACATCATCAAATACCACTGCTTGGTCGAAATATCTTCCCCCCCTTCCACTTGCCATTCGATATCGTTATTGGCGTTCAACATCCATAAATTAAGAGAAGCCCAGCACCAGAATGTGAAGTTAGCTAAGCGAGTGCATGATTTTTGAACGACAGAGATTGGCAAAATAAGTTTGATTAGGGCAAACAGACTCACAGCCAATGCGGTGAATGCAGTATTAATGGTCACGAACAATACGTTCAAGGCCATACGAAGATTATCAAGCATAAAACACAGTTATATTGAGAACGAAAATCGCCATTATACGCATCTATAAATTATTCTCTTCAGTAATTGATTGAATATCCTAGGGGTCAAACCACTCAACCTATGCTAACGATGTTCAACCAGCGAAAGCCTATTAAAACGAAACCAAAAACACACAGATAAGTCATTTAGACATTATTGGTATGTTGTCTTTTTGACAACATTCGATCCAACAACCACCCTTCAAACCAGTATTGATAAGCATTCTCATTATTGGCATGATACATGCAACTCTAAAGTGTAAATAGTTGAGTATCCTTAATGAGATAACTTCTCTTCTTAAAGGTGGATGATATGACAGATATTCCTCATGGTTTAGTTACAGGCAAAGTCCTAAACAAAACAGAATGGACAGATCAATTGTTCTCACTCCAGGTTAGTGCACCGGTCTCTTCTTATCAGGCAGGTCAGTTTACTAAGCTTGGCTTGCTCAATAACGAAGGTGAGTTCGTGAGACGCGCTTATTCCATGGTGAATGCACCAGAGCATGAGCAAGGCCATCAACATCTAGAATTTTTGATTATTAAGGATCAGAACGGTCAGCTCTCGCCTCAGCTTCACGAACTGCAAGCTGGCGATGACATCTTTGTCGGCAAAGACCCAAGTGGTTTTATGACATTAGATGAGATCCCAGAGATCGTCGACGATCTATGGATGCTTTCAACCGGAACCGCGGTAGGTCCGTTTATCTCAATGCTTGAGAGCATTCAGATACAGCAGAATGAGTTGGCTTCATACAAAGCCTCTTCATTCAAAAACCTAGTTCTGGTGCATGCCGTCAGAACAGAGCAAGACCTCACTTATCGAGATCGTATCACTCAACTCGTTGATCACTTTCAAGGGAGACTTAAATATGTGCCAATTATTTCTAGAGAATCAGTTACCGGAACTTTGCGCGGACGAATCCCAAGTTTGTTACTTGGAGGCGACCTCGAGCAAGCTGCGTCTGTCACTTTCAATCAAACCCGCAGTTTCTTCTACCTTTGCGGCAATCCGCAAATGGTTCGTGACACAAGTGACGCGCTAACAAGTTTAGGTTTCGAAAAGCATCTACGCCGAAAGCCTGGTCAATTCAGCAGTGAAAATTACTGGTAAAGATAGGCCACCTAAAACACCGTGGTATCTATTTCAAAGCACAGTTAAAGTTAAAATAAGAGGTTTTATATGAGTCATTTACGTATTCCTTCTCACTGGAAAATTCAACGTTCAACACCGTTTTTCACTAAGGACAACATCCCAGCCGCATTGCTCAATCATCACAATACGGCTGAAGGCGTGTTTGGTCAGATCTGCGTAATGGAAGGCACAGTGACCTTCTATGGTTTTGCTGATGCTGAAGCAACAGAACCAGAAACCGTTATCACTATCGAAGCAGGGCAATTTGCCACCAGTCCACCTCAATATTGGCACCGAGTAGAGCTGAGTGACGACGCACAATTCAACATTAACTTCTGGTCAGAAAGCCGATAACGCAGTAGAAATGACCAGCAAACGCTGCCCGAAGGGTTCGAGCTGGGCGCCCCCGCAAAAAGCGTTTTACTCTTTGTTGAGGGGGATTTACTTAGAGTGACTAGGCTACTTCCCCCTCGCCGCGATTAAAACGCTTTTATCTCGAACAAAATTTAACCACGAAAGGTCAACACGCCCTAGCTTTAACCCCTTATCAAATAAACATAATTGGGGTATTCATTTTTTAGGTAAGAGAGGAAGCCATGCTCAACATTGCTTTTTTTAGCTCAAAATCATATGACGAAAAATCATTCAACCTTGCGAAAGGCGAACTCAACGCTGAGTTTCATTTCCATGATTTTCGCCTCACCACAACCACAGCGAAAATGGCGCACGACAACGAAGTGGTTTGTGCGTTTGTAAACGACGACCTATCACGAGAAGTGCTGGAGATTCTTGCACAAGGCGGCACCAAGCTGATTGCAATGCGTTGTGCAGGCTTTGATAAAGTCGACCTAGACGCAGCCAAAGAGCTTGGCCTGCAAGTGGTTCGCGTTCCTGCTTATTCACCAGAGTCGGTAGCAGAGCACACTGTCGGCATGATGATGTGTTTGAACCGTAAACTTCACAAGGCATACCAACGCACTCGTGATGCAAACTTCTCTCTAGAAGGCTTGGTTGGCTTTAACTTTTACGGCAAAACTGTAGGTGTAATTGGTTCCGGTAAAATTGGCCTAGCGACCATGCGTATTCTGAAAGGCTTGGGCATGAACATCCTATGTTACGACCCATACCCAAACCCACTAGCCGTTGAGCTAGGTGCTAAATATGTAGAGCTAGACGAGCTTTACAAAGAGTCTGATGTGATTTCTCTGCACTGCCCGATGAGTAAAGAGAACTATCACCTATTAGACGCGACTGCATTCGAGAAGATGAAAGATGGCGTGATGATCGTCAACACAAGCCGTGGTGAACTACTGGATTCCACAGCTGCTATCGAAGCGCTTAAACAGAGCAAGATCGGTGCGCTTGGGCTTGATGTTTACGACAACGAGAAAGAGCTGTTCTTCCAAGACAAATCAAATGACGTGATTGTTGATGACGTGTTCCGCCGTCTATCGGCTTGTCATAACGTGCTGTTCACTGGCCACCAAGCTTTCTTGACCAAAGATGCTCTGTTCAACATTGCTAATACAACCCTAACCAGTGTTGACGCTTTTTTTGCAGGCAACACAAGCGGCAATGAGCTTGTTCAATAACGGACTGAGTTAAAACAAACTCGCTCTACAAATATAAAGCCACGCTATCCCTAGTGAACAGCGTGGCTTTTTGGTTTATGCCTGTATCGTAGACAGAATTAGATGCAAAAGTGGCAGTCCTCGATATCTAAGCCATAGGTCCCTTTACGAATCGCTAAGTGTTCTTCCCCTGCTTTCAAGCCCATCTGATAGCCTGCATCTAAGATGTTTTGATCCATAGTGAGTCGCTTAACTGCGAACGTTTCCGGTGGCGCAATCACCTTGATAGTCGCATCTTTTGGAGGGTTACGAATGAACTCCAAAGATTGGTTATAGTTTTCGGCACGCACCGCCATCGACTCTGCAATGTTAGGGAATTTCTTTAACAGCTTTTTCAGCATCCATTGATACTTCTGCGGCTTCATTCGGTAGCTCAGTGGGTGAGAAAGAATCACGGTAATATCGCGCGCACCACGGCGATAAGCTTCACGAACTGGGATTGAATCTGCAACACCACCATCGGTATAGCAACCACCAGAGAAACACGGTGTTTCACGGTAAGCGATAGGTAAAGCCGTTGTTGCTTCAACCACATTCGAGAGGTTTTCTGGCTTGATGTGATAATAGTCTGCACTGCCTGTGTCGACATTAGTCACCGCGGCAATCAGTGGAATGCTTGAAAATAGCTCTCCACAATCCAGTGGGTAACGTTGATTTGATTCATTCCATAACCACTTCACGTCAACCAAGTTACCACCTTTAGCGAAGCGGGCTGGGTTAAAGAAAGTTTTATCAGTCGCCATCGTGGTAATCACACCGTAGCTACGCTTTGGCGCTTGAGATAAGTAACCAACCAAATTAGACACACCCGCAGATACACCAATCGCAAAATCATAAGGACGAAAATCGTCTTGCATAAAGGCGTCTAATACTCCGGCTGCAAAGATGCCTCTCATTGCCCCACCTTCAACGATTAATGCACTTTTACTCATCTCAAACTCTACTACTTTATAAACTGATAGCCGTAGGATAATCCCACCCAAATCATAAAGATAATGGGCATAATTTATTACTTCGATAGGGAAAAACTATCGTTAGGTAATTGTCTAAGATTCAATAGTTTACTTATACCAATGATATAAAAAAGGCCATTGAGTGATTAACTCAACGGCCTTTCATTTAACTAATCAAGCTTATTGATTACGAATTAAATTCGCTTACATCGATTTCAAGCAGTTTACCAATGCCTTCGCCGTATGCTGGATCGGCTTTGTAACAGTGTCTTAAGTGACGCAGTTGAATCTCTTTAGGCACGCCGCCTAGGTTACGAGCTGTGTTATCAAACAGAATCGCTTGTTGTTCTGCAGTCATTAAGCGGAACAGATCACCCGGTTGTGAGAAGTAATCTTCATCTTCACGGTGGTCCCAGTGTGCTGCCGCACCATCAAGGTTTAATGCTGGCTCAGCAAAGTCTGGTTGTTCTGCCCATTGGCCTTCATTGTTTGGCTCATAACCTAATGTGCCACCAAAGTTACCATCTACTCGCATCGCACCGTCACGGTGGTAGCTGTGGACAGGGCAACGAGGGGCGTTCACCGGAATATGCTGATGGTTCACACCCAAACGGTAGCGCTGCGCATCACCGTAAGCAAACAAGCGACCTTGTAGCATTCTGTCTGGAGAGAAACTGATACCCGGAACCACGTTTGCAGGGTTGAATGCAGACTGCTCAACTTCAGCGAAGAAGTTTTGCGGGTTACGGTTCAATTCAAACTCACCCACTTCAATCAATGGGTAATCTGCGTGTGGCCAGATCTTAGTTAGATCGAATGGGTTGTAAGGTACTTTCGCTGCGTCCGCTTCTGGCATCACTTGAACTTTAAGTGTCCATTTCGGGAAGTCTTGGTTATCGATGCTTTCTAGCAGATCACGTTGGTGACTTTCACGATCTTCGCCGATCAGCTTCGCTGCTTCAGCATCCGACAAGTTCTTAATACCTTGCTGAGATTTGAAGTGGAATTTAACCCAGAAACGCTCATTGTCACTGTTGATAAAGCTGAATGTGTGGCTACCAAAACCGTGCATGTGGCGGTAAGTCGCAGGGATACCACGATCACTCATTACGATAGTGATTTGGTGAAGCGCTTCAGGTAAAGAAGTCCAGAAATCCCAGTTGTTCTTCGCGCTACGCATGTTAGTGCGTGGGTCGCGTTTCACCGCGTGGTTTAGGTCTGGGAATTTAAGAGGATCACGTAAGAAGAACACAGGCGTGTTGTTACCCACCATATCCCAGTTACCTTCTTCGGTATAGAATTTCAATGCAAAACCACGGATATCACGCTCTGCGTCAGCCGCGCCACGCTCGCCAGCTACGGTCGTAAAACGTGCAAACAAGTCGGTTTTCTTGCCAACTTCAGAGAACAGTTTCGCCTTCGTGTATTTGGTAATATCGTGGGTCACGGTAAATGTACCGTAAGCACCTGAGCCTTTTGCGTGCATGCGACGCTCTGGAATCACTTCACGATCAAAGTGAGCCAATTTCTCTAAAAACCAAACATCTTGTAGAAGCTGTGGGCCACGTTTGCCCGCCGTTTGAACATTCTGGTTATGAGCAACAGGACAACCCGCAGCTGTAGTTAGTTTTTTACTCATGGTCTATTCCTTAAGGTAAAAGATATCGCATCGTTGCCACATCTTAGATTTAAGTGGATTCAATACTTTAAAAACCACTAAAATAATATGGATAAAGAATAGACCTGAGTGACCAGAAAATATAATCGTTTATATTTATCGTTGCTATCTATAAAACCTATCGAACAGGTGAGTTAACTAAGCCTTTGTATCACCGAACTTTATTTAAGAATTGCATGACCTAACTTCAGCGTTGATGCGATGTTTCTTGCGGTTCTGGTTAGATTCAATTCGGCTTCTTGCAGCACTTGTTCAAGAGGCTGGGGAGCACGTACAGTTCCGAATAGACTGGCCATTTCACCATACAAAGCCTCAACTTGAGTACCCAAAGAGCCAGCTATCCCAATCGTGGGAATACCTTGTAAACTAGCTCGTTTAGCAATCCCATAAGGTGTTTTTCCTTGTAGAGTTTGATTGTCCATCTGCCCTTCCCCCGTAATCACAAGGTCAGCACCTTTCAATACCTCATCAGCTTGTAATACATCAAGCACCATCTCAATGCCCGGTTTGATCTGCATGTTGAATAGCAAACTCAGCCCCATCGGTGTGCCACCAGCAGCGCCATAACCAGCACGGCTGTGAACGGGTTCATCGCCACTAACACACCCCTGCGTTTCAGCGATTTGAGCAAAATTCGCAAGCGCTTTATCCAGCATCACAACTTGTTCTGGGCTTGCGCCTTTTTGTGGGCCGAATATATGACTGGCACCGTCTTCACCACACAGCGGATTATCGACATCGCATGCGACAATCAATTCGATATCAGCACAGCGTGAATCTAGACCTGTTAGATCAATAGATGTTAATTCCGCTAACGCAGCACCACCTCGGCTGAGCTCATGTCCTTTACTATTGAGCAACTTCCCCCCTAACACTTGAACAATCCCCGCGCCGCCATCGTTGGTTGCACTGCCACCTAAGCCAAGAATGATTGTTTGAGCGCCCTGCTTCATCGCTTCTAAAATGAGCTGACCTGTACCGTATGAAGAAGCCACCAACGGATCACGCAGCTCTGGTGCGACTAAATCCAACCCAGATGCCGCCGCTATCTCAATCAGTGCGGTTTTGTTTGGATTACGCTCTGAAGGTTCAAGCATGGCCCATTCTGCGTTTACAAGTTCACCCAACGGCCCTTCAACCTGAGTTACTCGCTTTTTCCCTGCTAAACCTTGTAGCAAAACATCAACCGTGCCCTCACCGCCATCGGCCAAAGGCAAGGTCACGTAATCCGCGTCGGGGAAGACTTCACGAAAACCTTTTTCAATACACGCCGCCACCGATACAGCCGATAAAGATTCTTTAAACGAGTCTGGTGCAATAACAATTTTCATAAAAGCTGACTCCAACACTTAACGAGGGTCTACCAAAAAACAATTCCAAAACAACAAAACCACTATATAGAAGAGGAGCCAACTGTGCGCATTTCCGTCTCTGAATTTGACCGCTCACTCAGATTTCAACACCACTATTTTATATTCAGTAAAGTTACGGTTTGCTCAAATTCCATAATTTGACAAGTTTATTCCCGCTAAATTATCGGATTTCATTCGATTTAGTCTTGGAAACCTGATCCTGGGCACGCTTTTTGTTCCGTATTATGGAATTAAAAAATCTTTTTGTTTCATTTTTTAACTCGTTAACAGTTATTAGAGAAAAACTTAATAAGAAAATAAAGCGCCACTTTGCTCACAGTATTAATTTGGAATCTCAACAATAATTCATTCCGCATTATGGAATTTAACTTATCGGAGAACAGAGATGCCTTTAGTATCCACTGAAAAACTACAACAAGAATATGAACGAATCCTACTAGCTCGAGACATGAAACCAGAGATGGCGACCAAGCTTGCCGCGGGTTTTGTTGAGATGGCTAATGAGGGTACTTATTCGCACGGCATCAACCGTTTCCCAGTGTTCATTGACCAAGTAGACAAAGGTCAAATCAAGCTTAACGCAGAGCCTGAATGTGTGAACAGCATGGGGGCACTTGAGCAATGGGATTGTAATTTTGGCCCTGGCGTACTCAACGGTCTTATCTGTGCTGAACGTGCAATGGAACTGGCTCGTGACTACGGTATCGGCATGGTGGGTATGCGTAACTCAAACCATTGGATGCGTGGCGGTGCATACGTTCTGAAAATGGCTCGTGAAGGCTTTGCAGGTATCGCATCAACAAACTCTATTGCAGTAATGCCAGCTTGGGGTGGTAAAGATCACCGCGTTGGTTCTAACCCTCTGATCATGGCGATCGCAGGCGATCCACCAGTTGTAGTTGACTGCTCAATGACACAATTCTCATACGGCCAACTACAAAACTTCGTACTTGCAGACAAAGAACTTCCTGTTGTGGGTGGCTTCGACAACGAAGGCAACCTAACCAAAGACCCACACGTACTTTGGGAAAACAAACGTCTACTGCCAATGGGTTTCTGGAAAGGCTCTTCAATGGCAATCGTGCTAGACATGATGCTAACCGCAATCACTGGTGGTAACTCAGTTCCAGCACTAACAGAAGACATGGGCGGCGAATTCGGCGTTTCGCAATTCCTTATCGCAATTGACCTAAGCAAAACAATGGGTGAAGGCCAATACGCACAAGAGATGAAGCGCATCCGTGACTACGTACTGGCATCAGAGCCAGCAGAAACAGGTTCAGTAATGATTGCAGGTTCTGAAATTCAGAACTTCATCGACAAGCACGCAGCGGCTGGCGGTATTGAAATCAACGATGGAATCTGGGACCAAATTACGTCTCTGTAATTAGCCTGAGGTGGGGAAAGCTTTATGCAAAGTGTATTTAAGAGTATTTGGAAAAGTATCGACGTCATCATGGCCGTTATTCTGACTTGTATGATTGTACTGGTCTTCACAAACGTAGTGCTGCGTTACGGCTTTTCCTCTGGTCTTCGTCCCTCTGTAGAACTATCTCGCCTTGGTCTTGTATGGATTGTGATGCTCGGTGCAGCCGTTGTGCTGCGCCGAGGTGAGCACCTCGCTGTTGCGGAATTTTCTGAACGACTTTTCCCTAAAGCAGTGCCCGTACTAAGACGAATTTGTTGGGTGGTAGTACTGATTTCAGTCGGCATGCTTTACATCGGTTCTTACCGTCAAATGATGTCCAACTGGTCAGATATTTCTCAACTTACAGGGCTTCCTTCAGCATTATTTTATTTAGCTGGCGTGGTGTCAGGCGTGTTAATGGGTGTGATTGCGTTTGTTCGAATCTTCAACCCTGACTGGCAACTAGATAGCTTAGAAGAGGAGAAAGAATAATGACGTTAGCCATTTTCTTATCGGTATTGATTGTCTCAATCTTACTTGGTCTTCCTGTTGCGTTTGCATTGTTATTGTCTTCAATGGCACTGATGCTGCACATGGATTTCTTTAGTGCGGACATTCTTGCGCAGTCTTTAATTAATGGTGTCGACAGCTTTACGCTACTCGCTATCCCATTCTTCCTAATTGCTGGTGAAGTAATGGCGTCGGGCGGCTTGTCACAACGTATTGTTCGACTAGCTACTACGTATGTTGGTCACCGCCAAGGTGGCTTAGGTTACGTAGCCATCATGACTTCGGTTCTACTTGCCGGCCTTTCAGGTTCTGCGGTAGCAGATGCAGCAGCATTGGTAAGTATCCTTTACCCAATGATGAAAGCAGCAAAATACCCAGAAGCACCATCAATGGGTTTGCTCGCTTCAGGCGGCATCATCGCCCCGGTTATACCACCTTCAATCCCACTTATCTTAGTTGGTGTTGCTGGAGGTATTTCAATTAAAAACCTTTTCCTAGGCGGTATTGTTCCTGGCCTATTGATGGGTATGACATTGATGTTTGTGTGGCGCATGACGGTTCGCAAAGAAAACTTAGCAACCTCTGAGCGCGCAACCAAAGCAGAAAAACGCGCAGCACTTAAAGATGGTATCTGGGCTCTGTTCTTGCCTGTCATCATCATTGTGGGCATCCGTTTCGGCATCTTTACCCCAACAGAGGCGGCGGTTGTTGCAGCAGCGTACGCAATCTTCATCTCAACATTTGTTTATAAAGAGCTAACGCTAAAGAGCTTCTACCACATTGTACTTAATGCGGGCCGCTCTACAGCAATGGTTATGTTCTTGGTTGGCTGTGCCATGGTGGCAGCTTGGCTAATTACTGTCGCTCAATTACCACAACAGCTTGCTGAAATGTTAGGTCCACTGGTCGATAGTCCTCGACTACTAATGGCCGTAATTATGCTGCTTGTTCTGTGTGTTGGCATGGTGATGGATTTAAGCCCGACCATTCTAATTCTGGTTCCGCTACTGATGCCTGTTATCAAAATGGCTGGAATCGACCCAACTTACTTTGGCCTGTTGTTCGTTATCAACTGTTCAATTGGTCTGATTACGCCTCCAGTAGGCACCGTACTAAACGTAGTGTGTGGTGTAGCTCGAGTGCCAATGTCGACTGCTGTGAAAGGCGTACTACCCTTCATTGCTGCATACATGGCCCTACTCACACTGTTTGTCATCTTCCCTAGCATTATCACTGTGCCAATGTCGTATGTCATTGGTTAATCCTCGACGGAGAAAATAATAATGAAAACCCTACTAAAAATGACTCTACTTGCTTCAACCATCGCGATGAGCGCTAACACGTTTGCTGCAACAACTCTAAAGCTTGCACACGCTGCACCTGAGTCTGACCTGCAACAAGATCTATCTCTTTTCTTTAAGAAAGAAGTAGAAGCTCGTTCAAATGGCGAAATCAAAGTCAACGTATACCCTCAAGGTCAGTTAGGCAGTGATAAGCAGATGATCGACGGTTCTCGTGCTGGCATCGTTGATTTAACGATGGTTGGTTTGAACAACTACAACGGCCTGATGCCTGAATCAGCAGCGTTCACTCTGCCGTTCATGTTCCCAGATCGCCAAACGGCATACAAAGTACTGGACGGTGAACCGGGTAAAGAAGTGCTAACTAACTTCGAGAAATTCGGTCTGAAAGGTCTTGGTTTCCCAGAGAACGGTTACCGCAACATGACCAACAACGAAAAACCTATTCGTGTTCCTTCTGATGTTGAAGGTCTGCAAATGCGTGTAAACGGCTCTAAAGCACTGAACGATATGTTCAACGAGCTAGGTGCTAACCCACAACAGCTACCAGTTTCTGAACTATACACAGCACTTGAAACGGGCGTTGTTGATTCACAGGACCACCCAATTCCAGTAACGCTGTCGTTCAAGTTTGACGAAGTACAAAAGTACCTAAGCCTGACACAGCACGCTTACTCACCGTTAGTTCTGACAATGAACCTACGCAAGTTCAACAAGCTAAGTGCTGAAGAACAAAAAATCATCGAAGAAGTATCGGCTGAAGCAGTCGCAATGCAACGTAAGCTAAGCGTTGAGAAAGAAGAACAAATGATTTCTCAGCTTGAAGCGAACGGTATGCAAGTTAACCGCGACGTTGATGGCAAAGCCTTCCAAGAAGCGATTCAACCAGTATGGAACGCATACATTGAGAAAAACGGTGATGTGATGATCAACAAGATCAAGGTTGCAGCTAAGTAAACCTAAAGCACATCAATCGATGAAGGCTGCCCAGCCTATCCACTGAGGCAGCCTTAATTTCCATCCTTCTGACTTCTACTTATTGAACATTGGCAAATCACTATGTACCAAGAATTAAAAGAACGCGTTCTCGCAGCTAACTTACAACTTCCTAAATACGGCCTTGTGACTTTCACTTGGGGCAACGTCTCTGAAATCGACCGCGAGCGTGGTGTCATTGCGATTAAACCTTCTGGTGTTGAATACGATGTAATGACGGCAGACGATATTGTAGTTGTCGACCTTGAAGGCAACCGTATTGAAGGGACAATGAACCCATCTAGCGATACCGCAACTCACATTGAACTCTACAAAGCGTTTCCATCAATTGGCGGCATTGTTCATACGCACTCTCGCAACGCGACGATTTGGGCTCAAGCAGGCCGAGATATTCCAGCACTAGGTACCACACATGCTGACTACTTCTACGGCGATGTACCTTGTACCCGACTCCTTACCAAAGCAGAAATTGAATCTGAATACGAGAAAAACACAGGTCTTGTGATCATCGAAGAGTTCAACCAACGCGATATTGATCCGCAAGCAATGCCAGGTGCAATCATTGCCGGTCATGCCCCCTTTACTTGGGGTAAAGATGGTTCAGATGCTGTCCACAACGCTGTTGTGATGGAAGAGATCGCAGCAATGGCAACCGCAACTCGCTCAATCAGCCCAGAGGTCGCGATTCAACCTGAACTGCTTGATAAGCACTACAACCGAAAACACGGCAAGAACTCATACTACGGACAGAAGTAAGGCCTCGCACATGCATACGTCATCACCGCTCAAGTCTGGTAAACATAAACTTCTAGCTCTCGATCTCGATGGAACAGTGCTCACCTCTCAGCACACCATCAGCCAAGAGTTAATCGACGCTATCAAGAGCATCGCAAAAGACACACATGTGGTGATAGTGACAGGCCGTCACCATGTTGCTGCTAAACCTTACTACGAACAGTTGGGTTTATCGACGCCGATCATTTGCTGTAACGGTACTTATATCTTTGATTACCAAACCAATACTGTTCTTGAAGAAAATGCCATCGACAAACAGATGGCAGCTGAATTTATCACGCTCTCGCAAACGCATGATCTCAAAATGGTGATGTATGTGCGTGACGCCATGCTCTACTCGAAAAGTCGTCCTATCGAATACATGGAAGCGCTACTTGAATGGTCTGAGACATTTCCACCAGCGAAACGTCCGGACATCCAGAAAGTAGACAACTTCCATCATGAAGCCACTGCGTCTGAGTACGTTTGGAAATTTGTTGTCGAGGGAGAAGTCGACCAATTCGCCAAACTTCCATTTGTCCAAGATCACTTTAATGGCGAGCGTTCTTGGATCGATCGCGTTGATTTCGCAGCGAAAGGAAACAGCAAAGGCAATGCGCTTACTCGTTACATCGAGCCACTAGGCATCCGCCTTGAAGAGTGTGTCGCTGTTGGTGATAACCACAACGATATCTCGATGCTGCAAGCCGCAGGTCTCGGCGTAGCTATGGACAATGCCGACGACACCGTTAAAAACACCGCAGACCTTGTCACAGACAAAAATAACGATGACAAGACAGGGCTCGCTGAGCTTTTAAGCCGCTTATTTAAATAGAGAATTTTATGCTAGTCGGAAATACTCATCCTTCTAAATTTACCCGAAGCTACCCAGTCGCTGTTCAAAATGTACTTGAGCATATCAACAGCCTAGATACTGATGCTCTAGCGATTGGCCGCCACACCTTACCTGGTTTTGATGCAGACCAAGCTTGGTTCGTTGTACTGGAATACAAAAAAGAACCACTCGCATGCTTTAAGCCAGAAGTACATAAGCACTACTCAGATCTACAAATTGTACTTAAAGGTTCAGAGATCATGGCTTGGTCTAAAGACACAGGCGACCACAAGCTCGCAGAACCTTACAACGAACAGAGAGATCTGCAGTTTTATGAGTTCGAAGGTGTTGAACTGAACTTTATCCATGCCAAACCGCAACAGTTCTATCTCTTCACACCCGATACCGTTCATATCACTAACATTGAAAATGACGACAGCTCGATTGTTAGAAAGTTGGTGGTGAAAATTCACAATGACTTACTGGATGCCAAATAATGAATTACTACATCGGAATTGATTCTGGCGGTACCTTTATGAAAGCCGCTCTGTTCAATGCCAAGGGCGAACAGCAAGGCTTGGCTCGTGTCTCAGCGAGCGTCATTAACGAAAAGCAAGGTTGGGTAGAACGCGACCTAGACGCGCTGTGGGGTAACGCTGTCGCCGTGATTAAACAGCTACTTGAAACAACACAGGTTGAGCCAACAGACATCAAAGGCTTAAGCATTTCAGCGCAAGGTAAAGGCGTCTACTTGCTAGACAAGCAGGGTAAAAACTTGGGCCACGGCATCATGTCGTCAGACTCTCGCTCGCTACCTATCGTTAAAGAATGGTTAGAGCAAGGCAAAGCACAAGAGATCTACCCAACCACATTGCAAACTCTGTGGACAGGTCACCCAGTATCGATTATTCGCTGGGTCAAAGAGAACGACCGTCAGCGCTACGACCAAATCGGAGCGGTCATGATGTCGCACGATTACCTACGTTATCGCTTAACGGGTGAAGTTGCCGCTGAACTGACCAATATTTCAGAAAGCAACTTCTTCAACTCCATTACTGGCGAATACGACAAAGCATTACTGAAAACCTTTGGTATTGAAGAGATCTGGGATGCGCTGCCACCGGTAGTAAAACCTCAGCAGCAAGCAGGCAAAATTACAGCCGCTATCGCTGAAGAAACAGGCCTTGCACTAGGCACTCCAGTCTTTGGTGGTCTATTTGATGTGGTTTCAACAGCCATCTGCTCTGGTATCAATTCATCAGAAGACACCTTGAATTATGTGATGGGCACTTGGGCAGTGACCTCAGGTATTTCCAAGCAAGTCACTCAAGAGACGCACAACTTTGTCTATGGCCACTATGCGGTCGATGGGGAATACATCATTCATGAAGCAAGCCCAACCTCAGCTGGTAACTATGAGTGGTTTGCTGACTACCTTGGTGAAGATGGCAAACTGGACCATGCTCAGAATCAAGCATTAGTCGATGCATTAGACCCGGCATCTAGCTCGGTCTACTTTGTGCCATTCCTTTATGGCTCAAACCAAGGCTTAGGGCTTAAATCTGGCTTCTACGGATTACAGTCTCACCACACCAAAAGTCACCTAATTCAAGCGATTTGGGAAGGGATTCTGTTCTGCCACAACCTTCATCTTGAACGTATGCGTCAGCGTTTCCCGAAAGCGGATGTGCTGAAAGTGACTGGCGGTCCTGCCTCCAGCCCAGTTTGGATGCAAATGCTGGCAGACCTTACCGGAATGACGGTTGAAGTCTCCGACGTAGATGAAACAGGGTCACTTGGCGCAGCCATGATGGCTATGGTTGGCGCTGGTGAATTTGCTTCTTTAGCAGAGTGCACGCAAAGCGTTACTCACTCAGCTTCTCGTGTTGAGCCGAACCCAGCAAACTACGAAAAATATCAGAAGAAATACAAGCACTACCAACGACTGGTTCAGTTGTTTAAACAATTTGAGGAAGAAATGGATGCCTAAGTCCTTACTAAAACCATCTAAGCCTTTGTTACAAATGGCGCTTGATGCTACGGATATTGATACCGCACTCGCGTCTATTGAGCATGTCGCAGACAAGCTCGACGTGATTGAAATCGGGACGATTCTGGCCTTTGCTCACGGCGTACACAGCGTAAGAATCCTGAGAGAAAAGTACCCAAACCACACTATCGTGTGCGATATGAAAATCACCGATGCGAGCGCCATTTTGACCCGTCTAGCAATGGAAGCAGGCGCAAACTGGGTAACCGTTAGCGCAGCCGCTCACATTGAGACTATCCGCTCAGCGAAGAAAGTCACTGACGAGTTTAACGGCGAAGTACAAATTGAACTGTACGGCCATTGGACGATGGATGACGCGCGCGCTTGGGTCGATATGGGTATTACGCAAGCAATTTATCACCGTTCACGCGATGCCGAACTGGCTGGTGTGAGCTGGACCGAAGAAGATTTGATAAAAATGCAGAAATTATCGGATATAGGAATTGAACTATCCATTACTGGTGGTATTGTGCCAGACGATCTGCATTTGTTTAAGAATCTGTCTGCAAAGTCATTTATTGCTGGCCGCGCTTTAGCCGGAAGCAATGGACGTGATATTGCAGAAAATTTCCATACTGAAATAGGTAAACACTGGTAGCACATATATGAGTGAGCAAATTAAATCGTTGTCTAAAGCACTGACTGTTCTGGAATTCCTTGGGAATTATCCTAATGGCGTTTCACTACAGAAAGTGTCTGAAGGGACAGGCTTCAATAAGTCTTCTGTCCACCGTATTTTGGCAACGTTTGAAGCCTCTGGTTATGTTGCTCAAATGTGCTCAGGCAAAGAGTATCGCTTAACAATGAAGCTAGTTCAGCTAGGTCACGCAGCCATCAACTCTGACGTGACTGGTACTGTTAAGCCTTACCTCTCTGAGCTGCTCGACGATGTGAATGAGACGGTGAACTTTCTCTCTTTTGACGCTGACAACATCATCTTCAAAGATAAGTTTGAACCGGTAAATTCCGCGTTTCGTACTCGCACATACGTCGGTTTGCACTCTCCTATGTACTGCTCTGCCGCTGGTAAATGCTACCTCGCGTTCAGCTCTGACGCTGTGCGCGAAACCTACTGGCAGCGCAATGTCAGCACCATGAAGCCATTAACTGAGAATACGATTCTCGATAAATCTCAGTTTTTCGATGTTCTCGACAAGATCAAAGCGCGCGGTTATGCACTGGACGATGAAGAGAACGAAGCGGGCATTTCTTGTGTTGCGGTCCCTATTTTCGACAAGAACAAATCCCCTGTATACGCGGTAAGTGTCTCTTCACTAACGCCAAAAATGAAAGCGTTAGGCTATGAAGAAATTGCCAACAAAATCCAAGACATCACGGCGCGTATAGAACAACAACTCTTTTAAGGAAAAAGAATGTTTGATTCTAAAAACAAATTCAGATTAGGTATTTACGAGAAAGCAATGCCGGCTTCTCTCACTTGGGAAGAACGTTTTATTTATGCTAAAGACGCAGGTTTCGACTTTGTCGAAATCTCTGTCGATGAGACCGACGAGCGTCGTGCACGTCTCGATTGGTCAGACGAAGAAATTTACGAGCTTCGCCGCCTATGTGAAAAGCATCAAATGCCTTTCCAATCAATGTGTCTAAGCGCACACCGTAAATTCCCATTCGGTTCTATGGATGAAGGGATTCGCACAGAGTCTTTCATCATCATGGAGAAAGCGATTTCTCTTGCATACAAACTGGGCATCCGCTGTATTCAAATGGCGGGCTACGACGTGTATTACGAGCCACAATCATCTGAAACACATGCACGCTTTATCGATGGTATGAAGCAAGCAACGAAAATGGCAGAGCGTGCTGGCATTATGCTGGGCGTGGAGATCATGGATACGCCTTACCTCAACTCGCTAAGCAAGTTTGAAGTACTAAAACGTGAGATCCCATCTCCTTACTTCATGGCCTACCCAGATGTCGGCAATATCTCTGGTTGGAATTACGATGTTTGTACTGAACTGAAACTGAGCCGTGACCACCTAGTTCAGGTGCATCTAAAAGATACACTGCGCGTTTCTGAAACCTGTAAAGGTCAGTTCCGAGATCTTGTGATTGGTGAAGGCCAAGTCGACTTCCCTGCAATTTTCAAAACCTTGGCAGACATTGATTACAGCGCACCACTAGTGATCGAGATGTGGGCTCAAAATGACAACTGGTTAGAAGACATCAAACAAGCGAAAGCAACCTTGAAGTCAATCGCGAACCAATCTGGCTTTGAGCTATAAGGAGCGATCATGACTATTTTTCGCACCGCATTTTTCGAAGCTGATTTAACCGAAGAGCAAAAACAAGACTTCTACCAATACATGGAAAATGAAGTCGCACCGATCATTCGCACTTTCCCGAATAATCAGGGTTTAACGTTGAATAAACCTGAAGCGATTGAAGCAGAAAGCCATAAAAACCTGCTACTTATGATGCAGCACAGCTACTAAAGTGAGTCAGCAATGGCGGAAGCCCTCGACTCTGACGCTCGCATTAAAAGCATGCACGCTACTAAGGTGATCATCGAAAAATACAATATTCATGTGCATCACATTAATTTTGTACGTGACTAATTGTTAGTAACTTAAATCAAAAGCAGAAGATCATCTTCTGCTTTTTTTGTCGCTATTTATAAGGAATCACTATGAAAGTATTCCAGTTAAAAGATGCCCCTCTGGTTTTGCTGTCTCTGATATTTTTTATCTGGGGGCTAATCACCGTTTCAAGTAACTCACTCATTCCTTATTACAAAGAAGCTTTTGCTCTCGACTATAAAATGGCAATGCTGTTTCCGATGGCGTTTTTTATCACTCGAGTGACCGTCTCGCTTCCGACATCATTCGTAATGGCAAAAATCGGCTATCGCCGCACATTAAAAGTCTGTTTACTTTGGTGTGTATTAGGCTGCTTGGTGATGGCTTATTTAGTCCGCTCACAAGAATTAACGCTTACCTTGCTTGGTATCTTGTTAATGGCATCGGGGCTCTCTGCTATTCAAGTCGTCAGCTCACCTTATGTGTCTCTGCTTTCAACACCCGATAAAAGCGTGATTAGACAGAGCATCGCAACAGCGTCTAACTCGATAGGAACGGTGTTGGGGCCTTTAGTACTGAGTGCGGTAGTAGTGATAGCGACAAGTTATCAAATTAACAGCACAGCCGAGCAAGTCTCCATTCTCTTTCTACTGATCGCGCTCTTTTTCCTTGGTTTGCTCGTATTCTTTCAGCGCATTGATGTCCCTGATATTAAACCTAAGCAACTAAATGGCTTCTGGCGTGGGTTGCTAACGTTATTGAAAAATCACCCTTTCTTAAAATTGGCTCTGGTTCTTCTGTTCTACATTGGGGTTGAAGTGAGTTTTGGTACTTTCACTATCACCTACCTGGCAGACGCAAAGTATGGTGATTTAGGGCTTATCTCAGCTACCCAAATCATTGCTGCGTATTGGGTATTTATGTTTATTGGCCGTTTGTTGTTTGCCAAGTTTGGCCAACGTCTGAACTCACACACTCTGTTTTTGTGTTCATGCTCGGTTGCCATTGCTATCAGTATCGTCGCATTGCTGTTTGATCACCTTTGGACAGGCTATTTACTGCTGGTCGTCGGCCTTTGCAACTCGACACTTTATCCGATCATTTACGCTCAAGCGCTTCAAGCTGCTGGCAAACAGAGTTCACAAGGAGCCGCGATTCTGATCATGTGTTCTATTGGTGGAATTGCATTGCCTTTTGTACAAGCGAGCTTAATTGACGCATTTACGCTGAGTATGAGCTATGTTGCGCCAGCATTGGCTTATATCGGCATGGTCGTGTTGTATTGGTCGGTGGTGAAGCACCAAGCTAAATCAATCGCTTAAATAGAGTTTAAATATAACGATGAGATAGAGATCAGCATGACTGATGAAGGAAGTACAAGGGAAGTAAGGAAAAGTTGAATTGAGCTTGAACTAAGTTGTATCAGTAGGTGATATTGCATCACCCCTGATCACACTTAGCTAGTGTTTATCTGTTGAGATTAAACCCAAGCAGAAGCAACAAGTAGGATGATTGCACCCATAATTGCCGTAGACTTTGCAAAGAAAAGAACTTCATTCATTACAGAAGGTTTTACTAATGTTTTGCTGCTTTCGTTTGTGATTACTGTAGCATTCATTGTTCGTTCTCGTTGTTGTGTGATCTATGGCTAATTTTCCTCCTAAATGTGATTGAAGTCAACAATTTCTGTAGTTTTATTACACAATGGTAAATCGTTAGTTTGGTCACGCTATAGATAAGCTAACCACACCTTAAGGCTCTTCTAGACAATATTCACTCTAGATTGAGAGATATAAAAAAAGGCTTGGAGCCCCCTTTAGATCAAGGGGAGACCAAGCCTATTAATTGTCGAGCCTTTGTTGGCGCTACTTAGCCAATTCCGCTCTCAAAGCGTCAATCGTCTGCTGATAGTCTTCACTATCAAAAATCGCCGACCCAGCAACAAACATGTCAGCACCGGCATCAGCAATCTCTTTTATGTTATTTACTTTCACCCCACCATCGACTTCCAAACGAATTGTGCGCCCCGTTTGGTTAATACGTCGTCTAATTTCACGCAGTTTATCTAGCGTCGCAGGAATAAACGATTGGCCTCCAAAGCCAGGATTCACAGACATCACTAAGATAAGATCCACTTTGTCCATGATGTAATCCAAATGGCTTAACGGTGTTGCAGGGTTCAGCACTACGCCCGCTTGGCAACCACACTCTTTGATCAGCTGTAGCGTACGATCAACATGTTCAGACGCCTCAACATGGAAAGTAATCATACTCGCCCCTGCTTTTGCAAAATCAGGGATCATTGAATCAACGGGTTTTGCCATTAAATGGACATCAATGGGAGCAGTAATACCGTAATCACGCAGAGCCTTTAGCACCGGAGCACCAAAGGTTAAGTTAGGTACATAATGATTATCCATTACATCGAAGTGAATCACATCAGCACCTGCTGCAATGACATTTGCAACATCTTCGCCTAAACGAGCAAGATCAGCAGACAGAATGGAAGGCGCGATAAGGTAATCTTTCATAGGGTTCCTTGAGGTCATTATTGTATATTTGAGTTATTCGTTGTTGGCAGGTATGAAGGTGGTGACAACCCCCTCTTCCACCATAAAACAGTCCATCCCGGCACTGCTCGCCGCTTGCTGCCCTATGAGTGTGTCTTCAAACACAACACAGTCACTTGGTAATACATCAAGTTGCTGCGCGACTTTCAAAAACGTATCTGGGTGAGGCTTGTGATTATCGACATCATCGGAGGTCACAAGCGCAGTGATCATTGAAGGAATGTCGGTGGTATCTAGAATGGCTTTAGCATGCTTAGCTTGTGCGCCCGTACCAATACCCACTTTCTTGAGCTGATAATAACGCTCTAATATGGCGTAGGTTTCAGGTAATACGTCGCCCTTGTGCTCAATTGCTTCGAAGTTTGCAATTTTGTCTTTGGTGATCAGTTGTGGGTCAAGAGATAAGTCATATCGCTTCATGATCTCAAGCGTGACTTTGCGTGAAGGCATGCCACCCAGTTGATCCAACCACTCTTTGTCATAAGGGATGTTGAACTTACTGCAAGTCAATTCCCAAGCATGGGCGTGGGCAACCATGGAATTAACCAAGGTACCATCTAAGTCAAAGATAATTCCTTTATATTTGTCTAAATTCGGCATGACTTTTTTAATCCTTTTACCACTTATCATAATAAGAACAGCGCAGCGGAACTATCAATTCTTGTTGTGAATATGATCTCCGCCACCAATACGGTAAATAGTTTTTGCAGTGGTAAACAATAAGTGCTTTTACTCTTGAAATCCTATTTTGATCGGATCGATATCCGTTTTTGAGGAATGCGTATAGAGTTGAATAAAATGAAAGTGATATAGTCCACCAAAATTCAATTTTGGAAAAATACCATGCATTCAACCGACGCAATTGAACTCGTCAAACTAGGCGTAAACATCGAAATCACAAAAGACTCTTCTCTACACCCAACAGACGCACTAGAAATCGTAAAGATTGCCAGTGAGATTGGTACTCACGTTACCGTGAAGAAGAAGTACCACACTGAAGTTCTGATGGAGATGGCAAAGGTAGGACGCGACCACATCACTGTTGCTATCTAACCAACGGCGATCGAGTCCTTCACCGCAGAAAAAGCAGAACGTGCAACATGTTGGGGGCAATATGCTGCACGTTTTTATTGTCAGAAAGGAGCATGAATTTTCTGACATTAGCGATGTTTGATTCGCTAATCGATTAAGCCAACTGAGCTGCTATTCTGTTATTTTTGCGCAATCTCAATCTACGCGATTAGCTTCCAAGCGCTTCTTGTCCAAACGATTTACTTCCAAGCGATTAGCTCCCAAGCTATTCATTTCCAAACAGGGGCATAACACCCGTTTGACGACAAACTTCGTTTAAGCGAACCTGAGCTTTCAAGATGTTCTCTTTCCAATGTTCATCTTGCGCCCACATTTCGATAACAAGTGGTACTACACACTCCGTTTCTTTCAATGTTTTGAAAATCGCATTGAAATCGACTTCTCCCTCGCCAATCACTAAATCACGGAACTGCCCTTTATATTCAGGAGTGACGCGATACGTGTCTTTAAGGTGAATCTGCGTAATACGCGGCTTACTCAGCTTAAGCTCTGTCACGATGTCATAGTTCCAACCTGAGATATTACCGACGTCTGGATACGCAGTGAAATAAGGCGAGTCAATCTCACGGCTCAACACTTCAAACTTACTCAGAGAGTTAAGGTAATCCGTATCCATGATCTCAACCGCTAGCATCACCCCTGCTCGCTCCGCTAGTTGTGCCGAGAGCTTCATACCTTCGATAAAACGCAGGTGTGTCGCTTTGTCTGCAGGTTCGTAATACACGTCATAGCCTGCAAGCTGAATGGTGCGAATGCCCAACTTGTATGCCAACGTAATGGACTTCTCCATATGGATAACGGCTTGCTCTCGCACTTTCGGATCGGCTGAGCCAAATGGGAACTTGCGGTGTGCACTCAAACACATCGACTGCAACGGCACTTGATGCTCTTCACACAAGCGGCGTAGGCCATAAACCTCTTCATCGCACCAGTCTAAACGGCTGCGTCTTTCATCAGATTCATCGACCGAAATTTCAAGGAAATCAAAGCCTAACTCTTTCGTCGTTTTTAGCTTATCTTCCCAACTTAAGTCATTCGGAAGGGCTTTTTCATAAAGCCCGACACGATGGCGCGTTAAGTTTTGGTACATAACGCCTCCTAGTTCCAGTAGCGGTTGATTTGCTCTTTCAGTGCTTCAGCGGTTTCTTGGCCTTTTTCACCCGCCAACGCGCGGCCAGCAATGAAGGTTTTCGCTTTAATGCCTTCAAATAGGTACAGATCTTCTGGCACGATACCACCAGTGATAGAAAGCTCGATACCCAGCTCAGACAGAGCACGCATCTTCACTAAGTCCGCTTCTGTCCAGCCCACGCCCGCCAACTCAGCATCACGAGAACGGTGATAGATCGCTTGTGTAATACCTAAATCAACCCATGCTTGAGCGTCTTCCATTGTCCAGTTACCGTAGATCTCGATTTGAATTTCGCCATTGAACTCATCAGCGACTTTCTTACACGCATCAATGGTCGCAATGTGCGCAGCAGCTGAAACCGTAATCCAGTCAGCACCTGCTTCAAATGCCATACGAGCCAAAATCGCGCCACCATCTGTGGTTTTCATATCACACACTAAGATATGGTCAGGGTGGTTTTTACGCAGTGTCGAAACCGCCTTCATTCCTTCAGCGAACGCAAGGATAGTCCCCACTTCAATCACGTCTACGTAGCTCTCTACGTTGTTCGCCACTTCAATAGCAGCAGGTAGGTTCGTTTGGTCTAGGGCGATTTGAATCATTGGTTTAGTCATGGTTTTATCCTTTAATTTGTTCACGTATTAGATGGGCAAGGCCATCTTGATTGTTGTCTGTTTTGCATACGGCTTGAGCGTTCGATTTGACGGTGTCGTCAGCATTAAACATCGCTACACCTAAGCCTGCGTATTGAAGCATTGATATGTCATTGTGATTGTCGCCAATGGCAATCACTTGAGAGGGTTGAAACCCCAGTTCATTCACGTATTCAGCAAGGCGTAAGCCTTTACTATTTCCCTTGGCGGCAAAGTCGATTCGGTTCGACCACGAACGTTCGCCATTAAAGTGGCCTTTAACCCAAGGCGTTTGCATTAAACGATCAACCGACTCTTGCTCCCCTTCCACCACAAACTTCCACACAAACTCGGTGTTCTTCGCCGTTTCGGAGAATGAATCCACGCGATAGATATTTGGCTTGTGGTGCTCTGGTGCTTGCTCAGCCCACTCTTCCAACGCCAACATGTAGGCGAATGGGTTGTAGTTGGAGTAAGTCATCGCATCGGTGATATACATCACCATCTTCAGCTTGTATTCCTGTGCTAGGTCGATGAACGTCAGAGCGTGTTGATGTTCGATAGCGTCCTGAGTTAAAACGGTCTCGGTTTGATAGTCATACACATAGGTTCCGTTGCAGCAGATAATTGGAGTGTCTAGCCCCAACTCATAGTAATAAGGCCTTGCTGCGGTGTGATGCCTACCAGTCACGATCATCACATGGCAATGTTGCTTGGCCTCTTGGATCGCTTTTTTCACTTCAGGATGGATAGTGTGATCATCGGTCAACACGGTTCCATCAAGGTCTAACGCCAATACTTGATACATCGCCTCTCCTCACATCACGCTTATTGCTGCCCGTAGTAAGCATTTTCACCGTGCTTACGTAGGTAATGTTTGTCTGATAGCTCCGGCTGAATCTTGATGCCACTGTTCAGCGAGCGTGTAGCCAATGCCATGGCCGACACTTCCTCTAGCACCACCGCGTTATGTACGGCGTCTTTGGCATCTTTGCCCCAAGAGAAAGGCGCATGCCCCGCCACAATCACACTCGGTACTGCCATCGGGTCGATACGGCGCTGGATAAACTCTTCGATGATCACCAAGCCAGTGTTTTTCTCATACTGATCCGCAATTTCGCTATTTGAGAGCTTGCGAGTGCACGGAATATCTCCGTAGAAGTAATCAGCGTGTGTCGTACCGAGAGCTGGAATATCAATGCCCGCCTGCGCCCAAATCGTTGCACTGCGAGAGTGGGTATGAACAATGCCACCGATTTCTGGGAATGCTTTGTAGAGCTCTAGGTGAGTAGCAGTATCACTTGAAGGATTCAGTTTGCCTTCGATGATGTTGCCCTCTAAATCCACTACCACCATGTCTTCAGCCGTCATGTCACTGTATTCAACACCTGAAGGTTTAATCGCTATCACGCCATTTTCACGGTCAAACTCAGAAACATTACCCCAGGTAAATGTCACTAAGCCGTACTTAGGAAGCTGCAAGTTTGCTTCTAAAACACGTTGTTTCAATTGGCTATATTTGGACATATCGACTCCTTAAGCCGCTTCAGCTTGTGCGAGCGCCATATCAATCAGGTTCGCCACATCTTGCGGTGTTTTACATGCACGTAGTTTTGAGAAATCTTCATCAAACTCGATTAGGTTCGCGACCTGCATCGTGCCTTCAATGTGCTCTTCTGAATCTTTACCTGCCAAAGTGATCAGCACATCAACTGGCTCATCTACATCATCAAAAAGAACTGGGGTTTCTAGGACCGTTAACGCAAAACCTGTTTTGATCACGCCATCTTCTGGGCGGCAATGCGGTAGAGCAAATGCGTCGTGAATACAGATGTATGGGCCTTCAGCCGAAATCGCTTTGATGATCGCGTCGTGATAACGCTCTTCAGCCACACCTGCTTTAACTAGAGCATCAGTACCGATTTTGATAGCCGACTGCCAGTCGGTTGCTTTTGCATTAAGTTGGATTGAGTTGTTGGTAATCAGAGATTCTTTCAAGTTCATTGTTTTGCTCACTTAGTAATTTGTTATTAGTATTTTTATTAGCCCAGCCGCTTTGCCGCTGGGCTAGCTCAATTATTTGTGGAAGTTGTTTTCGATAAGTGAAATCAGCTCATCACCAAAGGTTTTCACCATGATCATGTTCTTCACTGCTAGCTGCTGTTTACCTTCCGGTAGGTTGGTAATCTTTTCAGCCAGCGCAACCGAAGTAACGATGATGTCGAATGAACCTAAGTGTGATTTGTAGTCTGTGATTGCACTGTTGAATGTGGTTGCTGGAATCCCTTTCTTATCTAAGAACTCTTTGATCTTCTTAGAGCACATCATTGATGAGCCTTGACCAGAGCCACAGCACACGAGAACTCGTACTGGTTTCTGTTCAGTAGCACTGCTCGCTTGTGGAGCCTCAGCCACCGCTTGAGATTTCACTGGCGCTTGAGAAGTGGGCGCTTCAACCTCAACCTCTACACCTTCTGGTGTTACTGCTGTTATGGTTTGTGCTTGTTGCGCTTCGCCGTCTTCTTCAGCACGTAGTGCTTTCGATGCGAAGTACATGTACACACCAGAAAGTGCGACAACAACAAAGAAGAACATGCTAGAGCTAGAGATACCTTGCATGATTGGTGGGAATACGAGAGCCCAGTCAGCCATACCCATCCAGCCGTTAAACTCAGTACCTGATTGCGCGAAGATGTGAATAGCCCAAGCTGAGCCAACTACTTCGATAATGCCCATCACGAAACAGATCTTCATCACCGCTTTCCAGCCACCGAAGTGGTTAGCGAACACACCAATCGTTGCGTTAGAGAAGAACATTGGAATAAAACCAGGGATAATCATAATTGGCGCATCGAAAGCCAACATCGCCAATACTGCTGTGAATTGACCCACTGCACCCCAAAGGAAACCGAACACCATTGCGTTTGGTGAGTATGCGTAGATAGCCGCACAGTCAATCGCAAGAACCGCATTCGGGATGAGACGTTGAGAAATACCGTTGAACGCTTCAGAGAGCTCGGCAACGAACATACGTACACCGGTTACGATTACTTGAATCGCTACTGCGAATTTCAGACCCGTTTCGAAGATGTAGATAAGCCAGTGCGTGCTACCTGCCATCTCTTGAAGGTTATCAAGACCGAAAGAGAGAAGGATGATGCCGAAGAATGCCGTCATGACTAACGTAGTCGCAGCAATACTGTCGTGGAAAATGTGTAGCCATTTCGGTAGGTTAATGTGATCAACGCTGTCGTTTTTATCACCCAACTTCGGAGCAACTTTAGTTGCAACCCAAGATGCAAATTGCTGTTGGTGACCAATCGAAAAGCCCGCTCCACCTGTCACTTCTTGTGTTGGCTTGAACATGATGTTGGAAGAGATGCCCCAGTATAGAGCCATCAGAATTGCAGAGTAGATGATGGTTTCCCACATACCCGCGCCTAGCACGAAATAGAAAACAGCAATCAAGCCAGCTTGTTGGAACATGATGTGTCCCGTAAGCATGATGGTACGGATACCCGTGATTCTGCGGAAGGCAACCAATAGAATGTTGATGCCTAGCGCCATAAGTACTGCGTACCCAACCCAAGAGTAATTGTCACCCATGGTTTCCATTGTGGCCATCATGGAGGTGTAAGGGTCGATTACCGAGCCTGTCAGTCCATGAATTTCACTCATCTTTTCAATAACAGGTTTAAAACCTGCTACCAGCGTTCCCGCACCCACTTGAACAATCATAAAGCCAACAATGGTTTTGATTGAACCGGAGATAACGGTTGTTGCGTCACGTTTGAGAAGGATGTAACCGAGACAAGTTACGATACCAAGCAGCAAAGGTGCTTTGGTCATAACCTGACTATAAAAAATATAGAAGATATCGTATAAGAACTCCATATCTTTACCCCTGATATAATTTGTATTTTTAATGATTTGTAGGATTCAGTGATGTCTTGTTTTGCTCACGAGATAGACTTTAACAATCAAAAGTAATCATTCAATGCTCACTTGTGATTACTTTGATTTATATCAATTATCCACCATTAGAATGTGGTTAATTGGGCATTGGATCACACCCAAAAACATAAAAATCAACAAAAACAACAACTTATAAAAACTTGTGATTAAAGTCTTGTTTTACAACAGCAAGGATTTGACAATCACAAATGTGATTATTAGAATCAAAACAAATCAAAAGTAATCATCAAGTTGTCACAACGACAAATAGAGTGATAAATATGAACGAAGTGCAAAGACACAACGGCATCCTGTCGTTACTAGAAGAAATGCAGACGATTAATGTCTCTCATATTATTGATAATTTTAGTGTTTCACCGGCGACAGCTAGACGTGATATCGCAAAATTAGATGAGCTAGGTAGACTTCGAAAAGTACGAAATGGCGCCGAAAGAATAGAAAACCAAAAGAGAAAGTGGTCACCGCTCAATATCAACAGTACTGAGTTTTATGAAGAGAAAGCTCAAATAGCGCATGCCGCGGCCGAGCTTTGTCAGGCGGGTGACACTGTAGTCATAAACTGTGGTTCCACCGCTTTCCTTTTGGGTCAACAACTGTGTGGAGAAGACGTTCAGATCGTAACGAACTATTTCCCACTAGCCAGCTACTTGATCAACGAAGATCATGACGACGTGATCATCATTGGTGGCCAATACAACAAGGCACAAAACATCTTTTTAAACCCAGCACCAAACTCATTGGGTGGATATGCCGGGAACTGGATGTTTACGTCAGGTAAAGGGTTAACTGATGCAGGTCTCTATAAAGCCGACATGCTAACCGCGGTTGCCGAGCAACAGATGTTAGAACAAGTCGACAAGTTAGTCGTTGTGGTAGACAGCTCTAAAGTTGGACAAAGGACCGGAATGCTGTTTTGCGATGCTAAACAAATTGACATCGTAATCACCGGTAAAGATGCCAACCCAGACGTGGTTAAAAAGATTGAAGCTCAAGGGACGCAAGTCATCTTAGTGTAAATCTTATGGGCTAACCCGCCCTCAAATAATAATAAATTTCAGCTCAGTGCCTTAGTCCAAATTAAGGCGCTCGGCTCCCTACATCCAAAATTAATCAAATTATTGAAATAAAAGGTATTATCATGAGCAATGTAAACGAAATCACTCGCGAGTCTTGGATCCTAAATACATTCCCTGAGTGGGGCACATGGTTAAATGAAGAGATTGAACAAACTGTAGTTGAACCAGGCACGTTCTCTATGTGGTGGCTTGGCTGTACAGGTATCTGGTTAAAATCAGAAGAAGGTGCAAACCTATCAATGGACTTCTGGTGTGGTACTGGTAAGAAGACACAAGCGGTTCAAAAAATGAAAAACCAACACCAAATGATGCGTATGGGTGGTGTTGAAGCGCTTCAACCAAACCTACGTACTGCTATCTTCCCGCTAGACCCATTTGCGATTAAAGAAATTGATGCGGTAATGGCATCACATGACCATGGCGACCACATCGATATCAACGTTGCAGCAGCAGTTCTACAAAACTGTGGCGATCACGTGAAATTCATTGGTCCTAAAGCGTGTGTTGATTTATGGATGAAATGGGGTGTGCCAGAGGATCGTTGTGTTATCGCTAAAGTTGGTGACGAGATTCGCATCAAAGACGTAAACATCAAGGTTCTAGACGCATTCGACCGTACAGCGCTTGTCACTCTTCCAGAAGGTACGTCTTCTATCGATAAAGACATTCTGGATGGCATGGATGATCGCGCAGTGAACTACTTGGTAGAAACAACTGGCGGCTCTGTTTACCACTCTGGTGATTCTCACTACTCGAACTACTACGCGAAGCACGGTAACGACCACAAAATCGATGTAGCATTGCTTTCTTATGGTGAAAACCCACGTGGCGTGACTGATAAAATGACGTCTTCAGATATTCTTCGTGCTGCTGAATCTCTAAACTGTGAAGTGGTGGTTCCATTCCACCATGACATCTGGGCTAACTTCCAAAACGACCCACGTGAAATCGAAATGCTATGGAACATGAAGAAAGAGCGTCTTCAATACGGCTTCGCTCCTTTCTTCTGGCAAGTGGGTGGTAAGTACACTTACCCAACAGACAAAGGTCGCATGCACTACCAGCACTTCCGTGGCTTTGCTGACATCTTCAAGAATGATCCAGAACTGCCTTACCGCGCATTCCTATAACCATTAACCTTACTCAATAAGGGAGCACTTTGCTCCCTTTTTTAATATTCAAATAAGGAAGTTGGTATGCTGTTACGTGAATTCAAAGAGCACTTTTGCCGCGGAGACTTGAAAGCTGCAATTGGAGTGATTCCACCAGGAACTAATGGTTATTACCTGCTCGTAAAGAGTCATAAGTGGGGAGTAAACAGTTTTCTTGAGTCTGACAGAAAGATGCAGCCGAGGGTGTTCAAGAGTCAGCAAGCCTTGCTAAATGCAGCCAAGGCCATTGGCTTCCCTTATCAAGAGATTGATATTCAACATTTATAATCAACGCGCTAATCTCTCATGCAAGCCAATAAATGATACTTACCCGCTAAACAGCCAAGATATTCAGGAAGTGAATAACTAAAAGAACTTAGTATTTATTAATCCACTCGATAAAAATAATTCTTACAATTAAGTCCCTTTATTCGTTAATAATATTGTTACTCAACGGCATAATAGTCACGAATCCATTCAATGAGTTAGGTTATGTTCTGCAAGCGCCTTTTGGCATTGGTTTTACCCATTTCTGTTATCTTTTCTACGCACGCTGAAACCTTCGGTGAGCGAATAGAGCGCATCGAGCAAGAAAACGCACTAGCGAAAACCATGAGCGAAACACAAGCTGAGTTAATACAGAAAGTCGTTCAAACTAATCATTGCGCTAAAGTAGCATTGGTTCATCACCAAAGGATTCTAGGTCAATACAAGAACCCAACCTCTTCTTCAGAACTATTCGTTAAATGGCGAGAGCAAGGCAAGCGACTAGACAGCAAATATGAAACGAACTACCCGGGCTATCCCAAGCACGTATTTCAAGAATACCCAGCCGCTTCAAGCAAGGTTGATGGTTACCTATTTGCCTTAATTGACAATGGCTTGAATGAAAAGTCATGGGTCGCCAAAGAGTTCAAACAGTGCAAAAACAACAAGCTGATTTCAAGAGCCTAATTCAATCTTGGCAAAGAGTGGGCTTCCAAAATAGAAGCCCGACAAACAACTGAAAGCACCTCGAGTTTCACGCTAATAAAGTAGAAACAACCCTTCATACCCGCCAATTTCTATCTGATTAACATATTCACCAATATTGCCATCTGCATCGACTGGCTTCATCGGAACATCCAATGTAATCGTCAGTTTCTCTATCTCATAAAAGCTTGCGCTCTTACCGTGGAAGTCAGTGCGATACAGCACTCGCCCATGATCAAACTCTCTCGCTAACACCATATCTTCAGGTCCACCAGCGACCACTTGCTCTTCAGATTGGTAGATAAAATAGGTAAATGTCGGCAATACGTGTGTCATTCCATCGGGTAAGTCTTGGTGTACCATTTCGTTCATCGATGTATCACCGACTATGGTGTAATCAGCCGGCACAGGCGTACTTGTCGAGAGCATTAGAGGGATCGCGTCAAAGCTTTGTGGAATGTGGTTCGCTGGCTCACCTAACTCAATAGCTAACAGCGAGCTTGGCTGATACGCCAAATTCTTAGGTATACCACTCCGCCAAAAGTTATCTGATGTGGTATTGCCACTGCCATATACATAGCCGTTATTCCATTGGTTAAAATAGCTATAGTGAGGGTGGCGACTCAAATGGTAAATCGCTAAAGCAGAGTACTGATCTTGCTTCCAGTTTTGTTCACTATTCCCGTAATGGTGAACTCGTCCATAGCGCGTAGTTGCCTGAAAAATAACGCCCTGCTCAGCATAAGCGAGTGCAGAGTTATCCCAATGTTTTGATATTCCTGAGTAGCCACTAAAACCGGTAGAAGGGAAAATATAATGCTCTCTGAGGTATAGAGACCCGGCTTCTCGTAAGTGAGATTGACCATTTCTTCCTAGCAAATTTGCCGTTCCTATATTCAATCCAATCAACGCAGCACTATCCAACAATGATAGATTTTTCAGGAACTCTGAAAATTGCAATTTATAGATTGTATCCGCTTCACTTGAGCCAGCGACCGCACCAAGCTCCTGGACATGCCCACCAGAGTAAACAAAGAATTGATTAGAGCCGATCAGCTTATTGGTATCATCGTTGTAAGCACCATTGAGACCTTGTTCGCCCCAACTTTGTTGGTAATAGCCCTGTATTGCCGATAGGTAGTCCAAACTATCCATATTCGTTAACGCCCAAGAGGAATTTGCACTCCACATTCGACCAAATGGAATGACTCTCGATTCCCAGCGAAAGCGAGCGGTAGCATTTTTGTTTGTGCGCTTGCGGTACTCGCTTTGTGACAAGTAGTTATCACCATTGAGGTCTGCAGCGACATCAAAACCACGGATTTTTCGCCATTGGCTGATAAGACTTCCATCTGGCGTGACTGTTGGTGCATCGGTCAGTTTCACCGTCGGAAAACTGTTTTTCAGCGTCACGTCTTTCAAACGCGGGCGGTCTTGTGGGTTATCCCCCTGCCAACGAACCCTAACAACATAAAAGCGCCCGCCATCTCTTACAAAGGTTGAACCAAAATACTGCCCACCACCATAGCTTGCACCACTGCCATCGTGTGTCGATGCTCTCACCCAATCACTTGGTGGGTTCCAAATCACAAACTGGTTTTTGGTCATATTGAGGGTTCTATCTTTCTTGATCTCTAGTGTTTGCCACTGCGATACCAACCCATGAGAATCAACGGCTGCTGGGTATTCAATCCAAAACTCGCCACCTGCAGCAAACTGAGAAAACTTGAAGGTTAAACGATCAAACGGCTCAGCATGGTAGATATAAAGCGCTCCACCGCTTTCGAAACTCTCAAATACGTCCGCATCCCACGGTGGTTGTTGGTAAAGCCAAAAACCCGCATGGTCTTCAGTGGCTGTGTACCCGACAATTACGGGTTTTCGGTTTAAAAGCGTGTTTTCACCGTGCGTTTTATCAACTTCAGCAATGACCGTATCTTCGGAGAAATGAAGGAAATAGTCTTCGAAATTAATGCCATCCAACTCGGCTTGATTACGCAGATCGTTCTCCAACCAACCCGAATTCACCGCCATCGCTTGGTTATACATATAACCAATTGTTGTAGCGTGCTGGTTGTCAGTAATGTCTGAATAAGCGCCGAATACAATGTCGCTGTTAGCGATCTCCCAATCGATAACATCATCCGCAGACAAAGGAGAGCCGTCGAGAGCAGTGCCGGGCTCATGTTGCCCAGGTAATACTACCGCTGTACCAACGGCAAATGAGTGACTAGCAACCAAGTATGATGGTATGAGCGCTAGTACCCAGAGATTGTAGGTTTTCATTATCAAAACTTCCTAATCGATACTGTCGTAACTCATATAACGAGACGAAAAGTCAGCCAACTTACGTGTCAATTTAGGAATCAAAATAAGAAAAAGTATTGGTTAGATATAAGTATTGATCAAGGGTGCTCCGCCTGAAAGCCAGTTACCTGCCAGCAGCCTATATAAATAGATATTCAAACTCAGCGCGTTACAAGGAAAACTCAAAACTTATAATCTTAATTTTTCTCGTAAGGTAACTTTCACAGATAGTGAAAATTGAGGGGGCAATTATTCTCAAAATGAGAATTTTGGATAGAAAGAGATTGTGGTGTTTCCAAAGCAACACCACCAAAATCCGGTACCGTTGATCAAATATCAAGATGGTTCAGGGGGGAGAATTACAGCCTTAAATTCCACTTACCTTGGTGGTCACGGTCGCAATTTTCTTGTGTATCGAAGCTTAGGTGCTTATCAATGCTCTTCAGCTTAATCCCAACCTGATTGAATGCGCTTTGAATAACGGAAGCCACCTGCTGTTGACCACCAACCTCTAAGAAATTCGTTCTATCTTGATTGCTATCGAATACACAGACGATTTTCAAACTTTGCGGAAATGAAGAGAAGTTGACCGAGTGAGTCACCCACAAAAAACCATCGAAGCCTTTTAGCGTGTCTTCACAAACGTCAGTTAGCACATCTCTGATTTGATTTTCGATCTTCTTATCTGATTTACGCATGAAGCAGGCATCCTATTTAACACCTTAAAAAATAAGGTTTTTAAGTCAATATTGTCTTAACCGATATTGGACACTGTGGCTGTTTCAAATGCAAAGTATTTATTGAGGATAATGGGCGAGAGGGATTAGAGAAACACCTCATGCTTGATAGCTTACGAAGCTACCAAGTATGAGGCGTGTACAGGGTTTGACAAAGAAACTAGCTCGCCGCTTGTTCCCAATCAGTCAGTAACTTCATGATTACGCGAGAGTCTTGATGAGTCGCCATAGGTGCTGCAAGCTGTGTGTCACCTTGCTCAACCGCTTTTCGGATATTGCGCACTTGATAATGGAAGCCGTCACCTTGCGCTTCGACTTTTACTTCACGTTTCGATGTTTCATAGATCTCAACCGTGAATGTATTCTCTTCAGTCGGTAACCATGGGTTGGTGTCGAGAGTGATGCAACCTTTGCTGCCTAAAATCGTAAAGCCATGCTTTAAGCCGTGGTCTTCTGCAGTATGGATTTGCGCAGTGAAGTGGTCATTGAATCGCATCATTGCTGACGACTCGCAGATATTTCCATCTTGACTACGTCGGCCAATGGCTGAGATCTGCAGATCATCAAACACACTCTCACCAAACTGGTGTTGCGCGACAGAGTGAATCAGCGACATTGGGTAACAACCCAAGTTGTATAGCGCACCTTTACTCGCAGGGTTCACAAACTGGTCAATCGCCGCAACGTATGAGCCTTGAATTGAGCGTACTTCACCAATCTCACCAGTCGCCAGTTCTTGATGAAGCTTGGCAATCAATGGATGGTTTAAGTACATCAATCCTTCTGCGAAAAATACGCCCGCTTCTTCTATGGCTTGTAAAGCTTGTTCGGTTTTTTCCATATCAACCGATAACGATTTTTCACACAGAATCGCTTTGCCTTTTTGAGCGGCTTTAATCACGTATTCGTGGTGGACGTGGTTAGGTAGCGCGATGTAGATAATGTCGACCGACTCATCTTCAATCAAGGCTTCATAGCTGTTGAAGGTTCGTGTTGGTTGGTACTGCGCTGCAAACTCATTGAGTGTTTTCTCTGTGCGTCCTGCAACGGCATACAGTTCACTTAGAGTATCGCCTTTAATCGCATCCGCCATAACGCCTGAGATAAAGCTGGTTCCTAGGATTCCCCATTTCATGCTTAGATATCCTTCTTGTGAGTTTCAAAGGCTTGTACTAATTCAGTTATATCACGCTCGATAAATGCTTGCGTATGAGGCATTCCAAAGTGCTGATTGATCGCTTCGCGGTTAACGTATTGTTCCAGCAAGATCACACGATCGCTTTGGTTTTCGTCATAGGTTGCTATTGCTTGTAGGCAGCCCGATTCGCTCCGCATATCTAGGCAAAACTGTTCGATGGCTTCAACCGCAGCCTCACGTTCAATATTGGTTTTAATCTTAAGTTCGGCAGTAACAAAGATGGTTTCGTTCGTTTGAGGCATTTCACGCTCTTATTTTAGTTAATTATCGATTTGCCATTAATATAATTAACCCCTAATAATTGATAAACTCACCTTTTGTTTATTATTTATCAACCAAGAGTGTTTAATGGATAAGTTAACCAGCATGAAAGTCTTCGTTTACGTAGTGGAACAGGGCAGCTTTCGCAGCGCCGCCAACCACTTCAACCTGTCGGCGACCATGATCAGTAAACATGTCCATCATCTTGAATCGAGCCTCAACTCTCAACTGATTCATCGCACCACACGCAAGCAGTCTTTAACCGATTCAGGGCAGCTCTACTATCGAGAATGTAAACGAATTCTGGAAGACATCAGCAATGCTGAAAATCTAATTCAAACCTTAGAAAACCAGCCTCAAGGCACGGTCAAAATAAACTGCCCAGTGACCTATGGGAACAAGGTGCTTGCCCCGATAGTGGCGAAGTTCCTTGCCAATAATCCGACGATTAATGTCGAGCTCGTACTGAACAACGATCTTGTTGATCCCTACTCTTCGGATATTGATTTAATTGTGCGAATTGGTGACCTGTCTGACTCCAGTTTAGTCGCCAGATATTTAGGGGATTACGAGATGTGTTACTGCGCAGCTCCTGCATACCTAAACCAACATGCAGAGATTCGTGTATTAGAAGATCTCGCGCGACACCCATCACTTGGATTCAGTTATAGCAGTCGTCGTGATGTGAGTGGTCGAGATGCACAAACGCGGAGTACGCAAAACAATGAAGCGCAACTCCTAGCCTCTCAGAACCACCAAGCAACGCATAGCGCGGTGAATAAAGGGCAAGTGCGTTTGATGTCGAATAATGGGGATGTGTTGCGATATGCAGCCCTACAAGGCGTGGGCGTGTTGTTACAGCCGACTATCTTAGTCTCAGAAGAGATTGAGCGTGGTGCTCTGTTGGAAATCCTACCCGGCATGGCGCCGTTACCCAAGCCGATTCACTTGCTCTACAAAACCAAGCAACTGTCGTTGAAGAACAGAACCTTTGTCGAGTTTTTATTAGCCGAGCTTGCTGAATAACGAGATGGTTTATGTAACTAGGGCTTTTAAGCAGCGATAAACGTTAAACCATTTGCCAATGACTCATCAAGCGCTTGCCAAGGTCGGAAGGCGTGGTGTTATGGACGACCACCTCATCACATTGGTTAAACACCATGAAGTGCTTTAGTTCTTCGCATAAAGCGTGAATCAATGACTCATGAGTTTTAACTCTGTCTTCAACAACTAAGTTGCGAATGTTGAGTAAACGGGTCTTCCTGTCAACCTTACAATCCATTCGCGCCACCAGCTTACCTTGCCACAGAATCGGTAAACTAAAGTAACCAAACTGGCGCTTGGCTTCAGGAACATAACACTCAAGAAGGTAATCAAAGTTAAACAGTGATTGCATTCGCTTACGTTGAATCAACAGATTATCGAACGGAGACAATATCTTTAACTTAGTTCGAGAAAGAGACTGATTCAGAAGCTCAAACGCATTAGGCAACACATAATAGTCAGAGCCTTGAACATCCACCTTCACGACTTGTTTGTCTTCAAGCATCTGCTGGAGTGTTTTCTGAATCAGTGGTTTGGTGTTCTTAAGGAGATAGCTCATCTCAGATGCGATTCCCACACCGTTCGCTTCTAAATAACGCGTGATCAGATGCTCGATGTACTCTTGTTCTGTCGGCTCAGAGGTATCAATTCCGCTCGGTAGAACTCGCTCGGTTAGGTCATACACCTTATGAAAATTAACTCGGCTTGGCACCATTAAATCGCCTTGCATGAACAAGGTTTCTAAAGCTTGCTTAGCCGGTTTACCGCCCCAACCTCCGGGGTTTGGTCGATCCCCTTCAAAGTCTTTCGCCATCAACGGCCCTTCATTCTCAATACGTTTGAGAACATGAGCCATCAGTGCGTCATCCTTTTTATACCAATGCTTGAGCTTACCGCTCGCAAAGCCATTCTTGCGATGTAGGCTGAAGCGGAAGTCACGCATAGGTAAATACGCAGCGGCATGCGACCAATATTCAAACACTTCTCGACGCTCTAACAGCTTATCCAGATGGTTCAATTGGTAGCCCTGATTGCGATTCCACAACGTATGATGGTGGGCTCGCTGAATCACCGAAATGGTATCAATTTGCACATAGCCAAGGTTTTCAATCGCAGACAGCGTGTTCGCCAAAGCGCCCCCACTACTTTGCTTCTTTGGGGGTTGCTTCTTAGGTGGCAATTTTTGTGAAAGCAATACCATTTTTTGTGCTTGTGCGAGTGAAAGTGATTCCATGAAATTCAGACTCTAATTAATACCAATGATCGGCTTATGATTCGGCCATAAGCTCTTGAAGGATTTGCTTATACGTTTCGACCGTCTGTGCGCCAGTGACTGCACTTTTGCGGTTGAATACCACAGTAGGAACAGCTGAGATGCCCATGCGTTGCCATTCAAACTCTTGCGCTTCTATTTGCTTTAAGTTGTCGATGTTCTTTAGGCGTTTCAGTGCCTTCGTTGAATCCAAACCAACCGCTTCAAGTTCTTGTGCAATCACTTCAAGATCAGACAGATCTTTTTTCTCTGAAAAGTGCGCAGTAAAGAAGCGTAGCTTTAACTCAGTCTGTTTACCGTGCGCGAGAGCAAAATCAAGCAGCACATGTAGGTGACGTGAATTCACCATTCTCATGCTGTCATAGAAATTGAAATCAAACCCAACCGCTTTGCCACGAGCTGCCAGCTGCTCACGTGAACGTTGGCTCTCTTCCGCACTAGAGCCGTATTTTCTCATGATATGCTCACGCAGGTTTTCACCCTCTTGTGGCATATCTGGATTCAGCTCAAACGGCTGCCATTCAAGTTCAATTTGTTGTTCTAAGCCAAGTTCTGATAAGGCTTGCTCTAGGTTTTTGTAGCCGACAACGCACCAAGGGCACATTACGTCAGAAATAATATCGAGTTGAAGTTTCTTGCTCATCGTCATTCCAAATATCGTTGCTAGGGCGTATCCAATTCGAAATGGATACCCATATTTCTGATCAGACTACAATAAACTGAACACTCGTTCAAATTTAACTCAATGCACCAGTAGCGAACAAAAAAGCCGACTCATGTTAGTGAGTCGGCTTTGATAAAAATCTAAAAAGGATTTCGAACGTTATGCGAGAAGTTTCTCTAACACTTGGAATACGCCTGCATCAACATTACTTGGCGCACCAAAACGAGCAATCTCTTTCAGTTTTGGATGTGCATTTTCCATCGCATATGAGTGGTAGCTCTCTTTAAGCATCTCGTAATCATTTAGGTAGTCACCAAAGCTCATGGTCTGTTCGTAAGTGAAACCTAATGTGTTTTGTAGATGCTTAATTGCCGCCCCTTTTGAAGCCTCAGCATTCATCACATCCAACCAAATTTTCGCGCTTACAACCACTTGGTAATTTTCACCAAACTTAGCGTTGATGCTTGGGTTTACTTTCTCTTGCGAGCCGTCAAAGTGGCAAATAGCAACCTTGATAAACTTGTCTTCAACCGCCAAAAGGTCTTCTACTTGCTCGCGGCGATGGTAGTACTTAGAGATCTCCGCTAGAGCACGTTCGTCTTTGGTTTCGATGTATGCTGACTTTTTACCACACAGCACCACATGGGCACCTTCGATAGCACGCGCTTCTTTGATGATGTCTTTGATGGCATCAGTATCAAGCAAGCAGCTGTATAGCTCTTGGCCTTTGTGCATCACCAATGTGCCGTTTTCAGCAACAAACATCATACGATCTTTAATAGGAGCAAAGGTTTCCATCAAGCTGTAATACTGGCGACCCGATGCCGCAGCAAAAATAATGTCTTGATCTTCTAGTCGCTCATAGAGGTTAAAGAATTCAGGGTCTAACTTTCCGTGTTCATTAAGTAGAGTGCCGTCCATATCAGCAGCGATAAATTTGATGTTCTGTTGTGGCATTTCAGAGCTTACCTATAAGTAATACCAATCGTAGTAAATAACTGTTCATCGTAGCTGGTTAAAATACTCGATAACTGCGTTAGAATTTTTGATTGTAGAATAACTACTTACCAAAAAATTCCGCCTTGTTCTCAAGTCTTTTTCCTGCGCTATTTCTGATCATTTACTTACTGTGATTGGTATAAAAATTAAATAGTAGATTATGATTTTTCGTTATCTTGGGTAACGGTTCTGCGTTCGATTATATCGCTATAGTAGCCAGTGAATGCAATGCTTTTCGGTGAGTTTCTTTGCTTAAATCTTAGATATTGCTTATGTACCATAAGGTTTAAAATCGATAGCAAATCGGGTATCAAGCTACGTCAATACGACAAGCTGCGTCGGCCCATTTAAGGCAACTTTTAAAATTCGCATTGACCGACAAAAGAAATAGGCTTACTATTAATCGTCTTTTAACGATTAGAATTAAGTGAGCTACCTAAGTATGACTGCAACATGCCAAGCAACAGAAAGCTGTTCTCTACCTCTTCCGCCGAGTAATGCTGAAGCAGAAAAAGAAATGGCAGTGTTAGCAAAAGCACTCGCGCATCCAGCGAGAATTCGCATACTTAGTATCTTGTCTGCATTGGAAAAGTCGGGCGGCTGCTTAAACAGTGATCTGGTAAGTGAATTGGGTTTAGCTCAATCAACGGTATCAGAACACTTAAGAATATTGAAAAGCTCTGGTTTTATCACTGCAGAGTCTATCCCGCCGAAGATGTGTTACCGCATCGACCGCGACAATATTCAACGCTTCGAATCGGTATTTAACAGCATTCTAAAATAGAAGTTCACGCTTGAGGGATCGGCTTTGATAGCCTTTACTTTTAAGCGTGTTTTTTTGCCACAACCAATCGTTTTTCGACGATTTACGATATCAAAAAAGAGAGATTACCATGAAACCAAAGTTAGGTTTTCTAGATCGCTACTTAACACTATGGATCTTCATCGCCATGGGCCTTGGTGTACTGCTAGGTACCCTATTCCCACAGATCGAACAGTGGAACGATTCAATGTCTGTTGGCACCACCAACATTCCACTCGCGATTGGCCTTATCTTAATGATGTACCCACCTTTGGCTAAGGTTAACTACAGTCTATTGGGCACTGTGGTAAAAGATAAGAAAGCCATCAAGCTCTCTTTGATTATGAACTGGTTGGTTGGCCCTATCCTAATGTTCGTATTAGCGCTTACATTCTTGGGTGACCACCCTGGTTACATGGTCGGCGTGATTCTAATTGGTCTTGCACGTTGTGTGGCAATGGTTCTAGTTTGGAACGACATCGGTGGCGGTAACAAAGAATACGGTGCCGCATTGGTTGCTCTGAATAGTGCGTTCCAAGTGGTTAGCTACAGCTTTATGGCGTGGTTGTTCATCAGCGTTCTTCCTCCAGTATTCGGTTACGAAGGCATGCTGGTTGATATCTCAATGATCGATATTGCACACAGCGTACTTATCTACCTAGGTATCCCATTCTTAGCAGGTTTCTTAAGCCGTAAGATCCTTGTGTCGATGAAAGGTGAGCAATGGTACACCGACGTGTTCATTCCGCGCATTTCTCCAATGACACTGATTGCTCTACTGGCAACGATCGTTCTGATGTTCAGCCTAAAAGGCGAGATGATTGTTGAGTTGCCAATGGACGTATTGTTGATTGCTGTTCCACTGACAATCTACTTCACTGCGATGTTCTTCATCAGTTTCTTCATTGGTAAGAAGATGGGCATTGAATACGACAAGAACGCATCAATTGCATTTACAGCAACAGGTAACAACTTTGAATTAGCGATTGCCGTAGCAATCTCTGTATTCGGTATCAACTCAGATCAAGCATTTGCAGGCGTTATTGGACCACTGATTGAAGTACCTGTGCTGATTTACCTAGTGAACGTTGCACTTAAGATGAAAGACAAGTACTACAACGGTCTCACAGTGAAATCTGCGAACTAGAAAAATCGCGTATCGCTTAAAACAGAAAGGCTCACAAAGTAATTTGTGAGCCTTTTCTCTATCCAGATTAATCCAATTTAAGTCTCATCCAGCTTATGTTTCGTCTAATAGGCCTTTCAATGCTTGTTCAAGCCATAGCAATGCTGGCCCTTTAGAGCGTGTTTTCGATAAAACCAAATCAACCGGAGGCGACCACGTTTTATGGTCAAATGAAACGTTCACCTCTATCAAACGCTGTTTACTCAACTCTTCTTCAACAAGGTGTTTAGGTAAGTACGCCCAACCGACATCACTACCAAGGATCATTTCTTTGATAACGATAAAGCTGTTCGACCACCATACCTTGCCCGCTATAAGTGGAAACTGATCCATCATCTTACCTTTGTCGCCTCTCAGCATGAGCTGACGATGTGGCAGTAAATCCGACAATTTCGCTACACCCGTTTTGGCTAGCTTGTGGCTTGGGTGACAAACAGCAACAAACGGTAAGTGCCCAATGAAGCAAGGTTCAGAACCGACATCAAAAGCCAAGTTGGTGAACATCAAACCAAGGTCTGCCTTCTCTTCAACTACGAAGGGATTCACTTCTGTTGTGGTACATGCGATCAACTCAACTTCAGTTGCAGGGAAAAGTTGGCTGAATTCACTTAGGATTCTGGATAGGTTGGGGACCAACAAGGAATCATCCAATGCGATTTTTATAAGCCCTTCTTCGCCCGTTCCTATCGCACTAACGGAAGCATTGAGATCTTCAACCTGAAGTACGATTGCTTTCACTTGTTTAAACAGTTGCTCCCCTTCTTTCGTTAGCGAAGGTTTGCGAGTCGAACGATCAAATAACTCTACATTGAAATCTATTTCAAGATTGCTGATGCCTTGGCTTACCGCCGATTGCACCTTACCCAAATGACGAGCACTTGCTGAGAAAGAACCCAGCTCTACTGCGTAAACGAACATTTTAAGTTGTTCAATGTTATACATACCACCAACCTATTATCACCATTGGTGATAGTTACTATCTTTCTATAATCATAATTAAAGATAATATACCTTTCAAACAGCAAATATAGATTCAACAGAAAGAGAAAATACATGTCACACAAAGAACGAATTCTACATATGGTGCTATTTGAAGTGTTCGCACTGATCATGATGGCGGGGCTAGCAACCTACATTACTGGCAATGGAGCTGGGGAAATGGCGGGGTTAGCACTTGCGATGTCGCTAATAGCAATGGCTTGGAACTACGTCTACAACTACGGCTACGACAAAATCTTCGGGGCAGACAGAACAAAACGAACGAAGAAAACCCGAGTTTTACACGGATTAGGGTTTGAACTTGGTTTAATGACAGTGACGCTACCAGTCTTGATGTGGGTGTTGAAGCTGGATTTCCTAACCGTATTGATTATGGACATCGGCCTAGTCATTTTCTTTGTACTCTACGCTATCGGATTTAACTGGGCGTACGATTCAGTAAGAGACTACTTTGTTACACAAAGCAAAGTTAACGCTCTAAATTAATTCACCGATTCGCTCAAATATCATCACTGAGCGATAAACAAAACGAATTGCCAGATTCAGTATGGATCTGGCATTTTTTGTCATAGCTTAAGTACATCCTTGTTTGTTAACGCTTTTCCAACATTTGAGACCCCGGATAGGTCCACAAGATCCAAGTTTAATAAACCACCACTCGCGAATCAGCATCACAAATCCAGTCATTAACTCCTCGTACCAGTTGTGCATCTGCTTACATACAGGTACTTTTAGCGACCTCCCAAGACATACATTCGCGCAATAGCGTCCATGCAAGCTTCTTTTTCGAGCAAAAGTGTTCGGTTTAACATTTCAAGCCAGTTTAATTAACAATTTTATGCTCAAACGCTCATTTTTAATGCTCGTTTATTTTCGGGTTCGCAAATTTATGCACAATACGCGTGCTAGATAAGCAAAAATAACAAGGACTCGAACATGACAACAAACAAACAACCTTCTTTATTTGGGCAATGCCTCGCCGAATTTATCGGTACTGGCCTGCTCATCTTCTTTGGCGTTGGCTGTGTGGCTGCACTGGTATTAACAGGTGCAACATTCGGACAATGGGAAGTTAGTATCATCTGGGGCTTCGGCGTATCTATCGCGATTTACTGCACAGCTGGCGTTTCTGGCGCACACATAAACCCTGCAGTAACCATTGCATTAGCCATGTTCCATGGATTTGATAAGGCGAAGGTAGTGCCTTACATCATCTCTCAATTACTTGGTGCCTTCTGCTCTGCAGCTTTGGTTTACAGCCTATACAGCAACTTGTTTACAGATTACGAAATTGCTCATAACTTTGTTCGTAGCAGCCAAGACGCACTATCAACTGCTGGTATCTTCTCGACTTACCCACATGCTTCACTCTCTTTCTTCGGCGCTTTTGCGGTGGAATTCGTGATTACTGCAGTATTGATGTTTGCCATTCTTGCACTTGGCGACGAGAACAATGGCGCATCACGTGGCGCAATGAACCCTCTACTGATCGGTATTCTTATCGCGGTAATTGGTGGCTCATTAGGTCCACTAACTGGCTTTGCTATGAACCCTGCACGTGACTTCGGACCAAAACTTTTCGCTTACTTTGCAGGTTGGGATTTTGCATTAACCGGTGCTCGTGATATTCCTTACTTCATCGTTCCAATTCTTGCTCCTATTGCTGGTGCGTGTTTTGGTGGTTGGTTGTACCCACGTGTTATCGGTGCTCACCTACCAGTGGAAGGCCATGGCTGCACAATTCCAAACCAATGTGAAACAGAAGAAGAAGCTGAACAAGCTCAAGCTTAACCCCAAGCGACCTTACATTTACTAAAATATAAATAACGGAACAAAAAGGATTCTTACCATGACCGAGCAAAAATACATTGTTGCCCTAGACCAAGGCACTACAAGCTCTCGCGCTGTAATCCTCGATCACGATGCAAACATCGTAAGCTCTTCTCAACGAGAATTTACTCAAATTTATCCAAAGGCTGGCTGGGTTGAGCATGATCCAATGGAAATCTGGGCGACTCAAAGCTCTACATTGGTTGAAGCTCTAGCTAAAGCAGGCATTCGCAGCGACGAGCTAGCGGGTATCGGTATCACTAACCAACGTGAAACCACCATCGTTTGGAACAAAGAGACAGGCAAGCCGGTATACAACGCTATCGTATGGCAATGTCGTCGTACTGCAGAAATTTGTGAAGAACTTAAAGAGCGTGGCCTAGAAGACTACGTGCGTGACAATACAGGTTTAGTCCTTGACCCGTATTTCTCAGGTACAAAAGTAAAATGGATTCTAGACAACGTTGAAGGCGCTCGCGAAGACGCTGAAGCAGGTAAACTACTGTTCGGTACGGTTGATACTTGGTTGGTTTGGAAGATGACTCAAGGCCGTGTACACGTTACGGATTACACTAACGCATCACGTACTATGTTGTTTAACATCAACGACCTATGCTGGGACAGCAAGCTACTAGACGAGATGGGTATTCCAGCATCAATGATGCCTGAAGTGAAACGCTCTTCTGAAGTTTACGGCCAAACGAACCTTGGTGGTAAAGGTGGTACTCGTATTCCAATCGCTGGTATTGCGGGTGACCAACAAGCAGCGCTTTACGGTCAAATGTGCGTTGAAGCGGGTCAAGCGAAAAACACATACGGCACGGGCTGTTTCCTACTGATGAACACAGGCCAAGAGAAAGTAACGTCGAAGAACGGCCTATTAACGACATTAGCGTGTGGTCCTACAGGCGAACCAGCTTATGCACTTGAAGGTGCGGTATTCATGGGTGGCGCATCTATCCAATGGCTACGTGATGAAATGAAGCTACTGGCTGGCGCAGAAGACTCTGAGTACTTCGCAACTAAAGTAGATACGTCAAACGGTGTTTACGTTGTTCCTGCATTTACCGGTCTAGGCGCACCATACTGGGATGCTTACGCTCGCGGTACAATTGTTGGCTTAACACGTGGCGTTAACTCTAACCACATCATTCGTGCAACACTGGAAGGTATTGCTTACCAAACTCGTGACGTATTGGATGCGATGCAAGCGGACTCAGGCATCAAGCTAGCAAACCTACGTGTTGATGGCGGTGCAGTAGCGAACAACTTCCTAATGCAATTCCAATCAGACGTGCTAGATACCGAAGTTCACCGTCCTGAAGTAACTGAAGTAACGGCTCTGGGTGCAGCATACCTTGCTGGTCTAGCAGTTGGTTTCTGGGACAGCATCGATGAACTTCAAGATAAAGCAGTACTTGACCGTACTTTCTTGCCACACCACGATGAAGAGAAACGTAACCGCCGTTACAAAGGTTGGAAGCGTGCTATCAAGTGTGCACAAGTTTGGTCTGAACTGCACGATGACGACGAAGAGTAAAATCGAGCGTTCGAATAATCACTCTCTTATCGATTGAATTGTTCGTTCCTCAGTAAACGAAACTAAAAAGAGCACTATTTTGTGCTCTTTTTGGCGTTTGGGGCCTTTTTTTCATGTTTTGATCAACGTTTTTGCGGTTTAGACATAATTCCTTACCATCATTACTTCTCTCAAAGAATCAATTCGAGCACAATAGCGCGAGTTAATATTTTCGATTGTGACGCGCTAGAACCCATAGCGTGCAGGGAGTGGTAAGTTAAGTGAAGCAGATACCAAGACACCAGCAGATTGTAGACCTGGTAAAAACACAAGGATATGTGAGCACAGAAGAGCTCGTTGAAAAATTTGATGTTAGCCCACAAACCATCAGACGAGACCTCAATGAGCTGGCTGATAGCAACAAAATCCGTCGTTATCACGGTGGTGCAACCATTCCTCTTAGCTCAGAAAACACCTCTTACAACACGCGTAAAGCGCTTAACTTCAATGAAAAAGATGTGATTGCCGACGAGCTGGTTAAACACATTCCAGATGGTGCAACCTTGTTCGTTGATATCGGCACTACGCCAGAATCGGTGGCGCGCGCGCTGAACAAAAACCACAAACAACTCAGAGTCGTGACTAACAACATCAACGTTGCCAGTATCCTGCTACCAAACCCAGAGATAAAGGTTATCTTGGCGGGTGGCGAGGTAAGAAACCGTGATGGCGGTATCGTGGGTGAAGCAACACTCGATTTCGTGAAGCAGTTCCGCCTCGATTTCGGCATTCTAGGGATTAGCGGTATCGACTTTGACGGCTCACTGCTTGATTTTGACTACCATGAAGTTCGAGTGAAGCAAGCCATCATCGAAAACAGCCGCAGCATCTTCCTAGCAGTCGACCACAGTAAGTTTGGCCGCAACGCAATGGTTAAGCTGGGTAACATCTCTCAGGCACACATGGTATTCACCAATAAACAACCACCAGAAGAGATTCTGAACATCCTTAAAGATTCAGACATTCCATTAGAAGTTATCGAGACCGCTTCTCAACCACTAGCGTCGGACGAATAAAAAAACGCTCAGAAATCATGTTCATTAAAAGAGCCCATTATTGATAGATCACTTTATCGATAATGGGCTTTTTTGTTACTTAGAAAATCGTACTTGAACATGAACAGTCTCACTTCTATGCTCGAATAAGAGTCATTTTGAACCTTCGCTGTCATAAGCGAAGGTTTTTTTATGCGCAAATCACATAAAACGCGCATAAACGAAAATAATAAATGACCGCAAACGAAAGTTAATATAGGATTCAATTATGTTCTAAAATGCTCGTTCGCTCAGAAAGAGGTCAAAACCATGAGTGCTCAACAAACTAATTCAAACAATAGTACATCTTCAACTCTAGACTTAATCGTTATTGGCGGCGGCATCAATGGTGCGGGTATCGCGGCAGATGCTGCTGGTCGTGGTCTAAACGTTGGTTTATATGAAGCAAATGATTTCGCCTCTGCGACGTCTTCTGCAAGTTCAAAGCTAATCCACGGTGGCTTACGTTACCTTGAACATTACGAGTTTCGTTTAGTTTCGGAAGCACTCGCAGAGCGCGAAGTGTTGCTGAGAAAAGCACCTCATGTTGCACAACCAATGCGTTTCCGTTTACCGCACCGACCATTTTTACGCCCGGCTTGGATGATCCGCTGTGGCCTATTCCTTTACGATAACTTAGGTAAACGTACGACGCTTCCTGGAAGTAAAACGGTGAACTTGGCTCAATCAGGTTTACTGAAGCCAGAAATGAAAACAGGTTTCGAATACTCAGACTGCTGGGTAGATGATGCGCGTATGGTATTGCTGAACGTATTAGCGGCGAAAGAAAACAACGCAGAAGTACGCAACTACTGCCGAGTTGAAAAAGCGCACCGCGAAGGCGACATTTGGCACGTAACAATTCTTGATGTGATGACAAACCAACGTTTCGAGCGCAAAGCGAAAGCATTGGTCAACGCAGCTGGCCCTTGGGTGAAACAGTTCTTTGATGATGGTTTAGAGCAAACCTCACCACGTAATATTCGCCTAATCAAAGGCTCACACATTGTAGTACCGCGTGTTCATGACGAACCACAAGCGTACATTCTACAAAACAAAGATAACCGCATCGTGTTCATGATCCCTTACCTAGATAAGTTCTCGATCATCGGCACAACCGACCTTGAATACAAAGGCGATCCTCGCGAAGTGGCTATCGACGATGTAGAAGTTGATTACTTGATTGATATCGTTAACCAGCATTTTGTTAAGCAACTAGAGCGTGACGATGTAGTGTGGACATACAGTGGCGTAAGACCGCTTTGTGATGATGAATCTGACTCGCCACAAGCAATCACTCGTGACTACACACTGGAGCTGGATGCAGAAATGGATCAAGCACCACTGCTATCGATCTTTGGCGGCAAGTTAACGACTTATCGTAAACTCGGTGAAGCGGCACTGAACAAGCTAGAACCTTACCTGAAACACATGGGCGCACCTTGGACAGCTAACGACACGCTACCGGGTGGCAACTTCAGCTGTAGCCGCGAACAGCTTGCAGCAATGATGCACACGAAATACCCTTGGGCATCTGAAGCACTGCTACTTCGTTACGTGACCCAATTTGGTACTTACACATGGGACCTGCTTGAAGGCGCTACATGTGAGGCAGACCTTGGTATCCAGTTCTCAAGCGAAGCACACGGTGTTTACCAAGCTGAGATTGATTACTTGATCAACCAAGAGATGGCAATGACAGACGAAGACATCTTATGGCGCAGAACTAAGCTTGGCTTGTACATGAGCGAATCTGAGCAACAAGCATTGTCTGATTACTTAAAAGAGAAGCTACAACGTAAGGTGGTAAGCTTTTCTCAAGTAAGCTAATCCACCAGCCAACAAGCACAGTTCAACAACCTGATTAATAAACAAGCTTAGCGTCCCCCGCGCTAAGCTTTTTTATTATTTGCCTCCACTATTTGCGTTCAATTCCTTGCACTTCAGTAGTTGTCACTCGACCAAATCGCCCTATTACCCTCTTCTATTTTCAACAAAAGCTAAATAGTGTTTTATCAAATGGGTTAATTATCAATTTTACGAAAGGTTGCTATTCTTTATCTCAACGAAACAACACATTTAAAAACGCTCACGATGTCAGCGCTTTAATAAGGAATCTATTCCATGCAAAAAGTCATTCTGATCACAGGCTCTACCGATGGTATCGGCTTCGAAACAGCAAAAGCACTCGTTCAGCAAGGTCACCACGTTTTATTGCATGGACGTAACCCAAGCAAACTTAAAGACGTTGAACAGCAACTTATCGCTCTCTCTACGCAAGCGAAGATCCAAAGCTACGTGGCAGACTTGTCTATTCTGGCAGATGTTGATGCACTGGCTGACGAAGTGATTGCCGAGCATGAGAAGGTTGATGTGCTGATTAACAACGCGGGTGTGTTCAATACTCCCAACCCAATCACCAAAGACGGTTTAGATGTTCGTTTTGCTGTGAACACAGTATCGCCGTATCATCTGACCAAACGCCTGTTGCCAGTATTCGATTCGTCGAGCCGTGTGGTGAACTTATCGTCGGCAGCGCAAGCCGCAGTGAGCATCGAAGCACTAGAAGGGAAAAAGCCACTTTCTGATGGCGATGCTTACGCGCAAAGCAAACTTGCGATCACTATGTGGACTCGTGAGATGGCAAAAGAACTAGGTTCTGCTGGGCCAATGGTGGTTGCTGTTAACCCAGCCTCTTTATTGGGTAGTAAGATGGTAAAAGACGCCTACGGCATTGCGGGCGGCGACCTGAGCATTGGTTCTGACATCCTCATTCGCGCATCATTGTCTGATGAGTTCGTACAAGCGGGCGGTCAATATTTTGATAACGACAACAACACGTTTGCGAACCCGCACCCAGACGCGCTATACGGTGATAAATCACAGCAAGTTATCGCTAAAATTGAAGAGATCATCAAAGCGACGCTTTCTTAATTGCGACGACTCATGCTGAGTTGATTTGCAAATCTCAATAAAAAAGCCCTGTGTTTCTAATAAATTAACTTAGAGACGCAGGGCTTTTTCGTACAACATTTGTCTCTACGTTTGTTCCCAATACGGCGGGTTACCGTAGTAGTCCGAGAAGTAATCAATAAACGCTCTTACTTTGGGAGCAAGCAGCCTAGTACTAGGATACACCGCCCAGATCGCAGGTTCTGAGGTGAGTGGGTAATCTTCCAACACTTGAATCAGCTGACCACTTTTCAGTTGCTCATATGCACACCAATTCGACGTCACGGTAATACCAAGCCCACCGACTGCAGCATCACGTAGTGCCTCTCCGTTATCTGCTCTAAAAGATCCGGTCGCCTTAATCGTTTTCCGTCCGTTTTCAGTATGAAAGGTCCAGTTTTCGAGGCCAATCAAGCTAATACATTGATGGTCATTAAGGTCCTGAGGCGTGGCAGGTTTGCCATATTTGATGAGGTAATCTGGTGATGCACATACCACTCGTTTATCTGTGGCAAGCTTACGCGCAATCAGAGTCGAATCCTTTAATTCAGAGATTCTAATCGCGATATCGAAACCGCCTTCCACAAGATCGACCACGGAGTCTGATAATCTGAAATCGACTTTTAACCCTGGGTATCGCTCAAGGAACCCCGGTAATGCTGGTATTAAGTGCAAACGTCCAAATGAAGCAGAGGCAGTAACACGCAGCGTACCGGTTGGTGAATCACTACCGACTCCAACCGCCGATTTTGCGGCATCGACACTCGACAGGACCTCTTCAGCATGAGGTAGAAATGCTTCACCCTCTTCAGTGAGTGACACTTTACGAGTGGTGCGATGTACCAGGCGAACACCTAAATTGTCTTCCAATTTACTGATGTGGGAGCTAGCAACTGCGGGAGATAAACCCAACTCTTGGCCAGCCATGCTGATGTTATGTGTAGACGCTAAGCGAATAAACAATTTGAGGTGTTCAATGTTCATGTGATTACCAATAGAATCTTAAAAATCATATCGCAATAACCCACATTATGCGTCATCCCACTAACAATACAACATATGCCGCTACTTTGATGAGATTCAGATAATCGGAGCCAAAAAGAAAAAACTCCCGAAGGAGTTTTTATTATCTATATCTAGAAACTGTCGTCCATTAGCTGTTCAAGCGAGCATATAACGCATCTTTCAACACAGAACGGTCGTGCTTCAGTTGGTGCATTGAGCCATCATCAATGGGTGAATCTTTCAGCTCAAGCTTACGAATCTCTTTATCAAGGTTGTCGTATGTCTTCATGTCAGTTGCAAAGCCATCATCAGTTTTAGCAAGCTCAGCAATTTTGTCTTTCATTTCAGGAAATTCGTGAACAAGAGAGTGATTTTCACCTAGCATAGAAACCTCTTAAGTTGATTAAAGTGATTGGTATTACACATTCATTATTAACCTTAGCAAGGGACTCAAATAACAAATGAGATCCAGTACACAGCATAGAATATAGACAATTTAGATTCACAAATTTACAACATCCCCCAACAAAATCGAGGGTGTTAAATTGAATTGTCTCAGTAACGATATAGGCTCACGAGAATCATGAATTCTCGTAAGCACTACTTTTATCTTGTTGGATTTGAATCCAGAGAACAGGTCTCAGTTTTGAGTGAGACCTTTCAGCTATCAGTTACCTACCAGGCAAAAGTTTGAATCACGCTATCCTTCGCCATTGGATTAGATGTGATCGCATGATTCACCTTGGCTAAGAACTGCTCTCTAGAATCAAGTAGGAAGCCTTTCTGAGTCACGATGTTGTTACCGTGGTCACCCCAATAGAAAGTATCGATATTGAGGTTCTCGAGTAAGTATTTTTCCTCTTCTAAGATCTGAAGTTGAGTCGGCATGATGAACGTACCGTCATTAACTTGCTGCTCCAAAGCCGTTCCTGGTTGTATTGCTAACGCCATTGGCGCTATCTGCTCAGGTTTCATGATATTCAGCAACCTTGTTGTCTCGACAATGTGCTCGCGGGAACGCTCACGACCGCCGAGTCCAAAAATAAACGACAGTAGAGTTTCGATACCTGCCTCTTTTGCCAGCGCCATGCCCTCAATCGCTTGCTCTGGTGTCATACGCTTTTTGATATTATCGAGCACAACAGGATCACCAGACTCAAGACCCGCATACGCCATGCTTAACCCTGCACTTTTCAGCTCTTTAAGCTCACTCAAGCTCTTTCTACGGAAATCATTCAAACCGCTATAGAGTGATATTTTTCTACTTTCAGGAAAGGTGTGACGAAGCTTATCCAAGACCTTAAGCAGATAATCCGTACGAGCTGCCATCACGTTGCCATCAATAAGAAAAATCGATTCAACGTAAGGGTAGATCAGGCGCGCTTCTTCAATATCTTTAAACACGCCTTCAATGTCGCGAACCTTAAATCGCTTATCGCTGAACATATTACAGAATGTGCACGTGTTGATGCTGCAACCTAGTGTAGTTTGAATAAGAATACTCTTCGCCTCTATCCATGGACGATATACTTTTCCCTCATATTTCATATTGGTATCTCCGGTCTACAAGCACAGAGCGTGCTTGAATACACCAAAGCGTATCAACGTCAGCATTCGTTGATAATCCACAATATAGTCGAATCAGTTTTTAGATTTTAAATAAAATACCCTCTCCAGATGGAGAGGGTATTAATGTACTTATTGATAGAGGAGGAGCTTTAATCTCAATGTGAGATGATTAATAACCTACTGCTTAGGTTCATATAATTTTGTTGGAACTTCGGTTTCACAACGCTCAAGGTCATAATCTTGGGTCGTGCCACTATTACCTTGAAATCTCATTCTAACGATCATGCCTCTATCAACAAACCAACGAAGGTCTTGGCAAGAGAAACGATAGCTCGATTCCAAAATATGTGCAGTTGACCATCGAGAATTTCCCGGCAGTGACTCAACGTAATAGATCACGCCATTCTCTGTAATCGTCATTCCTTTTATGTCGCTTAGATGTTCAATAGCGGTATCAATTGTTTCTTGATCTGCTGTTGGTTGTAACTCTTCAATTGGGACACTCAAACAGCCAGAAAGAGCCGTTGCTGACAGACAAGCCAAAAAAATAGATTTCAATTTCATTTTTATTCTCATTCAATTACATAGCCAAAATAACGCTAGAACGAGATTCTATTCACGAGGTAAATAAATGTGTATTAGTATGTCCACTAATTTATAAAAAGTGTGATACAGAGTGCTTATTCACTTAATTTGGGGCTTTCTAAAAGAAGAAAATGACTCCTAACACACTCTCATAGAAAAGTCCGCAACCTATTGAAAATCAGAGATTTTAATTACGCATCAACCAACTGATGGTGTACGCGCCAGAAAGACAAGCTTAATGACTGAAAGCTAGCTGTAAGTTAATCGCTCGTCGCCAAACGCACCGCGGCTTCTGCATGAATGGCTGTAGTATCAAACAGGGGCACATCGGTATGTTGTTGCTGAATCAGTAAGGCGATTTCAGTACAGCCTAGAATGACGGCCTCTGCTCCTTGCTGGCTTAGCCTCTCAATGATCTGATTATAGATAGCGCGAGACTCTTCTTTTACTTCGCCTCGGCACAGCTCTTGGTAAATGATGTTGTGGACTTTCTCTCTATCATCCTTGGCAGGAATCACAACATCGATACCGAATTTATCGATTAAACGCCCTTTGTAAAAATCTTGTTCCATCGTGAAAGCGGTGCCGAGTAACCCGACTTTCTTTACGCCCTGTTCTAGCAGCTTTTGCGCGGTAGTATCAGCGATATGTAAGATAGGAACCGTGATCTTCTGTTCGATTTCAGGCACGACTTTATGCATGGTATTGGTACAAATTAAGATGAAGTCTGCGCCACCTTTCTCAACAGATAATGCCGCGTCAGCTAAAATATCGGCAGTCTCAGCCCAACGGCCTTGGTGTTGTAACTTTTCAATCTCATCGAAGTTCACGCTATACATACAAATCTTTGCAGAGTTCAACCCTCCCAGCGTCGCTTTAACACCTTCGTTAATGGATTTGTAATAGCTCATGGTCGATTCCCAACTCATACCACCAAGCAAACCGATCGTTTTCATTTTTTATTCCTTTAATTTCTGACTATCCCGATTAAAGCGTCCTGCGTTAAAAATTTATAGTACGATCTTGCTGAAAATGAGACGAAGTCTTCGCTATTTAGCAAAAGGCTCGAATGAACCATCCGAGCCTTTGTTGTTTTGTCTGAATGTTTGTGTGGGTTAATACACCTCACACCAATCGGATTTCATGTCGATTAACGTCCAATCATCTCTGGAGTTCGCTTCGTCGAGTGCTTTATCAAGCTTACCCACATGGGACTCACGATCATACTTCCACTCGCGCTCGGCATCGGTGTGATGAACAATCATCGCCATTGAGTTTAGTTGACTGGTTGCCCACTGCATCATCGCTTGATCGCCGTCTGAGTTACCTACTGCTAGAATCGGCTTCTTACCGATAATATGCTGAATGTTGGTAACCTTTCCGGCTTTGTCATCAATGGTCAAAATGGACGAATCTTTGGTAACGGTCGGATTGCCGTCGTTGTAGCTGTAGTTGTATTTAAGTGCGCTACCGATGATCTGTTCTGACGGGATATTGTAAGCATCAGGAGCCCACACTCTCATGAAATCAACACCACCACCCGACACGATGTAAGTCTTGAAGTCATGCTCTTGAAGGTAAATCAGCATCTCTTTCATTGGCTGGTAAGTCAGATCGGTATAGGCTTTGTTGAAGCGTTCATCTTTCGCTGCAGCTAACCATTGCTCAACATCTTTTTGGTATTGTTCAACTGTCATACCAGAATGTGTCGCCATGATGATTTTCAATAACCCTTCTTCACCGCTCCCTAGAACACTCTTGATGTCACCTTCAAGCACGAACTTAAACGGTGCTTCTGTTTTCCATTCAGGATGTTCAGGCGCCATCTCTTTGATTCGATCTAACGCGAAAGCCAATTGGAAGTAGTATGGCTTTTCAGACCAAAGCGTACCATCGTTATCAAACACAGCAATACGGTCTTGAATCGCAACGAATGTATCAGATTCTTCTTTCGTAGCTTGACCAACAAAATCCACGATAGCGGATTTACTGTCGCTGTCTTTCCATGAAGGCAGCAAATTGGGATCACAATCTTTTGCAAAAGAAGAGAAAGAGAGGCTAGATAAAATTGCAACGGACAAAAGGGTTATTTTCTTCATAGCACTACCATGTTGTTGAATTAATTAACGGACTTAATGTCATTCATCCTAGTTGCTCTACTCTGATTTTCCACTTATGAACACTATAACCGACGCTTATATTGCTGTTCCTTGAGTGCTTGCAAAAACGCGACTTCAAAGGCTAGTTCAAAAATAAAAGAGTTGTGGCGTTAGAGGTTTACCCCACTAAAAAATGTCGTTATGGTGATTTGTAATACATCATAAAAACAAGGACAGTCAGAGCGCTATGAATAGTACGATTGAGACCATCTTGGGGCATCGCTCCATTCGTCAATATACCGATCAACCAATAGAGAAAGAGCACCTCGATTTAATTGTCCAGGCAGGTCTCGCCGCGTCATCATCAAGCTTATTGCAGGCTGTTTCTATCATCAGAGTAACAGACAAAGAGAAACGTAAGCTGCTAGCGGAATACGCTGGCAACCAGCCTTATGTGGAAAGTGCTGCTGAGTTTTTAGTGTTCTGTATCGACTATCAACGCCACGCTCAAATTAACCCTGAGGTGAAAACCGACTTTACCGAGCTAACTCTGATTGGCGCCGTCGATTCTGGCATTATGGCGCAGAACTGCATGCTCGCAGCAGAGTCATTAGGATTAGGTGGCGTATACATTGGTGGCTTGCGCAATAGCGCTCAACAGGTTGATGAGCTATTAGAACTTCCACAGCACACAGCCGTGCTCTTTGGTATGTGTTTAGGTCATCCTGCACAGCAACCAGATATTAAACCCCGCCTTCCAGCTCATGTGGTAATGCACGAAAACCAATACCAACCATTGAGCCTAGATGAAATCGCTAGCTATGACGATTCAATGCAGAGCTACTACGCCAACCGCTCAAGTAACCAAAAGCAAAGCAGTTGGTCACAGCAGATCACACAGAAACTCTCTGGAGAATCTCGCCCACATATTTTGCCGTACTTGAACAGTAAGCAACTGACTAAGAGATAGCGTTCAAGACCCAGCTCAGATAAACAAGCTATCTTTCCATCATCACAAACAAAAATGTCAGCGTATTATGCGCTGACATTTTTCATTATTCTGAAGTCGACTCTCTTAGAGGTATTTCTCTATCGGGAGAAGCTGTAGGAAGCCTGATTGCATGCGTTCCCACTTACCGGTTTCTGGTTCGCTGTCCCAACTCTGCTCACCTGAATACCAATACACATCACCATCTTCTAGCTCCAAACGCCAACTGTTGTCTTCGCTCATCGCCTGTTCGATAGTTTCAGCTAGCGTTTCAGCAATCGCTTTGTTTTCAATGATTAACACCGACTCAGTATTTAGGTAAGTCGAGCGCAGGTTGAAGTTGAATGAACCAATACTCGCAATACTGCGGTCAAATACCACTGATTTAGCATGCAGACCATAAGCCGTCTCTGGCGCACACTTAGACACGTCTTGGGTAGATGCTTCACACAACTTGGTATCTGGTTTTAACTCAAACAGGTCGATGCCATGCTCTAACATATCGTAGCGTCTGCCCGCGTAAGCAGAGTGGTTAGTAACCAAGTCATTTGACGCCATTGAGTTGGTCAATGCTTTTATCTCAACGCCTTCGTTATTCAACGTTTGCCACTCATTTAATTGGCCATCATCGAATACCAAGTAAGCCGACTCAAGCAAGATCTCTTGTTTCGACTCGCTAGCTAGTTGTCCTAACAGAACTGCCGTTGCTTTTGGTTCATCAGTATTGTCTGAATCGACAGGCACAGGGCGATCGTAAGCGAAACGAGCATTTACCCAAGTCATCTCATCAAGAGCCTTTTTAAGCAGGCTATCTGCCGATTCACGATTTAATGGTAACTCTGGGTAGTTTTTATATTGCGGAATGGGTATGTCGTCAATCTTTGAAAGATCCGGTTGCTCTTCGTCACCCAACATAGCGACAGGGTAAGACCAACGACTGTCCCAGTATTCAATAAAGCTGGTTTGGATAGTGGTAACGACGGTACCCATCACTAATACATCACGATCGCGGAAGTTTATCTCGTCAGAAAGGTCAAAGTATTCATCACCAATATTACGTCCACCCACCACAGACAAGGTGCCATCTACAGTGAACGATTTATTGTGCATACGACGGTTTAAACGTGAGAAATCACCAAGGAAGCTCAACCACTTACTGAAACCACGGCGCGTTGGTGTTGGGTTGAAGATTCGAATCTCAACATTCGGGTGAGCGTCGAGTGCCGACAGTAGCCCTTCACGCTCATTGAGGTTGATGTCATCCAGCATCACGCGAACCTTAACGCCACGATCAGCAGCAGCTAGCAGGCGACTAGCAAGGTACTTACCCGATTCATCCGAGTTCCAGATGTAGTATTGAATATCGATGGTGTGCTCTGCGCTTTCAACTAGTGCCAAGCGCTGAGCCAATGCATCCCAACCGGATTCTTGTAAACGAACGGCAGTCGTCGCCTGCTCTGATTCGGGTTGATATTCATCCGCCAAAACCGATAAAGCGCTTGGTCCATAAGAGGTGTACGGTTCTGCCGGGTGATCGATGCCTTCGGGTAATGAAGAGCAGCCACCGAGTGCGGCGACGAGTAATAAGGTTAAGCTGATGCGTTGGAGCACAGGCATGTGTTTGACTTCCTTTTCACGGTGAGGTCTTTGAATTGGCCTCGACAACTTTTCAACGACCAAGTTGTTCGAGGTTATTCATTGATTATTACTGCTAAATCCAGAAATTTATAGGTAATTATCCAGTATAAATAAAACTTAGCGACTTCATCGTGAGGAACACAGTACCGAATTCACCTATTCAAGCATCGATAGTGACTATAAGGTCACGATGCTTTCAGTTGTTCGATACCTAAACAATAAAGGCCTAAAGGCTCTCTCACCATCTCAAAAGTAATCTCAGTTCTATCCGGGTTACAGTTCAATGCAAGCGCATAGCCATGCAAATAGTCGACTAGCAAATGAAGAGCGTCTTCGGTTTGCTCTGATGTGAGATTCAACGGGTCCACTACCGCTTCAAAGCGCTCACTAAATACCTCAACGGGCCCAAGCGATTTCATCGTCAGCAAAGTTTCTAGTAGCCCACGGTAGTCGTTCAACACCGACAGGTAGCTCACGCTAAGCTGATACAGGTTCTCTTGCCACACTTGGTTTTGCTCAGGCTGTGCCACTTCACCTACTAATGAAACAGTGATCGACTCCAATAGATCATTTTTGTTTTTGAAGTAATGGTATATCGCCATCGCATCGACGCCGAGCTCTGTGGCTAACCCTCTGATACTCGGAACTTTACCGCCTTCGCGCATCATGCCCTTTGCCGTATCTAAGATCTTTTCGGCACTCAGTTGGCTTGATCCACTCTTTGGTCGACCTCGCTTTTGATCCTTGACAGTCATAACACCACCTCTTAAACTTAATTTCTACACTGTAGAATATTTTAATTTAATACAGCGTGAATGCCAAGTTACTGTTCAATTTCGGAGTTAACAATGTCAAATATTGTCTTTATCGGTGCGAGTCTTGATGGTTACATTGCAGACAAAAACGGTGGTCTTGATTGGTTACAAGCCATTCCAAATCCAGAGGGTGATGACATGGGGTACAACGCCCATATCGATCGTATCGATGCTTTGGTAATGGGCCGAAACACAATGGATATGGTGCTGAGCTTCGGTATTGATTGGCCTTACACAAAACCGGTTTATGTTTTGAGTAACACGTTGACTGAAGTGCCTAAAGAGGTTGAAGGTAAAGTGTTCTTGATAAAGGGCGAACTCACTCAGATCATCGAAGACCTCAACAGCAAAGGCCTTAACAATCTGTATATTGATGGCGGTGTGACCATTCAAAACTTCCTGAAAGAAGACCTGGTTGATGAACTGATTATCTCGACGCTCCCTGTGGTTCTTGGTGGTGGCGCTCCCCTATTTGGGGATTTAGTTTCGCCTCTCGACTTTACGCTGAAAAGTGTCACTACTTACCTTGATGAGATCGTAACCACTCACTACTTGCGTAAGCGTTAAACCATTTAAATGATCGATGCTGATGAGCCAAAATCGAGTTGGCTCATCATGCCACCATGACTTACGAAATCTAAAGTCTGCAACCGCAGTTCTCTCCTAAAATCCGCTCTCCATTCTGCTCAAAAGCCAATTATTGACAAGCTAGTATTTGACAAGCTAAGCCAACATTGACACTGTATAATGCTGCGTTGATTTTGCCGCACTAGCTGCACTGCAGTTCTAACTTTTTAAGATAGGTAAAATATGAACTACCCAAGCACTCTTCCAGCACCTCACAAAGCACTTCTCATCAAAGTGGTTGATGTCTTGTCTCAAGATCCTCGTATATGTGGCATTGCCGCAAGTGGCTCCTTTGGCGCTAACTCGATGGACAAATACAGCGACTTAGATTTTGTTATCGCGGTTAACCCCGCCGACTATGAAAGTGTAATGCAAGAACGGTTCAACATTCTTGATAGCATTGGCGGTAAAGTCGCTGCCTTCACGGGTGAACACGTTGGTGAGCCACGTTTAATTGTGTCGATATTTGGCCCAGAGCCTGTTCATGTTGATTTCAAATTTGTCTCTCTGCCAGATGCGGCAATTCGAGTTGATAACAACCAAGTGTTATGGGAACGAGATAGCTTATTAACCGATGTGTTCAGCAGCGCGGAACCACGCTACCCACAACCAGACCCGCAATGGATTGAAGATCGTTTTTGGATTTGGACGCACTATGCCGCAACCAAGATAGCTCGTGGCGAATACTTCGAAACGGTTGAGTTTCTCTCTTTCATTCGTCAAAACGTTCTATCTCCGCTGGCGCTAAAGCAAGTTGGGCTCACGCCATCTGGTGTGAGGAAAATTGAAGAGCGACTGCCTGAATTTGCACAAGCACTCGTAAAAACCGTCGCAATGCCAGAACGTGACGCGTTAATCCCTGCACTCAAACAAGTTGTCGCACTGTACCTTGAGTTAAGAGGTAACGAGCAAGTCAACATTGATGATCACGCTCAGTCATTTTGTCTTCAATACGTTGAGGGCGAGTTAAGCTAATTCCGTATTAATCTAATTCCGTATCAAGTGAACCACAGGTTTTAACTGTCAATTCATAAATGCGCCGAGGGCTAATTGCTCTCGGCGTATTCATTCTCAGTACAATCATGATAAGTACGGCAATCTTGACACGACACTTGCAATAACGGGTTGATCGCTCCTACACAACCCTACCCAAAAGTAGTACCATTTATCGTATCTCATTCTTAATGGTATTTATGTCTTATGAAGCTTTTAGTCGATCGTACTGGTGAACAGTTTTTAGAAATTCTGGAAGAATCAGGAGACAAACTGACGGTTCAATTCATTAGCAATGAAGGTAATCGAAAGGGTAAACCGTTCCAAGATAGCTTGAGTGGCTTGTTCCTCACAGGCTGGAAGCCTCGCACGACCTCTACCGCCATTGGCTTAGAACGCTTTAAACAAGGCAAGCTGCAAGACCCGAAAGTGAGCTTCGCGCTTCATCAGCTCTACCCACTTGGCCGAGATGTAAAACTGCCTACTGGAGATATCGCCACAATAGCAAGTTACGCCAATACTCACAGCGACGGCTACTATATGTTTGTGCGCCTCAACGATGAGTTAACTCGACTCAGAATTACGCCCGATTGGGAACTGCAACCTTCCGCTCAAAGATTGGCTCTGCCTTATTACCCTGCTCCAAGAAGCCAACAAGAACTCGACAATATTGATGATTTTGATGCTTGGGCTGGCGGTTTTTAATACTCTTTAGCCCATACCCTAAAGACTGTAAACCTAAGTTTATTATCAAATAATTTTTGATAATAATTCTAACTGCGCGCGGTTTATCGTTTTGAATATCCCTACTATTATTTATCCATCGACACAGACGAGCGAGATAAACAAAGCGTCCTGTGACAAAGAACAACACCACTTCGGTGAATCAAATAATATAGGTAACGAACATGACTCAACTGACTATCATTGCAAACATCGTCGCTAACGAAGACAAAGTTGAACTGGTTAAAGCAGAGCTGCTAAAGCTGATTGATATCACTCGCGCTGAAGAAGGTTGTATCAATTACGACCTACACCAAGACAATGAAAACCCAGCACATTTCACTTTCTACGAAAACTGGACATCACGTGAACTTTGGCAAACACATATGGGAAATACTCACCTTGCTGAGTACATGACAGCAACCGAAGGCAGTGTGGCGTCATTCACTCTCAATGAGATGACTAAGATCGGTTAGTCACTGACCGCACGTATCAACAGACAACAAAAAGCCCGTTCAGATCACCTGAACGGGCTTTTTCGTTGAACTTGATATTCTCTAAGCTACAGACTCGCTTAGTGTTGGCTCGAGCACTGTTGCTTGTTGTTTCTGCCATTTATCCACGACCAATGCAGCAATCATGTCACCTTCTACATTAACCGCAGTGCGGAATGTATCTAACGGGCGTTCAATAATCAGTAGAATCGCGATCGCTTCCAATGGTATGCCAGCGGCCAATAACACCAACTGCATGCCAGACATAGATCCAGATGGCATACCCGGTGCGCCTACAGAAGAGACCATCGCCATAATGAAGATCATCACCAAGCCAGAAGTCGTGAGGTCCACACCAAACAGTTGAGCCAAGAAGATTGCCGCAACACCTTCGAAAAGTGCCGTACCATCCATGTTCATCACTGCGCCAAGCGGTAACACCATACTACTTGTACTTTGCGATACGCCGAGCTTTTCTTCTGCGCTCTGCATCGCTAGTGGCAAAGTAGCAGAGCTTGATGACGTTGCGAACGCCATCGCCATTGGCGCTGAGATTCCTTTAAATAGTGTGCTAAGACGAATCCCAGTCATCACCTTCGCAATGGTCGGCAGTACAATCGCTCCGTGGATCAGAGTCAGCACAAATACAAGCAAAGCAAACAGTGCCAATTGCTCAAATAGTGACTCACCACCACGAACGGTAAAATCGAGAACAATGGCGAAAACCGCGAGCGGAGCTAAACGAATGATCCAACCAACAATGGTATTGATGCTCTTGTTCAAGCCATTAAGCACCTCAAAAATAGGGTGTTTTTCTGGCAATGAAGAAAGTAGAGCAATACCCAACATGAATGAGAACACGACAATCGCGAGCAAGTTACCATTGGTTAACGCCGCTACTGGGTTCACGAGCGCCATGCTAAACAACTTGCTGGCAATCGCAGCTCCTCCCGCCGCATCTTCACTTATAAGCTGAACATCGTCTCCAATCGTAGCAACGCTGGTTAAAGGCTCCCAAGCAGGCAACAGCAATGAAGCACCCAAGCCCAAAGAGATGGCTATCAGCGTCGTGAAGCTATAGAAAAGTACGGTATTACGGCCAATTTGCTTCAATCGAGTGATCGAGCCAATGCTTGTTATACCTTGCAACAACGAGAACAAAACCACTAAACCAACGACCATTTTTAGCAAGCCGATATAAGTAGTTTTACCAAGCATTAAGAACTGATACCACCCCGTTTGGGTAATGCCAGAGGTTGAAGCAATAAGTTGTGCAAAAAGCCATGCAAGCAAAGCAGCTAACATTAACTGAAGAGGTAAAGAGTGGCGAAGTTTAGTCAACATAAGGACAATTCCAGTAACCCTGTAGGACAATTCAGATACCTTTATTAAAGGGAATAACCTTTAATAAAAATATTCCTTGGTAAAGTGTGCCTAGGAAAAAATAAAGTCCGTTAGAGATTCAATCTAACGGACTTTATGAAAACCAGATGAGGTTTAAGATTTAAGGCTATTTATCCATGTGTAGAACAGTACGGATAGACTCACCTTTGTGCATGAGTTCGAATGCTTCGTTTACGTCTTCAAGACCCATAGTGTGAGTGATGAACTCTTGTAGTCCGAACTCACCCGCCATGTAACGGTTTACGATTTCTGGAAGCTCAGAGCGGCCTTTAACACCACCGAAAGCAGAACCACGCCATACACGACCTGTTACTAGTTGGAACGGACGAGTTGAGATCTCTTGGCCTGCACCTGCAACACCAATTACAACTGATTCACCCCAACCTTTGTGACAACACTCAAGAGCTTGACGCATCACATTTACGTTACCGATACACTCGAATGAGTAATCAACACCACCGTCTGTCATCTCAACGATAACGTCTTGGATTGGCTTGTCGTAGTTCATTGGGTTGATGCAGTCAGTCGCGCCAAGTTGTTTTGCTAGCTCGAATTTGCTCTCGTTAATATCAACACCGATGATTTTGCTTGCACCCGCCATACGAGCACCGATGATTGCAGAAAGACCGATACCGCCTAGGCCGAATACAGCAACTGTGTCACCTTTTTCAACTTTAGCTGTGTTCAGTACCGCACCCATACCAGTGGTTACACCACAACCTAGAAGACAAACTTCCTCAAGAGGTGCTTCTTTGTTTACTTTCGCTAGTGAAATTTCTGGAAGTACAGTGTACTCAGAGAAAGTAGAACAACCCATGTAGTGGAAAATTGGCTCACCGTTGATAGAGAAACGGCTTGTGCCATCTGGCATTAGGCCTTTACCTTGAGTTTCGCGAACCGCTTGGCAAAGGTTAGTTTTACCAGACTTACA